>NZ_JBFUEY010000004.1:0-581229 GCF_056403715.1 Mesorhizobium sp. P2_F5 | reverse complement strand
ATCCTCATAGGAACCAATGCCGGCGCGTTGACGGACGATTGGTTTGCTGGAATCGCCGCGATCCTTCGCGCCCCCCTCTGTCCTGCCGGACATCTCCCCCACAAGGGGGGAGATTGGCTGGGGCTTCGCCGGCACTTTTCCCTCTACCGGCTTTTCCGTCCGCCGTACCGTCATCTCGTCGAGCGAGTTCTTCTTGAACAGCGGCTTGGTGGCGTCGCCCGGAATGCCGAAGTCGGAGCCGTGCGCTTCTTGCGCCGACTGTTTCTTGAACAGCGAACGCGACACCGCGCCGGACGGCGTCGTCATGTCGGTGCCAGGGCCCATATCGTCGATCGACGGCTTGGCAAACAGCGGCTTCTTCACCGGCACCGCGCCATCGGCGCCCATCTCGTCGAGCGCCGGTTTGCGGAAGAGGTTGGACCGGGCAGCCCTGGCCGCCTCTTCGGCGGCACGGGCCGCGTCGAGCTTGCGGAAACGCTCCTGTTCCTCCGAAGTACGATGTTTGGCCACGCCCTTGTTGTGCTTGCCCTTTTCGCGGCCCGAAACCGGGCTTTCCATATCGGCATATTTGGCCAGCGGATCTTCCGAGATCGACAGTTCCATTTCGCGCAAGCGCTTGATCTCGTCGCGGATGCGGGCGGCCTTCTCGAAGTCGAGGTTGGCAGCGGCGTCGCGCATCTGCTTTTCCATGGCGTCGAGATGGGCCTTGAGATTGTTGCCCATCATGGCGCCGGCGCTGTCGGTGAACTGCGAGATATCGGCGCGGACATGGTCCTTCTCGTAGACCGAATCCAGAATGTCGGAGATGCGCGACTTCACTGATTCCGGCGTGATGCCGTTGGCGGCGTTCCACTCCATCTGCTTTTCGCGACGGCGGTTGGTCTCGGCCATCGCCCGCTCCATCGAGCCGGTGATCTGGTCGGCATAGAGGATGACCTTGCCGTCGACGTTTCTGGCGGCGCGGCCGATGGTCTGGATCAGCGATGTCTCGGAGCGCAGGAAACCTTCCTTGTCGGCATCGAGAATGGCGACGAAGCCGCATTCGGGAATGTCGAGGCCTTCGCGCAACAGGTTGATGCCGACCAGCACGTCGAAGGCGCCGAGGCGCAAATCCCTAAGGATCTCGATGCGCTCCAGCGTGTCGATGTCGGAGTGCATGTAGCGGACGCGGATGCCTTGCTCGTGCAGATATTCGGTCAGGTCCTCGGCCATGCGCTTGGTCAGCACCGTCACCAGCGTGCGGTAGCCGGCGGCCGTGGTGTCGCGGATTTCGCCGACGACGTCGTCGACCTGGCTCTTGGCCGGACGCACTTCGACCGGCGGGTCGATCAGGCCGGTCGGGCGGATGACCTGCTCGGCGAAGACGCCGCCGGACTGCTCCATCTCCCAGCCGCCGGGCGTCGCCGAGACCGCGACCGAAAGCGGGCGCATGGCGTCCCATTCCTCGAAGCGCAGCGGACGGTTGTCCATGCAGGACGGCAGGCGGAATCCATACTCGGCCAGCGTCGCCTTGCGGCGAAAGTCGCCGCGGTACATGCCGCCAATCTGCGGCACGGTGACGTGGCTTTCGTCGACGAAGACCAGCGCGTTGTCAGGGATATATTCGAACAGGGTCGGCGGCGGATCGCCCGGCTGGCGGCCGGTGAGATAGCGCGAATAGTTCTCGATGCCGGCGCAGGAGCCGGTCGCCTCCAGCATCTCCAGGTCGAAGCGGGTGCGCTGCTCCAGCCGCTGCGCCTCCAGCAGGCGGCCAGCCCTTTCAAGCTCTTGCAGGCGCTGCTTGAGTTCTTCCTTGATCGACTTGATGGCTTGATTCAAGGTCGGGCGCGGCGTCACATAGTGCGAGTTGGCGTAGATCTTGACGCTCTTCAGCTCGCCGGTCTTCTGGCCGGTGAGCGGGTCGAACTCGGTGATCGCCTCGATCTCGTCGCCGAACATCGAGATGCGCCAGGCGCGATCCTCAAGGTGGGCCGGGAAGATCTCGATCGTGTCGCCGCGCACGCGGAACGAGCCGCGGACGAAATTGATGTCCTGGCGCTTGTACTGCTGGGCGACGAGGTCGGCGAGCAGCGCGCGCTGGTCGAGCCGGTCGCCGATCTGCATCTGGAAGGTCATCGCCGTATAGGTCTCGACCGAGCCGATACCGTAGATGCAGGACACCGAGGCGACGATGATAACGTCGTCGCGCTCGAGCAGCGAGCGCGTCGCCGAATGGCGCATGCGGTCGATCTGCTCGTTGATCGAGGATTCCTTCTCGATAAAGGTGTCGGTGCGCGGGACGTAGGCCTCCGGCTGGTAGTAGTCGTAATAGGAGACGAAATACTCCACCGCGTTGTCGGGGAAGAATTTCTTGAACTCGGAATAGAGCTGCGCTGCCAGCGTCTTGTTGGGCGCCAGGATCAAAGCAGGGCGCTGCGTCTCCTCGATTACCTTGGCCATGGTGAAGGTTTTTCCCGAGCCGGTAACGCCGAGCAGCACCTGGGTGCGGTCGTTGTTGTCGACGCCCTCGACCAGATCCTTGATGGCGGTCGGCTGGTCGCCGGCGGGCTCGAAGTCCGACACCATCTTGATGGCGATGCCGCCTTCGGATTTCTCCGGGCGGGCAGGGCGGTGCGGCGTCCACAGCACGCCGTCCTTGTGCAGCGGATTGCCGGATTCGATCAGCGCCGACAGCGCCGCGACCGTCGCGGTGACGCTGCCCGAGGCCATGGTCTCCGCATCTTCCAGCGAGATGTCGAGACCGGCGACCGGGTTGAGGCCGGCTGCCGTGCGTTCACGGGCTGTGGCCGCGCCGCCCATCGAGGTGCCGCGCGAACTCCGGCCGGGCGCGGCGGACCGCTCCGGGATTTTTTTCGCCGCCTTTGGCGATTTGCCGCCGTCACCTTTGCCGGCGAGGCGGCCTTCCTTCTCGGCTTCCTGCTCGATCTGCTCGGCCCAGTCTGCAATCGAACCGGTCAGCGGCGTGCCGGTGAAGTCGGCCTGCGGCGCCTCGGCGAAGCCGCCCTTGTGCAACGGCTCCGAGGCATCGAGGAAATCGGTCAGCGGACTGCGCCGCTTGGGCGGCGAAGCGCTGTTATCACCCACCGTCGAGGGTGTCTTTTTACCGGGGAGTTTGGCCATGCCCTGAATATGGGCAGAGTCCGCCAAAATGGAAAGGGTGCAGTGGTGACGGGCCCCACCCGCCCCGAGGCTGCTGACACAAGGGTGTCAGGAGCTGTGGTGTGAGTGCCCTTGCGACTGCCCTCAATTGAACCACAGCGCAAAGGTCAAAAACCCGGCGCCGCCGAACTGGCGTTGGATCTCGTCGAACTCGTCGCTGGTCAGGATCTTGCCGCTCTCGAGATAGGGCGCAATGGCCGGTCCGGTGATCGACAAAACCAGGTCGAAGTTTTTCGGCTCGTCGAAAAAGCGCTTCATGTTGATGCCCTTGTCGGCGATGCGGAAATGCGGCAGCAGCACGCGACCTTCGAGCAGATCCTCGGCCACGGTCAAGGCGGCGAGCCATGCCTGCACCTGCTCTTCGCCGACTTCGAGGCCGGTCAGCGGGTTGGCGCCCTTCTGCTGCGGGCCGGGCAGCCATTCGCGGTCATTGTCGGTCTCAGTGCGGATCGCCTTCCAGTCCTCGCGTGACAGCCGGATCATCTCCAGCAGATGGCGGCGGGCCGCCTGCCGGCGCTCGGGCTCGATCACCGGCCAGTTGACGAGGTGCACCAGCGAGATGAAGTCGGCAATACGCCATTCGGAGGCGAGCATGCCGCCGGTGCCGCCGTCCAATGGGACGAGAATGTCCTGCAGCGGCAGCTTGGCGTGCGGGAACAGCATGTGGAACGAGCCGTCGAACATGGTCCTGAAATCATGCGCCAGCCAGAAGTCGGCTTGCGCCATCAGGAATTCGGCATAGCCCTGCAGCCAGTAACCGTCGGCGCGGTCGAAGCGGAAGGCGAGCGCCGGCGCGGTATCGTCGGGCGCGATGCCGCCGCGCGACAGCGAAGCCATGATGGCGGCCATGCTTTCGTCCGGCGCGATGGCACCGTCCTCGTTGAGGTCGATGCCGACATGGGTGAGGTCGATGACCATGCCAATATCGGCGTCGGCCGGCACCGAGCCCAGCGTGGCGGCGGATTTCTCCAGCTGGTCGCGGAAGGCGACCAGGATGGCGCGGAACTGCTCATAGGTCAGCGGTTCGGGGTTGGGATTGTCGGGGACCGGCAGCCGCATCAGCGGCAGCATGAAGGATTGGGGGCTGTCGAAACCGTGGCGGTGCAGGCCGCCGGCCAGGATTTCCAGCGCGGTGAAGAATTCGCCGGCGCCGGCGGCATAGGCCACTGCCGGATCGGCTGGTGCCGCAGCCTCGAGCGTGGTGAGGGCGGCGTTGCGCTCGGCCACGGTCCTGGCCTCGAACAAGGCGGTCGCCGCTTCAGGCACTGCTGCGGATGCGGCAGACAGCGGCAGCAACAGAAGGAGGGCCAACAGGCATGCTACGCGTGTCATCTCATTCCTCCACGATACCATTGCGCGGACATTACACGCATTTGGCGCCGTGTCTGCCGGCGGCAGTGTTTCAAGGACTGACGGTCGACACTTCACGGGCAGACCGTCTACACAAGGCAAACGATTGGGCGTCGCGTGTCGAACTATCCACTTTCCTACAAACTGTCATGGCTGCCGCGCTTCCTGAAGCCGTCGCTCGGCGGCGATGTCGAGGACTTTGCGCCGATGGCGGCCACAACCATCATCGATCCGCCGCCGGCGCGGAAGGTGCGGCTGGCTTTCGTCGGCGACATTTCGGCGGTGGCCAACCGCAGTGCGCCGGAGTGCGATCCAATGATCGCAAAGCTGCTGGGATCAGCCGATCTGGTGATCGGCAATTGCGAAAGTCCGATCGTCGAGCGGCCGAGCGTGGCGCTCGGCACGCGGCTCGGCACGCACCATGCGATGAGCGAACGGTTTCTGGCCGAGGCGCTGGCCGCCGTCGGCATCGCGCGCGAAAAACTTGTGCTGTCGCTGGCTAACAACCATGTGCTTGACCAAGGCGTCGCAGGTTTCGACGAGACGATTGCTGCGCTGAAACGGCTCGGCATCCGCACCATCGGCACCGCAAAGAAGGGACCGGTCGAGCAGGTCAAGGCCGGGCCACTGACGATCGGCCTTGCCGCCTTCACACTGTGGCGCAATGCCGACGCTGCGTTGTTCAATGAGCGTGTGTCGATGCAGGGCGATCCGGCGGCATGGCCAAAAGGTGCGGCTGACAAGAACATCGATCTCACCTGCGCCGTGCCGCACTGGGACTGGGAGTTCCGGCATTTTCCGCAGCCGCAGACGCAGGCGCTGGCGAGGCTGCTGGCCTCGTATGGCGTCGGGCTGATCGCCGGACACCATGCCCATGTCGTGCAACCAGTGCAGTGGGTCGGCAAGACGCTTGTCGCCTATGGGCTCGGCGACTTCCTCGGTACCGCCTTGGCGCGCCAGCCATGGCCCGGCCGCATCGGTGGCATTTTCGTCGTCGATGTCAGTTCCGATCTCGGCAAGCGCGGCGCCATCGCCGGCTATCGGATGCATCCCTTCATGCGGCTGCGCGCCGGCGGGCATGAGCGGCTGGTTCCGGTCGAGGCGCTGGCAGGCCGGATGAAGGGCAAGGTGGAGGGACGACTGAAGGCGATCTTCGGCGATTGACGACTTTCCCGCAAAAGCGACTATCATGAACACAGTCAAGCTTGCGAGGGGGCGATGGAAGCAGCGGAGTTCATGCCTGATGAAACGGTGGTCGCCGGCATCAGAAAAAACATCGAAGCCTATGAGGCCGGACGCGCCTCGGCCTACCGGCAGGTGCGCTGGCGGGTGCCGGTGTTTCTGGGGCTGCTGCTGGTCTTCGTCGCGCTGGTGGCCTGGCTGTTCAACAAGGTCGCCGACTTGAACGAGCAGTGGTTCTCGACGCCGCATGTGTTCCTCTATGTCGGCGGTTTCTTCGCGGCGCTGCTGCTCTATTTCCAGGCGATGAGGCCGGCGACGCGGCTGCAGCAATCGTTTCGCGATACGCTGCTGCCGATCATCTTCGGCTTCATCAGGGATGTGCGTTATCAGCACAGCGTGACGCCGAATTCCTTCGACCGGCTGCCGCGCGCCGTGGTCGGCGCCTTCAACCGGCAGAGCTTCGATGACATCGTGTCAGGCCGCTACGAGGAGTTTCCCTTCGAGCTTTACGAGGCGGAGTTGCGCCAAGGCTCGGGCAAAGGCTCGTCGACGGTCTTCAAGGGCGTCATCGTCGCCTTCGAGACGATCGCGCCATTCCCCGGCACATTGGTGGCGACGCGGCGTAGCAATGCGGTCGTCGGTTTCTTCCGTGGCATCTTCGCCGGCAAGATGCAGGAGCTGTCGAGCGGTGATCCGCTGCTCGATGGCGACTATGAATTCCGTACCGACAATGTCGCCGCCGCCCAACCGCTGGTGAGCGGCCGGCTGGCGCAGGCGCTGAAATGGCTGAATGAGACTTGGCGCGATGATCCGGCGCGGGTGGCGCTCAACGGCAGCGACGGTTTCCTGCTTTTGCCGCAGCCGAAGAACTTTTTCGAATTGCCCGCCATTTCCGTGCCGCTCGACTACACCAGCCATATTGCGCCGATGATCGCCGATATGGGCGCGATCCTGGCGACGGCGGCGCTGGTGCGCAAGATCGGCGCGACGGATGGCGAGGTTCAGCCAGGCTGACGCGCGTCAGCAGTCGAAACCGTAATTCTGGCGATAATAGTCGGCTTCTTCCTTCGATATCGTCTTGAACAGCACGCAGACGGTGAAGCTGCCGACTTGACGACCATTCCTGGTGTAGCCCCAGTCGGAAATATCGTCCCGGGTGAATTCGAGCTCCTGGCCGGCAGTCACGTTGTGCACAGCCTGCGGCTCATTCGCCAATGTTCCCACAAACCCGTTCGCGGTCTTGTGGAAGGGGATGATCCAGAAATGCTCCGAAGTGTCCCCGTTCTTGACCTCGACCTTCAATTTGTAATCGGTGGTTCCGGCTGGTGGTGCTTCCGACAAGGACAGGAATTCATCGAGGCTGGCGCGCGCCTGGGCAATGGCCGCCGTCATATCCGGATCGTCCCTGGCGACGTTGACGACCTTGTCGTCGCCCTGGCTGGAGTTTTGCGCTCCGGCGGCTATCGGAGCAGACACCAATATCAGGGACAGCATAACGCGAATTGCATGCTTCATGGGATGGCGATCCTCCACTTTGATGCCGGGTACCATCAAGCATCTAGCAAGGGTTTTCAACCGCGGTGCGACACGGGCGGGCGTCCGCTCACAGCCCGCTCGGCACCAGCCCTGCCAGCCAGTTCGCGGATCGCTTGGCTATGCCGACCGTTGCCGATGCGGCACGGCCAAGGTCGGTCTTGACCACGGCATAGCCGTTCTTGGTGCGGTAGAGCACGCCGGTTCCGCCATCGACCACTTGCTCGTAGGCGACGGGCCGGGCTGCTGCTGCTTCCACGGCCGTCGTCGGCGAGCCGATGGGAACGCTCGGCCGATGGCTCAGTTCCGGCGGCAACGGGCTTTCAGATTGAACGCTCCGGCTGGCCGGCTTCAGTTCCGGGCGGGATGCGGTCGCCGCCAGCTGCGAAGAGGACGCCGAACCCTTGGTGCGGCAGATGCCGGAGACCAGCGGATAATCGAAGTTCTTCTGGTGCAGCATCTGGCTTTTCATCGCCGCTTCGCAGTCGGCGATGGTCGTCCACTTCGCCGGCGTCTCGCCGATATATTCGCAAAGCTTGGCGTCGCAGTCGCAGCCGACGATGGTCATGGCGACAAGGGCGGTCTTGATCACGGTCTTGTCCTTCGGATTGCCCCCCGGCAGCCACCCCTTCCATCGCGCGCGAACAAGGCGGGATTTTGGCCACGATCGCACAGTGAGCCAGGCGATGCGTTTTCGGGAACGGCTCACTATAGGTGGATTTCGAAACGCCCGGGATTAGATAGGGCGTCGGCCATGGTGTATTTTCTGTAAGAAGTCTAAAATAATCTTACCGGCTACGGCTACGACAACTGTTTCTTGGCGCGGTTTTCTACTACAATACTGATGGGGTGATACAACAGTATCGGAGGGGGTTATCATGGGAAGAGTTGTCCGATCCGCGGTGGTGTCGAAAGGCAATCTTGAGGGCGTTGCAGACGACGAAGGCGGGCAGAACGGTCAGGGCGAAACAGACTCGAAAGACGGCGATGGTTATCTCGACCGGGTGGCGAAATATGTGCCCGCCGAGGTCGTGGCGTTCTTCATCTTCGTCAATTCGATCCTCGTCAATGCGGTCGAGAAGCCAGCCGCCAAGGCGTTGACCGATGCGGTGGCCGCAGAATCCACGGATATTCCGGGCCAGGTGCAGGCAGCCATCTACAAGATTGAAATGGCCGGCATCAGCGTCTGGACCATTTCATGGGCCGTGCTGTTCATCGCGCTGGCAATGACGCCGGTGTACCTGAAATCGGTGAGCGATGCCGCCGACAATGCGGAGGCTCCCGGCGCCAACATCGTCATGTCGATGCTCGCTTTCCCCTTCTGGGCTTATGCCGTCGACGCGCTGGCCTTCAGGCCTTGGCATGACGGAGCCCTGGCCAGCATCATGCTCGCCACCTTCACGCTCATCAGCGGCGCTGTACGGCCGGAATACATAAACTCCGTCCTCAATTTGATCCCGGGCATCGGGCCAAAGCAGTAGGCCGGCGTGGAGGCCGGCCTCGTCGCAGTGCGGCCGTCGCGGCTTCAGTAGTCGTAGACGTGCTCCAGCCTGGCGCCGGCCTTCAGCAACGCCGGCAGCACAAGGTGCAGCTTGCGCACGGCGACGATCAGCCCGGTGCGGCGGTTGGCCGGATCGACCGGGATCGGCTGGCTGAACAGCGCGCGGGCGCCTTCGGGCGGCGCAAGCTCGGCCGCCGACAGCATGGTGATCATGATTTGGTCATTGCCGCCGATCTCGACAAAGGACACGCCTTTGTCGATCAGCCGGGGGATCATGTCGGTGAACGGCTGACCGCGCCTGGTGATGAAGATGGTACCGTCAGCGGCGAAGTCGCGCTCCAGCAAAGTATCGGCTTCTTCACGCGTCGCTTCGCCGACCGGACCCTTGGCCCAGACATGGATGTCGAGCGAGGCCGGGTCGGAGGGCGTGCCGAGTTCGCCGACCAGCCACGCGGAGCCCTGCTTGACCGTGTCGGCGAAGCCGAAGGCGAGCTTGCGCTCGCCGCTACGCACCGCTCCATCGCCGGGTGAGGGCTGCACGGCAAACAGTTCGGCGCGCTTTTCGGCGTAATGGAATTGGTACCATGATGACTGACCGAGAAAGCCGGCATAGTCGGCCGCCGCTTTGGCCTGGTAGATGTCGGTGGCGGTGCGCTTGCCAGCGGTGGCCTCGGTGATGCGGCCGACCGTGTTCTCATAGGCCCACTGCAGGCCGTAGCCGAGCGTGTAGGCGGTGCCGGTGATGAGCGGCATCAGCTGGTCGTCATAGTTGAATGTCTCAGCGGAACTGGCGCGCAGGATGGCGGCGTGGTCCTGCCAGTAGCCGCCGATATAGGACCAATAGGGGAAGCCGCTGGGCTGATCCTTGGCGACGAAGCCGGCATAGTCTCGGGCGGCAAGGACGGTCGCCCATTCGGGGTAGGCAAGGAACGTTGATATTTCCGGCCGCTGGTAGCCCGCAATCTCGGCGCGGACCTTGTCGGCCAGCGCCTTGGGTGGAGCGCCGCCGGCAACACCGGCAAGCGGTTCCGGCGACGTGGTCAGAAAGCCGTAGGCGAGGCCGGCGATCGGGACCAGCACGACAATGACGACCAGCCAGAGGATGGTCCTGACGATGCGCTTCAGCCAGCGGAGCAGGATCATGGCCGGTCAGGCCGAGGCAGGACAGCAGCGTCGGTGCGGAATGCAGGTGGCGGCCGGCTTCCGGATCAGCGTCATGAAGTATCCCCCTTCAAACGACACCGGACGCTAGCCGATTTTACCGAGGGTTGCAGCCCCGGCTGGAAAGGTGTGTGGCGGAGGCCCAAAAGACAGTCGGCGCCGGGATTTCTCCCAGCGCCTCCCTGTCAGATCAGGACACGGTCGCGGCAGCAACTTCCGTAAAGTCGTCGCGCCATGCCGGCCTTGATTTTGACGGTCCTGCCAGTCACCACCCGAGGGCAGTGCCCGTTCCAGACCACGCCGTTCTCCACCCTTGCGAGCTTCGCTCAGCGCGCCATCGAAGGTTTTTGCCGTCCTTCATGGCAGCATCGGTCCGCCGTTGGCGTTCGCACGCTTTCCGCGGCCCCGTAGGTCTCGGCATCCGTCCCTCGAACAGGCAAGCCTGCTCTCACTTCGGGCCGTACGGGCCTCAGGAAATCCGCCTTTTCGCTTTGCCTTTCGGCGTGGCGATCGGTAGCCGCCTGAGATGGGTTAAACTTACGCCGGGTAAGGGTTTTGGGGAATGGGCGCGAGCCTGTGGATAACGGGATTATCGGGGATCGTTTGCCACGAACCTCGAAATTCTTGCGGCTGCTGCTTTAGACAGCCTTCCCCGCTTTTTGACACTCCAATCGGCTGCGCCCCTTGCTCCGGCGGTCTGCACGGGTTTCAATGCCGGCAAAGGACTTTGCGGCCACCACGTCCCGCCGTCCTTTTGGGGAGGCGTTGTTGAAAGTCGGGGTGGTGCTCAATCCGATTGCCGGCGGCGGCCGGCTGAAACGGCATTGGCCGGAGGTCGCTGCTTCGCTGAAAATCCATTTCGGCGATTTCGAACTGCGCGAGACGCAGGCCGAGGGTGACGCCGAACGTTTGGCGCTCGACCTCGCGGCCAGCGGTTTCGAGCTGGTGATCGCCGCCGGAGGCGACGGCACCGCCAGCGAGGTGGCGGACGGCTTGTTGCAGGCATTCGACGAGAGTGGCCGGACAACCGAGCTTGGCTTGCTGCCTTGCGGCACCGGCATCGACTTTGCCCGCGGGCTCGGCCTGCCGAAAGAGGTGGATGCGGTGCTGAAGCGGATCGCCGAGGCGAAGGCGCGCAAGGTGGATGCGGGGCGCATCTGCTACATCGACGATCATGGTGCGCTGGCCAGCCGCCACTTCATCAACATCGCCAGCCTCGGCCTGTCCGGCGCCACCGACCGTGCGGTCAATGCCGACAAGCGCAAGGGCAAGATGTCGGCCAAGGCGCTGTTCCTGTGGCGCACCGTGGTCGAGTTCATCCGCTACCGTTTCCAGGACGTCCGGATCACCGTCGATGACGGCGCACCGGTCGAGGCGCGCATGGCGCTGGTGGCGGTGGCCAACGGCAAATTCTTCGGCGGCGGCATGATGATCGCGCCGGATGCCGAGCTCGCCGACGGCCAGTTCGACATCGTCATCCTGCGCGCGGCAGGCAAGCTCAAGCTAATCTGGGACATCCGCCTGCTCTATGGCGGACGGCATCGCAATCATCCGGCCATCACCATATTGCGCGGCAGGAAAGTGGTGGTCGAACCGCTCGGCGATGCCGAGAAGAACGGCGCGTTGGTCGACATAGATGGCGAGTCGCCGGGGCGTATTCCCGCGACCTTCGAGATCCTGCCGGGCGCGCTGACGCTGAGATACTGAATCAAGTGCCTTAGGCGCTGATTCTGAAGGCTGGGCTAAGCCGCTGAAGACATTGGCTAAATATTTTCCGGCCAAGTCTCAAGTTTGGCCGGGAAACCGGGCGCGCGCAGGTCGGTGCCGACGGCGTCCTCGAGCAATTTGACGATCTGGGTCGACCAGGCGCCGCCGCCATAGGCTTCCTTGCCCTGCTCAAAAATCGCGTTGACGCGCGTGGCGAGGTCGAGCGGCACGCCGGATTGCTCGGCCATGGTGAGCGCGAAGCCGAGGTCCTTCAAGGCCAGGTCCATGGTGAAGCCGATGTCGTAGGAGCCGTTGAGAATGAGCTGGCTTTCGGTCTCGTGGACGAAGCTGTTGCCGGAAGAGGCAACGATGGCGTGGTAGGACTGGGCGAGATCGAGCCCACCCTGTTTGGCAAGCATCAGCGCCTCGCCGGCGGCGACCAGGTGGATGAAGGCCAGCATGTTGGTGATCACCTTGATCACCGCCGCCGAGCCGACCGGCCCCATTAGAAACGATTTTGAGCACATAGCCTCCATGGCCGGGCGGTGCCGTTCGTAGAGCGCGGCGTTACCGCCGACCAGCGCGGTGATTTTGCCGACCGCCGCCAGATGCACGCCACCGGTGACCGGGCACTCAAGCGTCTCGATGCCTTTGGCCGAGGCGAGGGCGGCGAGGCGCAGAATCTCCTCGCGGCCATTGGTCGACATCTCGATCCAGGTGCCGCCCTTGGGCAGGCCCTCGAGCAATCCGCCGGAGCCGGCCAGTATCGCCTCGCTGACCTTTGGCGAGGGCAGGCACGTGATGGCGTTGCCGGACCGCGCAGCCGCTTCGGCAGGACTGCTCGCGGCGGTGGCGCCGAGCGCCACGAGGCGCTCGACGGCCGTGGGGTCACGGTCGAAGACGGTGACGGCAAAACCGTTGCGCAGCAGGCTGGCGGCAAGGTTGCCGCCGAGATGGCCGAGGCCGATGAAGGCGTAGCGCTCGCTCACGGCATCAGCGGCGTCTGCATCATCTGCAGATGCAGGTCCTTGCCGGTGTAGGGATGCGCGTCGCAGACGGCCTCGTTGAGCTCGACGCCGAGGCCTGGCTCCTTCGATGGGATGACGTTGCCGTCCTGCCACTCGATCTTCTTCTTGAGCAGCGTGGCGTGGAAACCGTCCCACTGCTTCAGCGATTCCAGAATGAGGAAGTTGGGCAGCGTCACCGCCAGCTGGATGTTGGCCGCACCGACGATCGGCCCGCAATAGCAGTGCGGCGCGATCTGGATGTGGTAGGCCTCGGCCATCGCCGCGATCTTCTTGGTTTCGAGAATGCCGCCGGAACGGCCGAGGTCCGGCTGCAGGATGGTGGCGGCGCGGTTTTCGATGACGCGAGCGAATTCGAATTTGGTCGTCAGCCGCTCGCCGGTAGCGATCGGGATCGACGTGCCGCGGGCCACCTGCGCCATCACTTCCGGCATATCAGGCGGCACCGGCTCCTCGAACCACAAGGGATCATAGGGCTCGATGGCGCGCGCCATGCGCAGCGCACCCGACGCGGTGAACTGGCCATGCGTACCGAACAATATATCGGCGCGGGTGCCGACAGCTTCGCGGATCGCCTTGATCATGCGGGCGGAGACATCGATGTCGACGAGGCGCGGCTGGTGGCCGTCAAAGGCGGTGTAGGGACCGGCCGGATCGAGCTTGACGGCGTTAAAACCCTGCTCGACATATTCGAGCGCGCAGGCCGCCGCCATTTCAGGGTCGTTGTAGACGTTCCTGCCGTCCGGTGCGTCTTCGGAATGGACGCTGCCGGTGTGCGGATAGAGATAGGTGTAGGAGCGCAGCGTCTCATGCACCTGGCCGCCGAGCAGTTTGTAGACCGGCTTGTTGGCCTCCTTGCCGACAATGTCCCAGCAGGCCATTTCCAGCGCCGAGAAACAGCCCATGCCGGTCACATCGGGGCGCTGGGTGAAGCCGGAGGAATATGCGCGGCGGAAGAAGTTCTCGATGTCGTGTGGATCGTGGCCGATCAGATAACGCTCGGCCATGTCTTCGACGAGCTTGGCGGTGATGTGAGCCGAGAAGGTAGCGTTGTAGGCCTCGCCATAGCCGACGACGCCGCCATCGGTGGTCAGTTTGACGAAGATGAAATATTTGCCGCCGATGCCGGGCGGCGGATTGCCGACAACCCAGGTCTTGACGTCGGTGATCTTCATTTTTGGTCCTCCAGAACCAGTTCGGCGCCCTTCCATCCGGTCATGACGGAGGCGGCGTTGGTGTTGCCGGTGATGTTGGCGGGAAAGATCGAGGCGTCGATGACGCGCAGGCCGTCGAGCCCGTGCACTTTCAGGCGCGGGTCGACGACCGCCTGCTCGGCATCGGGGCCCATGCGGCAGGTCGAGACCGGGTGATAGACGGTGCCCGAGCGTTTCCTGAAATCCGTGATCAGGTCGGCATCCGATTGGATCGATGGCCCCGGCAGGACTTCTTCGGCGATGATTTCGGCCATGGCGGGCATAGAGGCGATCTTGCGCACGAATTTCACCGCCGCCAGCATTTCGTCGACATCGGCATTGGTGGAATAGGCGTTGGCGACGATCTTGGGATAGTCCAGCGGATTGCTGGAGCGGATCATGATCTCTCCGCGACTCGACGGGCGGCAGTTGGACAGGCCGATGGAGAAGCCCGGCCACGGATCGGGCGTCAGGATCGGCCGCTCGCCGCTCTTCGGGATGACCGTCGAGAAGGCCTGGAAATAGAGCTGCATGTTGGGGCGCGAGAATGCCGGATCGGTGCGGAAGAAACCGCCGCCATGGTTCATCGACAGCGATAGCGGGCCGGAGCGGGTCAGGATGTATTGCATGCCGACCAGCAGCTTGCCCCACCAGGGGCGCAGAATCTGGTTGAGCGTCGGCACCTTGCCCTTGAAGGTATAGTTGATGCCGACATGGTCCTGCAGATGCGCGCCGACATTTTCGTTGGCGTCGACGACCGGGATGCCGAGCCCCTTGAGCAGTGCCGAGGGGCCGATGCCGGATAGCTGCAGCAACTGCGGCGAGTTGATCGAGCCGGCGGACAGGATGACTTCGCGGCCGGCGCGCGCCGTCTTCGTCTCGCCGTTCTGCAGGTACTCGATGCCAACGGCGCGCTTGCCTTCGAACAGAATCTTGCTCGCCAGCGCATTCGTCTCGACGCGGACATTGCCTCGCTTCATCGCCGGGCGCAGGAAGGCGCGCGCTGCCGACATGCGGCGTCCACCCTTGGTCGAGATCTGATAGACGCCGACACCCTCCTGGGCAGCGCCGTTGAAGTCGGGGTTGAGCGGTAGGCCGGCCTGCTGGCCGGCGGCGAGATAGCGCCTCGTCAGCGGGTGGACGGCGTTCGTCGTGTCGGTGATGTGCAGCGGCCCGCCGGTGCCGCGCCATCTGTCGGCGCCGGCCTCATTGTCCTCGAGCGCCTTGAAGGCCGGCAGCAGATCGTCGTAGCCCCAACCGGGATTGCCGGCATCGCGCCAGTCGTCAAAATCCTCGCGCGCACCCCTGATCCAGACCATGGCGTTGATCGAGCTGGAGCCGCCGAGCAGCTTGCCGCGCGGCCAGTGGTCGACATTGCCGCCGAGGCCGGGGTCCGGCTCGGGCTTGTAGTTCCAGTTGACCGCAGGGTCGAAGAAGGTCTTGCCGTAGCCGAGCGGCATCTGGACGTAAAAGCGGCGGTCGGTTCCGCCGGCTTCCAGCACCAGCACGGAGTAACGGCCGGAAGCCGACAATTTGTCGGCAAGAACCGAGCCGGCCGAGCCGGAGCCGACGATGATGAAGTCATAGGTCTGCATGTGAATTTGGACGGCTCCGGAAAACTGGCCGCAGCCTATCCGCGACGGCTTGGCCGCGTCCCTGCGGCTTCCGGCATGGCTTGTGAAAAAAGCGACTGGAAGGCGCGTGGTTCTGAAATGTCACCAAGGAAACGACATCGCGCGCAGCCGGCCTCGCGCATCGCGTTGACCTGTCAGCGCCATGACGCTACGGGATCGAGGGTAATCGATCTCAAGGGGGCAACGGCATGGTGCACTACGCTGACGGCCGGCCGATCGGCGATCTGACCTTGCGTACGCTCGCCATGCCGGCCGATGCCAATGCAGCCGGCGATATCTTTGGCGGCTGGGTGATGGCGCAGATGGACTTGGCCTGCGGTATCCGCGCCGCGGAGCGCGCCAAGGGCCGCGTGGTGACGGCGGCGGTCAAGGAAATGTCCTTCGCCAAGGCGATGAAGATCGGCGACACGCTGTGCATCTACACCCATGTCGAGCGTGTCGGCCGCACCTCGATGACGCTGAAGGTCGAAGCCTGGGCGCAGCGCTACCTCTCCGATCTGATGGAGAAGGTCACCCATGCCGATTTCGTCATGGTGGCGCTGGATAGCGACGGCAAGCCAAAGCCAGTGCCAGCGGAAAGCTGACGTCGTCGATTCTGCCAAGCTTGCGAGTTTGTAACATCTCCCGCGCGGGCGATGCGCTGCGCGACATCCAATGGTTGCCTTCGTCTCCGATTCTGCGGACGGCGGAGGAAGACAATGCGTCAACATATGCTGAACGGCTGGCTCGTGGCGGCCGTTGTCGCGGTGATCTGCCTGCTTGGCACGACCGCCTATACCGAGATCAGGAAAGAGCTTCCGAGCGTCGCCTGCAAGCACGACCGGACAGTCGGCGACCAGCGGACCGCGAGGGCCGACACCTGCGGCACGATGTGTTGCATCAACCCTGCGTCAAAGGCCTGAAGGCCTCTCAGCAGAAGACGCTTATTGGACTCAAAGTGATGATGCGCCGGCAAACGAGACCCGGCTGCTGGATCGCGACGACGTGGCCGAGGATGCAAGGCGGCTCAGTTGAACCTGAACCGCGTGTCTTCGAGGGCAAAGCCCTTGCGCAGCAAGGGTCTCAGGCGTGCACGCCATCGAATTTCTCGCGCGCCGCCTGGACGCGCACGGTGTTCCTGCGCGCCCATTCGCCGAGCGCGCTGACCGGGATCAGCAGCTCATGGCCGAGCTCGGTCAGCTCATAATCGACGCGCGGCGGGATGGTCGGAAACACGGTCCGGGTGACGAAGCCGTCACGCTCCAGACCACGCAAAGTGGTGGTCAGCATCTTCTGTGAAATGCCGCCGACGGCCGCGCGCAATTCATTGAAACGCAGTGGTCCGGCGCCGAGCTTGCCGACGACCAGGACGGTCCATTTGTCGCCGACGCGCTGCAGGATTTCCGAGACGGCGCGGCAGTCTTCGGTGTTGTGCGGGTGCCTCAGTAACAAAACGGTGCCTCCTTGCGCAGTGGTTTGACAGTATCTCATATAGCGCCGGTATCCAAACGATACCAGCTTTTACATATATGGAGAGCCCCATGTCCAAGCCCAAAATCGCCATTGTTGTCGGTTCGACACGCGCCGCGCGTTTCGCCGACGTACCCGCACAGTGGATCGCCAAGATCGCCAAGACGCATGCCGACATCGATGTCGAGATCGTCGACCTGCGCGACTGGCCGCTGCCCTTCTTCGACGAGGTTGCCTCGTCCGCCTGGGCGCCGTCGCAGAATGAAGTTGCGAAACGCTGGCAGAAGAAGGTCGCCGAATTCGACGGCTTCATCTTCACCGCCGCCGAGTACAATCATGGCCCGACGGCCGTGCTGAAGAACGCTATCGATTACGCCGCCAATGAATGGAACAAGAAGCCGGCCGGTTTCGTCGGTTATGGCAGCGTCGGCGGCTCGCGCGCTGTCGAACATCTGCGCCTTGCCGCCGTCGAGCTGCAGATGGCGCCGGTCAAGTCCGCCGTTCACATCGCCTGGGGCGATTTCCTTGCCGTACGCCAGGGCGAGAAGAAGCTTGAGGAGATCGAGCATCTGAACCAGGCAGCCGCAGCCCTGGTCAACGACGTTGCCTGGTGGGCCCGCGTGCTCAAGGCAGCGCGTCAGGCCGACGCGATTGCCGGCGAAGCCCAGGCGGCCTGAGCCTATCCTCCCAAGGGAAAGCATCTTCGAAGGGCGGCGCTTGCGCCGCCCTTTTTCATTTGCGTGAAGGGGCGCGTTCGGCCTGCCGTGGCCGGATGATGCAGTCGGATCGACAAGGTCGTGCTGATGCCTTGACGGCCATGCGCGATGGATCGCCGCCGCTACAGCCAACCGCCGGAAAAGCCAGCTTGGCGCAGACCTGTAGCGATGGCCGGCACACGGCGCATCAGCCGCCACAGGAAGTCCGACCGGTAATTCTCGATCATCAGGGCGATCGGACCCTGGTTGATGCCGACATGGTCCGGCGAGACCCAGCCGCAGGCGCGGCCGTCAGCGGCGGCGATCGTCGGATTGAAGCTTGCGGTGAAGCCGTAGGGGTTGCCGTCGTGCAGGTCCATGTCGTGGAAATGGCGCAGCGCCGGCAGCACGATTTCCGGCGCAAAGGGCAATGAGGCGATCGCCGCCCAGGGCGACAGCGTGCCGTCATCCGGGCCGAAAGGCGCGCCGCGCGCGAGGTAGCCGAAGAAGCGGCGGCCATCGAGCCTCATTTCGCGCTTGGTCGGGCCCGGGCCGTCGCTGGCGGTGAGGCCCCAGCAATTCTCGCCGTAGCCGTTGAATCCCTTCGGATTGCGGATGGCGTAGTCGCGCTGCAGGTAGGTCGCCTGGCGGCTGTTCTGGAAATAGTCGCTATCGTGGTCATGCATGAAGGCATCGCGGATGCCGCGAAAGTCGATCCAGATATGCGAGAACTGGTGGATGAAAAGCGGACCGGCATAGATCATCTCACGGCCGTAGATTGTCTTCCACTTGTAGGTGGACAGCCAGGCTGCGTAGCTCTCGGGCGGCAGCGAGTGGGTCGGCGATCCCAAACCAAGCACGTACAGGATCAGCGCTTCGTCAAATCCTTCCCAGCGATAGCGCAGGAAGCCTTTTTCAGGCCGCCAGCCATGGGTGACGGTGGCACCGCCATTTTGTGCCCAGCGCCAGTCGGCGCGGCGGTAGAGTGCATCGGCGAGCCGGCGGATTTCCAGTTCGGGTTCATCGTCTTCGTCGAAATAGGCGCCGGCGGCCAGTACGCCGGCCAGCAGAAGTGCGGTATCGACCGTGGATAGCTCGCAGTTCCAGACACGGCCGCCGGTCTGCATGTCGAGGAAATGATAGTAGAAGCCTTTGTAGCCGGTGGCATCGGGCTCCGGACCGTGCGGTGCGTTCCAGAAGAAGCGCAGGGTAGCTAGCGTCCGCTCGATTGCGGCGGCGCGCGTCATGAAGCCGCGTTCGACACCGACGGGATAAGAAGACAGAGCGAGCCCGACGGCGGCTATGCTGGCAGGCGACGCTGAAGTGTTGCGGTCGGCGACCAGGCCGTTGGCAGGATTGGCCTCGTTGAGAAAATACTCGAAGGACAGGCGCTGGATATCTTGGAGAAGCTCGTCGTTCTGCGCGTGTTCGTTCGATGCATCCATGGCTATCGATATAGAGGCTTTCGCTGCGCTTCCCACCTTTTTGGCTGGTCAATCATAAGTGAGGAAGGCGAAGGCGGATAGCGATAGACGCCCTGGCCGAAATGTGCCGGCGGCCCGCGCGATCCTACTCCATCTCATCGAGCCGTTCTTGCCGCGCGAGAATGGGCTATTCTGCCGCTTGGCGACCTTGGCCGCCGGTTTCACGAGAGCGATGAGCCGCCAAGGCGCTCTTGCGCCATTTCTCGATGAATCTGAGAAAGACCTGAAGCGGCATGGGCGTTTGACGACGGCTGGGATGATAAAGGAAAACGCCAGGCAGCGTGTGACTCCAGCCCTCCAGCAAGGTCAGCAGGCGGCCTCGCGCAAGATGCCTCGCGACGATCGGCTCCGGGAGGTAGCCGATACCGACTCCTTCGAGAGTTGTGGCCAGCAGCATGTCAAGATCATTGACAATGAGCGAGCCTTCGACGGCAATCTCGGTGTGCTGATCGCCCTGGGTGAAGACCCAGGGATGTATGGAGCCATCTAAGGGCGACCTGAATTGGATGCAGTCGTGGGCATGCAGATCTTTTGGAAGGGATGGTCTCGAATGCCGCGCCAAATAACTTGGAGCGGCGACCGCAAGCATCCTGAACTCGTCCGCGATGCGCAAGATCGTCATGTCGCGCTCGATCTTGTGCCCGACACGAATCCCGGCATCGAACCTGCCGCTGACAATGTCGTTGTTCGTGTCATCGACATGGATTTCAAGGTGAATGGCAGGGTATTCCGCGAGAAATGGCTGGATGAGCGGCGGGAGCACCATGGGGGCCAGTATCGCGGCGGTCGGCCGCGAGACAGCCAGGCGCAATGCCCCAATTGGTTTGTCGCGGAACGAATTGACGCTCTCGAGAGCGTGATCGATGCCTTGGAGGATCGGCTGTACTTCAGCCAGAAGGCGAACCCCGGCCTCCGTCATGGCGACGCTACGCGTGGTGCGATTGAACAGCCGAACGCCGAGCCGATCCTCGAGCGACCGGATGGTCTGGCTCATGGTGGGCAGGGCGATCCCGACCTCAGCCGCCGCTTTGGTGAAGCTGAGATGTTCCGCGACTGCCACGAAGGCGGTCAGTTCAGTGAGCTGGAAAGGAGCCACTCCGAATACTCGCGATAGTCAAAACGCCGGCCAATCTCCGACTTCATGGACAGGCTGTTCGCCCTGATGCCAACCCCTTGCACATATGTGCCGAAAGCCAGGCAATCAATAAACGCACGCCGGGCGAGAAGGCCTTGTCGCGACATCGTGATGGTCAGCGCCCGAAGGGCGCCGCACCCCGCGACGCGGCCTGAGGCCGCGACCGAAGGAAATTGAGCGGCGGGACAGTCTTCGTAAAATCCAAATACCTTCTTCCGGGCATCGCCAATTATCATTTGCCGGCCAAATGCCCATCTCGAATCCAAGCGGATCGAGAACCGTCGGCGGTAGCCCCATCGCGACCGGCATGACGGCAGAATCCCGAAACGCCAGCTCTGCGATGCTGAAGGGTCGCGTCTCCAAGTTCGACCGCACCCGCATCGCTACGGTGAGCAGCCGTCTGCTCGAAGGAGTGCGTGTTATGAGAAACTCAACGACAATGCTGGCAACGATCGCCCTGGGCGCCCTGCTGGCGACCGGCTCGGCAACGGCGTCGATCGCTGGTGGCGGCGGTGATGGCGGCGCCACATTCATCAGGAGCCGTGGCGACTTCAGGAATCATGGCGGCTTCGGTGGCGGCCGCAGCTTCGGCGACCATTCGTTCAACAGGAGCAATGGTAGCTTCGCCATGCATCGCGGCTTCGGCATGCGTCACCGCTTCAATGGCGATCATCGCTTCTACGGAAGGCGCCATTTTGGTCGCTTCCATGGCGGTGACGACCTAGACGACTTCTTTGTCCCATTCTTTGGACTTGGCCAATATGGACCGTACTGCGGGAACTACCGCTCGTACGGGTGGGGCGTGCATCGCTATTACTGCCCGTAGCCAAGCCGGCGCCAACTCCATTCATCGATAGACCCAAGGCGTTCCGCCCTCGCGGAGGCAGCGCACACCTTAGTGCCAACGTCGATCTAGCCAACCTCCGCCACCAACAGATTACACCGCGGTCGTCGATGGGACGGTCGCTCAATCAGGAAGGAGACCATATCATGAACATCAAAGCTATCTATATCGGCACAGCGCTTGCTCTTTGCGCCGGCGGCGTTGCCTATGCCGGTGCGCTCGATGCCGCCGACACTGTCAACAACCAGGCGTTCCATACTGATCCACTCGTGACAGGCTCGATCGGTCAAGCACAGGGCGTGGACTACGGTATCACCGGCCGCCGCGTGACAGCCTTGATCAATCAGGTGCAGGGCGTGGACAAAGGCATCGAGGACGCGATGCAAGTGAAAAAGATCGAGCCGGCCGAGGCGCATAAACTGCATATGCGGGCCGCTCACATCAGCCAGGCTGCCCAAAGAGCCGCGGGACATGGCGCGATATCGGTTGGCGAGTATCAGCAGTTATTGCACCAACTCGATGGTTTGAGCCAGCAGCTCCGGGTTGACACCGGCAGCGCCTTCTTGATGGGCAACGGCGGCGATGGCGGATATTATCCAAACGGCTACGGCCCGAACGACTGAAATCATCCACCGAACGGACTGTCTGACGCCCGTGGGTTCCGCTCGCGGGCGTCCCTTTCTTCGCCGGTGCTATCAGGAAACTGAAATCCAAAACGGATTCAGGGCGATCGACCTTGCGCAGCGTGCGCATGATCTCGCCCTCCAAGGCCAATCTCTCGAATTGCCCGAGATCCGAAGATGCTCCAGATCGATCCCAAAATCCCGGCAACCGTACTCACGCTTTCCAGAAGCAAGAATGTGACAACCCATCTCCGCGACACGAGTCTCAAGGAAGCCGTCAGGTTCGTCATGGAACGCTTGCCAAAGGTGGATAGACCACGGTCAGTTATCCGGACGGCAACACATTCACACTATTTCGCGGAAATCGAAGCTCTCTACATGCAACCGGAATTTCGCCGCCAGCACGTCGCTGGTCCGGACGCCGATCGTGACGTGGCGTCAGACTACCATTTCACCTCGAAGCCCACCGAGCCGCCGACAGCGTAGCTATCGCCGATCACGCCCGAGTGACTTGCATAATGCAACTAACTTGGCTATAAGTCACTTTCATTTTGAAAGAGACCTCTGCCATGGTTGCAAAAACAAGCTTCGAAACCCGCCCGTGCCCCATCGCGCGCAGCCTCGACGCTGTCGGGGAGTGGTGGAGTATTCTTTTGCTCAGGGACGCGTTCCAGGGTCTGACGCGCTTCGACCAGTTTCAGAAGAGCCTGGACATTGCGCCCAACATCCTGACGCGGCGGCTGAACAGCCTGGTCGAGCGCGGCCTGTTCGAGAAGCGTGTCTACTGCGAACGGCCGCTTCGCCATGAATATGTGCTGACCGCCAAGGCGCGCGATTTCCGCCCGGTTCTGCTTTCCCTGCTCGCCTGGGGCAACAAGCATCTGGCGCCCGAGGGCCCGAGCCTGGTGGTGGTGGACAAGGCAGACGGCCGCTGGGCCGAGCCGGTTCTGGTTGATCGCCAAACCGGCAGCGAACTCGACAGCGAGGGCTTCGCCCTGGCGACGGGGCCGACAGCGACCGATCGCATGCGGCAGCGGTATCGCTTCAGCAGCGCGGGCTCAGGCCTTCCGCTGGTGGAGAACACAGTGATCGAGCACAGGTCCGATGAGGCGCGCCGCCAATGAACAAGGTTCTTTCCGCTGCCGAACTGCAGCCGGCGCAGCCACCGGTCGTGCAGATCGCCGCGCCCGCCAAAAAGCGCCGCAAGCCGTGGCTGACGCTGGCAGCGGTGATCGCCATCGCCGCCGCCGGATGGTACGGCGTCCAGTGGTGGCAGGCTGGGCGCTTCCTTGTCTCCACCGACGATGCCTATGTCGGCGGCAACGTCACGCCGCTGGCGCCGCGGGTTGCCGGCCATATCGATCAGATCCTCGTCGAGGACAATCAGCATGTCGCCGCGGGACAGCTGATCATCCGGATCGATGACCGGCCGTTCAAGGCAGCGCTGGAGCATGCGCAGGCTTCCGCTCAGCAGCAGCAATCGGCGCTCGACAATCTGCGCGCCCAAATCTCGCTGCAGAATTCGGTGATCGAGCAGGCCGTGGCCGATCTTGAGGCCAAGAGCGCTGCCGCTACCTTCACCGAACAGGATGCCAAGCGCTACGAAGTGCTGGCCACCACCAGGGCCGGAACGCAGCAGGATGCGCAGAGAAGCCTTGCCGCCGACGGTCAGGCCAAGGCCACCGTTGCCGCCTCGCGCGCCGGTCTTGCAGCCGCCAAGCAACAACTCGACGTGCTCAACACCCAGATCGCGGAAGCCACCGCCGCGGTTGCGGCCGCCAAGGCGGATGTCGATACGGCCGAACTCGATCTCGGCTTCACTGAGATACGCTCACCCATCGACGGCGTCGTCGGCAACAGGCTGGCGCAGGTCGGCACCTATGTCTCCCCGGGCAGCTATCTGCTGACCATCGTTCCGGCATCGGGGCTCTGGGTCGACGCCAATTTCAAGGAAGACCAGCTGCGCAACATGGCCGACGGCCAGGCTGCCACGGTCTATACCGACATCGCGCCCGATGCGCCGCTCAAAGGCCATGTCACCAGCCTGGGGCCGGCGACCGGGGCGATCTTCAGCGTGATCCCGCCGCAGAACGCGACCGGCAATTTCACCAAGATCGTCCAGCGCGTTCCGGTCCGGATCACGATCGACCAGGACCAGGCGCAGAAGGTTGCGCTGCGGCCAGGCCTCTCCACCGTCGTCACGGTCGATACCGCGTCGCACTGAGGACGCCATGTCAGAGCGCGCTGCCCCCCAGTCCTTTTTCGTCAGCATCCTGCCGTTCATGGTGATGTGCGTCGGGATGTTCATCGCGCTGCTCGACATCCAGATCGTGGCGTCCTCGCTGCAGGATATTGGTGGCGGCCTGTCGGCGGCGCAGGACCAGATCGGCTGGGTGCAGACCTCCTATCTGGTGGCGGAGATCATCGTCATTCCGCTGTCGGGCTGGCTCACCCGTGTGTTCTCGACACGCTGGCTGTTCACCTTCTCGGCAGCCGGCTTCACGCTGGCCAGCATGCTGTGCGGCTTCGCCTGGAGCATCGAAAGCATGATCGTGTTCCGCGCGCTGCAGGGCCTGCTCGGCGCGTCGATGATCCCGACGGTGTTCACCTCGTCGTTCCACTATTTCCAGGGGCCGAGGCGGGTCTATGCGGCGGCGGTGGTCGGCAGCATCGCGTCGATCGCGCCGACGCTCGGCCCCGTCATCGGCGGCTGGATCACCGATACGCTGAACTGGCACTGGCTGTTCTATGTCAACGTCATTCCCGGCACCATCATCACCATCCTCGTCGCGCTGCTGGTCAAGATCGACAAGGCCGATCCGTCGCTGCTGAAAGGCGCCGACTATATCGGCATGGTGCTGATGGCGGTCAGCCTCGGCACGGCCGAATATGTGCTGGAGGAGGGCACGCGCTGGAACTGGTTCGACGATGCGACGATCCGCAACGGCGCCATCGTTGCCAGCGTTACCATGGTTCTGTTCGTCATCCGCAGCCTGACCTATGCGCAGCCAGTGGTGGATTTTCGCGCCTTCGGTAACCGCAATTTTGCCATTGGCTGCTTCCTGTCCTTCGTCACCGGCATCGGCATCTTCGCCACAATCTATCTGACGCCGCTGTTCCTCGGTTATGTCAGGGGCTACGACGCCTTCCAGACCGGGGTGGCGGTGTTTTCCACCGGCGTCGCGTCGATGGTCGGCGTGCCCGTCTACATCTTCCTTGCCAAGCGCTTCGACACGCGCTGGCTGATGATGTTCGGGCTGGCATCCTTCGGTGCGTCGATGTGGAGCTTTAGCGCCATCACCAGCCAGTGGGGCGCGGCCGAGCTGCTTCTGCCGCAGATCTTTCGTGGCTTCCCGCAGGTCTTCGCGGTGGCGCCGAGCGTCAATCTCGGCCTCGGCAGCCTGCCGCCGGAGCGGCTGAAATATGCCAGCGGCCTGTTCAACACGATGCGCAATCTCGGCGGCGCGGTCGGCATCGCCATTTGCGGCGCGATCCTCAACGACCGCACCAACTTCCATTTCCTGACCATCGCTTCGCATCTGACGCCGCAAAACGAAGCGGCGATGCGGCTCCTCGACAATGTCGGGCAGCGTTATGGCCAGTTGCCGGGTGCTGTCGCCGATGGTCATGCCGCGGCGCTGAAGCAGCTCTGGCAGCTGGCCTATCGCGAGGCCTCGACGATGGCCTACGCCGATGCGTTCCTGGTGATCATGGTGGCGTTCGTCATTGCCACCGCGCTGGTTCCATTCCTGCGCAACGTCACACCAAAAGCGCCGCCGCCCGACGCACACTGAAGCTGGACCGCCGTTGGACCGCCGTTGGACCGCCATATGGACAGGGCTGCCATCTGGCCCTGTCGTTTTGCTCTGATATAGCCGGCTGCGATCCATCACATGAGCATGTCCCGTGAAGTCACCCAGCCTGACAGGCATCGTTTCCCCCATGATCCCGGTGCTGGTCTGTGCAGTCGCGATCTTCCTTTTGTCAGCCATGGATGCGGCGATGAAGATCCTGGTCATCGCCGTCGGCGTCTACAACACGGTGCTGTGGCGCAGCATGCTGGCGACCGTAATTGCGGGCACGGCCTGGGCGGCGGGGCCGCGCTCGCTTCCCACGCCTTCCGTGCTCAGGCTGCATGCGCTGCGCGCCGTGGTCGTCGGCATCGTTCTGCTGTCGTTCTTCTGGGGGCTTGCCAGATTGCCGCTGGCGGATGGGATTGGGTTAAGTTTCGTCGCGCCGCTATTTGCTCTCCTGCTGGCTGCGCTGCTCTTGGGCGAACGCATTCAGCGTCAGGCGATCTGGGCGTCGCTGGCCGGCATTGCCGGTGTCGTCATCATCATGGCCGGACAGTTCGGGCAGGGCAGCTACACCAGCGATGCCCTGCTTGGGACGGTGGCGGTGCTCGCATCGACGGTGTTCTACGCCTATAATCTGATCCTCTCGCGGCGGCAGGCGCTGGTGGCCAAACCAGTCGAAATCATGCTGTTCCAGAACCTGTGCGTTGCCGCCGTCCTTCTCCCCGCCGCGCCCTGGCTGGCCGTCGCCCTGCCGGCCAATCTCTGGCTTTCCCTGGCCGGCGTGACGGCGTTGTCCCTTTCTGGCCAATTCCTGATGAGCTGGTCCTATGCGCGGGCCGAAGCGCAATATCTGATCCCGACCGAATACTCGGCCTTCATCTGGGCGATCGTGTTTGGCTGGCTGTTCTTCGACGAGGCGGCGACCTGGACCACGCTGGCGGGTGCCGCCCTGATCGTCGCCAGTTGCCTGATCGCCTCGCGCTCCAGTCCGAAGCTTGCCGAACCGATCGAAGCCGCGGTCTAAACGGGCGCTGTTGTCAACGCACCACCTCGCGATGGCCGCTCGGCAGGCGGGTGGCGATCAGCTTGTCGATGCGGCGGCCGTCGAGGTCAACGACCTCGAAGCGCCAGCCCTGCGCGTCGACGCATTCGCCGGTCGCCGGCAGATGGTGCATGTGCGACAGAACATAGCCGGCGACGGTTTCGTAGTCGCGGTTTTCCGGCAGGTCTATGCCGAGAACTTCCGCCATCTCGTCGGCCTGCATGTAGCCGGCGAGCAGCCATGAACCGTCCTCGCGCTTGACGGCGTTTTCCTCTTCACCGGCGTCGAGGTCGGCGCGGAAGACGCCGGTGATGGCTTCCAGAATGTCTGCGGGGGTGACGATGCCTTCGAAATGGCCGTATTCGTCATGAACCAACGCCATCGGCACGTCGGAATCCTTCAGCTTCTGCAGCACATCTAGCGCGTCGGCCTGGTCATAGACGATGGGGGCCGTGCGCACATGCTTGCGCGGGTCGAGCGCGCGGCCGGCAAGGATCGCCGCCAGCACATCGCGGGTCTGGACGACGCCGACCATGACGTCGACACCGCCATCGCCCGCCGGCAGGCGCGAATGCTGGGTGTCCATCAACAGCTTGCGGATGGCACTCTCATCCGCCTGCAGATTGATCCAGTCGACCTCGGTGCGCGGCGTCATCACCGCGCGCACGGCGCGGTCGCCGAGCCGCATGACGCCGGCGATCATGCGCCGCTCGTCGGATTCGATGGTGCCGTGATGCTCTGCCTCTGCGACCAGCATCTTGATCTCCTCGTCGGTGACCCTCTCCTCGCTCTCGCCGTGCTGACCGAGCAGCCACAATATGGCGCGGCCGGAAATGTCGAGCAGGAAGACCAGCGGCGCCGAGACGGTGGCGAGGATGGTCATCGCCGGGGCGGCGCGGGCGGCGACGCGTTCTGGATCGCGCAGCGCGATCTGCTTGGGCACCAGTTCGCCGACGATCAGCGAGAAATAGGTGATGATGGCAACGACGATGCCGACGCCGAGCGGATCGGCGATGTTTTCGCGGATGCCGGTCGAGGCCAGGTACACCGACAGCCTGTCGCCCAGCGTGGCGCCGGAAAAGGCGCCGGACAGCACGCCGACCAGAGTGATGCCTATCTGCACCGACGACAGGAATTTGCCGGGGTTGGAGCCGAGTGCCAGCGCGCGCCCGGCGCCATTGACGCCACGGTCGATCATCGCCTTGAGCCGTGCCGGGCGCGACGAAACGATGGCGAGTTCGGACATCGACAGAAGGCCGTTCACACAGATGAGGACGACCACGGTAGCGATTTCGACGTATAGCATCAGGGGTCAATAGCATTGCCGCAGGCCGCTGGAAAATGGTCCGCGTTGATTTTTGAAAAATGACAGTGGCAGCCCGTAACAAGGCGGCACGAAAGCATCGGACAGCTTGCCGCCATTTTCGATGTTTTTTCGGCCTTACGGCAGTTGCCGCAGCACACCGACAACGGCCTTGCCGTCAGTGAAATAGGGGTCGCCGCCGCCATTGCGTCCGCTCCTGGTGGCGCCGATGCCGGGGATATCGCTCACCGAGATCACCATGCCGGCCGCAGTCAGGTCGTGGATCACGAGATCGCGCTCGGCGTCGATGTCGGGTCCGATATGGTGGGTGATGGCCCCGGTTTCGTGGCTCAACCCAACGCCACGGTCGAAGCTGGCCGAGCCGAGCCATAGCGGGCGGCCATCGTCGCCGGTCGCGTCGATGCGCCAGAAACGGACATGATGACGCCGGTCGGCGCTGCCGCCGACCGGTTTTTCAAAGGCGAGGTCCTGGGCGCGGCCTTCGAACAGCAACCGGCTGACCGGGGCGTCGGGATAGGGATGATCGAACAGCACACTTTCACCGATTTCGATCGCGGTCTTCAGCGTCACGCCATCGGCGGTGTCCCAGCCGGCCACGGCGAAGGCATGCACAAGCTCCTTTTCGCTGCCGACAAGGCCGACGTTGATCGGATCGCCGGGAATACCTTGCGGCGTGTGCGTCACCATCTCGAAGGTCTGCTTGCGAAAGCCGCGGTCGCGAAACGTCCAGAATTCCGGCGCGGCGACATAGGCAAGCCCCAGCCAGGCCGCGCAGAGCGCCGCCAGCCAGGTCAATGCGCGTCGTCGCAGGCTTCGTTGGCTCATGAATGCGGCTCGATCCGTGCGGTATCTGTTGCCTGACGGACCCTGGAAATCAATGGTCAGCAGCGCGCAGCCGTTCTATCGTCGGCCATCGTTTTTGCGTGGGGTGAGCAGGAATGGAGCGGAAGCTGGTGGGTCGCAGCCCGATGGCATTGACCGCCGACCTTGTCGCAAGGGTCGAGCGTATCGAACCGGATCCGGGTCCCGAGCCCGGAACAACCGAGCATACAGACGCGGAGTTCGATAGTCTTGTCGAGCAACTCCTGTCGGAACATCGGCCTGAAGCGCTGTGGGTTTTTGCCTATGGGTCGTTGATCTGGAACCCCGAATTCGCCCATGTCGAGCAGCCCGGCCACGGCGCCGGGATGGCACCGCTCGTTCTGCCTGAAGCTGACCCGCTGGCGCGGAACCCGCGATTTGCCGGCCTTGATGCTGGCCCTCGATCGAGGCGGAAGCTGCAACGGCATCGTCTATCGGCTGCCCGCGGAAGACCATTTCGGGCAACTTGGCCAGTTGATGCGCCGCGAGATCGATGCCAACCCGCCAACCAATGTGCCATGCTGGATCAAGGTCAAGACCAAGGACGGGCCGCTGCGTGCCTTGGCCTTCGTCGCCGCGCCAGACGGCAGGGCCTATGCCGGCCGGTTGCCATTGGAGCAGGTTGCCAACACACTGGCGCAGGCTGCCGGTCATTGGGGCTTCTCGGCGCAGTACCTATTCCGAACCGTCAGCAAACTGGAGGAGAGCGGGATTCGCGACCGGAATCTCTGGCGCATCCAGGATCTGGTGGCACGACACATCATCGCTTCCACAGGTGACGCCCAGCGCGCCTGATCTTTCCTAGCGGCAGGCGCGGTAGCCGCTCTTCCGGTTCTTGATGTCGAAATGGAAATGATTGCGGTGATCGTAATTGTAGCCCGGGCCGAGCACGGTGGTGAAATACTGGCAGCCGTCGGCGCGCACATTGTTGAGGAAGCCACGGGTGCGGAAGGCAAACAGGCCGGGCTTGCGCACGTCGATGTCGTCGCCATTGTTAAGCTCGATGCTCATGACGTCGAGCGCGTTGCCCTTGCCGTGCTCGGACAAAACACCTTCGCCGGCGATGTTGCGGCAGGAATAGCTCGAGCCCTGGTGGATGGTCTTGACGCCCGAGAAATAGCGCCAGCGGGCAGAGGGAACGAGCTCGTTCTTCGTCCAGGCGGCGAAGCTGGCGGCCATGTCGCAGGTCAATGTCGCCGCCGGCTTCATCTGGATGCCGCCGATGGCCGAGACCTTGACCGGCCAGTCGATGCCGCATTGTCCCTCATGGATCGGCTGGACGTCGGAGTAGACGACACCGAGTCGCCTCAACTCGCCACGGCAGTCGGTTTCGCTGGCTGGCATCTGTTCGGGCTCGGACATCGGCTCGTCCATGCGCGGATAGGCTGCGGTCATGTAGGGGTTGGACGGGACGAGCTTCTGCATGCCTTCATACTGCGGCACGGCCGCGGTCTGCGAGCCGACGTCGACGGCCGGCTGCAGCGACAGCACGCTGCCGGTGTTGCAGGCTGAAACGGCGGCCAGCGCAAGACCGGCGGCCAGCATCGCTGCGCGTTTTGATTGGCGCGCGACCATCGCGGCGGCGCGAAATATTCCGGCCATGGGCGGAATTCCTGTCCCTGATCGGTGGGATTTTAACGATCAAGGGTAAAGGAAAACTCAGCGCTCGCGTTCATGCCTGCGGCCGAAATGCGGCACGTGGGTCAGCCTGCCAGCCTACTGGCAGAAGGTGCCGCCGTGCCGACGCGGTTCGAGATCGAGGTGGAAATGCAGGGCGTGGTCAGGGTCGGCGCCAGGTCCAAGCACGGTCTTGAACGGTCCGCAGGCGGCCTTGCGCACGGCGTTAAGGAATTTCGCGTCCTTCTCAGGCGGCGTTGGACCGACTTCGATCTTCCTGCCGTCAGACAGGGTGAAACTGGCGATGTCGAGGGCGTTGCCGAACGCGTGCTCCGACAGTTTGCGCGTGCCATTGCGCGGCCGGCAGACAAAGGCCGATGCCTGGTTGATCGATTTCAGGTCGGCGCCGAATTCGGCTTTCGCAGCCGGCTGGATGACATTGGCGGCAAAGCGGGCGGCGGCTTCGGCCATCGGACAGTTGAGCTCGGTCGCGGGGCCGATGGCGATGGATTTTCCAAGCGACTTCAGCATCAGGGGATAAGGGATCGAGCAGCCGATGTCGGGATTGCTTTCCGCCTTGTGCTCCTCGAATTCGACGCCAAGCGCTGTCAGCCGCTCACGACAGGCAACTTCCTCCGCCGGCATTTTTGCGTCGGGCAAATCGGCCGAGCGGGGGTCTGGCAGCATCTTCTTGTCGTCGGCATCCGCGGGTTTTTCAGGCGGCTGCGGGGCGACGACCGGCGGCTCGACCTCCGGCTTTGCGACGTCGGGCCTTTGTGTCGGAACTGGCACCACTGCCGGCGGCTCAGGCTCACTTTCCGTATTGGTTGACGGCTCCGGGGCTGACGGTTCGGGCCGCGCCTGCTTTTTCTGGCGGGACTTTTCTTCGTTGAACCGATTGTCATTGGACCGGTTGGGCGCACCGCTGGTCTTGGGACCTTCGGTCTTTTGCTCTTCAATCGGAACGTCGGTCTTCTGCGCCTTCGCGGGGCGCGCCTCGGGCACCGGAACATCGCCAGCTGAGGGCTGCGGATCCGGCATCTTCGGCTCTGCCTGGTTCGGCGCGCTATGCCGCTTGCCGCGCGATTTCAGGCGGTGCTTGCTGCGCGGCTTCAGCGGCTGGTCGGCCCGCTGTGTAAGCGGCTGCTCCGCCCGTGGGGCCAGCGGAGCATGATGCCGGCGATGCTTGGCGTCGGCCGGAGTCGCGAGCGATCCGGCCACCACCATGGCCAGCGCCAACCTGCACATTCTGGAAAAGACAAGCGCCGCCATTGGCCCTAAACGGCGCGGGCTTGTGGAGGTTGCCGGGAAAAGCGCATGCGCCCGATCACGATCGGTTACCCCGGCGTTACGCGCCAATCGCCTCCAGCCCTTCCTCCAGCCAATCGGCCAGAAGCGGCATGCCGAGCAGATATTTTGCCGTGCGTTTGTTGGCGCGCTCGCGCGCGGCGGCAACCGCATCGGACCATTCCGCCGCGTCATAGTCGCCGCGGCCGACCCAGGCCAGCGCGATGAGCTCGGCCGCCTCGTCGACATTGAGGTCGTTGATCAGTTCGCGCAGCTCTTCCTCGCTGAGGTTTTCCGAACTTTCCTCGGCAAGGCCGTCATGGTGGTGGTTGTCGTGCGTGTCGCCGTCGAACTCGACCTCATGCTCGGCGCCGTCGGCATAGTCTTCGTTGACGGCAGCGCTCAGACCCTTTGCCTTGAGAATGAACAGGCGCACGGTGTCCGGGCCGATCGATAGCTCCCATTCCCGTTCACGGCGCTGTTGCACTCTCGCGCACTCCGCTGGTCATTTCGCGGATGATAGCGGATTTGCAGCGCGCGTCACGTCACCTTCGGCCGGCTGGCCTCATCGCCGGCGGAATTTTGACTCGCACGCCTGACTTTTGAAGAGGGTTTTGGGAAATAGTTTTGACGGCGGCGGCTTTTCCGGGATGAAATGGTGTCCGCCCGGCGTTAGCATTTCATCATTATCCCTCAAGGAGGCTTCGATGCGCAGACGTTTGCTGATTCAAGTTCTAGCTGTTGCCGCCCTGCCGCTGTTTGCTGCGCCTGCATTCACCGCGGGTGAAGGCGGCGGCGGCGGTGGTGGCCAGACCACGCAATGCAAGAAGGGCGAGGTCTGGGACAAGAAGCTTAAGAAGTGCGTCACGCCGAAATACGGCATGCTCGACGACAACAACATCTACGAGGCCGGCCACGATCTGGCGATGGACGGGCGCTATGACGAGGCGATCGCCGTGCTCAGCCTGGCCGAGAACAAGCAGGATCCGCGCATCCTCAACTATCTCGGCTATTCGCACCGCCATTCCGGCCGCGTCACCGTCGGCCTCGGCTATTACGAGGAAGCGCTGCGCATCAATCCCGATTACACGCTGGTGCGCGAATATCTCGGTGAGGCGCATCTGCAGATCGGCGACCTGGCCGGCGCCCAGGAGCAGCTTGCCGAAATCGAGAAGCGCACCGGCAAAGGCTCGCGCGAATATGGCATGCTGGCCGAACAGATCTACCATTTCATGAGAAGCTGACCCCACCCCAACGGCTTCTTGGGCCGGCTGCGAGCAATCGCAGCCGGTTTTTCGTTGTCGCAGCCGCAACACAGCGCGCGTGCCGTAACGGCAACTGCACAATCAGCTCATGATTTTTCAAAAGCCCGCTTTTTCAGCGTGAAAAGCGCGCGAAGATCGCTATATTGGGGGAAATTGCGGTGAAACGGTTCCGTTAGCCCGAGGCTGCCGGACCCGTTTTCTTTTTGTACCCATCGACAAGGCTTTCCCCGAAACGCGGGGGTGGCGGCAGGAAAGGTCAGGCATCATGAACAAGGTCCCGATGACAGGCGAGGGGTTCGCGTCATTGAAGGAAGAACTGCGTTGGCGCCAGCAGGAAGAGCGGCCGCGCATCATCGAGGCGATCTCCGAAGCGCGCTCGCATGGCGACCTGTCCGAAAATGCCGAATATCATGCCGCCAAGGAGTCGCAGAGCCTCAATGAGGGCCGCGTCAACGAGCTCGAAGACTATATCGCGCGCGCCGAGGTGATCGATGTCACCAAGCTCAGCGGCGACAAGGTCAAGTTCGGCGCCACCGTCGTGCTGGTCGACGAGGACACCGAGGAAAAGAAGACCTACCAGATCGTCGGCGACCAAGAAGCGGACGTGAAATCGGGCCGTATCTCGATCTCGTCGCCGATCGCGCGCGCGCTCATCGGCAAGGAAGTCGGTGACGCCATCGAGGTCAACGCGCCCGGCGGCGCCAGGGGCTACGAGATCGTCCAGGTGCAATTTATTTAGGGGAAGTTCACGCCTGACCTGCGCTTTTTGAGCTGAGGTTGGCGCCGCCCCTCATCTGGCTGCCGCCATCTTCTCCCCGTGAACGGGGAGAAGGACGCAATCATCGATGGTTTCGCCCGTTTTCGACGTTGCAAGGACGGCGCCAGCGTTGCGGCCAGCCTCTTTCTCCCCGTTCACGGGGAGAAATGCCCGGCAGGGCAATGAGGGGCAGCGCTGACTGATCGAAATAACTAAATCAGGCCTTGTCGGCATTGACCTGACAGAGCTTCAGCAGCCTTTCCGCCTCGGCTACGACCTCAGCAGGTGCCACTCGCCCACCAGCCGCCGCCATCAACGTTGACGCATACGCTCCGCGTGGGCCGGTCAAACCCGGCTCCGTCGCCAGGAACACTGCGACCGTCGGCAGGCCGAAGGCGGCGGCGAGGTGGGTCAGGCCGGTGTCGGCGCCGATGACCAGCGTCGAGCGGCCGAGGATGGTGGCGATTTCAGCCAGTGGTGATTTCGGCACTACGATTCCAGACGGCACGGCTTTTGCGATCGCCTCGGCCACGGCCTTCTCGCGCTCGTTCGACCAGGTGGTGATCGGCGTCAATCCGCTATCAACCAGCAGGCGGGCGGTTTCGATCCAGTCTTCGGCCGGCCATTTCTTATCCTCGCGGCTGGTGCCGTGCAGCAGGACGGCCATTTTGCCGTCGATGCCGGCCAGGCCACCCGGAGGCGGCACAATCCCCGATACCAGCGTCGATAGATCGGGCTCGTAGCCGAGCGCCAGCCCGAACAGCCTCCGTGTGCGCTCAATGGCGTGCAGGTCGCGCGACACGGCGTATTTGCGCTGGTAAAACAACGTTGCTGAGGCCTCCCGCGCGCTGGCGCGGTCGAAACCGGCAACCGGCGCGCCAGCCTGGATGGCGACAAAGGCCGACTTCAACAACCCTTGCGCATCGATGACCAGATCGTACTGGCCAGCGTGCAGTTTCCGGCGCAGGCCGGCCATCTCGCGCCATGTAGCGCTGTCGAAAAGTTGCTTGCGCCAGCGCCGGATCGCCACCTTGTGGATGGTTCGGATCGTCGGATGCAGCGCGACGATGCCGGCAAAGGCCTCTTCAACGCACCAGTCGAAGGAGATATCAGGGCGCTTGCGGCGCGCATCCTCGACAGCGGGGAAGGTGTGAATAACGTCGCCCATCGACGATGTCTTGACGATCAGCACCTTCATGCGACGGCCGGGAGTTCCAGCAAACGGTCCGCCGCCGCCGCAACCTTCGCGACATCCAGCGTCTTCAGGCAGTTGAGATGACCGAGTGGGCAGACCTTCTGATGGCAGGGCGAGCAGGACAGATGCAACCAGATCAGCTCGCGCTGCTCGGCGAGCGGCGGCGTGTTTTCCGGCGAGGTCGAGCCGTAGACGGCAACGATCGGCGTGCCGACGGCGGCCGCGACATGCATCAGCCCGCTGTCGTTGGACACCGCCAGCCGCGCTGCGGCGATCAGGTCGATGGCGTCCTCCAGCCGCGTTTTCCCTGCGAGATCGAAGACGCCGGGTGCGAGGGCTGCGATCTCGGCGGTGACGTCGCGGTCGTTCTTCGAGCCGAACAGCGCGACCCGAAAGCCTTTCGCCATCATCTCGCGGGCGAGGCCGGCATAGCTTTCGCCCGGCCAGCGCTTGGCTGGGCCGAATTCGGCGCCGGGCATCATGGCGACGAATTTTCCCGGCTGCAGCCCGAAGCGCGCAAGAAGCTCGCCCTGATTGCTCGCATCGACGGTCAGCCGCGGCGGCCGGAAATGTCCGCCCTGGGCAAGGCCGAAATAGGCCTGCGCGGTGCGCCGCTTGACGCTTTCGGGCAACGGCACGATGTCGGTCAGCAGCCCATAGCGCATTTCGCGGAGGTTGCCGAAGCGGCGCGGAATGCGGGCAAAGAACGGGATCAGCGCCGATTTCCAGCTTCCCGGCAGGACATACGCCATGTCGTAGCGGCCGCGCAGCAGGCGGCCGAAGCGGCGGCGAATGGTGAATTCGAGCGCGCCGGGTTTCAGCGGGAAATCGATCTGCTGGCGCAGTTCAGGCATACGCTTGACCAAGGGTGCGGCCCAGGCCGGGGCCAGCACGTCGATGGCGGCATTGGGATGGCGTTCCTTCAGCGCCGAGAACAGGCACTGCGCCATGACCATGTCGCCCACCCAGCGTGGGCCGATCACGAGGATCGTTGGGCTTTCAGCCATTCGACATAGTCTCTGACGCCGGTTTCCACGCTGCGGAATTGCCCATTATAGCCGGCTGCGCGCAAGCGGGACATATCAGCCTGGGTAAAACTCTGGTAGCTGCCCTTGAGATGGTCGGGGAATTCAATGAACTCGATCTCGCCTTGGCCTAGCGTGTCGATGACGGTTTCGGCGATGGCGCGAAACGGTTGGGCGCGGCCGGTGCCGCAGTTGAAGATGCCGCTTGCGCCTCGCTTCCACAGCCACAGATTGACGTCGGCGACGTCGCCGACATGAATGAAGTCGCGGCTTTGTTCGCCGGGGCCAAAACCGTCATAGGCGCCGAACAGTTTCGGGTTCTCGCCGCGCCCGACCTGGTTGAACAGGTGGAAGGCGACCGAGGCCATGGCGCCCTTATGCGCCTCGCGCGGCCCATAGACGTTGAAATAGCGCAGGCCCGCAACCTGCGAATGGCCATTTTTTAGCGAATGATTTGGGTCGAAGACGGTCCGCCTGACATAGTCGTCGAACAGTTTCTTCGAATAGGCATAGACGTTGAGCGGCCGCTCGAGCGCGGGATCCTCGCGAAACTCCGAGCCGCCGCCATAGACGGACGCCGAAGAGGCATAGAGGAACGGTATGCGCAGCGACAGGCAAGCATGTAGCAGCCGTTTCGAATAGGCGTAGTTCACGTCCATCATGAACTTGCCGTTCCACTCGGTGGTGGTCGAGCAGGCGCCCTGGTGGAAGACGGCCTCGACGCGGCCGAGGTCGCCGGCTTCCATGCGCGGCAGGAACTCGTCCTTGTCGAGATAGTCTGCTATCTGCAAATCGGCCAGGTTGGCGATCTTGTGGCCATCGGTCAGGTCGTCGACGACGAGGATGTCGTCATGACCTTCGGCATTGAGTGCGGCGACGATGTTGGAGCCGATCATGCCGGCGCCGCCCGTGACGATGATCATGAAGGCCTCTGGTTGCTAGCGATTCCGGACCTTATAAGGGAGGCCAACCGGACTGTCGACAAAGCAGGCGCATACGCCACTGTGGGGCTGCAAGGCTCCCGCCTCAGTCGAAGCCCGCATAATGAGGGACAAAAATGCCGTCGACCGAACTGCTCATCGCGTTTTTCGCCACCACGGCGATCTTTGCCTACATTCCGGGTCCGGCGATGCTCTATGCCGCCGCGCAGACCATGGCGCGCGGGCGCTGGTCGGGGCTGACGGCGGCGCTTGGCATCCATCTTGGCGGCTATTTCCATGTCTTCGCCGCTGCCGCCGGCCTGTCGGTGCTGTTCCACGCCGTGCCGCCGCTCTATATGGCGGTCAAACTCATCGGCGCGCTCTATCTGATCTGGCTTGGCGTTTCCCTGTTTCGCAAGCGCGGAGAGGGCGACGCGGCGCTGCCCGTCATCGAGCGCAAGTCGGCCCGCCGCGCCTTTTTCGAGAGCATCACGGTCGAAGTGCTCAATCCGAAGACGGCGATCTTCTTCATGGCGTTCCTGCCGCAGTTCATCGATGCCTCGGCGGGGTTGCCGGTCTGGCTGCAGTTCGTTGTGCTGGGCACGATCGTCAATCTGATGTTTTCTTCCGCCGATATCGTCTGCGTGTTCCTGGCCGGTGCGGTCATCGGTCGGCTCAAGCGTTCCAGCCGCGCGCAGCGCCTGATGCAGCGGGCCGGCGGCGCGGTGCTGGTCGGACTGGGCGTCCACGTTGCGCTGCAGAAGAGCTGACGGCCGTCCTGACGTTGCGCTGCGTGGATTTGCGGTATATCGGCTTCGCCATGAATGATCCGGCCCGTAAATTGACAATTTTCAGCGTGATTGAGATCGGCCTTTCCCTCGCATTGCCAGTGACATGATCAAGCACAATCCGCCTTCTCCCGAACCGCTGCACCGCGCCATTGCCCGCTTTGGCGACGTTGCCGTGCTGGTGGTCGGTGACTTCATCCTCGACCGTTTCGTCAACGGCGTCATCGAACGCATCTCGCCGGAAGCGCCGATCCCGGTGCTGCACGGTCGTGGCGAGACTTCGACGATGGGCGGCGCCGGCAATGTCGTCGCCAACATCGTTTCGCTTGGCGCCAAGGCCATTCCGGTCTCGGTGATCGGCACCGATGTGGCCGGCGACAGTCTGGTGCGCATGCTTGGTGAGCTTGGTGCCGATACAGCTGGCCTGCCGCAGGCGCGGGACCGCGTGACGTCGTCGAAGAGCCGCTTCAGCGCGCTCAACCAGCAGGTGCTGCGCTTCGACGAGGAAGAGATCAAGCCGCTCGACGAAGCAGAGCGGGCCGGCCTGGTCCGGCATTTCCGCGACGCACTCTCTCGCGCCGACATCGTCATCCTGTCCGACTATGGCAAAGGCATTTTGCTCGACGGCGTCGCCGCCGAACTGATCGCCATCTGCCGCGAGGCGGGAAAGCCGGTGCTGGTCGACCCCAAAGGGCGCGACTATGCCCGCTATGCCGGCGCGACCGCCATCACACCCAACCGCAAGGAACTTGGCGAAGCGGTCGGTCATCCGGTTTTTGCCGATGATGAGATTGTGGTGGCCGCACGCCAGCTGATCTCGGCCCATGGCTTCGACTTTGTCGTCGCCACGCGCAGCGAAAAAGGGATGAGCGTCGTCGGCGCGGATGAGGCGCGCCACATCGCCACCCAGGCGCGCGAAGTGTTCGACGTGTCGGGTGCCGGCGACACGGTGATCGCGAGCTTCGCGCTGGCTCTGGCCGCGGGCGCCGATCGCGTCATGGCCGCCTCCATCGCCAATGCCGCGGGCGGCGTGGTGGTGGGCAAACGCGGCACGGCACGGCTGACGGTCGAGGAACTCACCGGCGCCCTGTTCCGCTCGCATGGCCCGACCGCGCACAAGGACGCCATCCTCGATGCCGCATCGGCCGCGCGCATGGTGGCGGCGTGGAAGGACGAGGGCCTCAGCGTCGGCTTCACCAATGGCTGCTTCGACATATTGCATGCCGGCCATGTCAGCCTGCTGCACGCGGCGCGCAGCCAGTGCGACCGGCTGGTGCTTGGCCTCAACAGCGATGCCTCGGTGCGCAGGCTGAAGGGACCGGGCCGCCCGGTCAACGATCAGCATGACCGCGCCTGCGTGCTCGCGGCCCTGGCTTCCGTCGACGCCGTAGTGGTGTTCGAAGAAGACACGCCGCTGGCGCTGATCGAGGCGTTGCTGCCCGACATATTGGTCAAGGGCGCCGACTACACCGTCGAGACCGTGGTCGGCGCCGATGTGGTGCAAAAGGCCGGCGGACGTGTCGTGCTGGTCGATCTCGTCGCCGGCAAGAGCACCACCGGCACGATCGGCAAATTGCGCGCCGGTGGCGCCACCAACTGAGGGATTTCATGTCCGGACTGAACGATTACCTGGTCCGCTCGGCGGCTGCCGTCAACGCCATGGTCGAGCGTGACCTGACCGGCGAGATGGAACGCGCGGTATCTGCCGTCGTCGCCGCGCTTTCGTCGGGCAAGGCGCTGCTGGTCTGCGGCAATGGCGGTTCGGCCAGCGACGCCATTCACATCGCTGGCGAACTGGTCGGCCGCTTCCTCAAAGAGCGCAAGGCCTACAATGTCATCGCGCTGCCGGCCAATGCAGCGGTGCTGACCGCCTGGGGCAATGATTACGGCTTCGACACGGTGTTTTCACGCCAGGTCGAGGCGCATGGCGCGGCCGGCGGCGTGCTGCTCGCCATTTCGACCAGCGGCAATTCGCCGAGCATCCTTGCCGCCGCCGAGCAGGCGCGGATGATGGGCATGACGGTGGTCAGCCTGACCGGCGACACCGGCGGCAAGCTCAAGCCGCTCACCGACATCCTGCTCAACGTACCCTCGACCTCGACGCCGATCATCCAGCAGGGTCATCTTTGCCTCTACCATTATCTCTGCGAAGTGGTCGAAGCGCGTCTCAGCGATGGCTGACACCGGCGCCTCCGGTCCATACCCGCTGGCTGAGCCCGGCCTGTGGGTCGAGCGGGTCGGTTCGCGCGTGTTTCCAGCCGGGACACCGGCGCTGTTCCTCGACCGTGATGGCACCATCAATGTCGATACCGGCTATCCCGACGATCCCGCTGACATCGTCCTGCGGCCGGAAATGCTGCCAGTAATCCGAACCGCCAATATCGTCGGCCTTCCTGCGATCATAGTGTCCAACCAGTCGGGCATTGCGCGCGGCTACTTCGGTTGGCCTGAATTCGCCGCCGTGAATACCCGGCTGCTGGCACTTCTGGAAGCCGAGCAATGCCGTATCGATATGGTGCTTGCCTGTGCCTACCATTCGAGCGGCACGGGTGAACTGGCGATAGGCGATCATCCGATGCGCAAGCCCAATCCAGGCATGCTTTTGCGTGCTCGTGATCTGCTGGGCGTGGACGTCGGTCGATCGATCATCGTTGGCGACAAGGCTGACGACATGGAAGCCGGTCGAAGAGGTGGGCTGTTAGAAGGCTGGCTGGTCGGCGGCAGGTTCAACAAAGAGGCCCCGGACGGCAGTTTCACGACGCGTAAGCTGATGACGGGCAATGATCACCGCAGACTGTGCGACGTAATCGCAGGGTTGGGCGTGGCTTAGAACGCCACCAGCCCTTCATCCTTGACGCGCCGGATGGTGAGCGCGGTGCGCACGGTGTCGACATTGGGCGCCGAGGCCAGTTGCTCGATGACGAAGGTCTGGAAGGTGCCGAGATCGCTCGCCACGCAATGCAGCAGAAAGTCGGATTCGCCCGACACCATCCAGGCGTCGCGCACGATCGGCCAGCCGCGCGTGCGCTCGGCGAAGGTTTTGAGCTCGGCATCGGCCTGGTGGTGCAGGCCGATCAGGCAGAAGGCGACGACATCCATGCCGAGCGCCGGCGCATTGAGCAAGGCGCGATAGCCACGGATAATGCCGGTTTCCTCCAGCCGCCGGACACGGCGCAGGCAGGGCGGCGCGGAAATGCCGACACGGCTCGACAGTTCGACATTGGTCATGCGCCCGTCGGCCTGAAGCTCGCGCAGAATCTTCCAGTCGATGGCGTCGAGGTCGGCTTTCAGGGGCATGGCTGTCTCAGCTTAAGCGCAAGAATCTTTCGCGATCTCGTCATTAAACGACTTTTGTGGCGATGCCAGCCCTTGGTCAGGCGATTTTAGGGCGGTAACGAAAGCGGCGATTGCGCGAATAAGCCTGTGGGTCGAAGCTTTCCGGGGACGACGGCCTGTTCGTCTTGCTGGCGTGGTTGGCAACCCTTACATTACCGGCGACATTTCACGTCTTTTTCCAAGGCACACTCGATTGTCTGCCCCACAGAGGCTTTAGATGACCACCAAGCACGCGCCTGTTCTCATCATCGGTTCCGGCCCCGCCGGCTATACGGCGGCGGTCTATGCCGCGCGCGCCATGCTGAAGCCGATGCTCGTCGCCGGCCTGCAGCAGGGCGGCCAGTTGATGATCACTACCGATGTCGAAAACTATCCGGGCTTTGCCGATCCGATCCAGGGGCCGTGGCTGATGGAGCAGATGCTGAAGCAGGCCGAGCATGTCGGCACCGACATCATCAACGACATCATCACCGAGGTCGATCTCAACGTGCGGCCGTTCCGCGCCAAGGGCGATTCCGGCACCACCTATTCCGCCGACGCGCTGATCATCGCCACGGGCGCGCAGGCGAAATGGTTGGGCATCCCGACCGAACAGACCTTCATGGGGTTCGGCGTGTCGGCCTGTGCCACCTGCGACGGCTTCTTCTACCGCGGCAAGGATGTCGCGGTGATCGGCGGCGGCAATTCGGCCGTGGAGGAGGCACTCTACCTCTCCAATCTGGCGAAGAGCGTCACCGTCATCCACCGGCGCAACGATTTCCGCGCCGAGCGCATCCTGCGTGAGCGGCTGCTGAAGAAGGATAATGTCCGCGTCATCTGGGACACGATCGTCGACGAGATTACCGGCCGGCCCGGCAAGACGCCGCTGCCGCCTTCGGTCGAAGGGCTGAAGCTGAGGAACGCGGTGAACGGCGAGATCAGCCATCTCAAGGTCGACGGCGTGTTCGTGGCGATCGGCCACGCGCCTGCGGTGGAGCTGTTTGTCGGCAAGCTGAAGCAGAAGCCGAACGGCTATCTGTGGACGGCGCCGAATTCGACCCGCACCGACGTGCCCGGCGTGTTCGCCGCCGGCGACGTCACCGACGACATCTACCGTCAGGCGGTGACTGCCGCGGGGCTTGGCTGCATGGCCGCGCTCGAGGCGGAAAAGTACCTGGCCGGCATCGAGGTGCACCGCGAAGCGGCGGAATAAATCTATCAAGACGGCAGAGCAAGCCGTTCAAAAGCCTGATTTTTCATTCAGACGCCAAAAACAGAACGAGGGGAACTCAATGGCGTTGGACTGGGACAAGCTTCGCGTGTTTCACGCTGCGGCGGAGGCTGGGTCGTTCACCCATGCCGCCGAGACATTGCATCTGTCGCAATCGGCGATTTCGCGCCAGGTCAGCGCGCTCGAACATGATGTCGGCGTGCCGCTGTTCAATCGCCATGCGCGCGGCCTGGTGCTGACCGAGCAGGGCGAGATGCTGTTCCGCACGGCGCATGACGTGCTGATGAAGCTTGAGACCATCAAGTCGCGGCTGACCGAGGCCAAGGACCGGCCGTCCGGCGTGCTCAGGGTGACGACGACAGTCGGGCTCGGCGCCGGCTGGCTGACCGAGCGGGTGCAGGAATTCATCGAGCTCTATCCGGAAATCAGCCTGCAGCTGATCCTCGCCAACGAGGAACTCGACCTCACCATGCGCCAGGCCGATTGCGCGATCAGGCTGCGCCAGCCGCAGCAGCCGGATCTCATCCAGCGCCGCCTGTTCACCGTGCATTTCCACCTCTATGCCTCGCCGTCCTATGTCGGCAAGCACGGCAAGCCAACCTCGGTCGCCGATCTGAAGAACCATCGCATCGTCACCTTCGGCGTGCCGGTGCCGTCGCATCTGTCGGAACTGAACTGGCTGGAAACGATCGGCGATTTCGAAGGCGGGCAAAGGGTGCCGACGCTGCAGATCAACGACATATTGTCGATCAAGCGCGCCGTGCAGGGCGGCGCCGGCATCGCCATGCTGCCCGATTATGTGATCTCCAAGGAGTCGGATCTGGTGCAGCTGCTGCCAGAGACCGAGGTGCCGTCCTTCGACACCTATTTCGCCTATCCCGACGCGATGAAGAACCAGGCCAAGCTGCACGTGTTTCGCGATTTCATCATCGCCAAGGCCCGTAGCTGGTCGTTTTAAGGGCATGTCGATATTCAGGTGAGGCCGGCCTGTGAATGATGGCTTCCTGCGCTTCCGGTGCTCACGTACTTGAGTACGCTCCGCTCCGGTTCTCGGATGCCACCATTCTCGACTCAGCCTGACCTGAATCTCAACATGCCCTGCGGCACTACTTGTTCTTCGGCTTATCCGCGCCACGGCGTCAGCCGCGGCAACCAGCCGGGAACGTTGCGGCGGTAGGTCTCGTATTCGGCGCCATAGCGACTGGCCAATGTCGGCTCCTCATAGAACTTGACGAAGGAGCTCATGACGACCGCGCCGATGGCGGCATAGGCGACGACGCTCCAGCTCGAAAACAGCAGCGCCTGGCCGAGGATGATCGACAGCACGGCGACATACATCGGGTTGCGGACATGGCGGTAGATGCCGCCGATCACCAGTCTCTCTGTGGGCGCGACAGGCGCCGGCGTGCCGAGGCCTTCCAGCGCAAAGCGGGCGAAGGAATGAACGAGCAGGGCGATGGCAGCGACGATCAGAAGCCAGCCGAGCGGAACGAAGCCCGGCACAGTCGATAGCGGCACATGGTAGTGGTCGGTCAGCAGCCAGGGCACCACACCGGCGACGACGCAAGGTGCCACGATGAAGAAGACCGCGCTGCCGGCGATCGCCTGGGGTGTCCGCATTTCAGGTCTCCCTTGCCAGCGGCCTGGCTTTCCGATTCTGGCCGGTGCCGCAAAAATAAACGCGCCCTGCCTGTTTCCGTGTCATTTGGCATTTTTGCGCTTCGGCGCAAAAATCGGGTCCGGTTACGGTTCTGTGACAGCAATGGGCTGGCCGCACAGGCCGTTTGAAGGTTTTTTCTGGTCCTATCGGGCTCTAAGATGGGTTAGACCACAGCCTATGCCTTTTTGCATGCGTGTGTTGCAAAATAGATGCTTGTTTCTTGGGCATGATGAGCACATATATAGATCATCTCCTGGGCGCGTTCTCCTCCCATTAGCGCCCTCGAGTGTTCCCCTCTGGAGGTTAGCCTTAACAGGCACTTCCAATCAAACTCAGCCGGATCTTCGTTGATCCGGCTTTTTTGTTTCCAGGCCTGCCGCAACCGCCGAAAAAAACCGATCAGCATTGCCGCGTAACAGTGACATGTAACCTCAGGTAACATGTCGCAAGCGCGATTCATCGTTTAAGCAGATCATAGGACGCGGTGTGGTTCGTCCGGGAGATGGGGGCATCACTCGGAAGATCCGGGCTCAGGCGGCTACCGCGTCCGAACCTATTCGTCTGCCAGTGCCGTCAGGCGCGGCGGATACATGCGGCGGACCTGCCGTTTTCCTCCCAAGAAGACGGTCCGCAATAGGAGCGGCGTCCGGATCATCCGGGCGCCGTTTTTTGTGCGGATCAGGCGCCTGGAGCGGTTCGCCGTTCAAGGAAACGGCGACCGCTCTAGCTCTTTGTTCTAAGCAATTCCGGACGGAAAACCGCTTCACACTTTTCCTGGAATTGCTCTAGGCAGCCTTGCCGTTGGCGTTCATCGCCTCGTCGGCCAACCGTCCGGTAAGCTCGGCCATATGATCGAAGGCGCAGCGATAGCTGGCGACGCCGGCAGTCGCCGAGCGCAGTTCGATGATCAGGTCGCCGATCTCGGCCTGTGGCATGGTCGCCTCGACGATATCCCATCCCGGCCAGTCTGGCCGCGCGTCGTAGCCGAGGATCTGGCCGCGCCGCTGCGGGATCAGCGCGATGATCTTCGAGGTGGCTTCTGACGGCGTGACGATCTCGACCTTCATTACGGGTTCGAGCAACACCGGCGAGCAGGCCGCCATGCCTTCCTTCATCGCCAGCTTGGCCGCCATCTGGAAAGCCATGTCGGAGGAATCGACGGCATGGTAGGAGCCGTCGGAGAGGTTGACGGAGACATCGACCACAGGGAAGCCGAGCGGGCCGGATTTCAGATAGTCGCGCACGCCGGTCTCGACCGACTGGATGTAGGTCTTGGGCACGACGCCGCCGGTGATGGTGTCCGAGAACTGGAAACCGGAACCACGCGGCAGCGGCTTGATCTCGATCACCACATCGCCGAACTGGCCGTGGCCGCCGGACTGCTTCTTGTGGCGGCCGCGTTGCTGCACCGTCTTGCGGATCGTCTCGCGATAGGGGACGGCTGGCGCATGGCCTTCGACCGGTATCTGGTTCTTGCCCTCCAGCCGCTCGCGCACGACCCGCAGATGCATCTCGCCATGGCCAGACAGCACGGTCTCTGCCGAGTCCTGGTTGTGGCGCAGGGTGAGCGAGGGATCTTCCTCGGCCAGGCGCTGGATGGCCGCCGACATCTTGACCTCGTCCTTGCGCTCCTTCGGCCGCAGCGCGAAGGCAAAGACCGGCTGCGGCGGCGCCAGCGTCAGCAGCGGCTTGATGCCTCCCTTGGTGGAGCTCAATGTCTGGCCGGTCTTGACCTCGTCCAGCTTGCCCAACGCCACCGTGTCGCCGGCCTTGGCGGCAGCAAGCTTGGACTGGTCCTTACCGAGCATCTTGTAGATGCCGGAGACCTTCGCCGTCTCGCCGTTCGACAAATAAAGCTCGGCGGCATCGGCAATCTGGCCGGAGAGCACGCGCGACACCGACAGCTTGCCGCCATGCGCGGTGTGGATGGTCTTCATCACCTGGACGACGGTCTGATTGCCGTCCGGCACCCCGAGCCGCTTGCGCGTCGCCTCGACATCCGGTGCGTCATGGCGGATCGCCTTCAACAGGCGAAGCACGCCATTGCCCTTTTCGGCGGTGCCGATGAGCACCGGGGTTATGGCGCCAGCGCGCAGGTCGGCGGAGAGATCGTCGAACACCGCGTCCTTCGGCGGCTCGATCTCCTCCAGCAACTGCTCCATCAACTGGTCGTCGTGATCGGCGAGCGTCTCCAGCATGGAGAAGCGGGCTTCCAGCTCGCGCGCCTTCTCGTCGCCCGGAATCTCGGCGACCTGGCTTTCGGCATATTCGCGATAGATGTAGGCGCGTTCCAGCGCCAGATCGATCGAACCGATGACCACGTTGTCCTTGCGCAGCGGAATCTGGCGCAGCAGCAGCGGCGCCGCGCTCGTCGGCTGCAGCATCTTCAGCGTATCGCGCACGCCAGCTATCGCCTTGTCGACCTTGTTGAGGAACAGGATGCGCGGCACGCCGAGATCGTCGAGCTTGCGCATGATGAGCTGCAAGGCAGGGATCTTCTTCTCGTCGGCCTCGGCGACAACCACGGCGATGTCGCAGGCGGCCAGCACCGGCTCGGCCTCGAAGGAGAATTCGATTGATCCGGGACAGTCGACGAAGGTGAGCTGCTCGCCCATGAATTCGGTGGTGGCAAAGGTCGCCTCGACGCTCATGGCATGGGCGCGCGCCTCGGGCGAATGATCGGAAACGGTGCTTCCCGATGAAACGGGATTTTGGCGGGGGATCGCGCCCGTACGGGCGAGAATGGCTTCGAGAAGTGTCGTCTTACCGCTTGCAAAGGGACCGACTATGGCAATGCATTTCGGTCCCGTGCGTCGTCCTCCGGCGCGAGTACCCATGGCTGACCTCCACTCAGGCGTTGCCCTTGGAGTGCAATCAGCAAAAGTGGAAACGGTTTTGCGCCGATCGCACCCTGATGTCAGCGGCGGCCGGCCTGTTCGACCGTCGCGGGCGGGTTGTTTTCATTTAGCCACCTGCCCAAACCCATCGTCCCACGGGTTAGGCGGCAGGGCAAGGAAAATAGAAATGCGCGACCGTCAGGCGGACAAAGCGAGGGGTTTGTCCGATGCGGAAAGAAGGCCGACCTTGGCGCGCGGAACCGGCTTGCCGAAAAAGTAGCCCTGGAAGCGGGTACAGCCGGCAGCCTTTGCCAAAGCGAACTCCTCAGAAGTCTCAACCCCTTCGGCAACGATGGTGACGTCCTGGATGCGGGCGATCTGGGCCAGCGCTGAAACGAAGATCTGCGCAACCTGATCGTGCGCGAGGCTGCTGATGTAGGAGCGGTCGACCTTGATGCTGTCGATGGGCATGGTTTTCAGATAGTTGAACCCGCAATGGCCGGTGCCGAAGTCGTCGAGCGCGATGTGGAAGCCGAGGCCGCGCAACGCTTCGAGGCGCCGCAGGATTTCAGGCGTGGCGGCGGTTGCCACCGTCTCGGTGATCTCGATGATGAATTGCGACGCCGAGCGGCCGGTTTCGCTGAGCACGCGATCGCACATGGTCACGATCTCGTCGCGCTTCAGCTGCTCGCCCGATACATTGATTGAAATGCGGCGCCCGTGAAAATGGACGACGTCGGCGCAGGCGCGCTTGAACACCCATTCACCAACCATGTCGATCAGTGTCGAGCGTTCGGCAATTGGAATGAATTCAGCTGGCGAGATGAGACCCCGAACCGGGTGACGCCAGCGGATCAACCCCTCAAGCGCATAGAGCGAACCGTCGGCGTGGACGATCGGCTGGTAGTGCAGTTCGAGTTCGCCGAGATAGACGGCGGCCTGCAATTCCCGCTCGATGAGGCGACGATAACGCTTCTCGGACAGCATCTCCTCGTCGAACACGGTGACGCGGCCGCGGCCCGCAGTCTTGCTTTCGTAGAGCGCCAGATCGGCAAGCAGCATCAGCTCCGTCGGGTTTGACGCGTGCGTCGGCGCGAGCGCAACGCCGACGGAAACGGAAAGCGGGATGGTCTTGCCCTCATAGGATTTTCCCGCCCGCATGGCGTCGAGCAAGCGTCGCACGTCCTTGTTGATGGCGGTTAGATCGCTGTGCGGGACGATGACGCCGAACTCGTCGCCGCCGAGCCGGCCGACCACGCCGTCGGCAAAGATGCGGTCGGCCGCCTTGACGACATGCGCCAGAGTGAGATCGCCGAACTGGTGGCCGAACGTGTCGTTGAGCTGCTTGAAGTGATCGAGATCGATCAGCACCAGGCTTGCTTCGCGCCGATTGCGCAAGGTGCCGATGCTGTCGCGCAGCGCTTCGAGGAAATAGCGGCGGGTCATTGCCCCGGTCATCGCGTCCCTGGTTAGAAAGTGATGCTTTTCGGCCTCGGCGGCTGCCGCCGACTGCAAGCGATGGATGACGCTGCTGCGCATGTACATCAGCACCAGCAAGGCCAGGCTGGTCGCTGTCATCGACACGAGAAAGGCGGTGTTGGCGGGGAAGCTGGCCAACATATTGAGCGCCCCGAAGCCGGCAGCGCCGATGCTCAAAAGGAGCAACAGCTGGATGCCGCGATAGATCCGGCCACTGTGGTCCTTGATGGTCGCCAGTATGCTCATATGCCGCCCCTGTACCCCGGCCCCACGGCTAAAGCGCAGCCGTTAAAATGCCATTGAGGCCGCGGCCTTCGGCCGCCAATTCGGCTGTTCGCGCCACCGATCGATGATGATGGTTAAGAAGCAAGAACCGAGAGAAAGCTGGAAGGGGCTCAGCCAGTCTGGGTCCGGCTCGCCGGCCTGGCTGCACTCTGCTTCACCACCGCCTCGGCAAAGCGCGACAGCAGCGGGTTGAACAGCTCCGGTTGTTCCCAGAACGGTGCATGGCCGGCGCCTGATATGACATGGCACTGTTCCCACAGCGAGGCGTAGGCCACCGTCTCGAAGTAGCTCAGCCGCACCAGCGGATCATGCTCGCCGTTGATGACAGCGACCGGGAACGAAGCGTGTTCGACCACCTGCTTCTGGTCGGCGCCGCCGCCGGCAAACATGCTGCGCGCGACGCCGGCGCGCAGCCTGCCGTCGGTACGCCTTATTGCTTCGCGGAAGGACGGACTTGCGGTGTCGCCGAAGCAAAGCGCTTCAAAGCGCTCGACGTCGCGTTCGGAGTAGACCTTCTTGGAAGCGAGCAGCATGTCCCAGTTGGCATGAAAGCCGCGCAACATTCCGAGCGGCCCCCTCGAAACCGGCGGCGCCCCGGTCAGCACCAGGCCGCTCACCGCATGGTGGAAGCTGGCAAGTTCGATCGCCACATGGCCGCCGAGCGACCAGCCGAAGATGATGGCGCGGTCGATGCCCAGGGCATCGAGAAGTCGGGCTGTGGTCTGGGCAAGGCCGGTAATCGTATAGGCGGTTGCCGGGTCGCGGGCGTCGGAGGACTCGCCATGGCCAGGAAGGTCGAAGGCGATCAGCCGGTGGACATCGGCGAGCGGACTGTCGAACTGACGGGCAAACACGGCGCGCGAACTGCCGGAACCATGAATCATGACGATAGGCATGCCGGAGCCCGACGACTGGCTGAGGCGCAAATCGGCCTGGGGCGTGCGGAACGTGCGGTCGGAAATGCTCATGCTGGATTAGACCTTCAGATTTGCCTGAAGGCCAACATCGCATCGCGGGCTCTATATGTTCTTTAAACATGTGGTTAAGAAAGGATTTCTAGAAATCGACCATCGGCGTGACCGCCGGGTCCATGGCAACCACCGCGGAATCCCGACAATGGAACCAGTCCTCGACCTTCTTGTCTCGATCTGCAGCATCGCGACGCTCGGCCAGTATGTCTGGTCGATGCGGGCGCATTTCCAATCGCAGGCCATGTCTCCGGGCGCCATCGTAATATCGGCGGCGGTCATCGCCACGGCGCTGTTCTTTCTGGCCATACTGTGGATCCAAGCGCAGCCGGTTTCGGCAAAGCTCATCGGGCTCGCCGTCGAATTGGCGAGTTCTGCCCTGTTCTGGTGGGCGATTGTCACGTCGCGCAAGGCGCGGTTGCGCTTCGCCTTTGCGCCCGACAACCCGCACAGTCTGTTGACCGATGGTCCCTATGGCTATGTCCGCCACCCTTTCTACACCTCCTACATCATCTTCTGGATCGGATGGGGGATTGCGACCTGGTCGATCTGGGCGGTGGTACCCGTCGCCGGGATCGTCGTCCTCTATGTGTTTGCGGCGCTGGACGAAGAGAAGAAATTTTCGCGCACGCCGCTCGCCGACTCGTACAAGGCCTATCGTGGGCGTGCCGGCCTGTTCTGGCCGCGGTTGGGGTGGTAGCCGGCACCGGGGCAGGGTAGGGTCAGCCGAACTCAGGGATTGCCAGACATGAAGATCATTGCCTGCGGCAGCGTGCCGACCATCATCGCGCCGGACAAGTATTTCACCGGCCGCGTGTTGCAGACGCCGATCATCGAGAAGGAAGCGCCGGCGCGGCTGCGCGCCACGCTGGTCAGCTTCGAGCCTGGCGCACGCACCCACTGGCACACGCATCCGCTCGGCCAGACGCTCTACGTCACTTCGGGCGTCGGCCTTGCGCAGACATGGGGCGGGCCGATCCAGGAGATCAGGGCCGGTGACGTCATCTCGTTCGAGCCCGGCGAGAAGCACTGGCACGGAGCGGGCCCGAAGACGACGATGACCCATGTCGCCATGCAGGAGGCGCTTGACGGCGTCCATGCCGATTGGATGGAAGCGGTGACGCCTGAACAATATGGCGGCTGAGCGCTAAGCAAGAGGCGTAGGCAACAAAAAACCCGGCGGTGACGCCGGGTTTTTCTGTTTCAGGCTGTCCTGATCAGGTCAGCGATGCCGTGAACCGCTGGATGCGCGTGCAGGCTTCCTCCAGCAGCGTCTCCGACGTCGCGTAGGAGATGCGGAAGTTGGGGCCGAGGCCGAAGGCCGAACCGAACACCACCGCGACACCCTCGGCCTCGAGCAGTTCCGAGCAGAAGGCCTCGTCGGTGTCGATAACCTTGCCGGCCTTGGTCTTCTTGCCGATCAGCTGCGCGCAGGACGGGTAGACGTAGAAGGCGCCTTCGGGCGACGGGCAGCTTATGCCGCGCGCCTGGTTGAGCATCGACACGACAAGGTCGCGCCTGCCTTGAAAGATCGCCTTGTTCCTGGCGACGAAATCCTGCGGACCGTTGAGCGCCTCGACCGAGGCCCATTGCGCGATGGTGCAGGCGCCCGAGGTCTGCTGGCCCTGAATCATGTCCATCGCCTTGATCAGCTGCACCGGACCCGCCGCATAGCCGATGCGCCAGCCGGTCATGGCATAGGCTTTCGAGACGCCGTTCATGGTCAGCGTGCGCTCGTAAAGCGTCGGCTCGACCTCGGCGATGGTCTTGAAGACGAAATCGCCATAGGTCAGGTGCTCGTACATGTCGTCGGTCAGCGTCCAGACATGCGGGTGCTTCAACAGCACATCAGCCAGCGCGCGCAGCTCGGCTTCCGTGTAAGCGGCGCCCGACGGGTTCGACGGCGAGTTCATCAGCAGCCATTTGGTCTTCGGCGTGATCGCCTTTTCCAGGACGGCGGGAGTCAGCTTGAAACCATTGTCGATCGAGGTGTCGGCAAACACCGAGGTGCCGCCACAGATCGCCACCATTTCGGGATAGCTGACCCAATAGGGGCGGGGGATGATGACCTCGTCGCCGGGGTTCAGTGTGGCCATGAAGGCGTTGAACAGGATCTGCTTGCCGCCGGTGCCGACAATGGTCTGCTCGGGCTTGTAGTCGAGATTGTTCTCGCGCTTGAACTTTTTGGCGATCGCCTCGCGCAGCGGCACGATGCCCGAAACCGGCGGGTACTTGGTCTCGCCACGGCGGATCGCCTCGATCGCCGCATTCTTGATGTTGTCGGGCGTGTCGAAATCCGGTTCGCCGGCGCCGAGGCCGATAATGTCACGGCCGGCATTTTTCAGCTCACGGGCTTTCTGCGTCACCGCGATGGTGGCGGAAGGCTTCACGCGGGAAAGAGCGTCGGCAAGAAAGGCCATGACCAGATATCTCCAGAGGGGTCGACGCAGCGGGAACAGCTGCGGCGCTTCTCATGTCGCATCAACCCGCCAAGTGCAAGCATTGTCGGATGAGCCAGGGATCAAGGGCCTGTGAAGATCGGCTTTGGAACACCGGGTTTCGTCCGCGCTTGGGACCTTGCAATCCATGGGGCGTATCCGCGGCAAGAATAAATTCATCAACGGCCGTTAAAACCTTTGACGGCAGGATCGCCAGCCATTTCGCCTGTCTCGCGGAGCGAGGGACCCTTGTCGCGCAGCATCGGGCTTGCCCACATCATCCGTAACGATGACGGCACCTCGTCAGGTGTCTGGGGCCTCTATACCCTGCAGAGCGCCTTCCAGCCGATCTTCGCCTTCAAAGAGGGCAAATTGTCGGTGGTGGCGTTCGAAGGGCTGATCCGGCCGTTTCGTGACGGCGAGCCGCAATCGCCGTTGAATTTCTTCTCGACCTGTCCGGCCGGCGACCGCCTGCATATCGAGGCGCTGACGCGCACACTGCATTTGCTCAACGCCGGCGCCTGCCTGCCGCAAGAGGCCTCGATCTTCATCAATTTCGACCCGTCGGTGTTCACCGAGCGCTCCATCGCCGACAACGCGCTGCGCGACATGCGCCTGGTGTTGCACGAGGCCGGGATCGATCCGCGCCGCATCGTGTGCGAGGTGACCGAGCAGAAGTCGGCGTCGCAGGAAACGCTTTACAGCTTCGTCGAGGCGCTGCGGGCCAATGGCTTCCGCATCGCCGTCGACGACTATGGCGCCGATGAATCCGACATCAACCGCATCAAGGAACTCAAACCAGACATCGTCAAATTCGATGCGCACTGGATCACGCAGCTGATGGAATCCGGCGCCGGCTTTGCCCTGTTGACCACCATGGTGACGAACTTCGAACAGCAAGGCATCCGCACCGTGTTCGAGGGCATCGAGGAGGGCTGGCAGCTTGAACTGGCCGAGAAATCGGGCGCCTCGATGGTGCAGGGTTTCGTGCTGGCAAAGCCGGAACTGGCGCCGACCAGTTTTCGTGTTTTCGGCAAGGATGCGCAGCCACCTGCCGCGGCGACCGAGCCAGTCAAGGCGCCTGCCGGCCGAACCGCTTCAGGGCGGCCGGGCAGGGTGTTCGGGCGCAGGACCGGGCCATGACCGGGCAGCGCGAGCGGCGGCGCGATGTCGGCGAGGCGATCTTTGCCGACGAGGTCGGCATCGAATACGGCGTCCATGGCGCGTTCCGGCTGAAGAGCGCCTACCAGCCAATCTTTGCGCCACGCGGCGGCGCGCTGGCCGCGGTCGCCGTCGAGGCGCTGATCGAACCGCACCGTGCGGCCATGCCGGTTGCGCCTTCCGTGTTCTTTGAAAGCGTTGCGACGGGCGACCGCCTGTTTGTCGAGACGATGTGCCGGATGCTGCATCTGAGAAACTTCCGCAACATCGGCGTCGATGGGCTCTACCTGTTCTTCAACTACAACCCGATGATCAACGACCATCTCGGGCGTGCGCTGGCCGAGATCCGGCTGATGACCCGGCATCTCGGCGATCTCGACCTGCATGCCGGCATGCTGGTCTGCGAGATCACCGAGCAGGCCGCCGACGATCATGTGCTGGCCCCGCTGGTGCGCGAGATGCGGCGCCACGGCGTTCGCGTTGCCATCGACGATTTCGGCACCGGCCATTCGACCGCGGAGCGGATGAGCCTGCTTCAACCGGATATCGTCAAGATCGATGGCGGCTGGTTCGCCGAATTCTGCCGCCACGCCGCCGCCGAACGCTTCTTCCGGCCGCTTGTCTCGTCGCTGCACGATCGCGGCGCCAAGGTGCTGGTCGAAGGTATCGAGCAGGCGACGCATCTGCGCGTCGCGCTGGATGGCGGTGTAGATCTGCTGCAGGGATATCATCTCGGCCGCCCGGCGCTGGCCGGTACGCTCTTCAACCAGGAGCCGCTGTCGATCGAGGCGCTGCTGGACACGGACAACAAGGTGGTGCCGTTGCATCTGCGGCGTTGATTTTGTCCTCACGCTTGCCGCCGCTTCGCGGCTCGCTCCGGACGGGCGCGCCAACGGGCGCGACGCCCGGTCGGGCTTGCGGCCTTTGGCCGTAGCGCGAATTCAGAGAGGACGAACTCGGCCCGCGCGAAGTTCGGCCAAAGCCTGCTCGGCAGGCTTATCCAGTCTGCCGGCCTTGGCGTCGGCCTCGATCTGCATATCCCACACATCTGCCTGAAACGCCTCGAACCATGCGGCAAAGGCCTTCAGTTCCTCGGGGCTCAGGGCTGCGATGGATCTTTCGATCTGTTCAAGCTTGGTCATGGAGTGGAAAATAACATGATCGAGGTTGCAGGGCCAAGTATCTGCAACAGACAAACAAAAAGGCGGGATAAATCCCGCCTTCCCATTTTTCGGTAGCCTGATTGGGAGCTTTAAGTCCGGACTGGCAGCTATCTGCTGATCCAGCTTGTCGGGTCTTTCCGCTCCAACGCGCTTCTCGCGCGACTGTCAGTACATCCGTGACTTGCCGCGCGCCCCGAACTCTCGCCCGGCGCGCGCTATCGCAAAATCAGGCTGCCTTGCTCAGAGAACCAGCGGACGACTTGCCTGTGCGGCGGTCCTGCTCGATCTCGAAGTTGATCTTCTGGCCTTCGACCAGGGTCGACAGCCCAGCGCGCTCGACAGCGGAGATGTGGACGAAAACGTCCGCGCCGCCCGAATCAGGCTGAATGAAGCCGAAGCCCTTGGTGGCATTGAACCACTTGACCGTACCAGTTGCCATATGAATAGTCCTCGCATTTGCTTTGGTTTGACCGAACCGAGGTTCAGCCGGTGTGTATCGAGATTTTGGAGATAGACGTCAGCAAACGCGAAGATCGCGAGGCCCGGATCGATCGGCCGAAATATCAATGGACCTGATATAGGCAGGTTTTGCACCAAAAACAAGACGGCTCGAAAAAAGGCGCCGCCGTGGCACCGCCCAAAGGCCGCCCCAATCGCATGAAAGCGTTGAGCAATCGGGAAGATCGGGACGCCCCACGGCGTTAGTCCGGTTTTGGGAGACAACCATGAAAACCGTCGTGAAAACCATTCTGCTGGCTGTCTGCCTGACGCTGGCGGCCGCCGAGGCGCAAGCGATCTCGCGCTACGACCCCACCCGTATGAGCTGCGACAGGGTGCAGGGCACGATCGCCCGCCAGGGCGCGGTCATCCTGCGCTATCAGTCCAGACGCGTGCCGGGGCTGCCGCTCTTCGACCGCTATGTGCAGAGCCAGCAATTCTGCAACATCGGCGAGGTCAGGAAGCGTGCCTATGTGCCGAGCGCCGATACCGAATCCTGCCCGGTCTATCTCTGCAAGCGGATCGAGAACGACCATTTCCATCGCCGCTTCCTGCGCCGCCGCTAGAGGCTGATCGTTTCATCGCGATTCCACCGGTGGAACAGGTTCCTGATCCACCGGAACAGGCCCTGTTTTCAGAACCCGAACGAGACCTGCGCCGGCGGTGGCGGGCCGACGCGCACGCCTTCCATGGCCAGCATCTTTTCCTTGGTGACCGAACCGCCGGGCGCCGAGAAGCCGCCGATCTTGCCGCCCGCGGCCAGGATGCGGTGGCAGGGGATGACCAGCGGTACGGGGTTGGCGCCAAGCGCTGCCCCGGTTTCGCGTGGCAGGCCGGGCTGGCCGGCACGCTTGGCCAGTTCGCCATAGGTCGTTGTCTCGCCATAGCCAAGCTTTCGCGCCGCGTCGTAGATGGCGAGGCGGAAGTCGTCGACGCCATCCAAATCGACCGGCACACCGGAGAAATCGACGTCCTCGCCTGAGGCATAAGCCTTGATCGAGGCGATCAGCTCGACGACCCATTTCGGCTGCTCGGTATTGGCGGCAACACCGGCATGACGCATCAGCCGGCGCTCCACCGCTTCGCGGCTCTTTTCGGGCAGGCAGAGCCGGATCAGGCCCTTTTCGCTCCAGGCGATGCCCATGAAGCCGATCACTGTTTCTAACACTGCGTGGCCGGCTGTGATCGAAGATGTCGTTTCCATGATGCGCTCCTTTCCGCAAAGTGGCGAAAACCGGCATACCGACCGGTACATATGCAGAACAATATGGCATCTGGGGCCAGCTCTCGCCACCCGAAAACCACCGGATAGCCCCGATTGCTCACCAGGAATCGCTGGTGTAAGGACTTCTTAACAACCCGACAAACCGGACCCGCGCGGCTTGCCAGCAAAATTCAACCTTATTGCGATCTGCGTGATCGTCGGCGCCGCCGCACTCAGCGGCTGCCAATCGACTTCGCAGATGAAGGCTACGCCTGCGCTGACCGAAACAGCGACCGCCGCCGGCAGCGATGCCGGCTTCACCGTGCCGCTGCCCGACACGGTTTCGGTGCTGCCGCAATCCTCGGGCACAACACCAGTCCAAGCGGCCGAAGTGGCTCCCGTAACCCCAGCGCTCGATGAAGCTGCGCAGCCGGTTGCCGCGACCGCGGCCTTTGCCGGCGCGACACCCGCGGCCCCGGGCGTGCCTGCGGTGATGGCCGCCAGTGCGTGGCAGGCGCCGGCGCCGGCCAAGGCCGGGCAGCCCGTCACGGCTGAGACATACACCACCGCCGGCCTTGTCATGCCGGCAACCGCCAAGAGTGGCGAGAAAACCCTGCCCGGCGTGCAGCAGGTGGCTTATGTCGGGCCGCAGAATCCGGCTGCCCTGGTGCAGTTCCCCGCCGCGCCGCTCAGCCCGGCGCCAGCAGAAGAGCATGCGACCGGCATGCGCGGCGACATCGACCAGTTGATCCAGAAATACGCCGCACTCTACGAGGTGCCGGTCGACCTGGTGCGCCATGTCGTCAGCCGCGAAAGCACCTACAATCCCAAGGCCTACAACAACGGCCATTGGGGCCTGATGCAGATCAAGCACGCGACGGCACGCGGCATGGGCTATGACGGGCCGGCCAAGGGCCTGTTCAATGCCGAGACCAACCTGAAATACGCGGTCAAATATCTGCGCGGCGCATGGTTGGTGTCGGACGGCAATGCCAAGAAGGCCGACTGGCTCTACCAGACCGGCTATTATTTCGACGCCAAGCGCAAAGGCCTGCTCGAGGCGACCGGCCTCGGCGTCGACCGCAAGCGCCGCCGGCTACAGCCCGACGCCTGAGCGTTATGCCTGAACCGCGCCCGCCGGCTCCAAACGACATCCGGCTGCGCAAGATCCTCGACGAGACACTCGTTGCCCCGCATTGGCCGGACGGCTTTACCATGCGCTGCTTCGAGCATGGCGACGCTCAGCCCCTGCATGCGCTTTTGACCGAAGTGTTCGACGACGGCACCGACGGACCCTTCGACGAATGGTGGCCGCGTATCTCAAGTGATGCCGAATTCGACCCGGCGCTGTGTTTCCTGGTCATCGATGACAAGGGACGGCTGGCGGCGGCAGCGCTCTGCTGGACGAGGGCCTTCGTCAAGGACCTTGCCGTTCATCCCGAAGCGCGCGGCAAAGGCATTGGCGAGGCGCTGATGTGGCAGGCGTTCACCGCCTTTCGCGAGCGCGGTGCCGCCCATGTCGACCTGAAGACCAACACCGTCGAGAACGCTGCCGCGCTCAGGCTCTACGAGCGGCTGGGTATGGTACCCGTCGCCTGGGAAGGTTGAGCGTTTTGTGTTGTTGAAATCCTTCGATTTGTGAACTGCTTCACATAGGCCGCCGCAACCGGGTGCTACCTCACCATCCATGCCTTTCGACCGATGGCGGATCGACGACTGGCAGATGTGGAGCGGCTGCACCGGCATGTGTTCAGCCACTCCTTGGCGGGTCCCAGGCGGGGGTTTGGGGCCCGCCAGTCGTCTTACAGCTAACCTTCAGATATCAGGCGCCCCTTAGATATCAGGCGCATTGCCGATCTTTTTTTTGAGCTCGAGCGCCCAGGCGCGGCCCTCGTCGCCGCCCCACAGCAGCCAGGCGATGGTGCCGGCCGACGGATTGTCTTCATTGCCATAATTCTTGCCGCGCTTGTCGACCTCGTGGCGGGCGAAATAGCTGACCATGCGGCGGATGGTGGAGGGGGCCAGCTTTTCGCGGTTCTTGAGTTCGGTGGCGCGCGCAACGCCGATCTCGGTGCCGCCGCGACCGAACTGCTTGCGCAGCCTGAGCCCCTTGGCTGCGTTGTCGGCCACCACTTGCGGACAGCGCAGGTCGATCTCTTCGGTGTTCTGCTCGCGCATGTATGCTCCCTGATCCCGAGAGATCTAGCTGACGGGAAGAATACGGCAAGTCGGGCTCGTTTCCCGGATCAAAATGTCGGAACCGATCGCCGTGAAACGTCCTTGGGCCGTAACGCAATCCGTGCCGGGACGCCGGCGCGACGGCCAAGGAGACGATCATGATCACCTTCCCCAACGAATCCGCCAGATATCGCACCGCGCGTGAAAAACTCCTGCAGAAGGAAATTGAATTGCGCCGCGCCATGGAGGCCGTGGCTGTCGCCCGGCGCGCTTTGCCGCCGGGCCGGCTGGTGCCGCAGGATTATGTCTTCGACGGTCTTGGTCCGGACGGCAAGCCGGCGCGCATAAAACTGTCGGAGCTGTTTGCGCCGGGCAAGGATTCGCTGATCCTCTACAACATGATGTTTCCGCGCCATCCGCAGGAAACGCGCGATGTCGCGGCGAGCGGCGAAACCGCCAAGCTGGCAAGGAAGGACCAGCCTTGCCCTTCCTGCACGGCGCTGCTCGATCAACTCGACGGCGCGGTCGGCCACCTCGAAGGCGCCGGCTTCAACTTCGCCGTGGTGGCCAAGACCGCGCTGGAGAACGTGATTGCGCTCGGTCGCGACCGCGGCTGGAGGAACATCCGGCTCATTTCTTCCGCCGGCAATGATTTCAAGCGCGACTATCACACCGAGGCCGATGATGGTGCGCAGCTGCCGCTGATGTCGGTGTTCCACCGCGATGGAGACGGCATCAGGCATTTCTGGTCGTCGGAACTCGGCTTCGCGCCAACGGATCCCGGCCAGGATCCCCGCGCCATCGGCACCTGCGAGATCCTGTGGAATTTGATGGATTTTACGCCGGAAGGGCGGCCGGATTGGCATGAACAGCTGCAGTATGGCGAGGGGTGCTGTCATTGAGAGAAGTGCGGCGGTGCATCGGGGTGACCTGGCCCGAAGAACGTGAACGGGTCAAAAATCGGCGCTYTACGGCGCCCCCCTCTGTCCTGCCGGACATCTCCCCCACGGGTGGGGAGATTGGCYGTCAYMKCGGCYTTCGCYAATTTTCAACGTYGCAAGAACAGAGCCGGCGCGCCAAGACTGCTAATCTCCCCCCAAGTGGGGGAGATGTCCGGCAGGACAGAGGGGGGCGCCGTAGAGCGCTATGGTTGATGCCAGCCGTTGGCAAACCGTTGCCGCAAAGTGGCTCTTTGCCCTCGCCTGCCGCGAAAGCACAAATCCTAGGGAGCATCCCATGCCCAAGATCGACATCTCCGCCGTGCCCGTCCGCAAAGGCTCAGGCTACCCGCGCCCTTCGATTCCCCTTGCGCAAACCGCGCGCGCCGCCGCCTCGGCGACGCGGGCGGCCTCCGCGACTTCGGCGTCAACCTGATGATCTTGCCGCCCGGCGGCTGGTCCAGCCAGCGGCATTGGCACAGCCATGAGGACGAACTCGTCTATGTGCTGGAAGGCGAATTGGTGCTGGTCGAGGATGGCGGCGAGACGCTGCTCAGGGCAGGCGACTGCGCGACCTTCGCCAAGAACAGCGGCAACGGCCATCACATGATCAACCGCTCGATGATGACAGCGCGCTATCTCGAAGTCGGCTCGCGCTCTCTAGACGATGTCATCACCTGCTCCGACATCGACATGATGAGCCCAAGCTCGGACGGCCGGTTCCTGCACAAGGACGGCTCGCCATATCCGGGGCAGGGGTAGCGGTTTGTTTTTTGCGGCCACGCGCGGCTCTGACCTGCCTTGGACCATGCATCCGCGCTGGCGTTCAGCCAGTGCCGGGATAAGCTCCCTGCAAAACCAGGGAGGATTGCCATGAAGAAGGAAATCATCGAAGTGCCGGTGCTGTCGGCGGCGGTGCGTGCGCTCGGCGTGCCGCTGTCGCTGGTGACCAAGGGGGCAGGGCTGGTCTTCGTCTCCGGCATACCGCCGCTCGATCTCGTCACCGGCAAACTGGTCAAGGGCGACATCGAGGTACAGACCGAGGCGTCGCTCAGGGCGTTGCGCCATTGTCTCGAAGCGGCGGGCAGCTCGCTCGATAACGTGCTGATGGTGCGAATTTATGCCGCCAATGCTGGCTTCTACAGCGCTATCAACCGCGTCTATGCCAGGCATTTCCCGGAAAATCCGCCATCGCGCACCTTCGTGCCGGTGGCGTCATGGCCGATGGAGTTCGATATCGAGATCGAGTGTGTGGCGGTGGGGTGAACTGAGCGGCGGCTGGACCATGCGTCGGCGCTGGCGTTCCGCCCGCGCCGGGATAAGCTCCCTGCAAACAAGGGAGATCACAGTGAACAAAGAAGTCATCGAAGTGCCGGTGATGTCGGCCAAGGTCCGAGCGCTTGGGCTGCCGTGCTCGACAGCGGTCAGGGCCAATGGCTTCGTGTTCATCTCGGCGACGCCACCGGTGGACATGGTGACCGGCGAGATGGTGCGCGGCGACATCGAGGTGCAGACGGAGGCATCGCTGAAGGCGCTGAAGCATTGCCTGGAAGCGGCCGGCACCTCGCTGGACAATGTGGTGATGGTGCGCATCTACGCCGTCAATTCCGGCTTCTACAACGCCATCAACCGGGTCTATGCGAAGTATTTCAGCGTGAACCCGCCGGCGCGTAGTTTTGTCCCCGTGGCGTCATGGCCGATGGAGTTCGATATCGAGATCGAATGTGTGGCGGTGGCGTGAGGTGGCGTTTCTCTTCGCATAGCATCGGCTCTCCCTTGTTCACGGCGTTTGACTTTGATCCCTGCCTACTGGCTTGAATCGGTGCTACCAACGTTGTCGGTCATACGAAAACGAGCTAGTTGTCGGCTAAGATCCGAAAAAGATGAGAGACGCGATGGCTGAAGCAGATCTTGAATTCGTCGATGAGGACGATGCGGTTCTAGACCCTAAGGATACTGCTGCTTTTTCAGAAGCAGTCCTATATTCGTCGGATTGGACGGTTCAGACTGTTATCTCCCAGTTGATGAATAAAAATATCGATATGAATCCTCGTTTCCAAAGGCGAGATGCTTGGTCAATAGGAGGGAAGGGCAGATTTATTGAAAGTGTTATATTGGGGTTTCCAATACCGCAGATAGTTCTGGCGGAAAAGAAGAATCAGAGAGGTCAATTCATCGTTTTAGATGGAAAGCAAAGGTTGCTTTCTCTTCTCCAATTTACTGGAAACGCTGAAGGAGCGAAGAATGCTTTCCGCCTCTCCGGATTGGAGGTCCGAACGGACCTGGCTCGAAAGAGCTTTTTGCAGCTGGAAAAGGATCCTGCGAGGAGAGACGACCTGAATGCCTTTTTCAACAATACGATTCGGACGGTTGTAATTCGAAACTGGCCCAATACGAATTTTCTTCATACTGTGTTTCTCCGATTGAATACCGGTAGCGTTAAACTTTCTCCTCAAGAACTCCGCCAAGCTATGGTGCCGGGTCCGTTTTCGGATTTTATCGATGACACCGCGATTTCATCAGTTCATGTGCAGCGACTAATGGGCAGAACAACACCCGATCCTCGGATGCGTGATGTAGAGCTTATTGTTCGTTACCTTGCTTATCGGCGGTTTCTCACAACGTATTCGGGTAGGATGAAGGAGTTTCTTGACAACACCTGTATGGAACTTAATGAAACCTGGGTGAAGGCGCAGATCTCTGTCGAACGCGATATTGAGCAATTTAACGAGGCTGTTGACGTTCTTATAGATATATTTGGCGATGAGGCCTTGGCTCGGAAACCTGGATCGCGCTCTTTCAACAGAGCGATTTTCGACGCTCTTGTTTTTTACGCCGCTGATTATGAAATTCGCACTGCCATGGCTGCTAACGCTAAGAAAGTGCAACAGCTATATGCGTCATGTCTTGCGGATGTAACGTTCTCGGAGGCTGTTGAAAGCGACACCGCCGGTATTCCGCATACATTTGACCGATTGTCGATTTGGGGAAGCGGACTTCGCGAGGCCCTAAAGCAAGACATTAAGGTGCCAGCTCTTGAATCTAGGAAAGACGGGAGCTCGCGTATAACGTTCGACGGCTTCCACTAAATGGCGTCGAGGCGCTTTAAGGATCTTCAAGCACGCGTCAGGGAACTGAAGCGCATGCTTTTGCCATTCAAGTTCGATCCGACTGGTACCTACAAAGATCCGTTACGTGTTACGACCCGCGCGCTTTCTTTTCGCGTGCTGGCTCACGCGGAAGTGGAAACCTATCTTGAGGATCGCGTTCTTGAAGTAGCCACCACAGCTCTTGATGCTTGGGAGACAAACAAGTTCGTTTCCGTTGTAACATTTCATTTGATCGGTTTCAGCGGAAGAGCAGCAGATCTTCCACCCGAAACCTTGCATACGACTGAGCAAAACAAAATTAAGGAATGGCCAAGCAAGACATTTATAGATTATCGCTTTTCAAAATCTGTGTCGGAATTTCAAAAGCGAATTCGATTGGAAAATCACGGAGTCAAAGAAAAGAATATTATGGAAATGTTCATTCCAATTGGTTTCGATATGGGAAAGTGTGATGAGATTTTTCTGCAAACGATGAGTAATTTCGGTGAGGCGCGGGGCGCGGTAGCACATACGAGTGGAAAGGGCCACGTTCAAAAGGCTGTCGACCCGAAAGACGAATACACTACACTTCAGAAGATTGTTGACTCTTTGGAGTTAATCGACACCGAATTCGATCGACTTTTGAAGGCATCAAAAGCTCCAAAATAGTGCTGAAGTATCTGGGTGATGTTCGAGACTTTTTGCGTTGGCGGGACAGCCCCCTCTGGCCTGCCGGCCATCTCCACCACAAGGAGGGAGATTAGCTAATCGCTCAAGCAAAATACTCCTGCAGCGGCCGCACCTCGAGGTTCCCCGCCTTCAGCGCCGCAATCGCCTCAGCCACAGCCGCCGCCCCAGACAGCGTCGTGTAATACGGCACCTTCTGCATCAGCGTTGCCCGCCGCAGTGATTTCGAGTCCGATACCGCCTTCTGACCATCCGTGGTGTTGAAGACGATCTGGACCTGGCGGTTGCGGATGGCGTCTTCGATGTGGGGACGGCCCTCGAGCACCTTGTTGATTTTTTGCGCGTCGACGCCGTTCTCGGCGAGGAAGCGGGCGGTGCCGGATGTCGCCAGCACTTTGAAACCCTGGCCGGCGAGACGCTTGACCGCCGGCAATATGCCCTTCTTGTCCTCGTCGCGCACCGAGACGAACAGCGTGCCGGAGCGTGGCAGGTCGACGCCGGCGCCGAGCTGGCTCTTGGCGAAGGCGAGTGCAAAATCGCGGTCGAGGCCCATGACCTCGCCGGTCGAGCGCATTTCCGGGCCGAGCAAAATGTCGACGCCGGGGAAGCGGGCGAAGGGGAAGACGGCTTCCTTGACCGCGATGTGGCCGGGATTTCTCGGGTCGGGCATCGCGCCGTAATGGGCGAAGGCGTCTTCCAGCTTTTCGCCAGCCATGATGCGGGCGGCGATCTTGGCGATGGGACGGCCGATGGTCTTGGCGACGAAGGGCACGGTGCGGGACGCCCGCGGGTTGACCTCCAGCACATAGACCGTGCCTTCTTTGATCGCGTACTGCACGTTCATTAACCCGCCGACATTGAGCGCGCGGGCAAGGGCCGCCGTCTGGCGCTCCAGTTCGTCGACGAGGTCCGAAGGCAGGGAGTGAACGGGGAGCGAGCAGGCGCTGTCACCGGAATGGATGCCGGCTTCTTCGATATGCTCCAGGATACCCGACACGAACGTGTCCTTGCCGTCGCAGAGGCAATCGACGTCGACCTCGATGGCGCCGGAGAGATAGGTGTCGAACAAAAGCGGGTTCTTGCCCAGCAGCGTATTGATCTGGCCGGTCTTGTCGTTGGGGTATTTCTGCTTGATGTCCTCCGGCACCAGGCCGGGCACGGTGTCGAGCAGATAGGATTGCAGCATGCCCTCGTCATGGATGATCTGCATGGCGCGGCCGCCGAGCACATAGGAGGGGCGCACCACCAGCGGGAAGCCGAGCTCGCCGGCGACGAGGCGGGCCTGCTCGACCGAATAGGCGATGCCGTTCTTCGGCTGGGTCAGGTTCAGCTTGTGCAACAGCTTCTGGAAGCGGTCGCGGTCTTCGGCGAGATCGATCATGTCGGGTGACGTCCCGAGGATCGGGATGCCGGCCTTCTCCAGCGAGTCGGCAAGCTTCAGCGGCGTCTGGCCGCCGWACTGSACGATGACGCCGACCAGTTCGCCCGAGGCCTGTTCGGCGCGCAGGATCTCCAGCACGTCTTCCGCCGTCAGCGGCTCGAAATAGAGCCGGTCCGACGTGTCGTAGTCGGTCGACACGGTCTCGGGGTTGCAGTTGATCATGATCGCTTCATAGCCGGCGTCGCGCAGCGCGAAGGCGGCATGGCAGCAGCAATAGTCGAACTCGATGCCCTGGCCGATCCGGTTGGGACCGCCGCCGAGGATGACGACCTTCTTGCGCGACGAGACCTGCGCCTCATTGGCGAGCGCGCCGGCGAAAGGCACTTCGTAGGTCGAATACATATAGGCGGTGGGTGAGGCGAACTCGGCGGCGCAGGTGTCGATGCGCTTATAAACCGGATGAACGTCGAGCTTTTCGCGAATCTTCTGAATCACTTCGGCGTCGGTCTTCGTCAGCGACGCGAGGCGGGCATCGGAGAAGCCCATCGCCTTCAGCATGCGCAGATTGACGGCGTCCTGCGGAATGCCGTGCTCGCGGATGCGGTCTTCCATGGCGAGAATGCCGGCGATCTGTTCGAGGAACCACGGGTCGATCTTGCACATGGCGTGCACGTCTTCCAGCGAGGTGCCCATGCGGATCGCCTGCGCCACCATGCGCAGCCGATCCGGCGTCGGCGTGCCCAAAGCGGCGCGGATGGCGTTGCGGTCGTCGACGTGGCTGGCGGGCGCAGTACCATGACCAAGGCCGGGGATTTCGATCTCGTCGAGACCGGTGAGGCCGGTCTCCAGTCCACGCAAAGCCTTCTGCAAAGATTCCTGGAAGGTGCGGCCGATGGCCATGACTTCGCCGACCGACTTCATGGCGGTGGTCAGCACCGGCTCGGCGCCGGGGAATTTCTCGAAGGCAAAGCGCGGGATCTTGGTGACGACGTAGTCGATCGACGGCTCGAACGAAGCAGGCGTGGCGCCGCCGGTGATGTCGTTCTCCAGCTCGTCCAGCGTGTAGCCGACGGCGAGTTTGGCGGCGATCTTGGCGATGGGGAAGCCGGTCGCCTTGGAGGCCAGCGCCGACGAGCGCGAGACGCGCGGGTTCATCTCGATGACGACGAGGCGGCCGTCGGCCGGGTTGACGGCGAACTGCACGTTGGAGCCGCCGGTCTCGACGCCGATCTCGCGCAGCACCGCGATCGAGGCGTTGCGCATCATCTGGTATTCCTTGTCGGTCAGCGTCAGCGCCGGTGCGACGGTGATCGAGTCGCCGGTGTGCACGCCCATCGGGTCGATGTTCTCGATCGAGCAGACGATGATGCAATTGTCCGCCTTGTCGCGGACGACCTCCATCTCATACTCCTTCCAGCCGAGCACGCTTTCCTCGATCAGCACTTCGGTGGTCGGCGAGGCGTCGAGGCCGGACTGGACGATGTCGTAGAATTCGGCGCGGTTGTAGGCGATGCCGCCGCCGGTGCCGCCCATGGTGAAGGACGGGCGGATGATGGCGGGCAGGCCAACATGGTCGAGCGCCTGGGCGGCGATCGCCATGCCATGGCTGATGTAGCGCTGCTTGCGGTCACCTTCGCCGAGGTTCCAGCGGGTTTCCAGCGCATCGAGAGCTGCATCGAGATCGGCAGGCGCCTCGGCCTTGACCGCGGCGCGCTCGGCCTCATGCATCTTGCGGTCGGTGTTCTTGACGTCTGTGGCGTTGGCCAGCATCGACTTCGGTGTTTCCAGGCCGATCTTCTTCATCGCCTCGCGAAACAGCGCGCGGTCCTCGGCCTTGTCGATGGCGTGCGCGTCGGCACCGATCATCTCGACATTGTAGCGCTCGAGCACGCCCATGCGGCGCAGCGACAAAGCGGTGTTGAGTGCGGTCTGGCCGCCCATGGTCGGCAGCAGCGCGTCGGGCCGCTCCTTGGCGATGATCTTGGCGACGACTTCAGGCGTGATCGGCTCGATATAGGTGGCGTCGGCCAGTTCCGGGTCGGTCATGATGGTGGCCGGGTTGGAATTGACCAGGATGACGCGGAAGCCCTCTTCCTTCAGCGCCTTGCAGGCCTGGGYGCCGGARTAGTCGAACTCGCAGGCCTGGCCGATGACGATGGGGCCGGCCCCGATGATCAGGATCGACTTGATGTCGGTGCGTCTTGGCATCGTTGTGAGTTCCGTTCGGCGAGCGGCTTGCACGAAAAACCGGGACGGGAAGACCCGGCCGGTTGTGCTTGCGATTCTGGTATCAGGCTAGGAGGGCCTTATAGGGAAGAGTTTTGACGGATGTAACCCCGAAAATGAGGGATTGTGGGGCTGCCAACACTCAAACGCCGCGATCCGTCGCACCCCCCTCTGCCCTGCCGGGCATCTCCCCCTCAAGGGGGGAGATCGGATAGTCACTTCGGCTTTCGCCAATTTTCTATGTTGAAAAAGAAGAGCCGGCGGCGAAGCTGCCAATCTCCCCCCTTGAGGGGGAGATGTCCGGCAGGACAGAGGGGGGTGCTTCCCGCCGGCGTTCGAGGCTCAAGCTAACCTCCGGCCGCCACGGCGTCAGTAATCTCGAAGCGTTCGGAGGCGCCGATGCGGATCATGTTCAAGCTGCCCTCGCGGGTGAAGCGGAATTCATCGGGAGAGTCCGAGCCGACAGGCAGGCCGCCCTGAAAGCTGATGATGCGCGTTCCGCCATCCGGCCACGTCACGGTCACCGCGCTGTCGCCGCCGGTATGAGCGACGCTTATCTGGCACTGCATCATCGGCTCGCCGACATGGCGGGCGCAGGGGATGCCCGGGGCGGAAGGGGATAGCTCGATCGCCGCGAAGGCCAGGCCATAGGCGTCCTCCATGGCGGTCCTGCCGATCGCGTCGGCGGATTTCGGCGCGCCGCGATCGGCCGGCGCGTCCGCGCCGAGCCGCGCCTTGAGGTCAGGCGGCGGTGCGGTAGGGGCAGCCGGCGCAGACGCAGCCGGAGGGGACGGCGTCGCAGCCTCGGCGGCTGGCGCCGCCGCCGCTCCGCCGACGGCATCTGGTGTCTGGCCAGCTTGTGGCGCCGTGGCGTCCGGCGTCTGGCCGGCATTGGCAACAGCGGACGCATCCGCCGCCTGGTCGGATTCGGGCACGGTCGCCGGATTGACCGGAATGAGATAGCGCGCCGGCGCCCAGCCGGTGACGGCGGGATTATCTGAAACAATCTTGCACCAGGGATGTCCGTCAATGTCGTTGCAGCCGAGGTTGCGCACGCTCGCACCTGCAGCCACCCGCGCCTCGGTCTTGCCCATCGGCGATGGCTTGGCGCGGATGTTGAGCAGATCGTCGGGGGCAAGCCCGGTGACGATGGAGATGAAGGGCACTTCTTCGGCGTGGGCCGGGACAACAGCCAGCCACGCCGCCGTCAGCAGCGGAGCGGCAATCAGCGCATGCAAACTTGTTCGGAGCGTAACTATGCGCCTCATCATTGGCCGTGCACTGATACTCTGTACCTTTTACGCAATTCCGGACGGAAAACCGTTTCACACTTTTCCTGGAATTGCTCTTGCCGCGGCAGGTCGGACCCCGTCGCATGCCGAGGGCGGTTTATAAGGGACGATGCGGCGCCATGTAAGTCCGAAAATGCGTCCGATCTTTGGTGCCGGAGGCCCGAGGTGGACGCTGCTGTGCGATCAAGCGGAGCCTTGCCAAGAGGGTTTGGGCATGAAGCCGGTTCTGAGCGCATGCGCCCATTCCGGCCGTCCCGCCTGTTCGGCCTGCCTGGCCGCAGCTTCGTGGTCATAGTCGACGGCGACGGTCTCGAAACGCTCGGGTCCATGTCCAAGCGTGACAATGCCGTAGCGCGCATGCGGGCTGCCTTGCTCTGAAACATGCGCCGGCGGGGTGTCGTCGTCATAGGCGGGGGCGCCGACGCTACCGGGATTGAAGATCACCGGCCCGCCGGGGATACGGATCAGCTCCGCGCGGTGGCTATGGCCGCACAGTACGATGCGGCAGGCGGGGTCGAGCCCTTTCAGCCGCCGCTCGATAGCGGCAAGCGCTGCGCGCATCAGCCTGCCGTCGATCACCGCATCGGCAAGATACTTTTCGTCATGGTCGGGACGGGCGTGGAAGGCGACCACGCCGGGAACGATCTCCAGCGTGAAGGGCAGAGCGAACAGGGCTTCGCGCTGCGCCGATGTCAGCCGTTCCTGGGCATAGCGGTCGGAGGCCCACATCGTGTCGTCGGCCGGATCGACTGCGACGCGGCGGTCGTGGTTGCCGCGCACCGTCGGCAGGTCGAGCGCTTCGAGCCGCTCGAACGTCTCGCGCGGCCAGAGCGGACCGGAGACGCAATCGCCGAGATTGATGGTGAGGTCGGCGCCGCCGCGCCGTTCGAGATCGGCGAGCACGGCATCCAGTGCCAGTACATTGCCGTGGATGTCGGCGAGGACGGCGATGCGCATGCGGCGGGCTCCTTGGGTGCAGCCCGATGGGGCTTGCGGCCCGTCTTCGTTATCAAGCCCCTGCCTTCACTATCAAGCCCTTGACATCGTTCGGGACAGCCGCGAGTCCCACCCCTTGGCTATCGCTGAAGCACTCCATCTGCTAGCGTCCACGCCGTCCAGAGTTGGTCTGGGGGGAATATCTGCTCGAGACAGCCTGGGAGGGACGAGACGATGACCCGCGACCAGATGGTTGCCCACCTCCGCGCCGCCAATGACGTCGCGCGCGAGACCGCCGCGCACGGGCATCATCCTTTCGGCAGTGTGCTCGTCGGCCCCGACGATCGCATCCTGATGCGGCAAGGCAACATCAACACCGTACGCCACGCCGAAACCGAACTCTCCCGGCGTGCCGCGGACGCCTATCCGCCGGAATTCCTCTGGTCCTGCACGCTGGTCACAACCGGCGAGCCCTGTGCGATGTGCACCGGAACGCTCTACTGGGCCAATATCGGCCGGCTGGTCTATGGCTACGAGGAGACCAAGCTTCTCGCGCTGACTGGCGACCATGCCGAGAATCCGACGATGAGCCTGTCGTCGCGCACGGTCCTTGGCTCCGGGCAGAAGCCGGTCGAGGTCCACGGTCCCTTCCCCGAGATGGACGAGGAGCTTCTCGCCCCGCATATCGGTTTCTGGCAACGCTAGGAACTTGACTTCGGAACCGGCTAGGCCGGCAGTTCGATGTCGTGACCGCCGACCGCGGGCAGGGCGGGATCGTCTCCGGCCGCTGCAATGACGCTGTCGAGCAGGCCGGGGAAGCGGGCGTCGAGATCGGCGCGGCGCAGCGTGATCATGCGGTTGGTGCCGACCACTTCGGCGCGGGTGACGCCGGCTTCGCGCAGCTTGGCCAGGTGGTAGCTGAGATTGGTCTTCGAGCCGAGATCGAGGAACTGGCTGCAGTTCAGCGCAACGCCTTCCTTGCTGGCGAGATAACGCACGATGGCAAGCCGGGTCGGGTCGCCAAGCACGGCGAGCACGATCGGCAGGCTGATCTGGTCTGTATTGGGGTGCGGCAAGGTCATGGCCCGAAACTAAGCACAGTCGGTGGCGATTTCAACGCGTCCATCTTGTCCTGCGCATACACAGTGTTTCTCCGTTTCGCGATTGGCCCAATGGCTGTCCTGACACAGGGCTGTCAGCAGGGTTCAGCTATTTTCGCGTGGCTTCATTGACATCATGCCCTGTTATGTCCAATTGTTCAATAACTTTTGAACTAAGGACACCCCAATGGACAAGCGCCTCTTCTGGCTTGCGCTCGGATCGTTCACGATCTCGACCGAAGGCTTCGTCATTTCCAGCCTGCTGCCTGATATCGCCGGCGATGCCGGCATCTCGATTCCGCTCGCCGGCACGCTGATCACCGCCTTCGCGCTCGCCTATGCAATCGGCACGCCGATCCTGGCGACGCTGACCGGCGAATGGGACCGGCGCCGCGTCATTTTGTGGACGCTGGTGTTCTTCGTCATCGGCAATCTGGTGGCCGCGCTGAGCTCGTCCTTCGAACTGCTGCTCATAGCCCGCATCATCATGGCGCTGTCGTCGGGCCTGTTTGCCGCGACGGCGCAAGGCACGGCGGTGGCGCTGGTCGATGACCATCACCGGGCGCGCGCCATTGCAGTCGTCGTTGGCGGCACCACGGTTGCGGTTGCGCTTGGCGCGCCGCTCGGCGCGCTGGTCGCGACGATTGCCGGCTGGCGCGGCACCTTCTTTGCCATAGCCGGTCTCGGCGCGCTGGTTGGCGCCATCCTGTGGTACCGGCTGCCGCGCGGCATTGTCGGCACCAGGCTGCCGCTGCGGCGCAGGCTGGCCGCCGCATTGCGTCCCGGCGTCATGCCGATCCTGTTGACGACGGCGCTCGCCCTGATCGGCGCCTTCTCCGTGTTTTCCTATATCGCACCGCTGGCCATCCAGAGCGGCGGCTTGAGCCCGCTGGCGCTGCCCGGCATGCTGCTCGCCTTCGGCGTCGGCGCTGTCATCGGCAACATTGCCGGCGGCCAGGCGGCCGACCGGTTCGGTGCGACGCGCACCGTCGGCTGGTCGCTGGCGCTGAGTGCCGCGATGCTGGTCATGCTGTCGGTCGTGCCGACCTTCCTGCCGCAGCATCTCGCCGGACCGGTGCTGATGGCCATGATGGTGCCGTGGGGCATGGTCGGCTGGGCATTCCCGCCGGCGCAGGCCAGCCGCATCATCAAGCTGGCGCCCGACGCAGCACCGATCGTGCTGTCGCTCAACGCCTCGGCGCTCTATCTCGGCGTGGCGCTGGGCGCGGTGGTCGGGGGTGCGGTGCTGAGCTACGGCGTGCCGGCCGATCTTGGCCTTGTCGCCGCCGCTTTCCCGCTGATCGGGCTTGGCGTGGTGCTGGCCGGCCGCTGGGCGGCCCGTCCGGTCGGCGTGCCGGCGGAGTAGACCTTTGCAAATGTGACTGGCGGCCGCTCTTTCAGTCTAAAGGGGCGGCCGGCCGCACTTCGTAATCCAGCGCCGCGACTTCATCGAGCATTGCGCGCAGGTCCGCTGCTCGTTGCTGGCCGACCAGCGCCTCGAAGCGCTGCTGGGCAATGCTCCACAATTTCGTCGCCTCCTCGAGCTTGGCGAGGCCTTGGTCTGTTAGCCGCACCCGCTTGATACGGCGATCGTCCTTGTCGGCGAAGGTGTCGACATAGCCGTCGCGGACCAGCGGCTTCAGCGTGTGGCCGAGCGCCGACAGATCCATGACCATCTCTTCTGCAATCGTGCCCATCGCCGGCTCGCTGCCGACATAGATCTGGTAGAGCAGGCCGTATTGCGTGCCCTTCAGGCCCGAAGGCGCGATCACATCATCATAGAAGCGGCTGAGCTTGCGTGCGGCGCGCCGCAGCGTGGCATTGTTGCAAGGGCTGAAGCCCGGCATCGCAGTCTTGTCCATCACGACTCCTCGCCGGCAAAATCGTCTGCCAGCCTGCCGCAGAAATAGTTTCTGCCGCCGCCGTTGACAAGATAGTGGCATATACCTATTTCCCAGATAGTGGTATATGCCACTAATTGGAAATCAGGCGACGGGACTGGAGATTTCCGTTTCGCCGGGCAGCGAAAAGGAACACGACAATGAGTGGACAGGACAACAAGGGCACCGCAGTCATCACCGGCGCATCGGCCGGCATCGGTGCTGTCTATGCCGACCGGCTGGCCGGGCAGGGCTACGATCTGGTGCTGGTGGCGCGGCGCGCCGACCGGCTCGAGGAACTGGCTGAAAAGCTGCGTTATGCCTACAAGCGCAAGGTCAGCGTGATCGCCGCCGATCTCGCCGACGACAATGATGTGCGCCGCGTCGAAAAGGCCATTTCTGCCGACGACAGCGTCACGCTCTTGGTCAACAATGCCGGTATTGGCGGCCAGCAGGTGGTGGCAACCGCCGACGCCGACGAGGCCGAGCGCATGATCAAGGTCAACGTCATCGCCTTGACCCGCCTGACCCGCGCCATGCTGCCGGGGCTTTTGGCGCGCAATCGCGGCGCCATCGTCAACATCGCCTCGGTGCTCGCCTACGAGACCTCGTTCGGCGGCATCTACAGCGGCACCAAGGCCTATGTCGTCAACTTCACCGAGGGGCTGCACCGCGAGGTCGCCGGCACCAATGTGAAGGTGCAGGCAGTGCTGCCGGGCGCGACCCGAACCGATTTCTGGGAGCTTGCCGGCAGCGATATCGACAATTTGCCGAAGGAAATCATCATGAGCGCCGACGATATGGTCGATGCCGCACTTGTCGGTCTCGCCAGAGGCGAAGCCGTCACCGTGCCGGCGCTTGCCGATGCTGCCAAGCTCGACACTTTCCTCGGCGCAAGGCAAGCCTTCTACGGCAGCCTGCACGCCGACAAGCCGGCGGCGCGCTACGCGGCTTGAGGAGAGGGCTGGTTCGCTTTGCGAACCAGAACCCCCACCCCGCTCACTTCGTTCGCGACCCTCCCCACAAGGGGGAGGGTAAAGGGGCGCTCCCTACCTCCCCCTTGTGGGGAGGTCGGACCGAAGGTCCGGGTGGGGGTGCTCGCGCCGACGCAGCGGTCACCTTAAGCCCCCCGCCACATCGGAATGATCGACGCCGCCAGCACCAGCGCCAGCACGATGTTGAGCGCGCGCCATTGCCATTCGGTCTTGAGCAGCCGCGCCAGCACCATGCCGGCCACGCACCAGATGGACAGCGAGATGGCGGCGGTGAGGCCGAAGGTCGAGCCGAGCAGCAGTGCTAGTTGTCCCGGTCCGTCGGCAAGGGCCGCGAACGAGGCCGCGGCACCCAGCCCCATCGCCCAACCCTTCGGATTCATCCACTGGATGCCGGCGCCGCCGAAGAAGGAGTTGGGCTTAGCCATCGTCACATCGAGATTGGACGGCCCGGCCCGGCCGATCTTGATTGCCAGCCAGATGAGATAGAGCGAGCCGATGATCTTCATCGCCAGCTGCAGCGACGGCATGGCCAGCAGCAGGCCGGCGAGCCCGCCGGCAGCAGCCCCGGTCACCGTGGCAAGGCCGGCGGCACTGCCGGCCATCAGGGGAACAGAGCGGCGAAAGCCGAACTGCGCGCCCGAGGCGGTGGACAAAGTGGTGGCGATGCCGGGCGTGGCAGTGGCCACGAAGGCAAACAGGATGAGCGGCAGGATGGGCTGGAGCATGGTGCGTCCTTCATCGGAGGCGCCCATGGTAGACTCCCGCCTGCTTCAGTAAATGCAATGTTTGCGATGTCTGACATTAGCAGATATAATGCAAGCCATGATCCGAAATCTCGACACCGCGCTGATCCGCACCTTCGTCACCGTCGCCGACAAGGCCAGCATGACGGCTGCGGCGAACGCGCTGCACCTGACGCAAGGCGCCGTCAGCCAGCAGGTCAAACGGCTGGAGGAGGCGCTGGGCTGCAGCCTGTTCGAGCGCGACCGGCGGGGCTTGCGGCTGACACGGCCGGGCGAGCGACTGTTCGGCAAGGCAAAGCGGCTGCTTGGCCTCAATGACGAGATCTGGGCCGAGATGGCGGGCACCGAGGTCGCCGGCCAGGTGCGGCTCGGCGTGCCCTACGACCTTGTCGGCACCTTGCTGGCGCCGGTGCTGAAGGCCTATGCCGAGACCTATCCGCAGGTCGAGATTTCACTGCTCTGCGCTGCCTCGCCGGACCTTACTGCTGCCCTTGCAGCCGGCACAATCGATCTTGCCGTCATCGAGGAGCGGGTTGGCCCGTCGGCCGGCGAATGCCTGGCCATCGACCGGCTGGTCTGGGTCGGGGCCAAGGGCGGCGTCGCCCGCGCCAAGCGGCCGCTCCCGGTGTCGATCGTCGCCGACACCTGCGCTTTCCGCCCGGCGGTGCTGTCGGCGTTGAACGAGCATGGGTTGGAATGGCGCACCGTGTTCGAGAACGGCAACATCGACGCGACGACGGCGACGGTGCGCTCCGACCTTGCCGTCACCACCTGGCTCGCCTCCACCGTGCCGGCCGACCTCGACATTCTGCCCTTCGATTCAGGGCTGCCGCCGCTGCCGAATTTTTCCATCAATCTGCATTTGCCAAGGTTTGGCGTGGCACCGGCCGCGCAGGAGTTTGCGCGGTATATCAGGGATGGACTGGCCCGACGGGCGGTGGCGGCTTGAGCGTTGAATTTCGCTGGAGCACCCCTCATCCGTCTCGGCGCTGCGCGCCGATCCACCTTCTCCCACAAGGGGAGAAGGGAAGGCGCACGGAGGTTACCGCTAATTGCAAACGCTGGAGATTGACTGAGCCGCGTGGGCCAGGCTCCACCTCTCCCCTTGTGGGAGAAGGTGGCCGAGCGAAGCTCGGTCGGATGAGGGGTGTTCCAGCTTGGCGCCAAGTCCGATCACTTCCAGTTCTTGCGCCGCTCGAACTCGGCTTCGGACGGTTCCTGCGTGGCAAAAGAGCCGACCTTGATTTCGCCCGCGCGTTCGTAGGTCGCCATGATGACGCCGGTGGTCGTGGCCTGCGACTTCACGAGCTTGAAGGCGGCCGGCATCGCGCCGCCATCGAACAGCCGCTTGCCCTTGCCCAGCAACAACGGGAAGATCATCAGCCGGATCTCGTCGATAAGCCCGTTGGCGAGCAAGGTCTGGATCAGTTCGCTCGAACCCTGGATGAGCAGGTCAGGACCATCCTCTTGGCTGAGGCGGCGCAACGCCGCGACGATATCTTCCCCAAGCCATTGCGTATTTTCCCAGGTGAGCGAATCCGGCCGATGTGTCGCCACATATTTGGTCGCAGGGTTGAAGGCATCGCCGATCGGATCTTTCTGGTAAGGCCAGTAGGCAGCGAAGATGTCGTAGGTTCTGCGGCCGAGCAGCAGGGCGAAGGGTTTGGAGAACAGTTCCTCCATTGCCACGCCCGCCACCTCGTCAAAGTAATGGAAAGTCCAGCCGCCGAACTTGAAGCCGCCGACCGGATCCTCTTCCGGACCGCCCGGCGCCTGCATGACGCCGTCGAGGCTGACGAAGGTGGCGGCGATGATCTTCCTCATTGGATTTTTCCTTCTCTTTGGTCCGCGCCGTCAGGGCTGGACTTCGATCCAAGGACGGACGGGCCGGCGGCCGTCCGACAGGTAACGGCAAAAAACGATACCTATTGCCGCTTTAGCCCGCTGCCAGGAGCCTGTGACGAAAACCAGACATCGCCGATGATAGCGGTGGCGGTCCGGTCGGGCGTCTTGTCAGCCGCCAGCCAGATCGAGCGACTGAGCGCCGCTTTCTGGAGATCGGGGATCTTCGCCGCGGAGCTGGCAACCGAGGCGCCAACGCAAGGGATAAACCATGATCGCATGAACGGGTCGCAGGCAAAGCCGTTGTCGGCGCGGGTCACCATCACGGCAAGGCCGACGCTCTGAGACGGACGCCAGGGAAAGATCATGCGGCCGCCGGGCTTCAGCGCCCGCAGCCAGGCAACCGGCGGCGCCACAACACCGGCGTTGACATAGATGATGTCGGAAGGCGGCAGATCGCCGGTGACGGCGTCGCCATGGACGACGCCCACATTGCGGTAGGGTTCGAGGTTCTTTGTCGCTCTGGCAGCAAGATCGGCCTCCAGTTCGAAGGCGGTCACCCGGCCCGGCGAAACAAGCCGGGCCAGCAAGGCGGTGTAATAGCCGGTGCCGGCGCCGACATGCGTGACGGCCTCACCCGATCTGGGGGCGATCCTGGCAATCCACATGGCGTGCAGGGAGGGTTCGCCATTGTTGATGCCCTTGTCGGCATCGAGCGCCACCAGCACGTCCTGATAGATGTGAACCGGATCGGCGCTCGGCGTCATGATCCTGCCGTTGCCGGTGGCGAGCGCCCTGCCGGCGACCACCGTCCACGGTCCGGGGCCGAGAAAGGCTTCGCGCTGCACTGTGGCGAAAGCCTCTTCGAGACGCGGATCGGCCGAGCCGGCATTGGCCGCCATCAGTTGCGCGTAGAATTTCCTGGCGTCTTCGACACTTGTCATGATGCGCTACAAGATAGCGCAAGCCGCCGGTTTGTCGCGGTCTGGAGCAATTCCAGGAAAAGTGTGAAGCGGTTTTCCGTCCGGAATTGCGTTAAAACAACGAGATGGAAATTCAGCCGACTCCGAAGACGGTGTCGTAGAGCAGCTTGAAGTTGAGCACCAGGATGATGGCGGCGACCACCCAGGCAAGGGCCGCGACGCTACGCGGAATGGCAAGGTTGCCCATCTTCTCCTTGTCGGAGACGAACTGCACCAGCGGGATGACCGCGAAGGGCAGCTGCATCGACAGGATTACCTGGCTGAAGACCAGCAGCTGGCCGGTGCCCTTTTCGCCGTAGAGCGCGGTGACGATCACGACCGGAACGATGGCGATGCCGCGCGTCAGCAGCCGGCGCGCCCATTGCGGGATGCGCAGGCGCAAAAAGCCTTCCATGACGATCTGGCCGGCCAGTGTGGCCGTCACCGTCGAATTGAGGCCCGAGGCCAGCAGCGCCACCGCAAACAGGATCGAGGCGATGCCGAGGCCAAGCAGCGGCGACAAGAGCTCGAAGGCCTGGCCGATTTCGGCGACATCCTGATGGCCGGTGCCGTGGAAGGCTACGGCCGAGACGATCAGGATGGAAGCGTTGACGAACAGCGCCAGGACGAGCGCAATGGTCGAGTCGGTCGTCGCCCACTTGATGGCGTCGCGCTTGCCCTTTTCGGTCCGCTCATAGGCCCGCGTCTGCACGATCGAGGAGTGCAGATAGAGATTGTGCGGCATGACCGTGGCGCCGATGATGCCGATGGCGATGTAGAGCATCGCCGGGTTGGTGACGATCTCCGTCGACGGCACGAACATCGAATGCAGGATCGAGCCGACCGGCGGCGCGGCGGCAAAGATCTGGATGGCGAAACAGCCGAAGATGATGATCAGAAGCGCGATGACGAAGGCTTCGAGATAGCGGAACCCCTTGTTCATCAACAAAAGCACGATGAAAGCGTCGAGCGCCGTCAGCATGGCGCCGCCGATCAGCGGAATGCCGAACAGAAGCTGCAGCGCAATCGCCGTGCCGATCACTTCGGCGAGGTCGCAGGCGATGATGGCGAGTTCGCAAGCGATCCACAGCACGAAACTGACGGGGCGCGGATAGTAGGCGCGGCAGGCCTGGGCGAGGTCGCGGCCGGTGGCGATGCCAAGCCGGGCGGCAAGTGCCTGCAGCAGGATCGCCATCAGGTTGGACAGCATGATGATGAAGAGCAGCGTGTAGCCGAACTGGGCGCCACCGGCGAGGTCGGTTGCCCAGTTGCCGGGGTCCATATAGCCGACCGAAACCATGTAGCCCGGCCCCATGAAGGCGAACAGACGGCGGAACCAGACGCCGGATTGCGGCACCGCGATTGTAGAATTCACCTCACGCAGACTGGGCGGATTGTCTTCCGGCCTGTCAAATCGCCAGGCTGATCCCACGGTTGCGTCGGCTTCGGACATGGTAGGCTTTCCACTGGAGGGATTGGTATCTGCCATCCTATCTATGCCGGGGCTCAACATTATGCAATAGGCTATATTTCATTGTATGTGCTTCTTGCGGGGGAGCCGATGGACGCGCAGGGGGTGATCGCAAACGCCGGTTGCGCCTGCCATGGAATGCAAATAAACGGCTGGAACAGTTAAGCCCGTGCTATGAATGGCAAAGGGCGATTGATTTGTCGAAAGCCAAGAGGGAACACGTATTGGCGCTGAAGCACAAACCGGTTCGACGCGAAGAGCCGCTTCCGGATGCCGACGTCCATTCCGAAGGCTTCCGGCATACGCGCGAAGCGCGCCGCAGCGCGCTGGTCGAGGATTATGTCGAGCTGATCGCCGACCTGATCGAGGACGGCAACGAGGCGCGTCAGGTCGATATCGCGGCGAGGCTCGGCGTCGCCCAGCCGACGGTGGCCAAGATGCTGACCAGGCTGTGCGCCGACGGGCTCGTTTCCCGGAAACCGTATCGCGGCGTGTTCCTCACCGATGCCGGCCGCAAGGTGGCGGAGGAAAGCCGCATCCGCCACCAGACGGTGGAAGCCTTTTTGCGCTCGCTCGGTGTCAGCGCCGAAACGGCGCGCATCGATGCCGAGGGCATCGAGCACCATGTCAGCGCCGAGACGCTGGAAGCGTTTCGCAAGGCGATGATCGCGCCGCGCTGAGGCTTGCCTGCCTCGGACCAAAGTCCACCGGAACCTCCGCACCTCAGGCTCGTTGCTCCTGACGTCGCGCGCGATTGTTGCGTGCCAAGGAGGAAACCATGAGCGTCGAACAGGCACCGACCGCGAAGGGCAAGCAGGCTGCCAGGGGGTTGAAGCAGGCGGCCGCCAAGGACGAGCGCAAGACCGAGGCCGAAACCGGCCGGCCGCTGAAGAAGGGCGCCGCGCGTTTCGAGGAGCGCTCCAAAAGTTCGGATGGCAAAAGCGCCGGCGCCAAGCAGAAGAGCTGAGTTCTCCGCCGCAAGCGCCAACGCACAGATTATTCTTCGCTCACATCCTGCACCCAGCTGCGCGGATGGCCATCGACGCGGAACTGGAAGATGAAGTACGGCGGAATGCAGGTGCCCTTGCCGGGCTTGGCCTCGGCTAGATCGTCGTAGCCGGCTGTGCAGATATAGTCCTCGCGGCAAGGATGCGCCTTGTCGCAGGCGCGCAGGCCGGCGGTCTTGGTGAATTCCTTGGTGCAGAATTTGTGGTCCTTGCCCGAGGCGATGCAGTCGTTGAAGCCGGTCTTGGCCAGACGTCCGCAACTCGCCTCGTCAGGAAGCTTGTCGCAGCTCGCCTTGCGCAGCATGCCGCCGGGAAAGCCGCCGGTCTTCTGCTCGGGATTGTCGTAGCGCTGGCGCGCCGCGCCATAGCCGGCGGGCTTGATCGGCGGTTTCTTGTCGCGCGCCGGATCGATGGCGCAGGCTTTTGCGGTGGCCGGCGACAGGCGGCAATATTGGTCGCTGCCCCATTTCGACATCTTGATCTCGCCGAACTCGACGGGATCGCCGACCTGGGTGCCGGCTTCGCTGACGCAGGTGCCGAAGCCCGGATGGATGGCGCTTTCATGGACACCGGCGCAGCGCAGGCCGGCGCCGCAGCTCCAGTCCTTGAAGCTTGCATCCTCGCCGCTGTAGCAGATCGAGCCCCAGCCATTGTAGAGATCGGTGCCTTTCAGCGCTTCGGCATATTTCGCATCCGGACGGGCGGCGAAGCCGCGCGAGAAATCCGGATGGCCTCCGGCGGCGAACTCTTTGACGATGGCGCGACGGCGCGGCAGGTCGGCGAAGAACACCGCGGAGCCCGGCACGAAGACGGCGTTGCGGCGCGGCTCGCTGGCCGGATCGGCGCCGGTGTAGTGGAAGCCGGCAATGCCGTGCGTCTGGTGGCAGCCGGTGCAGGTCATATCGTTGAGGCGCAGATTGAAGCCGGCCACCGATTTCACGCTGCGCAACTCGTTGCCCATGGCGACATAGTCCTTCAGCGCCTTGTCGATATCGGCATCGTCGAGCAGCCCATAGGCGATGTTGTTTTGCGATCTGGCCATGCCGCCGGGTGCGACCGAGACGGCGCTGGTCGCCAGGAATTTGTCGTCGATCACCAGCCGGCCGCGATCGAGGTCGTAGATGTTGCGGTCGGTAAGCAGCCATTTGGCGAAGGCGGGCCGGTCGGCCAGCACGATCTTCCTGTCGATCTGGTTCTCCATCTTCGACTCCTGGAAGGTGGAAGTCGCCGGATCCCATTTGAAAATCTTGAGGAGATATTCGGCATGGCCGCCGAAGTCGCGCCGGCTTGAGGCCGATAGCCGGAGAACCTGCATGTTGAGTTCGAGCCGCATGATCTGCGATGAATTCAGCATGGCGTTCGAAAGCGGACCGTCATCGGAGCGCAGCCAGGCCGCGAGCTGATCGGGCGCAAGATCTTTCTGGCCGGCGGCCAGCCAGCGCTTGGCGACATCGGCACATGAGACAGCGGTGGCGCTTGGACGGTCTCTCGAAGCGCGGGCGCGCGCCTCGCCGGGCTTGGCGTTGAAGACCAGGCTCATGGTCAGCGGCAGGCGCGACGAAATGCGTTGCGCCGTCTTTCCCCCGGTTGGCTTTCCCTTCGCCGGCTTCTCCGCCACCGAATAATGGAAGCGGTAGATCAGCCGGATCTCGCCGCATTCGGTGTGGCCGAGATAGCCGCGGTCCATGCGGTTGACGACGCCGGTCAGGTCGAGCGTCGAGCCGTCATCGTCGATGTATTTCGGGTTGAATTTCTGGCTGGGATCCTTCGTCTTTGCCAGCGCGGCGACATAGGGATCGGGACTGCCGGCGGGCTCGTCGGCGATCTCCTGCTTGACGGCGTTGCGCACCGGGGTTAGCGCGCGCACCGAAAACAGGCCGCGATTGTCGACCTCGCGGGTGAGGCCCAGCGCCGGGCCAAGCAGGCGGCTGATGGAAAGACCGCCGCGCTCGAGTGCCTGCAATGTCTCGGGATCGGTCACGGCGACGCTGGAATCGAGCGTGACGCCGCGCGCCGGCCACGGGCCGAGGCACAGCAGCACCGCCAGCAACAGAAATCGGCCGATCGTCCGCAAGCCCCTGATACCCCCGTTCGAACCGGATTCTACAGTGCCTATGGCGCCTCGACCAGAGCGCGAACCCACGACGGCGCCCGCATGAAAAATACTGTGACTTGGTGCAACCATTCGGATAATTGTTTGTTGGGTCGGACCTGGCCATGACATCGACCGGGTCCGCCGGAAATTTGCATCACGGGGAGTTGCCATGCTCTGGAAGGGCCGCCGTCAGAGTGACAATGTCGAGGACGAGCGCAGCGACAGCGGCGGCGGCGGTGGTGGTTTCGGCGGCGGCAGTCCTGGCCAGTTCCGCGTTCCGATCGGCGGCCGCACCGGTGGCGGCGGCAGCATCTTGCTCGTCATCCTCGTGGTGCTGGCCGGATGGTATTTCGGCTTCGATCCCTCGCAGATCCTGGGCAGCGGCGACAGCGGCGGCGTGCTGCCGGGCGGCGGCGGCCAGATCACCGACAACAGCGGCGGCCAGGGCGACGGCGCGGGCACGCCTGCTTCCGACGAGATGAAGCAGTTCGTGGCGACCGTGCTGGCCGAGACCGAAGAGACCTGGACCGGCATCTTCCAGTCACAGGGCCTGAAATACGAGGATCCGAAGCTGGTGCTGTTCAGCGGCCAAATCCGCTCGGCCTGTGGCTCCGCCTCGACGGCAGCCGGACCGTTCTATTGTCCCGGCGACCACAAGGTCTACCTCGACACCACCTTCTTCCAGCAACTCGACCAGCAGTTCGGCGCTTCGGGCGATTTCGCCCAGGCCTATGTGATCGCGCATGAGGTCGGCCACCATGTGCAGAACCTCACCGGCATCCTGCCCAAGTTCAACCAGATGCGGCAGTCCATGGGTGAGGCCGAAGCCAACCAGATGTCGGTGCGCATCGAGCTGCAGGCCGACTGCTTCGCCGGCGTGTGGGCGCATTTCACCGCGCAGAAGGGCATTCTGGAACAGGGCGACATCGAGGAGGCGCTGAACGCCGCCAAGCAGATCGGCGACGACACGCTGCAGAAGAAGATGCAGGGCTATGTCGTTCCGGAAAGCTTCAACCACGGCACGTCGCAGCAGCGGCAGACCTGGCTGGCGCGCGGCTACAAGAGCGGCAAGCTGTCGGATTGCAATACGCTGACGGGTCCAATCTGAGGCGCTCGCGAGTTTCAGCCGACTGCGGTTGAAAGCGCATCCGTTGACGGGCCGATACATCACCGGCAACAGATGTCAGGAGGAGAACGCCTGAGGCGTTCTCCTATTGTTCCAAAGTGACGTCTCGCCTATAACGGGCGCCCGCCCAAGGGCGGTCCCAGGGAGCAGACGCCATCATGATCGACCCCAGAACCGCCAGGCGGGGCCTTGCGCTCGTCTTCACCACGCTGCTGCTGGATATTATCGGCTTCGGCATGATCATGCCGGTGTTGCCGGCCTTTCTCAGGGAGTTGTCCGGCGTCGGCATCAGCGAAGCGGCGATCGAGGGCGGCTGGCTGTTCTTCGTCTATGCCGCGATGCAGTTCTTCTTCGCCCCGATCATGGGTGGCTTGAGCGACCGCTTCGGGCGGCGGCCGATCCTGCTCGCCTCGGTGCTGACCTTCTCCATCGACAATCTGATCTGCGCCATCGCCTGGTCCTATCCGATGCTGTTCATCGGCCGTGTGCTGGCCGGCATTTCGGGCGCCAGCTATTCGACGACGTCGGCCTTCATCGCCGACATCTCGAACGACGACAACCGGGCGAAGAATTTCGGCCTGCTCGGCATCGCCTTCGGCGTCGGCTTCGTCATCGGCCCGGTGCTGGGCGGGCTGCTCGGCACGTTCGGGCCGCGTGTGCCGTTCTACTTCGCCGCCGGGCTTGCCTTCGTGAACTTCCTGATCGCGCTGTTCTTCCTGCCGGAAACACTTGAGGAAAAGCACCGCCGCCGCTTCGAGTGGAAACGCGCCAACCCCGTCGGCACGCTGCTGCAGATGCGCCAATACCAAGGCATCGGCTGGATCGGGCTCGCCTTTTTCCTGATGACGCTCGGCCACATGATGTACCCAGCGGTGTGGTCGTTCGTCTCCAACTACCGCTATGGCTGGAGCGAGCAGCAGATCGGCTTCTCGCTCGGCGCCTTCGGCCTGTGCGGGGCGATCGTCATGGCGACGGTGCTGCCGCGCGTGATCCCAAAACTTGGTGAATGGAGGACGGCGGTGATCGGCCTGACATTCACCGCGGCCAGCGCCTTCGGTTACGCCTTCGCCTCGCAAGGCTGGATGATCTACGCGGTGATCGTCGTCGGCTGCCTCGAAGCGCTGGCCGACCCACCGCTGAGGAGCCTTGCCGCCGCCAAGGTGCCGCCTTCGGCGCAAGGCGAGTTGCAGGGCGCGATGACCTCGATCTTCTCGATCACCTCGATCATCACGCCGCTGCTCTATACCGCGATCTTTTCCTGGTTCACGGGGCCGAATGCGCCGGTGATATTCGGCGGCGCGCCCTATCTGGTTGGCGCGTGCTTCCTGACGCTTGCAGTCATCGTCTTTGTGACGAAAGTTGCGCGGCCAGCGACGGTGAGAAGCGCCGCCACCGGCGTCGCTGAAGATGGAGCACAGGTATGAGCCCTGACAGCCGCGTTGTGCTGACCAGGAACGGGGTGTCGCTGTCGCGGCTGGTGTTCGGCGCCTGGCGCCTGCTCGACAGCGCCGCGCGCCCGGATGCCGATCAGGTCGCCCGGTTGATCGGCAACGCGGTCGATCTCGGCCTGACCAGCTTCGACCATGCCGACATCTACGGGAATTACGAGGTGGAGGCGGCGTTCGGCGCCGGGCTCTCGCGCTGGAAAGGCAAGCGCGAGAGCATCGAGCTGATCTCGAAATGCGACATCATGCTGGCCTCCGGCAACCGGCCGCAAAACCGTCTGAAGCACTACGACACAAGCGCCGCCCACATCGTTGCGTCGGTCGACCGTTCGCTCGCCAATCTCGGCACCGATTATCTCGACCTGTTGCTGCTGCATCGACCGGATCCGCTGATGGATGCCGACGAGACGGCCGCGGCTCTTGCCGGCCTGGTCAGTCGGGCAAGGTGAGGGCGGTCGGCGTCTCCAACTTCACGCCGCCCCAGTTCGACCTTCTAGCCTCGCGGCTGCCGTTTGCGCTCGCCACCAACCAGATCGAGATGTCGGTGCTGAAAACCAATGCGCTGACCGATGGTAGCCTCGATCACGCGCAGCGGCTCGCTTATGCGCCGATGATCTGGTCGCCGCTTGGCGGCGGCTCGCTGTTCACCGGCAAGGAAGGGCGCGAGGCGCGGGTCAGGGCAGCAATCGCGGCAGTGGCGGCGGAAACCGGTGTGGCCGATCTTGCCGCTATCGCCATTGCCTGGCTGTTGCGCCACCCCGCCCGCTTGGTGCCAGTGCTGGGCACGATGAAGCCGGAGCGACTGGCGGCCATGGTCAAGGCACTCGATATCGTGCTCGACCGCCAGCAATGGTTCGCCATTCTGGAGGCGAGCGAAGGCCGGCCGGTGGCGTAAGATCAGGCCCGCTCGGCCAGCAGTTCCTCGCCGCGCTTTTCGCGGATCAGATTGACGAAGCGGCGGAACAGATAGTGCGAGTCCTGCGGGCCTGGCGAGGCCTCGGGATGGTGCTGGACCGAGAACACCGGACGTCCCGTGAGCGCGATGCCGCAGTTCGAGCCGTCGAACAGCGAGACATGGGTTTCCTCGACGCCCTCGGGCAGCGAGTCGGCATCGACGGCAAAGCCGTGGTTCATCGAGACGATCTCGACCTTGCCTGTGGTGTGGTCCTTGACCGGGTGGTTGGCGCCGTGATGGCCCTGGTGCATCTTGGCGGTCTTGCCGCCCAGCGCCAGCGCCAGCATCTGGTGGCCGAGACAGATGCCGAACACCGGAATATCGGTCTTGAGCAGGTCCTGGATGACCGGCACGGCATAGTCGCCGGTGGCTTCCGGATCGCCGGGGCCGTTGGAGAGGAAGATGCCATCCGGCTGCATGGCAAGGATCTCTTCCGAACCGGTGCTGGCCGGGACCACGGTGACCTTGGCGCCGAGGCCTGAAAGCAGGCGCAGTATGTTGCGCTTGACGCCGTAGTCGATGGCCACGACGTGCATCGACGGCTCGGCCTGTTCGCCAAAGCCYTCGTTCCAGACCCAGGGCGTTTCGCGCCAGACCGAGGACTGGCCTGAGGTAACTTCCTTGGCGAGGTCGAGCCCGATCAGGCCGGACCAGGCCGCGGCGCGGCGCTTGAGGTCGTCGATGTCGAAGACGCCGTCGGGCGCATGGGCGATGACGGCATTGGGCATGCCCTTTTCGCGGATCAGCGCGGTCAGTGCGCGGGTGTCGATGCCCGACAAGGCGACGATGCCGCGCTTCTTCAGCCACTGGTCGAGGCCGGTGCCGGCCCGGTAGTTGGACGGGTTGGTGACATCGGCCTTGAACACAGCACCGACGGCACCGGCGCGGGCGACCGGGTTGAGGTCCTCGATGTCCTCGTCATTGGTGCCGATATTGCCGATATGCGGGAAGGTGAAGGTGACGATCTGGCCGGCATAGGACGGGTCGGTGAGGATTTCCTGGTAGCCGGTGAGTGCGGTGTTGAAGCAGACTTCGGCGACGGCGGAGCCTGAGGCGCCGAGGCCGCGACCTTCGATGACGGTGCCGTCGGCCAGCACCAGAAGGGCGGTCGGCTTTTCGGTTGCCCAGGCGGGGGTCAACGCAGGCGTCATCTCGGCCATGGCGGCGCTCCTATCTAGCTGCGCGCTTCGATGGCAAGCCATCTGCGCAGCAAACCGCGCGGCCGATTTCTCAAGCCTGCGCGCATCAATTCATTGTCTTATGCAAGGCCGAGTACATAGGGGAAGGCGCCAGAGCGGTCAATGTTGCCTGGCCAAAACGGCGAGCATTTGTTTCGTCGAACGATATCAGAGGCTTGGCACGTTTGCTTTGCGAGTTCGCGACGGTTATTGTCCGCGCCGTTCGAAGGAGAAAGCATCATGCGCGCAAAAATCGCCGAATCCCTGAAGAGCGCGATGAAGGCGCAGGACAAGCACCGGCTGCCGACGCTGCGGCTGATCCAGGCCGCCATTCACGACCGCGACATCGCCAATCGCGGCTCCGCCAAGGAGCCGGCCAGCGACGAGGAGATCCTGCAGATCCTGGCCAAGATGGTGAAGCAGCGCGAGGAATCGGCCAAGGCGTTCGAGGACGGCAAGCGGCCGGAACTGGCGGCGCAGGAGCGCGGCGAGATGGAGATCATCCGTGGCTTCCTGCCTACGCAACTGGACGATGCCGCGGTGACTGCGGCAGCGCGAGAAGCGATAGCAGCCACGGGCGCGGCCAGCCAGAAGGACATGGGCAAGGTGATCGCCGCGCTGAAGCAGAAATATGCCGGCCAGATGGATTTCGGCAAGGCAAGCGGCATCGTCAAGGGCCTGCTGCAGTAGGGATTGTCCGCGGCTACATCTGGCTTGCGGGCCGGACGCCAAGTCGTCTGTCGTCATGATCGAAATCGTCAAACCCGCGCTCGAACATCTGCCGTCCTACAAGGCCGCGCTCGAGCGCGGCTGGTCGCCGGACAATGTGCGGCTTGAGGAGGCGACGCGCGCGGAGTTGGCGGCCATCGAGGAGGATCCGGTGGCGTTCCTGGCCGGCCTCGACGATCCCAAGGCCAAGGGTCCGCCCATCACTCTGCCCGATGGCACGACCGTACCGCGGCTGCCCGGCTTCCGGCGCTGGATCTGGGACGGCGAGGCCGTCGGCTCGATCGGCTTTCGCTGGCAGCCCGGAACGTCGGCGCTGCCCTCGCATGTGCTCGGCCATATCGGCTATGCCGTGGTGCCCTGGAAGCGCGGACGCGGCTACGGCACCGAAGCGCTGCGGCTGATGCTCCCCGAGGCAAGGGCGGTCGGCTTGCCGTATGTCGAACTCACCACCGACCTCGACAATCCGGCCTCGCAGAAGGTGGTGCTGGCCAATGGCGGCCGGTTAGTTGGCCCGTTCATCAAGGACGCCGTGTATGGCGGCGCCGAGAGCTTGTTGTTCCGGATCGATCTCTAGGTCTTGTAGGCGGGTTTTGGCGGCGCTATTCGCCGGGCTTGGCCAGCCTGCCCTCTTCCGCCTTATGGTAAAACTGACTTGCCACGAGCCAACCTTTGAGCGGCCTCAGGGGTGGAATGCAGGTCGCAAAAACTATGGGCAACGAAACGAGGACATGGAACCACATAGACGGTTCAAAGGTCACTTGCGCCCAGACGGCGAAAAGCACGGAAGGGACGCAGGCGAAGCAGATCACGAAGAAGGCAGGGCCATCGGCCGGATCCGCGAAAGAGTAATCGAGCCCGCATACATCGCATTTTGGCGCAAGCGTCAGAAATCCATCGAACAGTCGGCCTTCGCCGCAGCGCGGGCAACGGCCGCGAATTCCGACTTGCCATGGCACAAGCGGGGGATAGTGCGCGTGATCGTGCATGATGGTCACTCCAGACGACCTCATCATAGACGCCTTATCCAGCCTTGAGGTCTGCGATACATACTAGTATCGTAGTTGTATGCATACAGTGCGACAAAATGTATGGCACAAGGATGAAGGCGGTAGCAAGATGATTGGTGACGGCGGGCTCGGATGGCTTTCCGATGTGGGAGAAGGCCCCGGGCCGATCTATCTCAGGATCGCCGACGCGCTTGCCAACGCGCGCTCGAGCGGCCGCCTGCAGCCGGGCGACAGATTGCCGCCGCAGCGTGAACTGGCCCGATTGCTGGGGGTCGATCTGACCACAGTCACCAGAGCGTTCACCGAGGCTCGCCGCCGCAATCTGATCGACGCCGCCGCTGGGCGAGGAACCTTCGTTACGCCGGGGGAGGCCGAGGAACCGATCCTGGATCTGAGCATGAACATCCCGCCTGGGCCAGCAGGCCTCAGCCTGCCGGCATTGATCCGAAGCGGCATTGACGGACTGCTGCGGCGTTCGAGCGCGGAGGCGCTTCTGGCCTACCATCCCGGGCCCGGTTCGCCCGCCGAGCGTGCCGCCGGTTCCGCGTGGCTCTCTGCGACCGGCGACAGGCTGCCGGTCGATCGGGTGGTTGTCGGTTCAGGCGCGCAGGCTTTGCTCGCAGCCGTTCTTCTGTCGCAAACCCGCGAGGGTGACACCATCGTCACGGATGCGCTGACCTATCCGGGCCTGAAAGCGCTTGCCAGGACGACGAAGCGCGAACTGGCCGGTGTCGAACGTGACGATCAAGGGATGCGGCCGGACTATCTCGAGGAGGCAGTGCGACGACACGGCGCGCGCATCCTCTATATCAATCCGACGATGCACAATCCGTCGGCGCTGGTCATGCCGGAGACACGCCGCCGGGATCTGGCGCGGGTGGCGGGCAGGCTGGGCTTGCTCATCATCGAGGACGATCCGTACAGTCCCTTGGTTGTCGCGCCTCCGCCTTCCTTCCTCAACCTGGCGCCCGAGCGCACCATCCATGTGGCGACGATGGCGAAATGTGTCTCGCCGTTCCTGCGCACCGCGTTCCTGGTGGGACCGGGCGCCGAGGCCATCGAGCGGATTGCCGAAGCCATCCGGGGAACCACGATGATGGCGCCGCCGCTGATGACAGGCCTCGCCTGCGAATGGATACGCAACGGCCTCGCCGGCGAGATCACCGCCGCAGTGCGCATCGAAGCGCAAGCGAGACTGGAGGTGGCGCGCATGATCCTGCCCCGGGGTTTCGCCTCGGCGCCGTCCAGCCTGCATCTCTGGTATTCTCTCGAAGGGCGGCTGAGCTCTTTGGAACTCGCCGATCTCGCACGGCGCCGGGGATTGGCGCTCAGTCCAGCGGAGGAGTTTTCCGTTATTCCTGATGGGGCCAAAGGCGTGCGCTTGGCGCTTGGCGCGGCGTCCAGCAGGGAAAGGCTCGAGCAGGGCCTGCGCAGCCTCGTCTCGATCCTTGCGGGCAACTCAGGATACGCGCCCGCTCCAGTCTGACGCCGCTGATGATCGGTGCTGCTACTCGGCCGCGGCCGGCAGTGGCGGCGCTGACCGGCTGCGGCCTTCCCAGATGTAGGAGGCAAGAGCGACCGCCATCGCGACCAGCATGGCTGCCACGCCGGCGAGCGGCAAGCTGCGATAGCCATAGCCGGCATTGAGCATAGTGGCGCCCAGCGATGCGGCGAGCGCGATGCCGACATTGAAGCCGGAGGGGATGAGCGAGGAGGCGAGGTTCGAGGCGTCCGCCGTCCAGGACAGGATGCGGGTCTGAATCGGCGTCCCGATGGCGAAGTTGAGACCGCCCCAGATGACGATCGCAACGACCATCGGCACGGGGTAGGGGCTGACGGCATAGATCACGCCGAGCATCACCGCTTGCAGGGCAAGCATGGTGATCAGCGACGGCATCAGCTTCCAGTCGGAAAGCTTGCCGCCGAGAAAGACGCCGATGGTGGCGCCGACGCCGTTGAGCAGCAGCACCCAGGGGATCAGACTCTCGTCGAGATGGGTGACTTCGAGCAGTGTCGGGGTGATGTAGGTGAACAGGCCGAACTGGCCGATCATCAACATCAGCATCAGAATGAGCGAGGTCCAGACCTGCTGACGCGCCAGCACGCGAACCTCGCTGCCGATGCTGGTGGACGGGGTGGACGCGCCTGTCGTGCGGGGCAAGAGGGTGGCCATGGTAGCGAGCGCCACGATGCCCAGCGCGCACATCACCCAGAAGGTGGCGCGCCAGCCCCACAGATTGCCGATCGCGGTGCCGGCCGGCACGCCGATGACGTTGGAGACGGTGAGGCCGGAGAGAATGACGGCGACAGCCATGCCGCGCTTGTCTTCGGGCACAAGGCCGACGGCCACCACCATGGCGACGCCGAAATAGGCGCCATGCGCGACGGCGACCGCAATGCGCAGGAGCAGCATCGAGGTGAAATCGGGCGCCAGCGCGCAGGCGGCCTGGCCGATGGTGAAGGCGATGGTCAGGCAAAGCAGCAGGGTTTTGCGGGAAATGCGCTTGGTGGCGAGCGCCAGCAGTGGTCCGCCAACCGCGATGCCGCCGGCATAGCCGGAGACGAGATAGCCGGAGGTCGGGATCGAAACGCCGAGGCCCTCGGCCACTTGCGGCAATACACCGGCGATGACGAATTCGGTGGTGCCGAAAGCGAAGGCGGCAATGAACAGGGCAATGAGCGGAAGCATGGCGCGGAAGCGATCCTCGAACGAGGTGGCCTAAAATCATGGATGGCGCTTGCCGGCAATGCAGAAATTGTCGACGCCGCTTTAGGTTTTCTTGATCCGGTCTATTCCAGCCGGGGCAGCCGCCGGGCTAGGCGGCGTCTTCCTGCCGTAGGGTATTTTCAGCCAGGCCCGCTCATGAAGGTAATACAGCAAGGATTTGGTGACGACCTCGGTGGCGCCGATGGCCGCGGCGAGCTTGATGCTGCCGGTGATGACGAGCGAGATGATCATCGTGTCGATGGTGCCGGTTGCGCGCCACGACAGCGCCTTGGCAAAGCTGCGCGAATGAGTGTCCATCGATTTTCCTCCCGGTGGCCTGACCGATGCTTAGCCGACGGATGGCTGAGCGCGCAAAGACTAATTTCGCCGCAGCAGGCGCTTGTTCGGGCTCAGCTGGCCTTGAGCCGCGACCCGCCGAGCAGGCCGCGCTCTTCCAGCACCGGGTAGGCCATCGAGGCCAGCAGCGAGTTGATCTGCTTCAGGTCACGGATGGTGTCGAGATGAATGGAACTGGTCTCGACGCTCTTGGCGGTGCCGTCGCGCAGGCGCACGAAATGGCTGGCGCTGGTTTCCTTCTCGCGGTCGCGCAGCCGGTCCTTTTCCAGCACCAGCTGGCGGGCGGTTTCAGGATCGCGCGACACCAGCACGTTGAAGGCAAGCCTGGCATTGGCCAGCACCGAGGTGTGGAAGGCGAGCAACTCGCTCCAACCCTCGGGCGTGAACTCCAGCCCGCGCTCGAACTTCTTCTTCACATGCACCAGCATGTTGCGCACGATGATGTCGCCGACCTGCTCGAGCTTGACGCAGGCGCCGATTAATTCCTGGCAGCGCAGCGCCTCGTCCTCTGTCAGCGAGTTCCTGGTCAGTTTGGCCAGATAGAGCTTGATCGCCGCGTGCTTCCTGTCGACGCGGTCGTCAAGTGCGGCCAGCGCCTTGATCTTGTCGCCGTCGGCGCTTTCATAGAGCTCGATGATGCGCTTCAGCATGATCTCGACCGTTTCGCAGACCCGCACCACCTCGCGGGTGGCATTGGCCAGCGCCTGGCTAGGAACGTCCAGCGCGCTGTCGTTGAGCGCGGAAAGCTCGACCACGTCAAGCGCTGCGGCCGGCACCGGTTTGGTTCCCATCGCCACGATCTTCTCCGAAGCGCGATAGACCAGGCTGGCCAGCGGCAGGCCAGCGAGCAGGATCAGCACATTGAAGAGGATGTGGGCGTTGACGATCTGGTCGGGCACGGTAGCGCCGAGGAAGGCGACCGACGGCTTCAGCGTCATGAACAGGATCAGCATGACCAGCGAACCCATGCCGCGCATCAGGAGATTGCCGATCGGCACGACGCGAACGCCAGGTTCGGCACTGCGGGTGAGCAGCGGCGCGATGATCGAGGAGCCAAGGTTGACGCCGAGCACCAGGACGATGCCGAGTTCGGGCGGGATGAAGCCGCGGCCGGCCAGCGTCACCATCAAAAGCACGGCGGCGATCGAGGAGTGGAACAGCCAGGTGACGAGCGCGGCGAGCAGATAGGCGGTGACGAAATCGCTGGAGAAATATTGGATGATCAGCGGCATCAGCGTGCTCTGGCGCAGCGGCTCCGAGGCCTGGCCGATCATTTCCAGCGACAGCAGCAAAAGGCCGATGCCGACCAGGATGCGGCCGAACTGGCGCCAGTCGCGCCGCTCGGTGGCCATGAACATCACCGTGCCTGCGACGAGGCAGATCGGCACCAGCAGCGTCAGATCGAAGGTCAAGAGCTTGACGACCAGCGCCGAGCCGATCTCGGCGCCGCGCACCGCCAATTGGCCCGACATCCCCGAGACGATGCCGGCGCCGGCGAAGGAGCCGACGAGAAGCGTGACGGCGGTCGAGCTCTGCAATGCGATCGACAGGCCGCAGCCGGCCAGCACCGCCATGATCGGATTGCGCATGGTGGAGCGCAGCCGATGGCGCAGCACGTCGCCATAGGCGCGCTCGACGCCTGTTTTGACCATGCGGGTGGCAAACAGCATCAGTGCCACAGCACCGGCCAGATGCAGCAGGACGACGGAACCGCTCATTTTGACGCCTGGATGCGGACAGGAGCCGCGACGTGGAGCGCGTGCCGTGCAGGGAGGAAAACGAAGGTGCGAATCATGGTCATGGCAGTCGCTTACATTAGCCGAGATATTTTAGCCGGATAATAAAATTTTGTCGATTTCAAGAGGCCGTCGCGGCGCGACAAGGCGTGTCGGAAAAGGGACGGATGGGCAAGCGTTGCATGGCGGATCTCGGCGCAGCAACGGATCAGCCGGGTTTGCGGTGATTTCGGCAACAACCTTTGCGATGATGTTCAAATCTCCGGTATAAGCGAAGGATTTCATTACATAATTGTAATGCTGACGTTCAGTTTCAGTTCATTCTTCGGGGACTATTCCCTGGGGCATCGACAACCAAGGAGCCCCGTTATGAAACGCATTGTTCTTTCCGCCCTCGCTTTCTCGATGCTGGCCGCTACTTCGCTTACCGGCCAGGCCGCACCGGTGAATGCGCCGGTCGCACCGCAGTCGAATTACACCAACGTCGACTGGCAGAAGCCAACCAACAGGGATGTCAAGAAGCGCATCATCCAGAAGCGCGTCGTGAAGAAGACGGTGGTCGTCAAGCGCGGCCATTGGCGCAATGGCCAGAAATACTCGAGCTGGAAGCGTCACCAACCGATCCGCGACTATGGCCGCTATGGCCTGCATCGCCCGGGCCGTGGCCAGGAGTGGATCCGCGTCGGCAATGACTACGTGCTGGTCAGCATCCTGTCCGGCATCATCTTCGGCGCCATCGCCGCGCAGTAAGACCGGCCAAGCCGGTGCAACGCTGAAAGTTGAAAGGAGGCGGCCCGAAAACCGCCGCCTTTCTTTTTGGCCTGTGGAAACCGGGTAAGGTCCGCAATAGGGGTCGTCGGATTTCGCGCAGATGATTATATGAGGGACAAACGAGTTCCCCGATGCGCTTTCCGCCCGCCTTTCTCGATGAGATACGCGACCGTGTGCCGATTTCGTCGGTTATCGGTCAGCGCGTCGCGTGGGACAGGAAGAAGACCAACGCCTCGCGCGGCGACTATTGGGCCTGCTGTCCATTCCACGGCGAGAAGAGCCCATCCTTCCACTGCGAGGACAAGAAGGGCCGCTACCACTGTTTCGGCTGTTCGGTGTCGGGCGATCACTTCAAATTCCTGACCGAGCTCGACGGCATGACCTTCCCCGAAGCGGTCGAGAAGATCGCCGAGATGGCAGGCGTGCCGATGCCGGTGCGCGACGAACGGGAGGAACAGCGCGAGAAGGAACGCGCCAGCCTGACCGATGTCATGGAGATGGCGACCGCCTTCTTCCAGGAACGGCTGCAAGGATCTGAAGGTGCGAAAGCCCGCGCCTATCTCAGGGACCGCGGGCTGACACCGGCGACGCAGCAATCGTTCCGGCTCGGCTTCGCGCCCGATAGCCGCAACGCGCTGAAGGAGCATCTTGCCGCCAAGGGCGTGCCCAAGGCTGACATCGAGGCCTGCGGGCTGGTCCGCCATGGCGACGACATACCGGTTTCCTATGACTGGTTCCGCGACCGCATCATGTTCCCGATCCCGGATTCTCGGGGCAAAATTATCGCCTTTGGCGGCCGGGCGCTGGCGCCCGATGCGCTGGCCAAATACATGAACTCGCCCGACACCGAGCTCTTCCACAAGGGCAATGTGCTCTACAATTTCGCTCGCGCCCGCAAGGCTTTGGCAAAAGGCGGCACGGTTATTGCCGTCGAAGGTTATATGGACGTCATCGCGCTGGCGCAGGCCGGCTTCGAGAATGCCGTGGCGCCGCTCGGCACCGCGCTCACCGAAAACCAGCTCGAACTTCTATGGCGCATGGCGCCCGAACCGATGCTGTGCTTCGACGGCGACCAGGCCGGGCTGAAGGCGGCGTGGCGCGCCGCCGACATGGCGTTGCCGGCGGTTCAGGCCGGGCGCTCGGTGCGCTTTGCGCTGTTGCCGGAGGGCAAGGATCCCGACGATCTGGTCAAGGCCGAGGGACCGGACGCGTTTCGCGCCGTGCTGGCGGAAGCGCGGCCTCTCGCTGACCTTTTGTGGATGCGCGAAACGGCAGGCGGCGTCTTCGACACGCCGGAGCGGCGGGCGGGGCTGACAAAGACGCTGCGCGAACTGACCAGCCGCATCCGCGATGAGAGCCAGCGCTACCACTACCAGCAGTGGATGCGCGAGCGGGAGCTGAACTTCTTCAGCGCCCAGCGCGAAGTGCGGCAAGGTCGCCAGGACTGGAAACCAGGGCAGGGCAAGACTTCAGCGCCCGGCGGGCAGTTCGCGAAGGGCGGCGGGGTCGGCGCCCGCGCCGCAATCACCGAAAGCCTCGGCCGCTCCGCCATGGTCAAGCGCGGTGGCGAGATGATGTCGGTGCGCGAGGCGACGATCATCGTCGCGCTGGTCAACCATCCGGCGCTGATCGACGAGAATTTCGCCCATGTCGAGTTCCTCGATCTCGCCAACACCGACCTGAAGCGGCTGCACGCCGCCATCCTCGACGCCATGGCGCATGACATGGCCAATGACCGTGGCGCGGTGATCTCCACGATCGAGCGTGCCGGCTGCAGCGATATCTGGGGCCGGGCGGTGATGTTGATCAAACGGGCCCGGCAATGGCCGGCGCTGGAAACCGCGGCCCTCGACGATGCCCGCGACGCCTTCAACCAGGCGCTGCACTTGCAGCGCAGCGCGCGCACCTTACATAAGGAGCTGAAGCAGGCGGAAGCAGCGCTCGCCAGCGATCCCACGGACGAAAACTACCGGCATCTCGTCGAGATTCAGGCGCAATTTCGTGATGTGCAGGCAACGGAAGCGCTGATCGAAGGGTTCGGCGTGTCCTCGGGCAAGGCTGGGCGCGTGTAGGTCGAAACCTGCGCAAGAATGAATGATGTACGTGCTGCGCGTCGAATCGACGCCTCTAAGTCGGGTAATTGATTCGCTTTTTTGATGCGAATCATGCGAGAGGCGCTTGACCTTCTGGCAGAATGACGGAATCAGGACGATTCGAAACCTTAACCCGTGCCCGGCGTCGATGGGAAATGCAGCGATGTGAGGTGCTGATCACTGGACAGGTTGTTAGCCTGCCACAGATATCAGGGTTAATCTGGACTTAATGCATGTCGCCCAAAAGTGAAAAACCGGTTTTGGGGCACGATATGAACCAAACAAAAGAGTTGATGCGGTTACCGGCCCGGTGAAGCGCGTTTCGTCACGAGCGCATAATTTGACCGGTGCGGCAGCTTACGCGGCTTCGATGTTCGGCCGCTAGGAGAAGATAAAGACTATGGCGACAAAGGAAAAGGAAGAGGTCGAGACCGAACGTGAAGGCGCCACCGATGGCCCCCTGCTCGACCTTTCCGATGATGCTGTCAAGAAGATGATCAAGGCCGCCAAGAAGCGCGGCTATGTGACCCTCGACGAGCTGAATGCGGTGCTGCCTTCGGAAGAGACCGATCCGGATCGCATCGAAGATATCAATGCGATGCTGTCCGACATGGGCATCAACGTGGTCGAGGACGACGATCAGGGCGAGGAGCCCGAGGCCGCCGACAGCAATGCCGACGCCGAGGAAGACGCCAACGAACTGGCCGAGCAGACCGGCACCGCCGTCGCCGCCACGACCACCAAGAAAGAGCCGACCGACCGCACCGACGATCCGGTGCGGATGTATCTGCGCGAAATGGGTTCGGTGGAGCTCCTGTCGCGCGAGGGCGAAATCGCCATCGCCAAGCGCATCGAGGCCGGCCGCGAGACGATGATCGCGGGCCTGTGCGAAAGCCCGCTGACCTTCCAGGCCATCATCATCTGGCGCGACGAGCTCAATGAATCGAAGATCCTGCTGCGCGAGATCATCGACCTCGAAGCCACCTATGCCGGCCCCGAAGCCAAGCAGGCGCCGGTGGTCGAGCGCATCGAGGAAGCTCCCAAGGCCGAGGACAAGCCGCGGCGTGGACGCGACGAGGAAGACGACATCACCAATGTCGGCGCCGACACGCGCGGCCTGGTCGATGACGACGAGGAAGACGAGGACGAGGCGAGCCTGTCGCTGGCGGCGATGGAAGCGGAACTGCGTCCGCAGGTGATGGAGACGCTCGACGTCATCGCCGACACCTACAAGAAGCTGCGCAAGCTGCAGGACCAGCAGGTCGAGAACCGTCTGGCCGCCGCCGGCACGCTGTCGCCCAGCCAGGACCGCCGTCTGAAGGAGCTGAAGGACCAGCTGATCAAGGCGGTGAAGTCGCTGTCGCTCAACACGGCGCGCATCGAGGCGCTGGTCGAGCAGCTCTACGACATCAACAAGCGGCTGGTGCAGAACGAAGGCAAGCTGCTGCGCCTGGCCGAAAGCTATGGCGTGCGCCGCGAGGAGTTCCTGAAGGAATATCAGGGCTCTGAGCTTGATCCGAACTGGACGCGCTCGATCGGCAATCTGACCTCGCGCGGTTGGAAGGAATTCACCAAGAACGAGAAGGACGCGATCAAGGATCTGCGTTCGGAAATCCAGAACCTCGCCACCGAAACGGCGATCTCGATCCTGGAATTCCGCAAGATCGTCAACCAGGTGCAGAAGGGCGAGCGCGAAGCCGCGATCGCCAAGAAGGAAATGGTCGAGGCCAATCTGCGCCTCGTCATCTCCATCGCCAAGAARTACACCAAYCGCGGCCTGCAGTTCCTCGACCTGATCCAGGAAGGCAATATCGGCCTGATGAAGGCGGTCGACAAATTCGAATACCGCCGCGGCTACAAGTTCTCGACCTACGCGACATGGTGGATCCGGCAGGCGATCACCCGTTCGATCGCCGATCAGGCGCGCACCATCCGCATTCCGGTGCATATGATCGAGACGATCAACAAGATCGTACGCACCTCGCGCCAGATGCTGCACGAGATCGGCCGCGAGCCGACGCCGGAGGAACTGGCCGAAAAGCTCGCAATGCCGCTCGAAAAAGTGCGCAAGGTCTTGAAGATCGCCAAGGAGCCGATCTCGCTCGAAACCCCCGTGGGTGACGAGGAGGATTCGCATCTGGGCGATTTCATCGAGGACAAGATGGCGATCCTGCCGATCGACGCGGCGATCCAGGCCAATCTGCGCGAGACCACGACGCGGGTGCTGGCCTCGCTGACGCCACGCGAAGAGCGCGTGCTGCGCATGCGCTTCGGCATCGGCATGAACACCGACCACACGCTGGAAGAAGTCGGCCAGCAGTTCTCGGTCACCCGCGAGCGTATCCGCCAGATCGAAGCCAAGGCGCTGCGCAAGCTCAAGCACCCGAGCCGCAGCCGCAAGCTGCGCAGCTTCTTGGATAGCTGACACTCGCCGATTGCAAAGAAATTAAGGGCGCCCATCAAGGCGCCCTTTTCATTTCAAGTGGTTCATCGAATTGCTCTACAACGGCACGTTCAGCCGCGTCCCCTTGACGATGATGCCGCCGCGGTCGCCAATTTCTATTGAGCCGTAACGCTGCCTGAAGCACGACGGCAGCGGACGGTCGCCGGGAACCGACAGCCACAGGCGCAGCATATGGCGCCGTTTGTCCGGGGCCGGCCAATCGCGAAAACCCATGCGGTCGTGTAGCAGCGAGTGATTGTAGACAAACTGCATGTCGCCTGGCCGCAGTCGCATCGACAGGTTCAGTTTAGGGTCATTGGCAAGCCTGTCGAAGAGATCCAGTGCTTCGACATGCGCGGGGCTTAGCCGCATGGCATCCGGAAAGCGTTGGGCGCTGTCGATATACTGGCGCTGATAGATGCCGGTCAGCAATCCCGCGTGCCAGTTGAGGACCGGGATTTCGAAGTAGGGCTTTTGGCCTTCCGGCACCTCGCCGCGCCGGTCGGTGGCTATCGGATCAAACAGCAGGCGGACCAGATCGGGCCGTCGTCTGCGCATCTCGTTGTAGATCGTCACCGTGCTTACCAGCAGGGACTCGCCGCCTTCCATGGCATCGCGCAGGCAGAGCAGACCGACGACGTCGGCGGAGTCGGTGTGAAATGTCTGGCGCTCCGCCGTCTGGTAGATGCGCGTCGTGGCGTCCTTGGCGTCGGCGCCTGTGTCGCGGACATGGCCAAGTATATGGCCCTGGGCATTCTGTGACCGTGCGCTACCAAGATGCGCGCCAATCCCGCAGAAGATCGTTGCCGCCATTTGCGCCGAATATGTCTCGACCGGGAGGCCGCGAAGCACCTCGAACGCAATGCCTGCGATGAGTTTTTCGCGGAGGGCGGCGAGATGGCCGGCAAGCCGGGGCAAGGGGAAATCGGCCTTGGTCAGGTTGCCGATATCTTGCGAGCGGGCGAGAAAGCCGGTTGCCGCCAATTCCAGTTCCGCGGCATCCTGCTTATCCAATTCGACCAGCCAATTTTCAGGATGCTTCGCCATTTCCTCGCCAGTCCATGCGGCAGGAATTTCGATCTGTCCCGGCGGCAGGTCGATGGTCTCGCGCATGAAGCTCTCCAACGGCTGGATCGGCGGGGATTTCCGCCAGGTCGATGGCGACGAACGGAGATTGCCGTAGTCAGGCGGATTTTTAAACCGGCTTTCCCTGGCCGGCGCCGACAGTTTTGCGGTCGTCGCCATACCGCCGCCTTGGCGCTTGGAGAAATCGCCTTCACGCATCAATGGGGCTGGCGCGGCGGTCCTTGCACGAAGCTCGCTGCGGGCGGATACTTCCCCGTCGGATGCGTGTTCTGGGTGACAAACCGGATGCTCGCCCCGGCGCAGGTCCACGACCTGAGCCGTGCTCCGTGGCGCCGGAGGGAGGTGTGCGATGACAACCTACATCCTGCTGATGAACTGGACCGAACAGGGCGCCAGGAATGTGCGCGAGTCGCCGAAGCGGCTCGATGCCGCTAAGAAGCAACTGGCCGACATGGGCGGATCGTTCAAGGCGTTTTATCTCACCATGGGCGAATGCGACATGGTGGCCGTGGTCGAGGCTCCCGACGATGCCGTGCTTGCCCGTTTTGCGCTGATGCTGGGGGCGGGTGGCAGCGTCAAGACGCGAACGCTCAAGGCTTTCCCCGAATTTGCCTATCGCGAGATCGTCACCTCGCTTGGATAGGCCTGCTGCTTTAAACTACGCGGCCGAAAGCATTTCCTGGCGGTCGATGCGGGTGCCGCTTGACGGCGCCCGAGCCGCCGATATTGAGGAGAGATGCTCCTCTCGCTCGAGAAGAACTTCATTTTCATCCATATCCCGAAGACGGCCGGGACCTCGATCACCCGTGCGCTGCGGCCATGGTGCCTGAAGCCGAAGCCGACGCCATGGCGGCGTCTGCTGTCGCGGCTGCCGGTGCCAGAGGCACCGGAGAAGGTCAATTTCAGGCAGCATGATAGAGCCGCCTGGCTGCGGCGCAAATTGCCGTCCCATATTTATGACGGCGCCTACAAATTCGCCGTGGTGCGCAACCCTTTCGAGCTGGTCGTTTCCAATTACCAGCATTTGCGCCGGAAAACCTCGCGGCGCCGGCATCGCCAGGCGCAGAGCTGGGATTTCAAGGCGTTCCTGAGCTACCTCGAACGCAAGAACCGGCTGGCGCGCGTGGATCAGACGAGCTGGATTTCGGACAGGGATGGAAAGCTGATAGTCGACGAGGTCCTTCGCTTCGAAACACTGGCCGAGCAGTTCAATGTCCTGGCCGAGCGGCTCGGTCTTCCGGGCGAGCTTCCCCGATCGAATGTCGGCGAGCCGGTCGATTATCGCGCCATCTACGACGAGGAGGCGAAAGCGATCGTGCGGCGGCTCTATGTCAGAGACTTTGAGCGCTTCGGCTACGCGTTCTGATTTGCGGCGCGCAAGGGAAGACGGGGCGCGGCGCCGTGGTAGGATGGGGATCATGTCTGAACCGCTTTCACATTCGCATCTATGGCCCGGTGTGCCGCTTGCGCTTGGCTCTGCCGCCTTGTTTGGCGCGGCACCGCCGCTCTCAAAGCTGCTTCTTGATACCGTCAATCCCTTCATGCTGGCGGGCCTGCTCTATCTCGGCGCGGGTGTAGGGCTGGCTGTGTTTCGCCTGCTTCGAGGCGTGCAGGCAGCCGCCGGCGAAGCACAACTGGCCCGCAAGGACATGCCATGGCTGGCGCTGGCGATCGGCATGGGTGGCATCGTCGCCCCCGGGCTTCTGATGTTCGGCCTCACACTGAATACCGCATCCAGCTCCGCTTTGTTGCTCAACCTCGAAGGGTTGGCTACCATGGCGATAGCCTGGCTGATCTATCGCGAGAATGTCGACCGTCGGCTGCTTTTCGGCGCCTTCGCCATCCTTGCCGGTGCGGTTCTGTTGTCATGGCAAGGCCAGGGTGTTGCCTTCAACCTTGGCGCGTTGCTGGTTGCCGGAGCTTGCCTGGCATGGGGCCTGGACAACAATTTCACCCGTAAGATCTCCGCCACCGACCCGGTGGTGATCGCCATGCTGAAGGGGCTGGTGGCAGGCATCGTCAATGTCGGGCTCGGCTCGATTGCCGGCGCATCATTTCCCGCTGTGTCCATTGTCGCCGCCGCAGCCACAGCCGGTTTCTTCGCCATTGGCATCAGCCTGGTCATGTTCATCCTGGCGCTGCGCCATCTCGGCACGGCACGCACAGGGGCCTACTATTCGCTGGCGCCGTTCATAGGTGCTCTGCTTGCCGTGTCTGTCCTCGGTGAGCCCTTGACGCTGAAGCTGGTGATTGCCGGACTTTTGATGGGCGTCGGCCTGTGGCTGCATCTATCCGAGCGTCACGACCATGAGCATGATCACCAAGCTCTTGAGCATGAGCATAGTCATGTGCATGACGAGCACCACCAACACGATCATGATGGGATGGTGACGGAACCGCATTCGCACCGGCATCGGCATGCGCCGATGCGCCATGCGCACGCGCACTATCCCGATCTGCACCACCGGCACGACCACGGCTGATGGCAGGCCCTCTGCTGACCGTCTGGTACAACACGCGCTGCCCGGTCTGCGATGGAGGCATCACCAGGCAGAAACGGCGGCTGATCGAGGCGATCAAGGCGGGACGCATCGCATTTCGCGACATCAACCTCGAACCGGCGGCTTTAGCCGGCCATGGCGCCTCGCTGGAGGACATCCGCCGCCGGCTGCATGCCACCGACGCGCAGGGCAGGCTGCTGGTCGGCGCCGATGTCGCGGTTGCCGTCTGGCGGGTGACGCCGGGCGAGAGTTGGCTGGCGACGCTGTTCGGCAATCCGGTCGCGCTGCCGCTGACGCGTTTCACCTACGATCGCTTCGCCGATCTTCTCTATGCCTGGAACCGGCGCAACGGCCGCTGGTAGCCGGAAAGACCCCCCAGACATCTCCGAACCGACACCGGTGACACGCCGCTGGCGCTGCCTTTAGATACATCGTAAGATATATCTTGACTCATCGGTCGCGTGCGCCTACTCAAGATATATCGTAAGATAGAGCTCAAGGAGCAATCAATGCATAGACATCATCCCTTTGGCGAGCGCGCCGAGCGCGCTTTCCTGCATATGGCCGGCAAATTCGGCGGTCGTGGCGGCGGCTTCGGGCCGTTCGGGCATGGCGGTCGCGGTGGTGGGCGCGGCGGGCCGGGCGACATGTTCCGCGCCGGACGCATGCTGGCCGATGGCGATCTCAAGCTGATCACACTGTCGCTCTTGGCTGAGGCGCCGCGCCACGGCTATGACATCATCAAGGCGCTGGAAGAGCGCACCAGCGGCATCTACAGCCCGAGCCCGGGCGTCGTTTATCCGACGCTGACCTTCCTGGAAGAGGCCGGCTATGCCGCCTCCGCCGCGGACGGCAACAAGAAGGTGTTTTCGATCACCGAGGCGGGCCAGGCGCATCTCAACGAAAACCGCGAAATGATCGACGGCGTGCTTGAGCATCTCGAGCGCTTCGGCCGCAAGATGGCCAAGGCACGCGACTGGTTCGGCTGGAACGACGACAGCGAAGAGGGTGGGCGTCGCGGCCGCGGCCGCTCGGAAGCGCGCGACGAGTTCCGCGCCGTGCGCCACCGGCTGCGCGCAGCGCTCGGCGAGATCGTCGACGCGCCGGCTGAAAAGCAGGCCGAAGCGATCGCCATACTGGAAGGGGCCGCCGAAGCCCTCGAAGCGCTGTCGCGCGGCTGAGCTCTGGCGGGGGACCGGTATACGACCCTTGCCCGTTCGACTGAGGAACGGTACTGAAAATCATCCTGCACCTTCTATCGGTGCGGGATGATTGCCGTTGGAGGGTCCCCCATGTCTTTTCTGAAACGTCTTTTCGGCGGTGGTGGCGGCAGTGACGCCGGCGACCCAAAGAGCGCCGCTCCGGCAAAGCAGATCGAGCACAAGGGATTCCTGGTCAGCGCCACGCCCTACAAGGCTGACGGCCAGTACCAGACCTGCGGCGTGGTTTCGAAGGAAGTCGGCGGCGTCATGAAGGAGCACCGCTTCATCCGCGCCGACCGTTTCGCCGGTCTGGACGACGCCGTCGACATCTCGATCAAGAAGGGCATCCAGCTGGTCGACGAACAGGGCGAGAAGATCTTCGGCTAGAGCGCGCGAATTCGGCTGATGCCGGCCCAACCAATCCGAGAAATATTGGCTGGTATGATGATACGAAAAAAGGCAGGCGCCGAAGCGCCTGCCTTTTCAATTGGGTGGATGAGCGCCGGCGCTTTATGCCGCGACGGCGATCTGCTGGCTGGCGGTCGCGGCAACCACGGCGTCGACCTTGGCTGTCGCCTTGGCAAGCGCTGCGGCAACGGCATCGGCGCCCATGCCGACGCCTTCGATGCGGATGACTTCGACGTCGGTCATGCCGAGGAAGCCGAGCACCGAGCGCAGGTAAGGAACAGCGTGGTCCATCTGGACGGCCGCACCTTCGGAATAGATGCCGCCGGAGGCGAGCACGATGTAGACCTTCTTGCCGGTGACGAGGCCCTTGGGGCCGCCCTCGCCATAGGAGAAGCTCTTGCCGGAACGGGCGATGTGGTCGACCCACGACTTCAGCGTCGAGGAGATATTGAAGTTGATGAAGCCGGTGGCCAGGATCACGGTGTCGGCGGCGAACAGCTCGTCGAGCGCAGTATCGGAGACACCGACGACTTCAGTCTGGCGCGCGGTGCGGGCTTCAACGGGTGTGTAGATGCCGGTCGAATAGTCGGCGTCGATATGCGGCAGCGGGTTGGCGACGAGATCGCGCACGACAAGCTCGGCCGACGGGTCGGCGGCGACAAGCTTCTGCGCGAATTCGGTGGCGATGCGGGTCGAGTGCGAAGCAGAGCCACGCGGGCTCGAGGTTACAAGAAGGATGGACATAGCGGTTCTCTCCAGTGGGAATTGAATTGTCCCGCTTGATATGGGCCTATCGATCCATTCAAAAAACTGGTATATTTTCTATATGATCCATCCATAAAGTAGATATGCTATGCAACCCAATCCGACGCTCGACCAACTTCAGATCCTGGTGGCGGTGGCCGACACCGGCAGTTTTTCCGCCGCCGGACGCAAGCTCAACCGGGCGCAATCCGTCATCAGCTATGGCATCGCCAATCTCGAGGCGCAGCTGGGCTTAAAACTGTTCGAACGCGAGGGTACGCGCGAGCCGCAACTGACCGAGATCGGCCGGGCGATGCTGGAGGATGCGCGGCGCATGGTCGGCGTGCTGCAGCGCATCCGCTCGCGCGTCGACAGCCACCATCAGGGACTGGAGGCGGAGCTCGCGCTGGCGCTCGATGCGGCGCTGCCGGCGCCGGTACTGGTGCGGGTGCTGAAAGCGTTTGAGGCGCAGTTTCCGACGGTGATGCTTCGCCTGCATATCGGCACACTCGGCCTGATCCCTGACCTTGTCTTCAACGGACAGGCCGATCTTGGCATTGGCGGGCTGCTGGGCGAGGTCGATGTGCATCTGGTGAACATCGGCTTCATGTCGATGGTGCCGGCGGCAGCAGCCAACCACCCGCTGGCGCTGCTGCCGAAGCCGGTGGCGCTCGAGGATGTGCGCGAACACATCCAGCTGGTCGTCTCCGACCAGTCCGAGCGCACCAAGGGACGCGACTACGGCGTCTTTGCCTATCGCACCTGGCGGCTGACCGATATGCGCACCAAGCATGTGCTTATGCGCGCGGGGCTGGGCTGGGGCGGGCTGCCGCGCTGGCTGATCGCCGACGATCTTGCGAGTGGCCGGCTGGTCGAGCTCGACCTCGAGCCGTTCAAGGAGGCAAAGGGGCCGCTCTATGCCATGCACCGCGTCGACCGCAGTCCGAAACCGGCGGCCGCCTGGCTGATCGACCAGTTCAAAAGCCAGCTCGGCTGTTTCAACGAGTTCGAGCCGGGCCTGGTACCCGAGGAGGAGCCGGAGACAGTCCGTCGATCAGCGCCATGAGCACGGCGCGATAGTCTTGCGCCGAGGCGCCGGCCTCGACGGCGAGCGCCGCTCGGTCGAAGGCGGAAGCAAGCAGGGCGGTGAGTGCATCCAGCGGCAGTCTCATCATCGATTGCTCGCGCATCGCCGCGACCAGACCCTCGCGCAGCGAACGGTTGCCGTGGCGGTCATCGATGGCGTCCATGGCGGCGCGGCCTAGCACGGCCGGTCCGTCGAGTAGCAACAGCCGTGTGCGGCCGGGCGCGCGCATGGCGGCGAGATAGGCATCCGAACCGGCGATCAGCGCGTCGCGGGCAAACAATGAAGGCGGCGAGGCGCGGTCAATCTCCGCTGCCACGACCTCCGCCTCTTGCTCGACCACGGCGGCAAACAGCGCCTGCTTGTCGGCGAAGTGATGGTAGAGCGCGCCGCGGGTGACGCCGGCAGCGGCGACGATCTCCGGCGTGCCGGTCTCGGCATAGGATTTTTCGGTGAACAGTTTTCGCGCTGCGGCGATCAGGTCGGCGCGCGTCGCTTCGGTGCGGTCCCGGTTTGAGCGGCGGGCGGTTTCTCGTTGCATACATGCAGCCTGTATGTTATTTCAATTTACATGCAGACTGTATGTTAACTGACGGGAGAAAGAAAGATGAAGACGACGAGCTATTATCCGGTGTTGATGACAGGCGACGTCGCCGGCACGAAAGCCTTCTATATCAACCACTTCCGCTTCAAGTCGCTGTTTGCGAGCGACTGGTATGTGCATTTGCAGTCGGCCGAGGACAGGCGCGTCAATCTCGGCATTGTCCACGGCGACCACGAGACCATCCCGGAGGAGGGGCGCGGCCGAACGTCCGGCCTGCTGATCAATTTCGAGGTGAGGGACCCGGACGCGGTCTATGAGCGGATCGTTGCGGCCGGCCTGCCGATCCTGCGTTCGCTTCGCGACGAACCCTTCGGCCAGCGCCACTTCATCACCAGGGATCCCAATGGCGTGCTGATCGACGTCATCAAGCCGATCCCGCCCAGCGAGGAATTTCTGGCGCAATTCGCGGAGGGTGCGGTTGGCACCTGAAGCCGGTGTTGATGGCAGCAAATGTCGGATCGGCTGCGGCTCCTGTGGCCGGGATCACGCGATGCGGTTTATGCTGGATGGCATTGAAGCTGGTCCTGCCGCATGCGCAACATCTGCCTCATCCGCGCACCATCCAATCTCGGTCTCCGGCCGTTGCGGCCGGGCCATGTGCCTGGCACGTGGCGGGCGCCGCAGGCGCTGAGCGAGGCTGGTCTGATCGAGGCGTTGGCGCCGGTGAGGGTGGTGGATCTCGATCGACCTGCCTACAGCACTGAACCGCAGCCGGGCACAAAGCTGCGCAATGGCCCAGCGATCCGTTGCTTCAACCTGGAACTTGCCGAGATTGTCGCCGGTGCGCTTGGGCAAGACGAGTTCCCCTTGGTCATCGGCGGCGATTGTTCGATCCTGCTTGGCGCGTTGGCGGCGGCCCGACGCTCCGACGTGGTCGCACTGGTCCATGTCGACGGCCACAGCGATTTCCGCCATCCCGGCAACTACGATGTCGATGCCGCACTCGGCTCGGCCGCCGGCATGGACCTGGCGCTTGCCACCGGACGCGGTGAGCCTTTGTTGACGCAATGGCCCGGTATTGCCGGTCCGCTCGTCGCCGATGAGGCGGTGGTGCAGATCGGCGAACGCGAGAGCCGCGATGCCGATTTTGCCTGGCCCGATATCAATTCGACTACGATTAAGCGCATCGACGTCTTTGCCGCGCGGGAACTGGGTGCCGCAAAGGTGCTGGAGACGACAAGCGCGACGCTGGCGCGCGCCGATTGTCCTTACTGGCTGCATCTCGATGTCGACGTGCTCGACCAGACGCTGATGCCGGCGGTGGATTCGCCCGGCAGTCCCGGCATCGATCCCGACGATCTGGTAGTCATCCTGTCGGCGCTGGCGGTGGATCAGCACTGCATCGGCATGGACATGACGATCTACGATCCCGATCTCGACCCGACCGGCGACCTGGCGCGGCTGCTGGTATCGCTGCTCGGGCGGGTGCTCAAGCAGCGATAGGCCTCAGCCAGCCCGTGCCACTGGCGTCACCGTCACCTGGCTGACGCCGGTGCTGCGCACGACGGTGCACAAAGTCTCGCGGCCGATGCGGTCGGCGTCGAGCACGCGCACGAGGTCGTCGACGCCGGTGATCGAGCGGCCGTCTATTGCCGCGATGATGTCGCCTTCCTTCAGGCCGGCTTTCGCCGCCGGACCATCCTTTTCGACGCTACGAAGCCGCACCGCGGTGTTCGTCGAAACCTGCGACAGAAGCGCCGCACGGCGCGGCAGGTTGGTGGTGTCGGCGGAGATGCCGATGAAGGCGCGCCGCACGCGGCCGAAGCGGATGATCTCCGAGATGACGAAGTTCGCGGTGTTGGAGGCAACCGCGAAAGCGATGCCTTGCGCGCCATGGATCATGGCGGTGTTGACGCCGATGACCTCGCCGGCCGACGACACCAGCGGCCCACCGGAATTGCCGGGATTGAGTGCCGCATCCGTCTGGATGACGTCGTCGATCAGCCGGCCGGTCGAGGCGCGCATCGAACGGCCAAGCGCGGAGACGACGCCGGAGGTGACGGTCCATTCGAAGCCGAGCGGATTGCCGATGGCAATCGCGATCTGGCCGCGCCGCAGCCGCTTGGAATCGCCGAGCGGCGCCACATCGGCAAAGCTGCCGTCGGCGCGCACCAGCGCGATATCGGTGTCGGGGTCGCGGCCAAGAACGCGGCCTTCGCTGGAGGCGCCGTCCGGCATCGAGACGCGCACGGTCCTGGCGTCGCCGACGACATGGAAGTTGGTGACGACCAAGCCGTCCTGCGCGATGACGAAGCCGGAGCCGTGGCCGCCCTGGCCGCCAATGCGCTCGATGCGGCAGACGGCTGGGCCGATGCGATCGACCGCGTCGGCCACGGTCGTCGAATAGGCGTCGAGCAGTGTGTCGTCGGATTGGAATTTGGCGGCGGCGAGGGCCATTGGTGGGCTCCGTGTTTTCAGGCGTAATGATGACTATATGTGCGGAGCGGCTGGAACCGCCGCGACCTGACCAGATGGCCAGTGAAACCTTGAACTAGCCGTCAGGCGAGTATCTGCGAGCCGGCTGTCGAGCGATATCTGGGGCATGCAAGAAACCCAGGAGACCAAAATGAGGGACTTCAATCTGAGCGCATTGTCCGACGCCATCGCCGATGTCGCGGCAGCGGCCGCGCCGGCGACGGCAAGCTTCGCCACCCATCACCATCGCACCGCCAGCGCCTTCCATTGGCATGGCGGCTATTTCGTCACCGCCGAGGAAGCCGTCGAAGCCGGCGAGGAAGTCGAACTGACGCTGGCTTCGGGCGAGACGGTCAAGGCCGAACTGGTCGGCCGCGATCCCTCGACCGGCGTCGCCCTACTGAAACCGGCGGGTGCGGTCAATGCGGCGGCGCTCGCCAAGGCGGATGTGGTGCGGCCCGGCAATCTGGCCATCGCCATCGGCAGCAGCCAGGGCTCGGCGCTGGCCGTGTCGGGCTCGGTCGGTGAGGTCGGTCCTGCCTGGCGCTCGATGCGCGGCGGCACCATCGACCGGCGCATCAATCTTGCGGTCAATGCCGGCGGTCGTTTCGAGGGTGGCCCGGTGCTTGATGCCAAGGGCGCGCTGATCGGCATGCTGCTGTTCGGGCCGCGCGGGCGGGCCCTGGTCATGCCTTATGAGACGATCGAACGGGCCGTTGCGACTCTGCGCGAAAAAGGCCATGTCGCGCGCGGCTATCTCGGCGCCGGCTTGCACCCGATCCGAGACGGCGAAGCGCGCGGCGCCATGGTGATGAGCCTCGACGACAATGGTCCGGCCAAGGCCGCCGGCCTTGCGCTTGGCGACATCATCGTGGCGTGGAACGGCGAGGCCGTACACGGACCGCGCGAGCTGATCCGCAAGCTTGGGCCGGATAGCGCGGGTGTGTCGGTGACGCTGGGTGTCGTACGCGGCGGTGAGCAGCGTGATGTCGCGCTGACCGTTGGCGAGAAGCCGCTAAGCTGAGAGGGCTGATGGAAAGCGACACGCTGACAAGGCCGGAAGTGGGTGGGCCTGACATGGCGGGCGCCGAGCGCCAGCTCGTGGTGCTGATCGCGCTGCGCGATGCCGCGCGCGCGGAACGCCTGTCAGCGTCGCTTGCCACGGCGGGCGATCTAATTCCGGTCGTGGCCGGTAGCGGGGTTGCCGATGTCGCTGTCGTCGATGATGCTGTTGCGAACAGTGCGGCCTGGGTCGATCGGGCGAGGGCTGGCAATATCACGCCCCCGCAGGTGCTGCTGTCCGTCCGCGCTGCCCAGCCGGAAGGGCAGGTGTTTGCCGTGTTACCGCTGGCTGCGGATGCAACTCTGATCGCGGCTGCTGTCAGACTGGCGGCGGCCGGCTACCGGGTGTCCGCCGACGGGCGTTCGACGCCGGATCGTCATGGCGATTTCGATCGCGCAGCCAGCGGAGATGGAAGCCACAGCGGGCTGTTCGGCGAGGAACCCCTCGACGATGGCGCCGCCCGCCCGGCGCTGTCGCCGCGCGAGGCCGAAGTGCTGGCGCTGCTGGCCGAAGGTGCGCCCAACAAGGTGATCGCGCGGCGGCTCAACATCTCCGTGCACACGGCAAAGTTCCATGTCGCCGCGATCCTGATCAAGCTCGGCGCCGCCAACCGCACCGATGCGATTGCCATCGCCATGCGGCAGGGCTTGGTGCTGGTTTAGGGACATCCTCAGGCACCAGTTGACGATCATCGCCAAAAGGCAGTGCTGCCCCTCATCCGCCTGCCGGCACCTTCTCCCCGTATAGTGACGGGGAGAAGAAGCTACCGCGACCTCGGTGCTGTTCTTGCAACGTTGATGATTGGCGAAGGCGGCGATGATGGTGTCTTTCTCCCCGTCACTATACGGGGAGAAATGCGCGGCAGGGCAATGAGGGGCAGCGCTACGCTGCGGCCAGGGTCGACGCTATCTGGTCGGAATTCCGAGCTCGTCGTAACCGATGATCTCGCCTTCCGTCATCGGGTTATCGCGCTCAGGTATTCGAGCCGCTTGATCTGAAATTTCCATTAGCTTCACAAACAGGTCAGATAACGCGCTCTCGCGAGCCATTTCGTTTTCGAGGCTCTGCCGAATCGCCTCTGTCACAGACACGCCACGGCTACGGGCGAGTTCGCGCGCGAGCTGTTCGACTTCCTTGTTTTTGATCGACAAAACCATGCCGGGTTCCACAATTCGAAGGGAGTATACACCGAGCCGGTTGCAGCTTCATCTCGTTTGCAACCTCCGCAACGTCACCATGGCTTCCCTTACAATCTCTTGTATCCGGCGGCTGCACAGGCAAGGATTGCGCTCAGAAAAGAAATGCATGCGGAGGAAAAATGTCGCTCAAGGGTAAGACGCTGTTCATCTCCGGCGGGTCACGCGGCATCGGTCTTTCGATCGCGCTGCGGGCGGCGCGCGACGGCGCCAATGTGACGATCGCGGCCAAGACCGCCGAGCCGCATCCCAAGCTGCCGGGCACAATCTACACGGCTGCCAACGAGATCGAGCAGGCGGGCGGCAAGGCGCTGCCCATTTTGTGCGACATCCGCGAAGAGGCGCAGGTTGCCGAGGCAGTCGCTAGAACCGTGGAAAAATTCGGTGGCATCGACATCTGCGTCAACAATGCCAGCGCCATCCAGCTCACCGGCACGCTGGAGACCGACATGAAGCGCTACGATCTGATGCACCAGATCAACACGCGCGGCACCTTCCTGGTGTCGAAAATGTGCATTCCGCACCTGAAGTTGGCACAAAATCCTCACATTCTGAATCTGGCCCCGCCGCTCGACATGAAGGCGAAATGGTTCAAGAACCACGTCGCCTACACCATGGCCAAGTTCGGCATGTCGATGTGCACGCTGGGGATGAGCGCCGAGTTCGCCAAGGACGGCATCGCCGTCAATTCGCTGTGGCCGATCTCGACCATCGATACGGCGGCAGTGCGCAACTTGCTGGGTGGCGCCACGGTGGCAGCGATGAGCCGTTTGCCCGATATCATGGCCGATGCCGCGCATGCCATCTTCCTGCGGCCATCGCGCGAGACCACGGGTAATTTCTACATCGACGAGGAGGTGCTGCGCGCCGAGGGCGTCAGCGATTTCTCGGTCTACGCGCCGGGTGCGACCGGGCCGCTGGCCGGCGACTTCTTCGTGCCGGACGAAGTGTTTGCCAATTCGCCAACGAACGTCAAAAGCATCTACTAGCTGATATCACCTGCTGTCGGCGCTGCCCCTTGGCGCGGTTTGCAAGGCCAAAGCGCGCGCCGTTCATTGCGGCGCAAAAAACCCCGCCGGCAGGGCCGGCGGGGCTCAATGCGTCCCGCTGGAGTCGGGACGGGGCAGGGAACGCCCAGTGCTGAATCTGGGGTTTTCTGCCCCATGATTCAATGAGCCGGCTCTAATGTGGGTGCAATTCTTGTTGAACCGGGCTTGCCATCCGCAGGTCCACCCATCCCGGTCTACCGGGATGGGTCCTTCTTGCTGATCTGATTCCACAAAGCCACTCAAGCTATTGGAAAAGCAGATCAATTATTGCTTGCCACCGGCGCCACCAGCGAGGTGATGCGGCGGATGGCGACGCGGCGGTTCTCACGGTTGGGACCCGACGTGTCGACCTTGAGATACTGCTCGCCATAGCCCTGTGTCGTCAGGTTCTCCGGCGGGATACCGAAGGCATTGGTGAGTGCCTCCGCAACCGCTTCGGCGCGCCGGTCGGACAGCGCGAGGTTCGCCTCCGGCGTGCCGACGGCGTCGGTATGGCCCTCGATCAGGAACGTCTCCGCCGGGTTCTTCTTCAACAGCTTCTCCATGGCGTTGGCGACGCCGTCGAGCTTCTGTACCTCGGTATCGGAGATCGAGGCCGAACCGAACTCGAAGTTCAGCGTATCAAGATCGACGCGGCGGGCGATGTCGCGCACGCGGGCCGAACGCTTGACCTCATCGATCGAGTAGAGGCGCTGGACGCGCTCCACCGGCGGCCGTTCGAGGAAGGTGTAGTAGTCGTCCGGGTCCTCGACATCCTCGGAGTCCAGGATGTACTCCTCGCGCGGAATGGTGAGCCGCATCGGCGGCAGATCGTCGCCGGGATCGCGCCAGTCACCATCGTCGTCATAGTGCCGCTCGTCGACATAGCTCAGCACATATTCGCGCCCATCCTGCGTGATGCGCGAACGCTGGATAACGTCGCCATAGCGGTTGCGGATGGTGACGATCTGGACGCCATTGTCACGCTCGACGATTTCCCGGGTGCGACCGCCCGACAGATCCTCGTAATAGACATTCCTGGCGCCGCGGTGCATGCGCGGGGCGTCACTGCTTTCGACGATCGTCTGGTTGTTGAACTGCAGGATGACGCGGTCGCCGAACTCCCTCAGCACGTTGGTGCCTTGCGGACGTGGACGACGGCGAACATCGACAATGTCGGGCGCCTGTTCGATGCGCTTGCCCTTTTCCTCGGTCACCGGGGCGATCTTTTCAGGCTGGATTGCCTGCTGGGCCGACTTGTCGTCGGTGGGCGGCGGTCCCTGATCGACCGGAGCCGGCTTCGGGTTCTGCGCCTCGGTGCCGCCCTGCGCGGGCTGCTCGCCCGTCTGGCCGCCCGCATTCTGGTCACTGCCGTTCTGGCTGTTGCCGTCCTGGCCGCCCTGGTCCTTGCGGTGCTTGCGCCTGGCGTCCTTCTGGCTGTCCAGAATGGGTGCTTCGTCGGGATTGGCCGTGGCTTCGCCCTGCGCCGGCTTTTCGCCTTGCGCCGGCTGCTCGGCATTGGCGGGCAGTTGCTCACCTGTCGCGGGCTGTTGTTCACCGGCCGCTGGCTGCTGTTCGCCCGTCACCGGCTGTTCGCCAACAGGTTTCTTGCCGTGCTTCTTGGCCTGATCTTTTGGCTGTTCGCCCTCGGCGGGAGCGGCCTGCTGATCGGCCGGGGGCTGAACCGGCTCGGCCTGCGGCACGGGTTCTCCGGCAGGGGCAATCTTGACGTCCGGCGCCTGTTCGGCAGGCGCGGCCTCGATCTGCTGATCCTGCTTGCGCTTTTTCTTGCGCGGGTTGTTGTCGTTTGCGGGCGCCGCCTGTTCGGCGGGCGCCACTTGCTCAGCCGGCTGCTGGGCCGGCTGTTCAGCAGGTGCCGCTTCGATCTGCTGCTGGTCGCGCTTCTTCTTGCGCGGCTTCAGCGGCTGCTCGTCGGTTGCGGGCGCTACCTGTTCGGCGGGTTGATCCGCTGGAGCTGCCTCGATCTGCTGCTGTTGATTGCGCTTCTTCTTGCGCGGCTGCTGCTCTTCAGCCGGCGCGGCCTGTTCAGCAGGAGCCTGCTCGACCTGCTGCTGTTGATTGCGCTTCTTCTTGCGCGGCTGCTGCTCTTCAGCCGGCGCGGCCTGTTCAGCAGGAGCCTGCTCGGCCTGCTGCTGTTGATTGCGTTTCTTCCTGCGCGGCTGCTGCTCTTCGGCCGGAGCGGTCTGTTCAGCAGGAGCCTGCTCGGCCTGCTGTTGTTGGTCGCGCTTCTTCTTGCGCGGCTGTTGTTCCTCGACGGCCGGTGCCGGTTGCTCGGCGGCTGGCGCTGCCTGTTCGGCCGGCGCCTGTTCGGCCTGCTGTCGTTTCTTTTTGCGCGGCAGTTCCTGGTCAGTCTGCTGACCATCTGCAGCAGGGTCGTCCTGGACCAGGATCAATGGCGCGGCCGTGTGCTGCAAGGGGCCGAAAACGGCGTTGCCCTGCAGCGGGGATGCGCCCAACGGCGCGGATGCCATCAGCAGGCCGAGTGCCGTACCTGCCAGTACCCGTGGTTGGCGTTTCATCACAAATTCTCCTTATGGGGTCCCATCCCTGCCCAAACTTTCATCATCCGGATTGGTTCCGGTTTGTGGACATTACCGGCAACGAAGGACGATTGACCGGCCTTTTGAAGGCAACTTCATGTTTTTCGTATGGTGCGGCCGGCATCTGCGGCAGCACTACAGCTTGACCTCACCGCCAGCGAGGGCCACATCTCCGCCCATGATGGACACGCCGTTCTGGAAAACCAAGACATTGGAAGCGATGACGCCCACCGAGTGGGAATCGCTCTGCGACGGCTGCGGCAAATGCTGCCTGTCGAAACTCGAGGACGAGGACACCGGGGAAATCTACTGGACATCAGTCGGCTGCCGGCTGTTCGATGGGCAAACCTGCCGCTGTTCGGACTATGCCAACCGGCTGGCGCGCGTGCCGGACTGCGTCGGGCTGACCCCGCAGAATGTGCGGACCATCAGCTGGTTGCCGAAAACCTGCGCCTACCGGCTGGTTGCCGAGGGACACGATCTCTACTGGTGGCACAGGCTGGTGTCGGGAAGCGCCGAGACCGTGCATGATGCAGGTATTTCCATACGCGGCCGCGTCCGCGCCAGCGAGACCGATCTTGCCGAGCCAGACGACTATTTCGACTACATGCTCGACGACGAGCCCTAAATTCAAAGAGATAGAGCATGATGTCTGGACAAACACTGTTTGTCCGAGAAAACCGCTTCACACTTCTCGGCATCATGTTCAAGCGTCTGGAACGGATGTAGCCGCCGCCCGTTCTGGGGTGACCGGACGTTTTTGAGGCTCCAAGTCGTTTGCAGCGGTGGAAGGGGCGGTTGCTTTCGAGCTGTCCGGCAGATTAACCGAAAATGAACGGCCGGTTCGCAAAGAGTTCAGACTGCAAGGAGCATTCTCCCCCCATCGGTTCGACGAAGACGGGCGCAAGCCCTCAACAAGGAGAAGACAATGTTCAACTCGTTCAAGACGGCTGCCCTTTCGGGTCTCGTGGCTCTCGGCACCCTTGCCGCCGTGCCCGCCCAGGCAGATTCGATCTATCTCGGCTTCGGCAACAACCATGATCGCCGCGTCGGCGTCTATACCGGCGACGACGAGGACGGCTTTCGCCGTGACCGCAATTGGCGCCGCTGCTCGCCGGACCGCGCGCTCGACAAGGCCGAGCGTATGGGCCTGCACCGCGTCCGCATCGTCGACATCAACCGCCGCGTGGTGAAAGTGGCCGGCCGCCAGTATGGCGATCGTGTGGTGGTCGTGTTCGCCAATGAGCGTGGCTGCCCGGTTATCTATCGCTAAGGGACACCTTCTTTGAAGGTCGGTCCGGGACACGATCTTCTGCCAAGATCAGACCGGAGACATGACCTTCTTCGAAGGTCAGTCTGGAGTAGCGGCATGACCCTTCCGAGGGTCAGCCAGGAGCCCCTTTCCCATAGCGCGGAAGGGTGCGGCTCGAAAAAAACCCCGGAGGACCAGGTCCTCCGGGGTTTTTCATAATTTGATGCCAACTAAGATACCGGCCAGTCGGCCCGCAGCATTCTCCGGGCCTTGCTGATTTGGATAAGCCTATTTGAGCTCGAAGGTCACGGTGACCTGCACGGCGTAGGCATTCTCGCCGGCCTGTACCGGAACCGCGGCGCCTGCCGCATCGAAGGCCTTGGCGTTGATCGGCATCGGCGCCGGCGCGATGTTCTGGTCGGTGATTTCCAGCACCCGGCCGATGCTAACGCCGGCGGCCTCGGCCAGCGTCTTGGCCTTGGCCATGGCGTCGGCCACCGCCTTCTTGCGGGCCTCGGTGACGGCGGCTTTCGGATTCTCGTTGGAGAACGAGATGCCGCCGCCCTGGTTGACGCCGAGCGACACCGCCTTGTCGAGAATCTCGCCGGTTTTGTCGATGTCGCGGATGCGCACGGAGAGCGTGTTGGTCACCTGGTAGGCGACAAGCTCGGCCTCCTGGCTGCCGTCGGGCTTGTTGGTGTAGTTGTAGCGCGGGTTGATCTGGATGCCGGCGGTCTGCAGGTCGCGGTCCCTGATCCCTGCCGATTTCATCGCCGCGATCACGGCGGCCATGGCGTCGTTGTTGGCGTCGAGTGCCGCGCGTGCGGTCTTGGCCTCGCGCATGACGCTGAGCGTCAAAAGCGCCAGGTCGGGCGCCACGGTGGACTGGCCTTCACCCGAAACGATGATGCGGGGCGAGGGCAGCGAATCGGCAGCGGCGGCAATCGCCGGAAAAGCGATCGCCGCGGCAAGTGCGAGCGGCAAAAGATGTCTGGTCATGAAAATCTCCTCGGTCTGCGATCCAGTCGCGCCTGTCGACTAGGATGCGAATATGGGCTGATTTGGGCAATCCCCACCAGCCCGACCGGAAAGCCTTGTGCGGCGTAAGGAAAAACACTAATCCAGCGCGCGTGGGGCCTGTAGCTCAATGGTTAGAGCCGGCGGCTCATAACCGCTTGGTTGGGGGTTCGAGTCCCTCCGGGCCCACCAACATTTTAAGCGTTTGATTTCATTGCATTTTATGGCCATTTCGACACCGCCTTTGGCCTCGACTCCCGTCGGTCCCTGAGAATCGGTCACTCAGTATCAGGCGAGGGGGGTCGTGATAAATAGCGCGCGGGGCTTGCGTCGCTTGGCGAGGCGGCGACGCGTTCGGCGCGTCATGTCCCGGCGGAACCGGAAATTGTGACCCGAAGCAGACTTCTCTTGGCCGGCAGTGTGTACAACCGCTCGTCGGGTCGCGAATTCTTCTACCTTGGCCGCAAATGCACTTCTTCGTGCTGCCGGGCATGGACATCGTGCCACGGTTGTACCGGCTACTCGGCAAAGGGCGATTCACGCAGGAAGTCGACCGACAAGCGGCCGCGCGTATATCCTGGAACATATTTCAAAGCGAAGTCGGCGATGAAATTGTCCCTCGTAGTATTCGCATGGTTTCTTGCAATGTCACAAAGGCAAGTCGTCAGATGGTTCTTCATGCCAAGGCGAGGATAGACTGACAAGATCGCGTCCTTGTTGTCGTCGCTCAGTTCATCATACCCGACGCCGCCATAATCACACCCGATACCAGTCAGGCAGCTTACGACGTCGATCCCCTTGTGTCGGGCAATCGATCCGGTGGTGTGTAAGGCGATCGCGTCCCAAATTGTGTCCGCGCGCCGCTCTCCCATCTCGTGGGAGAGGGCGAAGGCGCGGCCAGCGTCCGCTCCAACAACCTCGAAGCGACGGTCTGGAGCGCCGCCACGCGCAAGGCCGAGATCATGCAAAAGCACCGCGACAGCAACCAGTTCCGCGTCCGGGGTGAGCGCACGTTTCTGGGTGAGTTTCGCGCCATAAAGCCAGGAACGTACCACATGGTTGAAGAGCCAAGGCGGCGACTCGGTCTGCGCAGCCTCGTAGGCATCCCGGACGGCGCGACTGTCGGGCAGGGTAAGATCCAATGCCCGACCGACTGCCAGCGCATCAAAGAAGTCTGGCTTGTCGCGGTCGCTCATCTCGCGCTCCACGCGTTTCGCGGACACGTGTGGTTCGTCCCCGTTGGCTGAAGAGCTTGGCATCGCGATGCCCAGACCAAGGATGCGGCGCCTAGCGATCCTGTAGCGATAACAAAGGCGTGAAGCCCGCACATGTCTGTCACCTCACGTTTGGCGGGTAGCCACCCAGCCTTCGAGGCGTGCTCGCCGTTGCGCTCGGTTCGTCGCGTTGCGCGCGTTCACAGCTTCCAGAATTTCAGGCGACGCCGTATCCGGGCGACCCGCATTGAAGGGCGGTTGGGGCGCGTACTCCAGACCAAGCTGCACCATTTCGGCTACTCGTTGGCCGCTCAGTTCCGCGATGAGGGCCAGAACGAAATCGATGCCTGCAGTGACGCCGCCCCCGGACAGGATATTGCCGTCGCGGACGATGCGGCTATCGTCGACGATGGCACCGAAGATCGGCAGCAGTTCTCGCCACGCCCAATGGCAAGCCGCCCGGCGGCCTGCGAGGAAGCCGGCAGCTCCGAGGATGAGCGAGCCCGAGCATACAGACGTCAGATAACGAGCGGACGCCCCCAGCCGGACAATCTCGTTCAGGTAGAGCTCGTTTTCGATAGCAGCGAGGCAGCCACGGCCGCCTGGCACCAGAAGGACGTCACAGGACTCGATGGCGGCAAGATCCTCCAGGTCAGAGAAGGTGAGACGGTCCGCCGTGATCGATTGGCCGCCCAGCGACGCCACCCGGACGTCCAGGTCGGGCGTGCGCGAAAGAAATTGGTGCGGACCGGTGAAGTCTAGTTGGGTTACCCCGTCGTACACCGGCATCACCACACTGATTGGCTGCGACATCGCTTATCTCCTGTAGAGGAAAATACGATGGAAGGGAGTTTGACCTAAAGGTCAAACTTCCCTATCATTCGGCCATGAAAACGCTCGGCTTCTACATTTCTCCAGGATTTCAGATGCTCGACCTCGCTGGTCCGGCCGGCGCATTCGAGGCGGCAAATGGCGAGATCGGACGTCCGGCCTACCAGGTCCATATCGTGGCTGCCGGCGTTGGGGCTGTCGCCAACAGCCTTGGCATCTCCACGACTGCTGCAGCACTCGACGACGGCATGTTCGATACTTTGATCGTTATCGGGGGACGGATCGACCCGACGCTCCCCGCTGAGGCTTTGAACGGAATAGTCGAGGCTGCGGGGCGGTCCCGCCGCGTTGCGAGCGTCTGCACGGGGGCATTCACGCTGGCGGCGGCTGGGTTGTTGAACAGGCGCCGAGCGACAACCCACTGGCGACATGCCGCCCGGCTCCAGCGCGACTATCCCGCCATTCGCGTCGAGGCCGACCGCATCTTCTGCAGGGACGGCAATATTTGGACGTCGGCGGGCATCACAGCCGGCATCGATCTCGCTTTGGCCCTCATCGAGGAAGATCACGGCTTTGCCATCGCCAAAGCCGTGGCCCAGCATCTGGTTGTCTACCACCGTCGCCATGGCGGACAGTCGCAATTCGCCGCGTCGATCGATCTAGCGCCAAAGAGCGATCGGATCACCGCTGCCCTTGGCCACGCACGGGATCACATTGCCGAGGAACTTCCTGTCGAGCGGCTGGCAGAGGCGGCCGGCATGAGCCTGCGCCAGTTCAGCCGGACATTCCGGGCGCAAACCGGCACCACGCCAGCGCGTGTCGTGGAACGGCTTCGCGCGGATTTGGCAAGAGGCCGGATAGAGACAACAGGGGAGCCTGTCGAACGTATCGCGGAGGCAGTTGGTTTTGGCGACGCCGAGAACATGAGACGGGCATTTATCCGGATCTACGGGCGGCCGCCCCAATCGATCAGGCGGGCCGCTCGAATCTGAGCTTGAGCGCGTCGTAGCACAACCGCCAGAGTGCGTGGAGAAGCGCCACGACCAGGCGTCCAAACTGGTCCAATGGGTAGTTCCGACACCAGAACAGCACTGCTAAAAGTCCGAAGAAGCCGTCATGCGCTGATCCCAGCCAACGGTGCCATCGGCATCGTTCTGATATAGTGGCAATCGCCGCGAGACGATCCGGAACACTGCGGCGGCAGCGACGTGCAAATAGGCGGGTTCTGAACTCGGGCACAGCCTCAAATTGCTCGAATGCGCTCGTCAGTTAAGTTGATCTGCCTCGATCCCACAAAGGACGACGTGCCGGCCTTCATCCGCGAGCACATGGAAGAAGGCGTCGGTGTTGATGTCGCCATTGAATGCGCGAGGGCAGGTCGCGACCTTAGAAGCCAGGTCAATAGCTAGCTTCGCCAATTCCGGTCATACACAGGAGGCGACCGTCGTTGACCTCTCCGAAAGCGACGGTGAGGTCATCGGGATCGTCAACCCGTCTCACGCCAAAGTCTATGGGTGGCGCATACGCGGCAGCGCCGGCTTGGTTAGGCCCAGCCTAAGCAGAATTATCGAAAATCATTATTTGTGCATCGCACACAGCGTGCTTTGCTCCATCCGCCGGCTGAAAGAGAACAAAAAGAACGTCAGGCGGCAACCTTCGGCGATGCGCCCGAAGCGGGTTGTTTTGGTGCAGACAGCGCCTGACCTCAGAAAAAGACAGGGGAACGTGATGACGACAATAATCTCGAAGTTTCGCCGTGCCGCGCTTGCGGCCGGCATTGCCCTCAGCGCCCTTTCGGTGAGCCTCCACGCCGAAGCCGGCAGCTTGAAGCTGGGGATGACGACCTGGGTCGGTTACGGCCCGCTCTTCCTTGCGCGTGACATGGGCTACTTCAAGGAAGGCGGCCTCGATGTCTCGCTCGAAATCATCGAGGAAGCATCGATGTACATGGCGGCCGTCGCCGCCGGCGAGCTCGACGGCAGTGCCTCGACCATAGACGAAATCATGAAATACCGCTCGAAGGATGTCTGCTTCAAATCGGTCTATGCCCTGGACGACAGCCATGGCGGCGATGGCGTTCTGGCGCCCAGCGGGGTCAAGAGCGTCGCCGACCTCAAAGGCATGGAGGTCGCGCTGAACGAAGGCTCGGTGTCGCAGTTCTGGTTCAACATCCTGCTCAAGCAGGCCGGTCTCAGTCAGGCCGACGTAAAGATCACCAACATGACGGCCGATGATGCCGCCGCTGCCTTCATGGCCGACCGCATTCCTGTTGCCGTGACCTGGGAACCGCATCTGACGCTGGCCAAGAAGGAAAACAAGGGCCAGGTGCTAATCGACTCCTCGAAGACGCCGGGCTTGATCGTCGATGTGGTGGCGCTGAACTGCGATTACATCACGAAGAACCCCGGGGATGTCGAGGCACTGGTGAAGGGGCTCTACAAGGCCAACGAGTTCATCAAGGAAAATCCCGAGAAGGCTTACGAGGTGATGGCCAAGGGCGTCGGCGGCTGGCTGAAGGAGCCGAAGGACTTCGCCTCCTCCGCCGCGGGCGTGAACTTCTACGGCAAGGAGCGCAATGCCCAATTCTTCGCCGGCGGCGAGAGCGGTGAAGCCGGCAAGCTGATCAAGCTGGGTGGCGATGTCTGGGGCGGCTTCGGCAAGCTCAAGATGGACATCAAATACGATGACCTCGTCGATCCGTCCTTCCTGACAAAGTGATCTGGCCTCGCAAAGCGAGTTCGCTGGACCGCAGGCCGAGCCTTTCGCCTGCGGTCTATCCAGCCCAAAGGGTTCCCCTGTGACACTGGCACCGAATGCAACGTCTCCCATCAGCCATATCGTGACCACGAGCGTGGATAAAAATCAGCCCGGTCGATCCGCCTGGAAGGCTGTCGCCACGCCGTTTCAGGCCGTGTCGCGCCCTCTCTCCATCACGCTCAGCGTCCTGGTCTGGTGTGCGGTCATCGGCGGCTGGTTCGCTCTGACCTATTCCGGAGCGGTCAAGGAAATGTTCCTGCCGCGCCCGGAATCCGTCTTGTCCACCACCATCAGGATGGCGCTTGACGGCTCATTGTGGGAGCACGTGCTCGCCAGCGTCCAGGTGGTGCTGATCGGTTTCGTCATTTCGAGCATCGTGGCGGTGCCGCTCGGATTGACGATGGGCACCTATCGCATCGTTCAGGCGGCGCTCGACCCGCTCGTCAATTTCATCCGCTACCTGCCGGTGACGTCCTTCGTACCACTGTTCATCCTGTGGATCGGCATCGGCATCGAGCAGCGCGTGGCCGTCATCATCTTCGGCATCTTCTTCCAGCAGCTCGTGATGATCGCCGACAGCGCGCGCGGCGTTCAGCGTGACCTCGTCAACGCCGCCTATACGCTCGGCACGAAACGCAGCGACACTGTCTTCCACATCGTCTTTCCGGCCACGCTTCCCAACGTGCTCGACGTGCTGCGCGTCACTATGGGCTGGGCTTGGACCTATCTCGTCGTCGCCGAACTCGTCGCCGCCCGCAGCGGACTTGGCTACATCTCGCTCAAGGCGATGCGCGGCTTCCAGGTCGACGTCATCTTCATGGCCATCGCCATGATCGGCATCCTTGGTCTTTGCACCGACCAATTGTTCCGGGGCATCCGCCGCCTCGTCGCCCCCTGGGCCAATTGAGGAATTCGCTGACATGGACGCCCTGACACTTGCGACGAAACCGAAGAGCGCCGACATCGGCGTCGATAATGTGGCGCTGCGCTACGGCACGGGCGACAACGCCGTGCTGGCGCTGGACGGCATCTCGTTCCATGTCGTGCCCAATGAGTTCTGCGTGATCGTCGGCCCATCCGGCTGCGGCAAATCGAGCCTGCTCTATCTCATTGCCGGCCTTGAGGAGCGCACCGGCGGCATGATCTCTGTCGGCGGCAAGCAGGTTACCGAGCCAGGCCCGGATCGCGGCATGGTGTTTCAGGCCTATACGCTGTTCCCCTGGCTGACGGTCGCGCAGAACGTCGAATATGGCCCGAAACGGAAGAGCATGCCGGCGGCCGAGCGCCGGGCCATCGTCGAGCATTTTCTCCATGAGGTCGGCCTGACGAAATTCGCCAACCATTACCCCTCGCAGCTGTCGGGCGGCATGAAGCAGCGCGTGGCGATTGCCCGCGCGCTCGCCAACGATCCGCAGGTGCTGCTGATGGACGAACCCTTCGGTGCGCTCGACAGCCAGACCCGCCACTCAATGCAGAAGCTTTTGCTCAGGATCTGGGACCATTCCAAGAAAACCGTCCTGTTCGTTACCCACGACATTGACGAGGCGATCCTGCTGGCGGACCGGGTGCTCGTCATGTCCGGCCGGCCCGGCCAGATCAAGAAGGAAATCCGCGTCGGCCTCCCGCGTCCGCGCAGCATGGATCTGGTCATGGAGCCGAACTTCATCGCCATGAAGCGGGAAATCCTCGAGCTCTTGAAGAACGACGAAGACGACGAGAATTAGAAGGCATGGGCATCGCGACCGCGGAATTCGACTATATCGTCATTGGCGCGGGCTCGGCCGGTTGTGTCCTGGCCAACCGGCTGAGCGCCAACCCCGCCAGCCGCGTCTGCCTGATCGAGGCCGGCGGCAGCGACGACCGTACAAGGGTCCGCGTGCCGGCCGGCATCCTCTCGCTCTACGGCAATCCGACGTTCGACTACGGCTACAAGGGCGTGCCGCAGCCGCTGCTCAACAACCGCCGCATACCGGTCAACCGCGGCAAGCTTCTCGGCGGATCGAGCTCGATCAATTCGATGGTCTACATTCGCGGCGCCGCGCAGGACTACGATGAGTGGGCAGCGCTTGGCTGCGCGGGGTGGTCTTATGCCGATGTGCTGCCGGTGTTCAAGAGACTGGAGCGGAACCTTCTGTCGCAGAACCCGGACTATCACGGCTTCGACGGCGAACTGCTGGTCGACAATCCGCGTGATCCCAACGACGTATCCAGCCTGTGGGTAGAGGCGGGCCGGGACGTGGGCCTGCCTGAAAACCGCGACTTCAACGCCGACGGTCAACTCGGCCTCGGCATCTACAATGTCACCCAGAACAAGGGGGAACGGTTCTCGGCCTATACCGCCTTCGTCCGGCCGGTTCTTGGCCGCCCGAACCTCCAGGTCCTGTCAGGCGTCGAGGTGCTTGATCTGGCAGTCGAAAGCGGGCGCGTCACCGGCGTCAATGTGATCAAGGACGGGGCAGCCCAGCGGCTGACATGTCGCGCCGAAGTGGTGCTGAGCGCGGGCGCGATCGGATCGCCGCGCATCCTGCTCGCTTCCGGCATCGGCCCGGCCGAGGAGCTGAAGGCGGCGGGGGTGGAGCCGGTGATGAACGTGCCCGGCGTCGGCAAGAATTTGCGCGACCATGTCGACGGCATGATCACGATGCGATCGAACAGCACCAGGACGCTCGGCCTGTCGCTCGCCAATCTGCCGGCAATGCTGGCCGCACCCTTCCAGTATTTCGTCCGGCGCAAGGGCATGCTGACGACCAACTATGTCGAGGCCGGCGGCTTCGCCAAAACCAGATATGCCGGCGATATTCCCGATGTCCAATTCCACTTTGTTCCGGGCTACCGCAGCCATCGCGGCCGGCTCGTCGAATATGGTCACGGCTATGCCGTGCACACCTGCGTGCTGCGGCCCGGAAGCGTCGGCGAAATCACGCTCGAGCGCGACGGCACCCGGCGAAATGTGCTGATCGATCATCGCTTCTTCAGTGACGGGCGGGATGCATTGACCCTTATCGAGGGCATCAAGCTGGCGCGCTCGATCCTGGCTTCGCCGGTCTTTGCCGATATTCGTGGAGCGGAAATCCTGCCGGGACCCGATGTCGTCACCGATGACGAAATCCTCGCCTATCTGCGTGCCGAGGCGCTCACCGTCTATCATCCGGTCGGCACGGCCAAGATGGGCACCGACACCATGGCGGTGGTCGATCCCGCCGGCCTCAAGGTGCGCGGCTTCGACAATCTGCGTGTGGCGGACGCCTCAATCATGCCGACGCTGATTGGCGGCAACACCAATGCGCCGTCCATGATGATCGGCGAAAAAGCAGCCAGGGCGATGCTGTCGTAGTCTCTCGTTTGCCAGCCTCCTGGGCATTTAGGGACAAGCTAACCACTGCCACGTGAAATCGTAATTTTCGCCGCTCAGTCCCTCCAGTACACCAGCGATCTGACCTCCTGGCATCCGCAGAAACTCTTGGGGGGAAAGGACGCAGAAATGTCGGTGGAAAAAATAGACACGCTTGTCGTCGGCGGTGGCCAGGCGGGGGTGGCTATGTCTGAGCATCTGAGCAAATGCGGCGTGCCGCATCTCGTTCTCGAGCGTGGCCGGATCGCCGAGCGCTGGCGTTCGCAGCGATGGGACTCGCTCGTTGCCAATGGGCCGGCCTGGCATGACCGTTTCCCTGGCATGGAATTCCCCGTAACGGGTCCCAACGGCTTTCCCTCCAAGGAGGAGGTTGCAGACTATTTCGCCGCCTATGCAAGGCAGATCAATGCGCCGATCCGCTGCGGCGTCGAGGTCAAGCTCGCGCAAAGAAATGTCGGTCGACCCGGGTTCCGCGTCGAGACGTCGGACGGCGTGATCGAAGCCAACAGCATCGTCGCGGCGACCGGACCTTTCCAGGTCCCCGTCATCCCCGCCCTTGTCCCCGGCGATGTCGGCATTCTGCAGATTCATTCCAGCGCGTACCGCAACCCCGGACAGTTGCCAAAGGGCGCGGTGCTGGTGGTCGGGGCGGGATCGTCGGGTGTGCAGATCGCCGATGAGCTTCAGCGCTCGGGGCGGCGCGTCTACCTCTCGGTCGGCGCGCACGACCGCCCGCCGCGGGCCTATCGGGGGCGCGATTTCTGCTGGTGGCTTGGCGTTCTCGGCAAATGGGACCTCGAGACCCCGGGGCCTGGCACGGAACATGTCACGATCGCGGTAAGCGGCGCACGTGGTGGCGAAACGATTGATTTCCGTCGGCTGGCCGCGCAGGGGCTTGTTCTGGTCGGCATGACCAAGACATATCAGGACGGCGTGCTGACCTTCGCGTCCGATCTGGCGAAGAACATTGCCCGCGGTGACGCCAACCTGATGTCGCTGCTGGACGAGGCCGACGCCTATGTTGCCCGCAACGGTCTCGACCTGCCGGAGGAGCCCACCGCCCGTCGGATAGACCCGGATCCCGACTGCTTGACAAATCCGCTTCGTGAGCTCGATCTGGCCGAAGCCGGGATAGCGGCGATCATCTGGGCGACAGGTTTTTCCGTCGACTACAGCTGGTTGAAGGTCGATGCTTTTGACGAGAAGGGCCGGCCAAGGCATCAGCGCGGCGTCTCGGTCGAGCCTGGACTCTATTTTCTCGGGCTTCCCTGGCAGTCGCGAAGAGGGTCGAGTTTCATCTGGGGTGTCTGGCATGATGCCAAGCATGTCGCGGACCGTATTTCGACACAGCGCAAATATCTTGCCTATCACGCTGCCGCGCGGCGCGAGACGGTGGACGCCTGACCGACGCTGACAACAGCCACGAGCCCGATCTGATGGAGACCAGGATGGCGCACACAAGAATCCGTAAGTTCAACACGAAGGACACCTATCCTGAGCAGAAGCTCGACAATGATCTGTGTCAGGCGGTCGTCACGCGGGGTGGCCGGACGGTCTATCTGCGTGGCCAGTGTCCGCAGGATCTCGACACCGCCAAGAATATCGACAGCCACGATCCGGCCGAGCAGACGCACAAGGTGATGCAGAACATCAGGCAGCTCATCGAAGAGTGCGGCGGCACCATGGAGCACTTGGTCAAGGTGGTCGTCTACATCACCGACGTGCGCCATCGCGAGGCGATCTATCGCACCATGGGCGAGTACATCAAAGGCGTGCATCCTGTTTCGACCGGTCTCGTCGTGCAGGCCCTGGCGCGCCCGGATTGGCTGGTCGAGATCGACGGCACCGCCGTAATCCCGGACTGATGCCATGACCTTCTCCATTGTCGCGCGGTGCAGCCGCACCGGCATGTTCGGCGTCGCGGTGTCGTCTTCCTCGCCGGCGGTAGCGGCGCGCTGCGCCTATGCGCAGGCGGGCGTGGGGGCGGTCGCGAGCCAGAACGTCACCGATCCGACGCTCGGCACCAAGGGGCTCGAACTGATGGCGCGCGGTGCCTCGGCCGCCGAGGCGGTCGCCATCCTGAAGCGCACCGGCGCCTATAGCGACTACCGGCAGGTGCTGGCCGTCGATGCCGCCGGGACCACCGCGATCCATTCCGGGCCTAAGGCGCTTGGCATTTGGGCAGAGGCGCGTGCGGACAATGTCGCCTGCGGCGGCAACATGCTGGCCCATGACGGCGTGCCGCAAGCCATGGTCGAAGCCTTCCTCGCCTCGGAAGGGCATCTCGGCGACCGCCTGATCGCGACCATGCGCGCCGCGCTGAAGGCGGGTGGCGAGGCGGGTCCGGTCCACTCGGCTGGAATGAAGCTGGTGCGCGAGGTCGCATGGCCGGTCGCGGACCTGCGCTGCGACTGGAGCGACAGCTGCCCAATCGAGGAACTGGCGGCTTTGTGGGATCGCTACAAGCCGCAACTCGATGCCTATGTCACTCGCGCGATCAATCCGTCCGACGCGCCGAGCTACGGCGTGCCGGGCGACGAGTAGCCGGCACGCGAGTAGCCGGCACACAGGGGGAGGCATCCGCATGAGCGAACTCAGTCACAAGGATTGGATCGGCAAGGCATCCGCGATCCGTTTTCGCGACAAGGCGTTCATCGACGGCAAGACGGTTGCCGCGCGGTCAGGCAGAACCTTCGCCAGCATCAATCCTGCCACCGGCGACGTGCTGGCCGAGGTGGCGTCGTGCGGCGAGGAAGATATCGATCTCGCCGTTGCCGCGGCGCGCCGCAGTTTCGAGGCCGGTGTCTGGTCGCGCACGAGCCCGACGCACCGCATGGAGGTGCTGCTGCGGCTGGCGCGGCTGCTGCGCGAAAACCTGCAGGAGCTTGCGCTGCTCGAGTCGCTCGACATGGGCAAGCTGGTCACCGATGCGGCGACTGTCGATGTCCCCGGCTCGGCGGCGATCTTCCAGTGGTATGGCGAGGCCATCGACAAGATCTATGACGAAGTGGCGCCGACCGGCGGCAGCGATCTGGTATTGGTGCGGCGCGAGCCGCTCGGCGTGGTCGGCGCCGTGGTGCCGTGGAATTTCCCGCTCGACATGGCGACCTGGAAATGCGCGCCCGCGCTGGCGGCGGGCAATTCGGTGGTGCTGAAGCCGGCCGAGCAGTCGCCTTTCTCGGCGCTCAGGCTGGCGGAACTCGCCATGGAGGCGGGCCTGCCCGCCGGCGTGCTCAATGTCGTGCCTGGCCTTGGCGAGACGGCCGGCCAGGCGCTCGGCCGCCACATGGATGTCGATTGCCTTGCCTTCACCGGATCGACCTCGGTCGGCAAGATGTTCTTGCAGTATTCGGGTCAGTCGAACATGAAGCAGGTCTGGCTCGAAACCGGCGGCAAGAGCCCGAACCTTGTCTTCGCCGATTGCGGCGATCTCGATGCGGCGGCCGACATGGCGGCCTTCGGCATCTTCTTCAATCAGGGCGAGGTCTGTTCGGCCAATTCCCGCCTGCTCGTGCAACGCGGCATCAAGGATGCCTTCGTGGAGAGACTGGCTGAGCGCGCGGCCGCCACCCAGCCTGGTGATCCGCTCGACCCGACTTCGAAAATGGGCGCCATGGTCGATGCCCGCCACGCCGCCAACGTCATGCGCTTCGTCGAGGCCGGCAAGAAGACCGCGCGCCTAGTCGCCGGCGGCGATCGGGTCACGGTCAACGGCCGCGGCAGCTTCATACAGCCCACCATCTTCGACAATGTTGCCCATGACGACCCAATTGTCAGGGATGAGATATTCGGACCGGTGCTTTCGGTCATTGCCTTCGATGATGAAGAGGAAGCTATCCGTATTGCCAATGACAGCCCGTACGGGCTGGCCGCATCGCTGTGGACCGACAGCCTTTCGCGCGCGCACCGCGTCGCCGGCCGGCTGCGCGCCGGCACGGTTTCCGTCAACACGGTTGATGCGCTGAGCCCGATGACGCCGTTCGGCGGTGTCAAGCAATCGGGCTTTGGCCGCGACCTGTCGCTGCATGCACTGGACAAGTACACCGCGCTGAAAACGACATGGATCAAATACTGAAGCCGCGCGGGCGCTTGATCGCGGCGCCCAAACCGGCGACATAGAAGCCCATGCCGCTACGCTTCACCCTGAGACAGCTGGAATATTTCGTCGCCGTCGGCGAAGCCGGATCCATTACCAAGGCGGCCGAGCAGGTCAATGTTTCGCCGCCGTCGATCTCGGCTTCGATCGCGCAGCTGGAGGCCGAATTCGGCGTCCAGCTTTTTGTCCGCAAGCATTCGCATGGCCTGTCGCTCACGGCTGGCGGGCGCGTTTTCCTGAAGGAGGCCGCCAGGCTGCTGGCCGACGCCGACGCCCTGCACGATATCGCCGGCGACATCGCCGAAAAGGTGCGCGGGCCGCTGGCGGTCGGATGCCTGCTGACCTTCGCGCAGATCGTCATGCCGACGTTGCGCGCCAAGTTCGAGCGCGCCTATCCCGAGGTGCGGTTCCGGCAGTTCGAACGCAACCAGGGTCAGTTGCTCGAAATGCTGCAGCGAGGCGAAATCGACGCAGCGCTGACCTACGATCTAGAACTGTCGCAGGACACGACGTTCGAACCGCTGATGCTGGTGCCGGCCTATGTCATGCTGCCACAGGGGCACCGCTTCGCCGGCAAGGCTTCCATCACGACGGAAGAGCTGGCCGACGAGCCGATGGTGCTGCTCGACCTGCCCTATAGCCGCGAATATTTCCTTTCGGCCTTTCATTCGCGAGGAATCCGGCCGAACATTGCCGAGCGCACCGGCGATATCGCGGTAATGCGGTCGATGGTCGCGAACGGCTTCGGCTACGGCATCGCCAACATGCGGCCGCTCAACACGCTGGCGCCCGACGGCAAGCCGCTGGTCTTCGTGCCCCTGGAGGGCGATTTGCGGCCTCTGACCATGGGGGTCGCGTTGCCCAACGCCGAGCACCGCACCCAGACAGTGCAGGCATTCATCGATCATTGCCGCCGTTTCGTCGTCGAACAGGGCGTATTCGGCAGTGGTAGGGTCGTGGAATAGCCACGAACTTTATCAGGCAACCTGAAGCTGGTGATCGGCAAGCCGCCACAGCAGATTGTCCAGCATGTCGTCGCAGCGGCGCATCTGTTCGACGCTCACGAATTCGTCCGGTCTGTGCCCTTGCGCCATCGATCCCGGCCCGCACACTATGGTCGGCGTGCCGAGGTCGCGGCTGAACAATCCGCCTTCGGTGCCGAAGGCAACCTTGATGGTGTCGTTGGCGCCGGTTAGCGATTTGACGAAGGCAACGGCCTGCGAGTTCGCTGGCGTGTCCAGCCCTGGGTAGGTGTTGGTGATATCGATGTCGATGGCTGCCTCAGGCGCGATCGTTGAAGCCTCAGCGGCAATGCGCGCTGCCGCCGCGCGCAACCCATCGAGGATTTGGTCGGGATTGTCGGCCGCGACATTGCGGATCTCGAAGTCGAGCTGGCAGAGGTTCGGCACGATGTTGAGCGCCACGCCGGCATTCATCTTGCCAACGTGGACGGTCGTGTAGGGAATGTCGTAGTCGCCGTCGCGCGCGCCGTCGCGCGCCAGCCGATCCTGTTCGCCGCGCAATGCGGAGACGAAGTCGCAGCCCAGATGAATGGCATTGATTGCCAGCGGCGCCAGCGCCGAATGGCCTTCGCGTCCCCTGCAGATGGCGCGTGCCGCGAGCTTGCCTTTGTGGCCGGTCGCCACCTGCATGTTGGTCGGCTCGCCGACGATGCACAGCAATGGCCGGTGCGGCGCGGACCGCAGCATGTCGATCAGGCTGTGTACGCCGATGCAGCCGACCTCTTCGTCGTAGGAAAGCGCCAGATGCAGTGGTGTCCTCAGCGTCATTGTCGAGGCCTTGAGGCACGCGGCAAGCGCGCAGGCCACGAAACCCTTCATGTCGGCCGCGCCGCGGCCGTAAAGCTTGCCGTCGCGCGCGCTCATCTCGAAAGGCGGCAGCGTCCAGTCCTGGCCGTCGATGGGGACGACATCGGTATGGCCGGACAGCATGACGCCGGGAGCGTCGCCCGGCCCGATGGTGGCGAAAAGGTTCGCCTTATGGCCGTCCGCGCTGCGGATGATCTGGCATGCAATGCCCTGTGCCGCTAGCAACTCCGTCACGTAGCCGATGAGGTCGAGGTTCGAAACGCGGCTCACCGTCGGGAATGCGATCAGCTTTTCAAGGATTCGGATGCTGTCCATGTGTTGTAGGTCTCATTGGCCGTGCGCGCTATCTAGCATCGCGTGGGCGCGGTGCTGAAGTCGCATTTGGCTCAGCCGGGATTCACCGGATGCTAATCCAGGCGGCGGGGGCTGATTAGGCGCGTCCTAATCGGCACAGAAGAAATCTGTAGTTTTCCGGCACGCGCCGCAACTTATGAGTAGGTTTTACGGCATCTACCCACTGGGCGGACCGGCCTGCGCCAAGGTTTCATCACCACGCATGCCGCGATGTGACGCTGGCAGGAAGGAAGCACCATGCGTGATCCACGCTACGACATTCTGTTCGAGCCCGTGAAGATCGGTCCGGTGACCGCCAAGAACCGCTTCTACCAGGTGCCGCACTGCAATGGCGGCGGCTATCGCGACCCTTCGGCCGCGGCCGAGATGCGCCGCATCAAATCGGAAGGCGGCTGGGGTGTCATCTTCACCGAGCAGACCGAGATGCACCATACATCGGAGATCACGCCCTTCATCGAGCTTAGGCTGTGGGACGACGCCGATATCCCGGCCCTGGCCAAAATGGCCAAGGCCATGCACCAGCATGGCGCGTTGGCCGGCATCCAGCTGGCCTACTCAGGCATCAACGGCCCGAACCTCTACACCAAGGAAGTGCCGCGCGGACCGTCGGCCTTGCCCATCCGCACCTTCACCAATGACCCGGTTCAGGCACGCGCCATGGACAAGCAGGATATCCGCGACTTGCGCCGCTGGCATCGCAATGCCTTCAAACGCGCCAAGCTGGCGGGTTTCGACCTGGTCTGTCTCTACGGCGCGCATGGCTTCGGCATCATCCAGCACTTCCTGTCGACCGCCACCAACCAGCGCAGCGACGAATATGGCGGCTCGCTGGAAAACCGCTCGCGGCTGATGCGGGAGCTGATCGAAGAAGGGCGGGACGCTATCGGCGACACCTGCGGCCTGACGCTGCGGCTGTCGCTGGACGAGATGATCGGCGAACTTGGCTTTGCCAATTCGGAAGTGCGCGACATGATCGAGATGCATGCGGACCTACCCGATCTCTGGGATCTGGCGCATGGCGCTTGGGAGGACTGCTCCGGGCCGTCGCGGTTCAAGGAGGAGGGCGCGCAGGAGAGCCTAGTGTCCGGCATCAAGACGCTGACCTCGAAGCCGGTGGTCGGTGTCGGTCGTTTTACCTCGCCGGATGTGATGGTGAAGATGATCAAGTCCGGTACGCTTGATTTCATCGGCTGTGCGCGCCCGTCGATTGCCGATCCCTTCCTGCCGAAGAAAGTGGAGGAGGGGCGGATCGAGGACATTCGCGAATGCATCGGCTGCAACATCTGCATCACCGGCGACATGACCATGTCGATCTCGCGCTGCACGCAGAATCCGACCTTCATGGAGGAGTGGCGCAAGGGCTGGCATCCCGAACGCATGCAGGCCAAGGGCGACAGCGACAGCGTACTGATCGTCGGCGCCGGTCCCGCCGGACTGGAGGCGGCGCGTGCGCTCGGCCTGCGCGGCTATCAGGTGGCCCTCGCCGAAGCCGGCACCGAACTTGGCGGTCGCGTGGCGCGCGAATGCCGCTTGCCCGGCCTCTCGGCATGGGGCCGCGTGCGCGACTATCGCCAATATCAGATTAGCCAGATGTCCAATGTCGACGTCTATTTCGAGAGCCGATTGTCGGCCGAGGATATCCTTGCCTTCGGCTTTCAAAACATTGCCATCGCCACCGGCTCGACATGGCGCCGCGATGGCGTGGCGCGCGCGCATGTCGTGCCGATGCCGGTGGACCCAGCCATGCCGCTCTATACCCCGGACGACCTGATGGGCGGAAATGTTCCGACCGGAAAAGTCGTGTTGTTCGACGACGACCACTACTACATGGGGGGCGTTCTGGCAGAGCTTATGACACGCCGGGGCGCGAAGGTGACGCTGGTGACGCCGTCAGCGTATGTGTCCGACTGGACCCGCAACACGCTGGAGCAAGGCGCCATCCATCGCCGGCTGGCCGAACTCGGCGTCGAGATCGTGCTAAACCGGATCGTGACGCGCATTGTGCCGGATGGTATTGCCACTGCCTGTGCTTATACGGGCACCCGACATGACATCGCCGCAGACGCCGTGGTGCTGGTGACGTCGCGCCAACAGGACGATTCCGTCTGGCGCGAATTGAAGGCGCGGCGGGACGAGTGGGCCGATAGCGGCATTCGCTCGATCAAGATCATCGGCGATGCCGAGGCGCCAGGCCCGATTGCCTGGGCGACCTATGCCGGCCATCGTTTCGCTCGTGAGCTGGACGAACTCGATATCGGCGACGCGCTGCCGTTCCGGCGAGAAGTGACGGCTTTGGCGGCGGGGTAGGCCGATGGCAATGGCTTGATAGGAATGACGTCGCCACAAGCCGATAGTGTGTCGAAATCTGATGTCGGGATCAATCGCAAGACAATACGGAACGATACGGGAAAATCGGCTAGATGATCTTGCGAACATCCTGTTCGAAGCTCAGGACGTGATGCAGCGCGATGCGCTCGGCCGTTTCGCCGTCTCCCCGGCAAACCGCCTCGAGCATAAGGGTTTGCTCCTGCAATACCTTGTCGAGCCCCGACATGAGTTCCGGAAACCGCCGCGTCGCCACATGCAAGATCCTGAGTGACAGGTTGTGGTAGTGGTCGAGCGTGTCGAACAAATAGGGGTTCTTGGCGGCGCGGTAGATGAAGCGGTGGATGCGTCGGTCGAGCGCAAGCAGAGGTTCGAGTTCGGGAGGGTTCGCAAAGGCGGCGAGTTCGGCGATCAGGCCTTGGGCTTCGCGCCGCTCGGGCTCGCGCAGACGTTCGGCGGCCAGCCGCGTCGCCCAGGATTCAATTCTCGCCCTGGCCTCATAGATCGCGGATAGATCGCTGATGTCGATAGTGCTGACGGAGGTGCCGCGGCGGCCGTTGACGTCGACGAAGCCATCGCGCTGCAGCCGCAACAGCGCCTCGCGCACAGGCGTACGACCGACGTCCAGCCGCCGCATGAGATCGGTTTCGCGAAGCAGGGTGCCGGGCGCCAGCTTAACCGTGATGATGTCCTCCCTCAGCTGCAGATAGGTGCGCTCGGCCAATGTCGAGCCAGCCTCGACATTGTCGGCATCGTCTTCCGGCATCCGCGCGTCCATCCAACTCACCTCACAGGGATCGAATCCGATCGCCAAGGAATCACTTGACAACGGATTCATATAATATACTGATCGATATATCACAAATATATTAATCCGGTTACAGGGAGGTATCGGGGATGGAAAAGGGTGTTTTGTCGCGCTCGCGGTTCAAGGTCGGGATTGCCGCCTTGCTAGGGGTTGGAATTGGCTTGCTGGCCACGGTGGCGCATGCGGACGGGCTTGAGACGCTGAAGCCGGGCGTCCTGCAGGTCACGATCGAGCCCTATATGCCCTACACCGCGATGAAGGACGAGAAGCTCGTCGGGCTGGACAGCGATATCCTTGCCGCTGTCGCCGACAAATTGGGTCTCAAGATGGAAGTCAGCGTCACCGATTTTCCCGGCATGCTGGCATCGGTCCAGTCGCGGCGTGCCGACATCACGATAGGCGGTATCGCCTGGTCGGACGCGCGCCAGAAGGTCGGCCTCTTCACCGATCCACCCTATTATTCGCCACCGGCGATGGCGGTGCAGGGCACTGCAGACTATCCTGACGTCAAGAGCCTGGAGGGCAAGGATCTCGGGACTGTCACCGGCTATGTCTGGGCGAAATCGATCGCGCAGGTGCCCGATGCCACCCCGCACACCTATCCGTCGGCCGACAGTGTCTTTCAGGATCTGTCATCGGGCAGGCTGGATGTCGGCTTTCTCGACCCGCTGCTGATCATCTATCAGCAGAAGCAACGGCCGGACATGAAGTTCAGCGTTGCCTATCTGGCGCCGCCAACCGCCGACGAGATCAAAGCCCATCCCGACTATCAGTATTTTCAGCCCTACATGACCGGCTTCTACCTGCCAAAAGAGGCGCCGAAGCTCGCGACAGCTGTCTCGGACCAGATCGATGCAATGTACAAGGACGGCTCGCTTGCCACGCTCGTCACCAAATGGGGCGGCGATCCGAAGCAGTTCCTAGTTCCTTCGCCGGAGATGGCGGCTCAGCGCCGGGGCGTGGACCGCCCAGCGGATTGGTCGCCGCCCTCAATCGCGCCTTGAGTGTCGGGGCAAGCACATGTCCCTTTTCCACACTCTCACCGGGTTTTTCCAGGTTCCCTGGAGCGACTACGCAAGCAATCTCGGCTGGGGTCTGCTCAGGACCCTGGCCTACACGATCGTCAGCTTTGTCGGTGCCGCTGTCCTCGGTCTCGTGCTGGCGCTGATGCGCCTCAATCGCTTGCGTCTGGTGCGTCTGCCGGCCGCCATCTACACGGAGATATTCAAGAATGTCCCGTTGCTCGCGATTATGTTCGTCACCTATTTCGGCCTGCCGTCGGTCGGCATCAAGCTCAGCGTCTTCGTCGCTGGCGTGCTGAGCCTCATGTTGTTCTATGCCGCCTATCTGTCCGAAATATTCCGCGCAGCCATTTCCGGTATCCACTCCGGTCAGAGTGAGGCTGCCCAGGCGCTGGGCCTTGGCCGGGGCACCACCTTTGGTCACGTCATTCTACCCCAGGCGCTGAGGCTGGCGTTGCCAGGCACCAACACCATGTTCGTCGACCTTCTGAAATCGACGTCGCTCCTGGTGACGATCTCGGCCGTTGAACTGATGACCCAGGCGCAGCTGATCGCCTCCGAAACGTTTCGGGCACTCGAAGTCTATCTGGTGATTGCTTCTATCTATTTCGCCGTCTGTTACCCGATTTCGCAATGCCTGCTCTGGTTGGAGCGGACCATTCAGGCTGGCGTACCTCTGTCGCTGGGGCGCCGGCGACGGCTTAGGCTGGCGAAGACGCTGCTCGCAAGCGGAGCCTAGGCCGATGGCACAAGAGACACTCATTATGGCGCTTGGCACGACGGCGTCCGGTGCCAGCCCGGCAGTCACTATCCGTGGCTTGCGGAAATCCTTCGACGGGAGGCAGGTCCTCGGCGGCATCGATCTTGACGTGCCGGCTGGTCGGATCGTCAGTATCATCGGCCAGAGCGGCGGCGGCAAGACGACGCTGATGCGTTGCGTCAACCTGCTCGAGCAGCCCGACGATGGCGTCATCGAGGTCAACGGCGAGACGATCTGCGACAAGGGTGAGGTGACCTGCAGGAACCTCGCCAAGCTGCGCCAGCGCGTCGGCATGGTGTTTCAGCGCTTCAACCTGTTCCCGCATCTGACGGCGGTGGAAAATGTCGTTCTCGCCCAGATGCATGCCGCCGCAATCGGGGAGCGCGAAGCGGTCGAGCGCGCGGTGCGCCTGCTCACGCGCGTCGGTCTCGCGCATCGGGCAACAGCCTATCCGGAACGCATGTCTGGCGGCGAGCAGCAGCGCGTCGCGATCGCGCGCGCCCTAGCCCTCGGCCCGACTGTGCTCCTGTTCGACGAGCCGACCTCCGCCCTCGATCCAGAATCGACCGGTGAGGTGCTGCGTGTGATGCGAGAGCTGGCCAATGACGGCATGACGATGATCCTCGTCACCCACGAACTGCCTTTCGCCCGCGAAGTCTCGGACTGGGTCGTCTTCATTGACGGCGGCCGGATCATCGAGCAGGGGACGGCGGCGGACGTGCTCGACAACCCGCGTGAAGCGCGAACGGCTGCCTACGTCGCGCGCTACGCCGCGCCTGCCTGAACGCCAGCCAAGAAGTAGTCCTACCAGAACCCATTGGCGCATCTGCGATCCGGGCACGGCACCGCCATCACCGTTTCGCAGGGCCTCGGGCGCCAGCGACTGTCTTTGCCTCGACGCATGTGGACCAGATGAGCAGGATTTCGACCGACATCGCCGTGATCGGCGGTGGCGTCATAGGTTTGGCGATTGCGCTTCGGCTTCGCGCTGGCGGACGCGAGGTTGTCGTGATCGAGCCAAACGAACCCGGCAGTGGCGCATCTTACGGCAACGCAGGGACCATCGCGGACTATGCGGTAATACCCGTCGGGACGCCGGCGGTTCTGAGGAATTTGCCTTCCCTGCTGCTCAACGCGCGCAGTCCGTTGTCGATCCGTGCTTCCGCCTTGCCGACCCTGTTCCCTTGGCTGGCGCGGTTCGCATACGAATCTTTACCGCACCGATTCAGGGAAAACACCCGCCGGATCGCCGAACTCGTATCGGACGCATCGGCGGCTTGGGAGGAGTTCGCAGCGGAAATAGGGGCATCGGACCTGCTCTCCGCGAAGGGCTGTCTCTATCTCTACGAAACGCCCAAGGCCCTCAAGGCGGCCGCCACCGATATCAATTTGCGCCGCTTCTATGGCGTTGGTCAGGAACTGCTTTCGGCCGACGAAGTGCATCGGCTCGAACCTCGGCTACCGCCCTTCGAAGGTGGTGGCCTGTTTTTTCCGGGCGCGATCAATCTCAGTGATCCGGGCGAAGCGATGCATCGGTTGACCGCTACGGTTCGGCGGGCAGGTGTGCAATTCGTCAAGGCCTCTGCACGAACGATCGCCCGCGGAGCGAATGGAATCCGGATCATAGCCGCCCCTTTCGACATCCGCGCCCGGACCGCTGTCATCTCCGCCGGCGCCCACTCGCAAAGGCTTGCCGCCCAAATCGATGATCCGGTCAGACTCGATACCGAACGTGGCTATCACGTCGAATTTGACATGACCCACCCACTGATTGAACGGCCGGTCTGCCCCACAGCGCTCGGCTTCTATCTTTGCCCAATGCGAGGCCGGTTGCGCGTTGCAGGCCTTGTAGAACTCGGCGGCTTGGGGTCTCCAGCCGATCCGCACCGCATTGCGGCGCTGGTGGCGAATTCGCGTCGGGTTTTTCCAGACCTGGGGGAGCCGAGCCGCACATGGCTAGGATTCCGGCCTTCGATGCCCAATTCCGTGCCCGTTATCAGGCCATCGAGAGGTGGGCGGGATGTGATCCTTGCCTTCGGCCACGGACACATAGGGTTGACACTCGCGCCGCGCACCGCGCGACTGGTAAGCGCGATCCTTGACGCCTAGTCGCCGTTTCACTCCAACGTGATTGCCGCGAATGTATCGTTATACGATGCGCTCGATGCCGATCGTGACTCTGTCCCCCGCCAGTCATACCGGAACACAGAGTGGAACTGCGGCGGTACAAGATCGATGAAACCACCATTTGTTGGCGTACCGTCCTACGTCTTTCCTGCGAATTGGGTGGAGAGTTCTGTCGCGAAAGACGAACGGGTCGCATGTTCGACTGTTTGGCTGCCGCGGCACCATGCGGAACGATACGGGAAGACTTCTGATTTTGGTCCACGAAAAAGCCAATGAACAGGGTTGATTCGCCTTTCAAACGCTCGGTGTTGGGCCTAGCGATCGCAATGGTTGACATTGCCGGCATCTGGTGCGGCAAGCTTCGGAACACGGCATTTCCACCAAGCGCAAGCATCGTTGGTTGAGGTCCCGCAACCAAATATCAAAACGCTTGCCTTGTGCGGTCCGTCTTGGTTTGTGATCATACGAAAAGTAAGGGGCAGGAGATAGTTCCCCGTGAACCCCTGTAGACAGGAGCCGTCGTGGACGCCAGACCCAACTCCCCTGAAGCTCGTGACATCCGCTACCACCTACATGGCTATACCAACGCCCGTAAACATCAGGAGTCGGGGCCGCTCATCATCGAAAAGGGCGATGGCATCTATGTCGAGGACGTGGCCGGCAATCGCTACATCGAAGCGATGGCGGGCTTGTGGAGCGTAGCCGTCGGCTTCTCGGAAAAGCGGCTGGTCGACGCCGCCACGCGGCAGATGTCGAAGCTGCCCTATTATCACGACTTCGGTTCGAAATCGCATTCGCCGCTTGTCGACCTGGCCGAGAAGCTGGTTCAGATGGCGCCGGTTCCGATGAGCAAGGCGTATTTCACCAATTCGGGCTCCGAGGCCAACGACACGGCGATCAAGATGATCTGGTACCGGTCGAATGCGCTCGGCCAGCCAGCTCGCAAGAAGATCATCAGCCGCAAACGCGGCTATCACGGCGTGACGATTGCCTCGGCTAGCCTGACCGGACTACCTAACAACCATCTTTCATTCGACTTGCCGATCGCCAACGTGCTCCACACTTCGGCGCCGCATTACTGGCGTGATGCGGAGCCGGGTGAAAGCGAAGAACAATTCTCGATCCGTCTTGCCGATGATCTGGAGACGCTGATCCTCGCCGAGGGACCCGAGACCGTCGCCGCCTTTTTCGGCGAGCCGATCATGGGTGCGGGCGGGGTCATCGTTCCTCCAACAGGCTATTGGGCGAAGGTCCAGGCAGTGCTGTCGAAATACGACATCCTGCTCGTGGCCGACGAGGTCATCTGCGGCTTTGGCCGGACAGGCGAGATGTTCGGCTCGCAGACCTTCGGCATCAAGCCCGACATTATGGTGCTGTCCAAGCAGATCTCGTCGTCTTACCTGCCGATTTCGGCGCTGCTCATCAATGAGAAGATGTTCGAACCAATTGCGGACGAGAGCGACCGCATCGGTACGTTCGGGCATGGCTTCACGGGCGGCGGCCATCCCGTCGCCGCGGCCGTCGCGCTGGAGAATCTCAAGTTGATCGAGGAGCGCGACCTTGTCGGCAACGCGCGTACGGTCGGTGCGCACATGCAGGCACGGTTGCGCAAGCTCACTTCGCATCCGCTCGTCGGAGAGGTGCGTGGCGTGGGTCTGATCGCCGCCGTCGAATTGGTCGCTGACCAGACCAGCAAGGCGCCGTGGGGGAAGCCCGGGGCGCTTGGCGGACTGGTCAACGCATTCCTGCAACAGAACGGGGTCATCTCGCGCAACATGAGCGATGCGATTGCCTTCTGCCCGCCGCTCATCATTACCGAGACCCAGGTCGATACGCTGATCGATGCTTTCGAGCGGTCGCTCGCCGCCGCTATGCCGCAGGTTCGGGCGCCGGATTGAACAAGGTGATTGCAGGCGAGTCTCGATGTCGCAGGAGCCTTCGCCTCTGGTCGGCCTCGTCGCAGCGGCCTCCGCCTCGGTAGCTCCGTTGGGCCAGGAACCGGATCCTTGCTTAGTGTGGCATCTCAAGTCCCTGCCGCAATCCTGTAGCGACGACTGAGACCCTGAATTTTCCGGCAAGTGCCCGGTCGAATATGGCGCCGACGATGATGTCGGCGTCAGCGTCGACCTCCTCGCGGATGCGGGTGGCGGCCTCATCGACTTCGAACAGCGTCATGTCCATGCCGCCCGAGATCGAGACCAGGACGCCCTTGGCGCCCATCATCGAGGCTTCGTCGAGAAGCGGGTTTGCGATTGCCGCTTCGGCTGCCTTCTTGGCGCGGTCCTCACCCGTGGCTTCCCCGGTACCCATCATCGCGCGGCCCATATCGCGCATCACCGACTTCACATCGGCGAAGTCGAGATTGATCAGCCCCTCCTTGACGATGAGATCGGTGATGCAGCCGACGCCGGAATAAAGGACGCGATCAGCCATTGCGAAGGCGTCCGCGAAAGTCGTCCTGGCGTCAGCGATCCTGAACAGGTTCTGGTTCGGAATAACGATCACGGTATCGGCGCATTCGCGAAGCTGCTCGATGCCCTCTTCGGCGGCTTGCATGCGGCGTTTTCCTTCGAAGGTGAATGGCTTGGTGACGACAGCCACCGTCAGAATTCCGGCTGTGCGCGCAGCGTTCGCTATGACGGGCGCGGCACCGGTTCCAGTTCCGCCTCCCATGCCGGCGGTCACGAAACACATATGCGTTCCAGCGAGGTGGTCCCTGATCTCGTCGATCGATTCCTCGGCTGCCGCACGGCCGACCGCGGGCAGCGATCCGGCGCCAAGGCCTTCCGTGACGTTGGCTCCCAACTGGATCAGCCGCGATGCTTTGGACATGGTCAGTGCCTGGGCATCGGTGTTGGCGACGATGAATTCCGCCCCCTGCAGATTTTCGGCAATCATGTTGTTGATTGCATTGCCACCACCGCCGCCGACGCCGAAAACGGTTATCTTCGGCCGCATTTCCGAGATGACGGGCCTTGCAGCGGTGCTCATCGTCTTGTCTCCTTGATCGACAAAAGGTTCTCCCCGGAACGCGACGTTTGAACACGCCAGGTGCAAGAATCAGATTCTATCGCCTTGGCACAGGGAATCAGAGGGTGAACTTTGCGGCAAGACAAGATGTGGGGCTTGTACCATATACGCCTATCCAAGCCGACCTTTTGAACGAGTCTCCAGTCCAATCTTTTGGAATTGGCATAGATTCTGGCCAGCGAAAATCCAGCAATCCTTCGGGATCGCACCCGTCAAGCTTCACGCACCCGCCTCACGCACCAGGACCTTGAGAATCTGACGCCAGCCATGTGCAAGCAGGCTTTCGGCGCGCCATCGAGCAGCAGCACGCCGCGCCATGTCTGATTCGGGTCGCCCGGTTTACTGAGCACCCATGCGGTGACCGCATATTCGCCCACTGTGAAAGCCGATCCGTGCCAGCCACCAAAGCCTGAGCGCCAGCATGCGGCTCGGCTGGCGGCGGATCGACGCCTGAGGCTTAGCGGATCGGCATCTTGCCGCGAAACAACGGCTGATGGGCCTGCATCAGGGCGGTGATCCGGTCGGCGACTTTTCGTACCGGCGGGGAGTGGCGTTCCTCATGATGGGTGACAATCCACTGGTCGGTTTCGAGTTCGGGGACAGGCTGAGCGACGCGAACCAGCCGCGGATCGCTGTCACCGACGAAGCACGGAAAGACGGAAAGGCCGGCACCGGCGGCCACCAGTTCGCGCACCGAATGGGTGTTGTTGCCGCGCACGGCGATGCGGTCGCCGTGATGGGCTTGCAGCCAGCGAGCCGAGGCAATGTTTGCCCCTTCGCCAGTGACGCCGACGAACAACCCGGCGGCGATGCCGTTGATCAGGTGGCGTCCGGAATAGATGGCGTGGGCGACCTTGCCGCTCTGACGGCCGGCCAGCCACTGCTCGGTCGGGCGCTCGCTGCGGATGCCGATATCGGCGGCGCGGCGACCGATATCGACCCGGTCGGTGGTGGTGACGAATTCCACCCTGATGCCGTCATCGACCGTCCAGATTTCGCCGATATGGGCGGAAACGAAGGCCGAGGTCCATGGCCCGGCCGAGACGCGGACAATGCGGTCGGGCAGGTTTCCCTCGCGCCAGCGGGTCAGGGACTGCATTGCTGCCTCGACGTCTTCGGCACGCCGCAGCAGTTCTTCACCGACCGGGGTTAGCCGGTAGCCGGTCTGCTGACGTACGAACAGCGCTTCGCCGATCTGCTTTTCGAGCGCGGTGACGCGTCGTCCGAGTGTGGCTGCGCTGAGGCGCGTTGTTGCCGTCGCCGCGCTCAGGCCACCCAGCCGCGCAACGTCGAGAAACAACCTCAGATCGTCCCAGCCAATATCCATTTTGCAGAATTGAAAAACTCCTTGCGACTGTGGCTGTAGCGCGAAGTGGGCATCACGCGCAAGTATGCAGCCATTGGAGGCGTTGGATAATCCTGCCCTGGCGGGACAATGGCAGGCGCCTCGGCTGGCCAGGAAGTCAGCCCAATCCCTTCGATCATGCATACGCTTTGCGCAGTTGCTTTGCGTTTTCGACCAAACCAAGAGCGCGGGTATTCCGCTCGCCAAGGAGACGATCATGTTGCATGAACTTCGACACCGTTTCGCCCGCTGGCTTGCCTATCGCCAGACGCTTGCGAGCTTGAGGCGGCTTCCGGACAGCATATTGGCGGATGCGGGCCTTTCTCGCGAAGAGATCCGCGAGCGTGCCCGCGACGCCAGCCTGCGTCGTTGAGATTGGAGGCGGGCATGCAGAGAATGGAGCCGGCGACGACGGTTGCCTTGGTTAACGTCACTGCCACATATTGCAACATCAAAGGTCACATGAGGATCTTCTGACTGCAGCCAGCCGGTGCGCGCGCTTGCAACGCGGCGCCACGATGAGATTCTGAAGCGCGCGGGCTACGGGTTCGTAGGCTTTGCGCCACTTGTAGCAATCAGGCGCCGGTCGATCCTCCTCATCGGGCTGCGGCTAAATTGCGCCAACGCGGCGGCCGTGCTTGATGCCGCCGCAGTTTCGCTCCACATCGTGAGGGATGAAGACCGAGACATCCGAGCGGCGTCGGACTTTGCTGTGGGCCTTGCCCGCATCGCTGATCCTGCATGCGCTCATTGCCGCGCTCTTGGTCTACAGCCTGCCCACGCCTCCGGAAAAGCCGCAGGAGGAGCAGCCGGTCAATGTCGCGCTCGTGCCGCCGCCCGATCCGCCAAAGCCGAAACCTGCTCCCACGCCGCCTCCACAGAAACCCGAGGCGAAAAAGCCTCTCGAGCAGAAGGTTGAAAAGCCGGCGCCTGAAAAGCTGCCGCCAATCGAGGTGCTGAAGCCCGTTTTCCAGTTCGGTGACAAAGATACCGGCCCTCGGAAATCCCTGGATGGAGGCAGCGCTCAAGACAATGCCCCATCGCCGGCCAAGGATAACGAGCCAAAGCCGGCTGTCGCGCCAAAGGATGCGGAGAGTAAACCCGCCCCAGCGCCAGACGCCGGAGGGCCGGCAGAGTCAGCCAAGGTCGACGAGAAGCCGGAAGCAGACAATCAGGAGGCGGGGGCTCCAGACGCCGACAAACAGGCATCCGCGGCCGCAACCCCCTTGGCTGGTCCTGGGGACGACGGTGAGATCGAGCTTCCAGCGTCGGCTCAGGCGCCTCAGACCAGACCCGAAACTGTGCCGAAACCCCGCCCTTCAAAGGCTGCGAAGTCAGGACGCGGAATCACCGGAGAGCCAAGCTCCACGGAGGTGGCCGCGGCTGCATCACGGGCGTATTCGGGCCTTCCGGGCGTCCGCAAACTCTTTTCGCAGGGCGCTACCGGTGATGTGTTCGCAACGGACTCGATGGCCGACGTGCCTCGCGATCAACGGGTCGCCAAACTTTGCGCCAGCGTTCTGGAGCAGGAACTGAAAGACGCGTCCAATTTTCCCCAACTCATCCCAGTTATTCCGCTGAAAGCCGGCAATATTCTTGACGCCCCCGACACCGCTTTCCGCACGGCAACGACATGGTACCATCTGAGCTTCCGGTGCGGAATCGACACCAACGCGACGCGGGTCACGTCCTTCGCCTTCCGTGTCGGAGCTGCCGCCACGCCCGAAGAAAGCGCCTTCCTTGATCGGGAAGCTCGTCGGCGACGCGGCCCCGGCTGAGACGGGCCCAGCAAGAGCGCATTTGCGCTTGGCGAGAGCCGCCGCGAAGCCAGTTCCCTTGCATGCGAAGCAATAATTGTCTTTTGAACGGCTCCTGCGCCGAGTGCTGTTACTGCCCGAGTGGATACAGTCGACTGGCTCCGCGTAGTCCCACGTCAATCCGCCGGGCGATTGGCTTTGCGCCATTCCTCATATTCGCCGCGGGCATCGTCGTGCAGCGGATAGTAGCGCTGCAGCGGCGCACCCTGCATCAACTTCTCTCGCGAGAACTCTTCCCAATCGTGATGCTTTTTCGATTCTTCAATTACCTTTGCGGCCATTGCGACGGGAAGCACCACCACCCCATCATCGTCGGCGACGATAATGTCGCCGGGGATCACCGTGACACCGCCGCAGGCAATCGGAACGTTGACGGCGTTCGGATAGATGCTGGTTTGCACATGGTAGTTGGGCGTCCAGCCGCGCAGCCATAGGGGCAGATCGAGCTTCTCGACATTGGGCCGGTCGCGCATGCATCCATCGATGACAATGCCTGCGCCGCCTCTGCCCTTGAAATACGTCGACATCATATCGCCGAAGACGCCCGAGCTCATGTCGCCGCGCGCGTCGACCACGACCACATCGCCCTCCTGCGCGTGATAGAGCACGTGCCGGTGCAGTTGCGTTTCCGGGTCGGCGTATTCTCCCTCGCTGAAGAGGTCCGGCCGCTGCGGCAGGAACTGCAGCGTCAGCGCCGGCCCGACGATCGATTTCCCACGGTTCTGCGCCACCGGACCGACCATGTGGGGATTGCGGAAACCCATGTGGCCAAGCGTGCCGGCAACCGTCGCGGCGCCGATTTCCCTCAGCGCGTCAATGAGGTCTTTAGGCGGCCGCGTGATGTCAGGGGTATGCGTCATTGTGGACTCCGGATGAAAGGGAACTACCAGTTCGTAACAGACCCGTCGCGGCGCCTAAGGTGAGGTGCTTCCCAGAAACGAAAAGCCTCTGCCTGGACCGCCGCTTCGTTGACCTCGACGCCGAGCCCCGGCAGGTCGCTGACCGGATAGTTCGGACCGTCGAGCCGTGGTTGCACGGGGAAGAAGTCGGAATTGTCGAAGCCCAGCTTCCTTTCCGGCGCCCTGGTCTCGAGCCACGCGAAGTTGGGTACCGCGGCGGCGAGATGCAGGGTCGCGGCCGTACACACCGGACCAAGCGGATTGTGCGGCATCAGGTCCACATAGTGCGCCTCGCTCCAGCCAGCGACTTTCATCGCCTCGGTGAGCCCGCCGACATTGCAAACATCGAGCCGGTTGAATTGATGGATGCCGCGCTCGATGTAGGGCAGGAACTGCCACTTGCTGGAAAATTCCTCGCCGATGGCAAAGGGAATGTCGGTCATCCTACGCAGGGATTCGTAGGCCTCCGGTGTCTCGTCGCGTATCGGCTCCTCGAGGAAATCAAGCACGCCGCGGCCGAGCTTGTTGCAGAAGCTCGCCGCCTCCGCCACCGACAGTCGGTGATGATAGTCGATACCGAGGACGACGTCGTCGCCCAGCGCCTCGCGCGCCTTGTTCAGCATGCTCGCGGTCGCGCCGATCGACTCGCGGGGCTCGAAGATGTCCCTGCTGCTTTGCCCTACGGGGAAGAAGCGGATCGCCTGCCATCCCTGCGCGCGCAGTTCGCGGGCTCGTTCGATGGCAGCATCGCCCTCGGCCTCGTCTCCCGTCGAGGCGAAGGTGGGGATGCGGTCGCGCTGCCTGCCGCCCAGCAGTTCGTAGACCGGCACCCCCAGCGCCTTGCCCTTGATGTCGTGCAGGGCGATGTCGATGGCGGAAATCGCCGCCTGCAGAACGCGCCCGCCTTCGAAGTACTGGCTGCGATATACCTCCTGCCAGATCCGCCCGATCTGCATGGGGTCGCGGCCGATGAGAAATTCGCGATAGTGTTCGACCGCGCCGGCAACGGCTCTCTCGCGACCGCTCAAGCCGCTCTCGCCCCAGCCGAAGATCCCTTTGTCGGTCTCGATCTTGACGAGCATCTGGTTGCGCGTTCCAACCCACACAGGATAGGGCTTGATCGCGGTGATCTTAAGCTTTCCAGTCATCCCCAACGTTCCCAATGACCCCGTATTGTCTCAGCCGGCCTTGAGGGCCAGTTCGGTTTCGCCGTCGAACAGATGTATCCGCTCCTGGTCGAACTCGAGCCAGATCTGCTCGTCAGGTGCGACGGAGATGTTGGGGGACACGCTGATGTTGACGATGGCGCCAGACAGCAACGCCTGCACGAAGGTGACGTCTCCGGTCGGCTCCACAGTGTAGGCTCTGGCCGGGACGCTGCCTGGCACCGCGCTCTTGTGGAGCCTGATCGTCGAGTGACGTGCGCCGAGCACGACTTTCCTGGACGTTGCCTTCGCGACCTTCCGGGCGTTGAGCGGCGAGAGCTCAAGGCTCCAGCCCTCCGCGCCGGTCAACGCAGTGTTGCCGTTTGCTGTCGATGCCTCCAGCGGGATAAGGCTCATCGCCGGGCTGCCGATGAAGCTGGCCACGAACATGTTCACCGGATGGGCAAAGACCTGCGCCGGTGAATCGTATTGCAGCAGATAGCCGCCGTTCATCACCGCCATCTTGTCGGCCATGGTCACGGCTTCGAGCTGGTCGTGCGTCACATAGATGATCGTTGCCTTGAGGTCCTGGTGGAACCGCTTGATCTCCGACCGCATCTGAACGCGTAGTTTGGCATCGAGGTTGGAGAGCGGCTCGTCCATGAGGAACACGGCGGGGTCGCGGACGAGGGCACGCCCCAGGGCGACACGTTGCTGCTGCCCGCCTGAAAGTTCGCGCGGCTTGCGCTCGAGCAGGTGCGTCATATCGAGCACGCGCGCCGCTTCCTTGACCTTCCTGTCGATCTCGTCCCTGGGCAGTTTGCGCATCTGCAGCGGGAACGCCAGGTTCTTGTAGACCGATTTCTGCGGGTAGAGCGCGTAGTTCTGGAACACCATTGCGATGTCCCGGTCCTTGGGGTCGAGGTCGTTGACCACCCGGTCGCCGATGACGATGTCGCCCGATGTGACCGGAATCAATCCAGCGACAAGATTGAGCGTGGTTGTCTTGCCGCAGCCGGAAGGGCCGACGAGCGCTACGAACTCGCCGTCATTGACCGTCAGCGAAACGTCGTTGACAGCTTTGAAGCCGCCATAGGTCTTGACGAGATCTTTGAGGACCACGTGGGCCATCGGCAACTCCCTAGAGCATGATGCCGAAAAGTGTGAAGCGGTTTTCGGACGACATCATGCTCTATCTCTTGGATTTAGAGCCGGATTCAGATTTCAGGTCGAACAGACCTGAAATCATCCGGCTCTAGTGCTTGACCGCGCCTTCTGTGAGGGCGCGTACGAAGTATCGTTGCAGAACGAGGAACAGCACCACGACGGGCACGCTCATCATGAAGCTGGCCGCCATCAGGCCCGGAAAGTCCGTCGTATTTTCCGAGAAGAAGCGCTGTATGCCGACCGGCAGGGTCAACTGCTCGTTCTTGGAGAGGAAGGTGTAGGCATAGATGTACTCGTTCCATGCGCCGATGAAGGAATAGATCGCGGTGGCGATGATTCCGGGCGTCGACAGAGGCATCACGATCAGGATGAAGGCCTGGAACCGCGTCGCCCCATCGATGCGCGCCGCCTGCTCGAGCTGCACCGGGATGTTGTCGTAGAAACCCTTGAGCAGCCAGATCGCCAGCGGCAGGCCGAAGGTGAGATAGGTGAGAATCAGCGAGCCATGCGTGTTCACCAACCCGATCGCGCGCATCAGGATGAAGAGCGGCACGAGAAAGATCACTGCCGGGAACATGTTGCGCAAAAGCACGGTGAAGAACAGGAAGTTTCGACCGGGGAAACGAAAGCGCGAAAACGCGTAAGCCGCGGGAACGGCCACGATCACCGAAAGGATTGTGGTGACCGTCGACACGTAGAGGCTGTTCCAGAAAAACCGGAGGAAGTCCTGGCCGACGCTGTTTTGCGGATCGAGCAGCTTCTGGTAGCTGGCGAGGGTAGGCTCTTCCGGCCACCATTGCGGTGGGAACTGCATCGCCGCGAACCCGGACTTGATCGATGTGATCAGCATCCAGATCATCGGCAACGCGGTGTAGAGCAGCATGAACACGAGGAAGATGCGCCCGGCCCACCGCCATCCGTCGACACGCATGCGGCGCCGGGTGGGACGTCGAGAGGCTGTCTCGACAAGCGTGCTCATGCGCCCCCCTCCTTGCGCTCGTTACCGGCCAGCGCACGGACATAGAAGTAGCCCAGCATCATCAGCAGGAGGAACAGGAGTACCGAATAGGCCGATGCGACGCCCCAGCGCTGCCGGCCGAAGGCGAGCTCATAAATGTGCGTGATCCATATGTGCGACGCGTTCGACGGCCCGCCACCGGTCATGATCCACGGGATGATGAAGGAATTGAAGTTGGCCACCGCGAGCAGCAGGATCGTCACCGTCGAGACGTTGCTCAGGTGCGGGAAGGTGACGTGCCAGAAACGCTGCCATGCGTTCGCCCCGTCGACTTCCGCGGCGCGCAGCAACTGGTCGGGGACCGTCTGCAGGCCGGCCATCATCATGATCATGGCAAACGGAAACTCGCGCCAGATATTGACGACGATCAAGGAGGGCAACACCGTGCTGACGTTGTCGATGAAGTTCGGCGGCCGGTCGGCCAACCCGAGGCCGACCAGCACCGCGCCGATGATTCCGAAGTCCGAATGGTAGATCCACTTCCAGATATAGGAGGCGGCAACCGCGCTGATGACCCAGGGAATGATCAGAATGGCGCGCAGGACACCCCGGCCGACAAACTCGCGGTGGAGGGCCAGCGCGGCGGCAAACCCGAGGACAAAGGAGAAGAAAGTGGATCCGATCGTCCAGATCAGGGTGTTCAAGGTGACTTTCCAGAACACCTCACTGGTGAGGATGGCCGTGTAGTTATCGAAGCCGATGAAGCTCTTGTCGCGAAGCTGCAGGCCAGGCGGCGTTTTGAAGAACGACAACTCGACCGTGTAGTAGATCGGATAGGCGATCACGACGAGCATCACGCCGATCGCGGGAAGCACATATGCGTAGTCGGCGCGATGCTCCCAGATATTCCGCAGCACGCCGGACTTGCCGGATTGCAATTTTCGGCGAGCCTCGGCCTTGCCGGTCACGATCGTCACTGTGGCATGCCCTTATTGTTCGGAACAAACCGGCTGCACCCGCTATCGGCACAGCCGGTCAGATCGCAGGTCGGGCTTGGACTAGAGTCCGCCCATCAGGTCTTTCACCTTCTTGGCCGCGTCGTCCGCCGCCTGATCGACCGTCATCGCTCCGGTCAGGGCATTCTGCAGCATGTCCGGGACGATGATATTCATGATCTCGGGGGACTGCGGCAGCGCCGGGAACGGGATGCCGTATGGCAGCATCGACGTCGTGACATCGAGGAACTTGATGTTGTCCAGACGTTCCTTCATCCATTTGGTCTTGAAGCCGTTGAGGTTGCCCGGGTTCGAGCCGGCATAGGCCATCTTCAACGACCATTCCGGGCTGGTCCACATGCAGATGATAGCCTTCGCGGCCGGCTCGTCGACCTTGCCGCCCTCGACATATTCGGGCTTCAGGATGTGGATGTTCGAGCCGCCGAAAACTACGGCGCGTTTGCCGTCCGGCCCAGTCGGAATCAGGCCGTAGCGCATATTGTCGATGACGGTCTGCGCCTTGTCCTTGTCGGCGCCCGTCGCCTTCTTCTGCAGGTCGAGCATGACGTTGTAGTCGGACGGGTGCGAGATCATCATGCCGAGCTGGCCGGCGACGAACAGGGGCTGGTTGTCGGCCTGCTGGTTGGTGAGTGCCGAAACCGGAACCGACTTGTCGCGAACATACATGTCGTACGAGGCTTGCAGTGCCGCCTTGCTCTGCGGGCTGTCGAGCTCGACCTGCTCATAGGTCGGGTTTGCCGTCGCCTCGTCGAAGACGCCGCCGCCATAGGCCCATAGCTGCGGCATGAAGCGGTATGGCGTGTTGCCGGCATTCTTGCGCGCCACGAGGCCGTAGCCGGCAATGCCGAGCTTGTCGTGGATCTGCTTGGAATATTTGACGACGTCGTCCCAGGTTGCCGGAGCCTTGTCCGGATCGAGGCCCGCCCGCTTGAAGATGTCGGCGTTCCAGATGAACGCCATCGTCTCATTGTTGGTGGGTATGCCGTAGGTCACCCCATCCCAGGTTACCGCCTTCATGGCGCCGGGCCAGAAATCCTCGGTCGAATAGCCCACATCTTCGGGCTTGAGCGGCTGCAGATAGCCCTTCGAGGCGAACTCGGTTCCACCCAGGATTTGCAGGCGGACCGCCATCGGCGCGGCATTGCCCAGGAGCGCCGTGCGGAATTTGTCGAGAAGGTCGTTGTAGGTGAGGGCCTGATCCTCGAGCTGGATGTTCGGATAGGTCTTGCGGAAGGTCTCAAAGAAGTCCTTGTAGTACTGGCGCAGGAGGTCGGGGTCGCCCTCGAACACGCCCTGATACCAGAAAGTCAGTCGCCCCTTGTAGTCGAGGGGGGTGACCTTGCCGCAATCGGCGGCCGTGTCAAAATCCTGTGTGCCCGCAATGGAGCGCACATATTCCGGCGACCACTTGCTCAAATCGACCGGCGGTGCACCTAGCGCCGAACCGGACATGAGCGATGCCATCAAAGCAGTGGCGACAGTGCCGCGCAGGACAGCACCGCCGAGTGTAATCCTCGTCATAGTATCCTCCCAGGTTCTCCCATGCCGCTCTGCGCCAAGGCAAGCGGGCTCGTTCGACCGCGCGGGATGCGTCTTTTGCTCAATGTATCCCTTCGATCATCTGGTACGTTTTCAGATCATGGATTGCCTGTCAACGCGTCGGATCGTACATTGTTTTTGGGAACCGTGCGTGATATCGGGCAGAGTGTGTATTAATCCGGGGAGCCGGCCTTGGCCGAAACAAGCGATTTTAAAGCCAAGCCACCCGTGGGGATTGACGCCATCGGGGCCTCAAGCGAGGGCGCCTCGCTTTATGAACTGATCCGGGAAGACATCATTGAGGGACGGCTCGCCGCCAACGAACGGCTTGTGGTTACCGATCTCGCCCGGCGTCACGGCACCTCGACCAACCCCGTGCGCGAGGCGCTGCAGCTGTTGCGTGGGGAGGGTTTTGTCACCTTTATCGCCAACCGGGGGGCGCGCGTCCGGCCCATAGATCAGGATTTTGTCCGGGATATCTACGAGATCGGAGTTCTGATCGAGCCGGCCTTGACGCGATGGTTCGTCAACATGGCGACCGGCGAGGACATCGCCGAACTCGAACGTCTCCAAGGCCTGATTGAAGAGAACAATTTCGCCGACCCGTTCAGACACAGTGAACTCGATACCGCCTTCCACACCGTGATGTACCAGCGGCATTATAATCGCCATGCCGCCGAGCTGTGGTGGAAGCATCGCGAGGTGCTGCGAGCCGTGAGCCGGCGTTTCAATTTCACGCTCGCACGGCGTGCCGCGATCATTCGCGAGCATCGCGAACTCATCGCGCTCGCCAAGGCAGGAGAGGCTGACAAAGCCGCCGAACTCATTGCCCGCCATGTCGAGGGTTCCGGCCGGCATGTTCTCGAACAGATGCGTGCGCGCAACGCCGCTCGAGCCGGATAGAATTTCCAGTCCAGAACATCATTGGCCCGACAATCAGATAGAGGTAGTTGAGAGATGAAAATCACGAGCGTTCGGCCGTGGCTGATCAAGTCCGATGCTTCCTATTGGGGAGAGTTCCTGTTCGTCGAGGTGACGACCGACGAAGGGGTGAGTGGCTGGGGAGAAATCACCACCACCACAAGGCTCGCCAACCGCGCTCTCTGCACGATCTTGCGGCAGATCGGTGTCGCCGTGACAGGCGAGGATCCGGCGCGTATCGAGCATCTCTGGCACAAGATTTTCCGCAGCTTCACCTATATGGGCAGCCGCGGCGCCGCAGTCGAATGCGTGAGCGCTATCGACATAGCGCTCTGGGACATCCGGGGCAAAGTTCTCGGCAAGCCGATTTACGAGCTGCTGGGCGGACCCGTACGCGATGAAATCGCGCTCTATACCCATCCCAACCAACGCAAGTTTACCAGCAAGGAGGCTGTGGTCCGCGAAATTCGAGACATCGTCGAGTCCGGACACACGGGGCTGAAGTTCGATCCTTTCCCCCACCAGGGTCGCACCGCCGATGGCTTGTCGCGCGAACAGCGGGACGGCTACCTCGATGGCAGCATGACCCGCAAGGACGAGCGCGAGGCCGCCGAACTGACGGCTCTGATCCGCGAAACGGCTGGGCCCGATGTCGACATTCTGATCGATGCGCATGGCCGCTTTGACGTTCCTACCGCCATTCGCCTCTGCCGCAGCCTCGAGGAAGCCGGCCAGATCGACTGGTTTGAGGAGCCTTGTCCGCCCGAGAGCCTCAATGCCCTCAAGCAGGTGCGAGAGAAGGTCAGTGCCGCTATCTCGTGGGGCGAGCGCGGCCATACGAAGTGGGATTTCGTGCCGGTTCTCGAGAACAAGCTTGCCGACTACATCATGCCGGACGTTACCTGGACAGGCGGCATTACCGAACTGAAGAAGATTTCCGCCCTGTGCGAGGCCTACTACATCCCGGTCTCGCCCCATGATGCCGCGGGACCGATCAACGTGGTTGCGGGAGCGCAGGTGATGATGACGGTTCCCAACTTCTACAAGCTCGAGACGTCGGAGTGGAACCTGGATAAATACAATCACCTCATCGACAGACCACTGGATGTTTCGAACGGCAGCCTCAAGCTGACGTCGAAGCCTGGTCTGGGCGTCGAGATGAACCGCGACTACCTGCAGGCCCACGAGATAGAGCTTGGCTAGCAACGCTCATGCCGGCCGGGCGTGTGGGGCGACAAGCCGCCGATCAGAACGAGGATAAGCCATGGCAAAGACGGGTAGCGCCGGCGAGGCGCTCAATCGGGTAAATACGAACTCCAAGCCGAGCGAGCTACGCATCACCGACCTGCGCGTCGCCGAGATTGTCGGCGCGCCGTTCACCTCGGCGCTTATCAAGATCTACACCAACCAGGGCATTGTCGGCCTGGGCGAAGTGCGCGACGGCGCCAGCGCGACCTATGCGCTGATGCTCAAGAGCCGGCTGCTGGGCGAGAACCCCTGTGACGTCGACCGACTGTTCCGCCGCATCAAGCAATTTGGCGGCCATGGGCGGCAAGGTGGCGGTGTCTCGGCAATCGAGATCGCGTTGTGGGACCTTGCCGGCAAGGCGTACGGCGTGCCGATCTACCAGATGCTCGGCGGACGGTTCCGCGACAAGGTGCGGGTCTATTGCGACACCGATGCGGACAAGCCCAGCGGCACCCAGACCGGCAAGCGGCTCAAGGCGCGGATGGATCTCGGCTTCACCTTCCTCAAGATGGATCTCGGCCTGGCGCAGATATCGCACATACCGGGCGCGGTGGTCGCGCCGGCCGGCGTGCTCGACGGTTTCCGCACCCATGCCAGCCGTGCTCGGGCACGCACGCTGGACGAACGCCGGGCGCGCAATGCCGCCTATGACGCGCAGAACGTGCCGCATCCCTTCACCGGCCTGCACTTCACCGAGAAGGGCATCGACCTGCTCGATCAGTATATCCACGAGGTCCGCGAGGTGATCGGCTACGAGATCCCGCTCGCCATCGACCATGTCGGCCATATTTCGCTGCAGGACGGCATCCGTCTCGCCCGGCGCATCGAGAAATATGCGCCAGCCTGGCTCGAGGACGTGATCCCCTGGCAGTACACCGAGCAGTATCGCCAGTTGCAGCAGGCTACGTCTGTGCCGATCTGCACGGGCGAGGACATCTACCTCAAGGAAGGGTTCGAGCCGCTGCTCAAGTCAGGCATCTCGGTCATCCACCCGGACCTGCTGACCACCGGCGGCATCCTCGAGACCAAGAAGATCGGCGACGCGGCGCAGGAGCATGGCGTTGCCATGGCCATTCACATGGCGGAAAGCCCGATCGCGGCGATGGCCGCCGCGCATGTTGCGGTGGCCACGGAGAACTTCATGGCGCTCGAATATCACAGTGTGGAGGTCGACTGGTGGGACGACATCGTCACCGGCCTGCCCAAGCCGCTGGTCAAGGACGGCTTCATCGCTGTGCCGGACAAGCCCGGTCTCGGCATCGACGACGTGGTGGATGAGGTCATCAGCCAGCATTTGCAGGAAGGCGTCAAAGGCATCTGGCAGCCGACCGATCACTGGGACGATGAATATTCCTGGGACCGCACCTGGAGCTGATCTACATCTCTCCCCCGGAGGGAGAGGTGAACAGAAGGATCGACCATGATCTACGAACTTCGCATTTACAACTGCCTGCCGGGCCGGCTGCCGGCGCTGCTCAAGCGTTTCAACGACCATACCTTGGCGCTGTGGGATAAGCACGGCATCCGCCAGGCCGGGTTCTTCACCACGGTGGTCGGCGAAAGCAGCAATCGACTGACCTATTTCGTCGCCTGGGAATCCCTTGCCGAGCGTGAAGTGAAATGGAAGGCCTTCACCACCGATCCGGCATGGCTCAAGGTCCGCGACGAGTCCGAGCGCGATGGCCCGATCCTGGCCAATATTTCCAGCCAGTTTCTCGCGCCAACCGCCTTCTCGTCGGTGAAATAGAGGACATCATGAAAATCACCGATCTCCGGTGCGCCGTCATCGGCAAGCATCCCATCGTTCGCATCGTCACTGACGAGGGCCTCCATGGCCTCGGCGAGGTCGAGTACACCAAGACTTATCTCAAGCCCTGGGTGCTGCATTTCCGCGACGCGCTGATCGGTGAGGACCCGACAGACGTCGAACGCTGCATGCTCAAAATCCGGCAGCGGGGCTCGTTCAAGCCTTATGGCGCCGCCGTCAGCGCCATCGAGCATGCGCTGTGGGATATCGCCGGCAAGGCGGCCGGCGTTCCGGTCTACAAGCTACTCGGCGGCAAGGTCCGCGACCAGGTGCGGGTCTACAACGGCTCCGTCCGCAAAAAGCGTACCGGCGACAGGCCAGAGGATTACGCGGCCGATGTCAAATGGATGATGGAGCGGCCGGAAAACTTCTTCATGGTCAAGCAAGGCATCAGCTTCCACTCCAACATGAAGACCACCGTGCCCGACTTCCACTACGGCGTGCGCCAGCCGCCGACTTACCACGGCGCGATGGACCAGGGGCAGATCAGCGAGCGCGGCATGGCGCATATGATCGAATGCGTCATCGCCATGAAAGAGGTGCTCGGCGACAAGGTCTCGCTGGCGCTGGATTGCGGTCCCGGCTGGTTCCTGCCGGACGCGATCCGCTTCGCGCAGGCGGTGGAAAAGTACAATCTGATGTGGCTGGAGGACATGCTGACCGGCGACTACGTGCCATGGGTCAATCCGCAGGCCTACCGCGAACTCACGACGTCCACGTCCACGCCCATCCACACGGGAGAGCAGATCTACCTGCGTCATAATTTCAAGGAACTGATCGAGACGCAGGCGGTCCGCGTCATCGGCCCGGATCCCGCCGACATCGGCGGTATCGCCGAGCTCAAATGGGTGGCCGAGCACGCCTATATGCACTCGATCATGATGGCGCCGCATGGCACGGCGAACGGCCTGCTGGGCCTCGGCGCGCTGATCAATGTCTGCGCCACGCTGCCCGCCAACTACATCGCCTTCGAATATCCCAGCGCCTCAGACCCGTGGTGGGAGGATATCGTCATTGGCCTGCCGACGCAGATCGTGAAGGATTCGATGGTCGACCTGCTCGAAGCACCGGGGCTGGGCCTCGACATCGATGCCGCGGGAGCGAAGAAATATCTCGCGGAAGAGGACGCCGGTTTCTTCGACTAGCCTGCGCAGCCACCAGGGCCACCGGAAAGCGATGTCCCTCGAAGTTTGCTGCTTGAGGAGGCTAAGCCGAAGAAGTGTTCCCGTTCGGCGCCCGTTCCTCCCTTGCAACCCGGCCCAGCCGGTCGGATCGGAGGCCGACGGTTCTAAGCCGTCAAGAGCGCCATTTCGCGCTCTTCCCAATTTGTAGAAGCCAACCGCCACGCTTTCGAAATAAAAGCGTTTGGAAATACTTATGCGATTTCCACGCGGAGTACCTTTAAACCTGTTGTTGCGATCCCTACGTCATTTGTTGTAATGTCTGTCAAGGCAACACCGATGTGACATAGCTCACGACCACGCTTCCCTTACTGGGGACTCGGGATGCGCGGTCATCTTCCCATACAAAGAGCAGCCCAAACGTTCGACACGCCCTTGGTGCGTCCAGCGTGTCGCTGCGCAATCTCCCCGCTTCATCAATCAACACCAACCGGGTGGCCGGCGGGTGAATGAACCCGCGCGCCCATAGGAGACAACAGATGGAAGCCTTACAATATGTCGGCCCGATGCAATGGATGGCGATCGAGGTAGCCGTGCTAGTCGTCGTGTTGGCAATCCTGTTCTGGTGGAGCGGCGTGGTCCGCTACATCCCCAACGACAGGCTCGGCATCCTGGAAAAACTATGGAGTTTTCGCGGCTCCGTCAGTAGTGGCTTCATTGCACTCAACCGTGAGGCAGGCTACCAGCCGGAAGTCGTGCGCGGTGGCCTGCATTTCTTCATGCCGTTCCAATATTCGATGCATCGCGCCAATCTTGTCACCATCCCGCAGGGTCAGATCGGCTATGTCTTTGCCCGTGATGGCAAGCCGCTGCCTCCGACGCAGACACTTGCTTCCAACACCGAGGCCGATGATTTCCAGGATGTGCGCGGCTTTCTCGAAAAAGGCGGACAGAAAGGACCGCAACGCAAGATTTTGCGTGAAGGCACCTATGCTATCAATCTCGCACAATTCATCGTGCTGACCGCCCAGTCGATCTATTCCGTCAATCTGAGTTCGTCGGAACAAAGCCTTTTTTCCAATATGTCCAGCATGATCTCGGAGCGGGGCGGCTTTGAGCCAGTCATCATCCACAATGCCGATGACATGATCGGTATCGTCACCATCCATGACGGTCCGGCCCTGCCGGACGGCGAGATCATAGCACCGACCGTCGCCAACGATCCGAACGACCCGAACTTCCACAACAATTTTCAGGACCCGGAGAAGTTTCTCAATGCCGGTGGCTACCGTGGCCGGCAGCTTCAGGTGCTGGCCGACGGTAGCTATTTCCTCAATCGCATTTTCGCGACCGTCGAATTGGTCGAGAAGACGATCATTGACGTTGGCACTGTGGGTGTCGTCGTTTCCTATAACGGCCGCCACGGCACGGACATATCCGGGCAGGCATACCGTCACGGCGAGCTGGTCGAAATCGGCGCACGCGGTGTCTGGTCAACGCCGCTACTGCCAGGCAAGTATGCGTTCAATACCTATGCCGGCAAAATCATCATCGTGCCGACCACCAACTTTGTGCTCAAATGGACGAAGGAGCAGTTTGGCGAACACAGGCTGGACGAGAACCTGTCTGAAGTGTCGTTGATCACCAAAGATGCGTTCGAACCTGTACTGCCGCTCTCCGTCGTCGTGCATATCGACTATATGAAGGCGCCGCTCGTGGTGCAGCGTTTCGGTGACATCAAGCGGCTAGTCGAACAAACGCTCGATCCGATGGTTTCTGCTTACTTCAAGAATATCGCCCAGACGAAGACGCTGATCCAGCTTTTGCAGGAGCGTAGCGATATCCAGCGCAAGTCGGGCGAGGAGATGCGTGAAAAGTTCAATACCTACAGCCTCGAGCTACAGGAAGTGTTGATTGGCACGCCCCGTGCTGCCGATGGCCAGAACAGCATAGAGCAGATCCTGATCCAGCTGCGCGACCGCCAGATCGCAGTCGAAAAGGTCGAGACTTATAAATTGCAGGAGAAGGCGGCCATTCAGGAACGCACGTTGCGTGAGAAGGAGGCGCTCGCCGAACAGCAAGCCAAGATCACGACGTCGGCACTTACCATCGAGATCAGTGAGAACGAGGGCAAGGCGCAACTCGCCCGCACCCGCCAGGAGGCGGAAACCATTCAGGTCACTGCCAAGGCAGAGGCCGAGAAGGTGCGCCTCGGCGGCCAGGGCGAGGCCGACATGATCAAGGCTATCGCGCTTGCCGATGCCGAACGCATCAAGGCGACCGGTTTTGCGGAAGCCGAGAAGGTGCGCGCCCTCGGTCTGGCGGAGGCCGAGGCCACCGAGAAGAAGGTCGCGGCCTTCGGCGGCCCGGACTATCAGCTCAACTCGCAGGTTCTCATGCGCTTCGCCGAGGCGATCGAGAATGGCAGGTTACCGCTCGTGCCGCAGATCCAGATCGGCGCTACCGGTGGCGAGAAGGGGGCCGCCAACGGCCTTGTCGAAATGATGCTCTCGATGCTCGTTGCCGACCGGGTTGGACGGCAGAACCTACCGGATGAGATCCCGGCACCCGTTGAGGAGGATTGATTGAGGGTGGGCCACCGGCCCATTCTGCGCCTTGCCGAAAGATACCGCGGCGAGGCGCAGGAGCCCACTCATGCCGGCCGATCCGTTCACCCGCATAGACAGGGGCATGCGAAAGCGTTCCTGCATCGGATGAAGCCGGGCGCGCGGCAGAAAACCTTCCCGATATCGGCACAATCGTCGGGGACGATGCGGCATGGATTGTTGCCACAGCCGGATTGCTCGTTGAGAATCCGGCGGTAATGTTGCGCATCTGGGAATAATAGATGGACCGTATCGAAGCCATGCGGGTGTTCGTGGCGGCGCTGGACGAGGGCAGTCTGGCGGCGGCGGGGCGCAAGCTGAGGCGCTCGCCTGCCGCGGTCAGCCGCGCCATTGCCTTTCTCGAGCAGCATGTCGGCGCCGAGCTTCTTCACCGCACCACGCGGTCGATCAAGCTCAGCGAAGCGGGTGAGCGCTACGCCTCGGCCTGTCGGCGTGTGCTGATCGATCTCGAGGAAGCCGACATGTCCGTCGCCGGCGAGCGCGCCGCGCCGCGCGGAACGCTGACGATCAGCGCGCCGCCGATCAGCGGCGAGGAAATTCTGCGCCCGGTCATCGACGCTTATCTCGACGCCTATCCGGCCGTGTCGGTCAATCTGATCCTGATCGATCGTCACGCCAATCTCGTCGAGGAGGGGATCGACGTTGCCCTTCGCGTTGCGCAACTGCCTGACTCCTCCCTGGTTGCCGTGCGGGTGGGTGGTGACGTCAAGCGCGTCATCGTGGCGTCGCCGCGCTACCTCGCCGAGCATCCGCCCATCGTCGAGCCTGCGGATCTGACTAGGCATCGCATCGTGTCGACCACGCATTTCGGTCACGACGCTTGGGTCTTTGCCCCGCCACCGGGCGGCACCATCGCCCGCTCGGTCCACTTCAAGCCCCGCCTCGTGGTCAACAGCGTTCGCGCCGCGCTGGCGTCGGCCGTGGACGGCCACGGCGTAACGCGTCTCTACACCTATCACGTGGCCGAGCGTGTCCAGGACGGCTCGCTGAAGATCGTGCTGCGTGACGCGGAGCCCGCTGCTCTGCCCGTGCACCTGCTCACGCCTCAGGGCCGTACGCTCGCGCCAAAGGTCCGTACCTTCGTGGACTTTGCGGTTCCGCGACTGCGCGCCGAGTTTGCAAGACTTTCGGCGCAGGCCGACGCTCTCAAGAGCTGACTGCGCTCATTCTTCCGGCTTGGGGAAGGATGCCTGCCGAGCAGCAGCTATTCTGCCGTTTCCTGATCGATCCGATATCCGTGGCCGGCCCGCTTCAACGGGTCGACGGCAGCAATTGGCCTGCCGGACCTCTTTCAAGACAGGACAGATCATGAGCAACGAACAGAAAGTCGTCGTCATCACCGGGGGATCGCAAGGTATCGGCGGCGCCTTGGTGAAAGCCTATCGCGATCGCAACTTCAAGGTTGTGGCCACCTCGCGTTCGATCAAGCAAGGCAGTGATCCGGATATTCTCGCCATTGCCGGCGATGTCGGCGATCCCGCGACGGCGGATCGTGTCGTCAGGGATGCGATGGCGCGGTTCGGACGCATCGACACGCTGGTGAACAATGCCGGCATTTTTATCGCCAAGCCGTTCACGGACTACACCGCCGAGGACTTCACGTCCAAGATCTCGACAAATCTGGCCGGCTTCTTCCATATGACCCAGGCAGTCGCAGCCCAGATGCTGAAGCAGGGTTCCGGCCACATCGTCAGCATCACCACCAGCCTGACCGATCATGCCGTGGCCGGCGTGCCGACGGTGCTGGCCAACCTGACCAAGGGCGGCCTCAACTCGGCCACCAAGGCACTGGCCATCGAATATGCCGACAAGGGCGTACGCGTGAACGCCGTGTCGCCCGGCATCATCAAGACCTCGATGCACGCTTCGGAAAACCATGAGTTCCTGGCGGCGCTGCATCCGGTCAAGCACATGGGCGAGCTGCGTGACGTCGTGGAAGCCGTACTTTACCTCGAAACCGCAGGGTTCGTGACAGGCGAAATCCTGCATGTCGATGGCGGCCAGAGCGCCGGTCATTAAAGGGGGAGGTCGCCATGCCCATCGTCACCATTCAAGTCACGCGTGAGGGGTCTGCCCCTGGCCGGGATTCCGTCACCACCGAAGAGAAGGCCGCGCTGATCGCCGGGGTCAGCCAGTTGCTGCTCGACGTGCTCCACAAGCCACTCGAGGCGACCTGGCCGCCACATCGTGGCGGCCCTTCGCCATTGCGATGGCGGCTTGGGAGAGCCACAATCTGACGACGTTGGCGCTCGATCACACCGCCTTCATCGACAGCATCGTCGATCTGATCGCACGCGACCCTGCGGAACAGGTCGCGACGACGATCATCCACGACTGCACGGTCCGCTGGGGCTCTTCCTGTTAACCGGACGGACTGCGTCCAGGCATGGCGTTATCGCCTATTTGACACCTCTCGGCCGTGGGCACATAAATCGCGCCCCAAGTTACGGAGACACCGATGACTGTCGAGCAGACGCTGCCGAATGCAGCGCCCGTTGAGGCCGAAGCCAGGCCCGATCTGACGACATTGATCGTCTATTTCGGCGCGCTGATCGCCATGTTCATGGCCACCATCGACATGCAGATCGTCGTCACGGCCTTGCCCACCATTGCCGGCGAACTCGGCAATCTGCATCTGTTCGGCTGGGTGGGTGCTGCCTATCTGCTGTCGACCGCCGCGGTCTCGCCGTTCTATGGCAAGCTCGGCGATATGTATGGCCGCAAGAATGTGGTGCTGACGGCGATCGGCCTGTTCCTGCTGGGCTCGCTGGTCTGCGGCATGGCATGGTCGATGGAGAGCCTGATCGCCGCGCGCGTGCTGCAGGGCATCGGCGGCGGCGGTCTGATGGTCTCGGCCTTCGCCATGATCGGCGAGTTGTTCGGACCGCGCGACCGCGCAAAATACCAGGGTTACAGTTCGGCGGTGTTCGCGCTGTCGTCGGTGCTTGGTCCGTTGGCCGGCGGTTACATCACCAGCCTGTTCGGCTGGCGCTGGGTGTTCCTGGTTAATTTGCCGATCGGTATCATCGTGCTGGCGGTGCTGGCCTTCGCCATGCGCAGCCGATTCAACGAAAAGCGGCACCGCATCGATTATCTCGGCGGTTTGTTGCTCGCCACCGGCACGACGGCCATCGTCTATTGGGGCTATCACGTGCTCGACCCCACCGGACCGGACCTCATCACCTTCGCGCTTCCGGTCCTCGCACTGGTTGCCATCACCTTGTTCATCATGGTCGAGCGGCGGGCCGAGGAGCCGATCGTGCCCTTGCGGCTGTTCGGCAATTCGACGGTCAGCATCGTCTCGGGCGTGTCGCTGGTCGCCGGAACGGTGACGCTGGGCATGTTTTTCTATTTCGCGCTTTACATGCAGACGCTGACGGGCCTGAGCCCGGCCGAAGTCGGCTTCCTGTTCCTGCCCGCATCCTTGACGTCGATGGTCATCTCGATCGTGGCCGGGCGGGTGATTGCCGCAACCGGACGCTACAAATGGATGCCGGTCGTGGCGATGGCGATTGGCGGGCTCTTGATGCTGGGCTTCGTCGTCACCAACCAGCACACGCCGATCTGGGTGCTGGCGACGATGATGGCTGTGTTCGGGATCAGCATGGGCCTGCAGTTCCAGGTGCTGATCGTGGCGATCCAGGCGGCGGCACCGCTGCAGGATATCGGCGCGGTGACCTCGCTGATCACGCAAGCGCGGACGCTCGGAGCATCGCTCGGGCTGGCGCTGAACGGCGCGGTGATGATCTGGGCGCTGAACCGGCAGACCGCCGAGCTCCCCGCCGATGCTGCCGCCCTGCTGCCGCAGGGCCTGAACGGGTTGACCCCGCACCTCGCGTCGAGCCTGCCGGACGCGATCCGCGAAGTGGTGCTCGACCATTACTCGAGTGGCTTCAACGTGATGTTCATCTGGGTGGCGGCGCTCTATTTCGTCGCCATGGGGCTGACGTTGCTGCTCGAGGATAAAGAGATTCCGAAGCGGCCTTAAGCCGGTGCAGGCGACCTGTCAGGCGCCGCTGCTTTGCGCCGGTTTGTTGCGGCGCCCGACGATGTAGATGTGGTCGGCGGCCAGGACCACATCGCCATGCTGGTTGATCACTTCGCAGCGTTCGATGATGCGGCCCGAATCCGGCCGTTTCGGATCGTCTTCCTTGTGCGAAATCGTCGTGCGGGTCTTGATCGTATCGCCGATGAACACCGGCTTGATGAAGCGCAGCCGGTCATAGCCGTAGGAGAAGGCGACCGGATTGACGACGCTCGCCGTCAGCCCGACACCGACCGAAAAGACCAGCGTGCCATGTGCGATACGCTGGCCGAACGGCGTCGTCTTCATGAACTCGGCGTCCATGTGGTGCGGGAAGAAATCTCCGGTGTGGCCGGCATGGACGATGAAGTCGGTCTCTGTGATGGTGCGGCCGCTGGTCAACCGCGTCGAGCCGATCTCATAGTCTTCGAAATAAGTGATCTGTTCCATCAGGGTCTTTCCGCGATCGGCGTCGCCGGCGCTGCGCTCGAGCGATAGGCCGCCTCGACCAGCGCCATGGTGTTCCAGGCGTCCTCGACCGAGCTTATCAGTTCGTCATCCTCGCCCGCAGCAAAACGCTGGACATTGGCCATGCGGCCGACAAAGGCGTCGGGAAACCATTCGCCGGCCAATGGCACCGCGACCCAGTCCGTTCCGCCTTTCGGGTGGATCTCCAGAATGTCCGGCTCACCGGTGGGATAGTCGAGATTGAGGCCGAGTTTTAGGTAGGCCGCACCCTCGGTGCCGCTGATGCGGAATTCGCAGGCCTGGTGCCGGCGGCCGAATTTGTGGTCGTGGTTGATCGACAGCGCGCAGCGCACGGTGTCGCCATAGTCGAGGATGGCGCTGGTGCGGGTCTGCGCCACCTTGTGGTTGGGGTGGCCGAGCGTCTTGGCGTGCACGCCTTTGGGGTCGCCGAGCAACTGCCGGATCAGGTCGAGATAGTGGATCGAGTGCATGGCGATCTCGACGCGCGGCGCCTTGAGCAGGAACTCCCAAAGCTGCCACGGTGTGGCCAGCGCCAGCCATGCGTCGAAGTCGACGATTTCGCCGAGCCAGTCCTTGGCGATGGCATCCTTCAAGGCCAGCATCATCGGTGCGAAGCGCAGTTGGAAATTGACTGCCGCCTTGAGGTTTTTGGCGCGGCAGATTTCGAGGATTTCGGTGGCTTCGCCGAGATAGTTGCCCATCGGTTTCTGGATCAACGCGACCGCGCCGTCAGGCAGCGCGTTCAGGATTTCGGCGTGCCTTCCCGGCGGCGTGGCGAGATCGAAGATCGCGTCCTTGACATCAACAGCTTCGTCTACCGAGCTGAATGCCGTCACGCCCCATGTCTCGGCCAGGACCTGCGCCTTCGCCTGATCCGGATCATAGAGGCCGGCAATCGGAAACCCCGCCTTTCGGTAGGCCGGAAAATGCGCGTCACCGACAATCGATCCGGCACCGAAGGTGACGATCGGCCGAGGTTTTGTCGGTTTGGGCCAGGACTGGACGAGAGAGGCGGGATCGAAAACGCCATCAGTCATGGTGGAAGACTTCATCCATGGAAGCCCACCATTCGCCGTCCTTGCGCGTCGCCAGCGGCTCCTGGCACGGCATGCAGACGGCCCACCATTCCTGCGTCTTCGGGTCCGCAGCCATCTTCGCCATGTCGGCGACATAGTCGACGCCATGGTATTCAAAATACGAAAACAGCAGATTCTCCGGCCGCTTCAGATAGATCGAATAGTTCTTGATGTTGCAGGCGGAAATCATGGTCAGCACATCCGGCCAGACGGCGGCGTGCAGTCGGACATATTCCTCGACCTTTTCCGGCTTGAGGCCGAGCACCATTCCCATCCGCTGCATGTGCCGGCTCCCTATTTCGCAATCACCGTGGTGAATTCGGCGATGCTCTTTGCCTTGACCGCGTCCCAGTCCCAGTCGATGCCGATGCCAGGCTCGTCAGGCGCCAGCGCCTCACCGTTTTCGATGCGCATCTTCTTGCCGGTCAGATCGTCCAGTTGGGGAATATACTCGACATAGCGGCCGTTCTGAACAGCGCAGGTCAGGCTGACATGCAGCTCCATCAGGAAATGCGGGCAGACCGGAATGTCGAAGGCTTCGGCCGCATGCGCTACTTTCAGCCACGGCGTGATGCCGCCGATGCGGCCGACATCGACCTGCACGATGGAGCAGCCGCCCTTTTGCATGTATTCGCGAAAATGCCGGATCGAGTAGAGCGATTCGCCGACAGCGATCGGGGTCGACGTTGCGTTGGACAGTCGCACATGGCCATCGATGTCGTCGGCGGGCAACGGCTCCTCGATCCAGGCGAGGTCAAGATCGCGCAGCCGCTCGGCGCGGCGGATCGCTTCGTCGACGGAAAAACCCTGGTTGCAGTCGGTCATGATCTCGTAGCCGTCGCCGACCGCCTTGCGCACGGCCGTCAGCCGGGCCAGGTCTTCCGAACCGTGTGGCTTGCCGATCTTGACCTTCGAGCCGCGAAAGCCCTTGGCCTTGGCTGCCAGAGCATCGTCGACCAGTGCCTGCGTCTCGATGTGCAGCCAGCCGCCTTCGGTGGTGTAGAGCGGGCAGCGGTCCTTGGCGCCGCCGGCGAGCTTCCACAAAGGCAGCTTCTGTTTCTTCGCCCTGAGGTCCCAAAGGGCCGTGTCGATCGCCGCAATCGCTATCGCCGTGATGGCGCCGATGGTGGTGGCGTGGGTGGCGAATTCGAGCTCGTGCCAGATCGCCTCGATCTGGTCAGCATCGCGGCCGATCAGCCGCGGCGCCAGATGGTCGGACAGAAGCCGCATCACCGAGGAGCCGCCGGTGCCGATCGTGTAGCTGTAGCCGATGCCGACCGCGCCGTCGGCATCGGTGATGGTAACGATCGGCGTTTCCTGGCTGACGAAACTCTGGATCGCGTCGGTGCGCTTGACCTTGGGAACGAGGTCGACGATGCGCAATTCGACTTTTTCGATTTTCGCCATGGTCTAGCTCCGCAATGTCTTGCCGGTTGCGGCGGAAAACAGATGCGCTTGCGACAGATCGAGGCTCATCTTCACCCGGTCGCCGGCCTTGAGCGGCTTTGGGTTGAGCATGCGCGACACCCAGTCTGTGCCGTTGAATTCGGCGAAGACTAGCGTCTCGTTGCCGAGCGGCTCTGTGACCGTCACTGGCAGTTCGACCTGATGGACATCGGTGTCGGCGCCGGAGTTGAGGCCGTGGCCGGTCGGATAGATATCGTCGGGCCGCAGCCCAAACACGACCCTGTCACCGGCAGTGACGTTCGGCTTGAACTGGCTGGGCAAGGGCAGGCGCTCGCCGCTGGCAAATAGCAGCTCTCCGTTGTCGACCGTCGCCTCGTGCAGGTTCATCGGCGGTGAACCGATAAAGCCGGCGACGAAGCGGGTCGCCGGGCGGCGGAAGACTTCGTCGGGCGTGCCGACCTGTTCGATGAAACCGTCGCGCATGATGACGATGCGGTCGGCCAGCGTCATCGCCTCGACCTGGTCATGGGTGACGTAGATCACCGTCGACTGCACCTTGGCATGCAGCTTCTTGATCTCGGTGCGCATTTGCGTGCGCAACTTGGCGTCGAGGTTGCTGAGCGGCTCGTCAAACAGGAAGACGTCGGGGTCACGCACGATGGCGCGACCCATGGCGACGCGCTGGCGCTGTCCGCCCGACAGTTGCGACGGGCGGCGATCGAGCAGCTGGTCGAGGCCGAGAATGCCGGATGCCTCGGCGACGCGGCGGTCCATTTCTTCTTTGGCGGCGCCGGCGATCTTGAGCGAGAAGCCAAGGTTCTCGCGCACAGTCATGTGCGGATAGAGCGCGTAGGACTGGAACACCATCGAGATGTTGCGCGAGCGCGGCGGCAGGTCGTTGACCTTGCGGCCGCCGATCTCGATCGTGCCGCCGCTGATGTCCTCGAGCCCGGCGATCATGCGCAAGGTGGTCGACTTGCCGCAGCCTGACGGGCCGACGAGAGCGATGAATTCGCGGTCGGCGACTTCGAGGTCGATGCCGTGCACGACCGCGACCGGGCCATAATTCTTGCTGAGTGTCTTCAGGGATACGGTTGCCATGTCAGCCTTTCACCGCGCCGGAGGTCAAGCCGCCGACAAGGTGTTTCTGGACGATAAAGGTAAGCGTGAGCGCCGGGATGATCATGACCACGGCCAGCGCGCACATGCCGCGCCAGTCGATGGTGAATTCGGAGGTATAGTCGAGCAGGCCGACCGGCAGCGTCTTGGAATTGATCGAGCGCGTCAGCTGCGAGGCCAGCGCGAACTCGTTCCACGAGGTGAGGAAGGCGAAGATGCCGGCTGAGGCGATGCCGGGTCCAGCCAACGGAAACTCGACCTGCCAGAACGCTTGCCAGCGCGTGCAGCCATCGATCTGCGCTGCCTCGGCGAGATCCTTCGGCACCTGGCGGAAGAAGCCGTCGATCAGCCAGACGGTGAACGGCACGTTGAGCGCGACATAGACCAGGATCAGGCCGAAATGCGTGTCGATGATGCCAAGCCGCGCATAGACGAAGAACAGCGGCAGCGACAGCGCGATGCCGGGCACGGTGCGGGTCAGCATCAGACCGAGGAACATCGCCGACTTGGCGCGGAAGCGATAGCGGGCGAAGGCGTAGCCGCCGGCCATGCCGATGACGATGGCGATGACGGTGGAGGTCACCGAAATGATCAGCGAGTTGCGGAAATAGTCGAGCACCGGAATGCCGCCCTTGCCGATGCCGCTGAACATGGCGACGTAGGCGTCGAGCGACAGCTCTTGCGGGATCCACACTGGCGGCTTGGCCATGATCTCGACGGTTGGCCGCAGCGACGACAGCACGATCCAGATGCCGGGCAGGCAGATCACCAGCATGGCCAGGAACAGGCCGATTCCGTGCGCGATGCCGAGCGCCTGGCGGCGGACGCGATGGATGCTGTTCTGGTCCATCCTCACCACCTGTCTCACCACTCTGCCGCGATCTGCGTGCGCGCCGCGGCGAGCTTGCGGTAGAAATAGACGGTGAAGCCGATGGACAGGAGGATCGAGAAATAGGCCATGGCGTTTGCGAGACCCATCTTGGCATCGCTGTAGGCGGTGCGGGCAACGAGTGTCCAGACCAGTTCCGTGCGGCCGGCCGGGCCGCCATCGGTCATGATCTTGACGATGTCATAGGCGCGCGCCACGTCGAGCGAGCGGATGGTCATGGCGATGAAGGCAAACGGCATGATGAACGGCCAGGTGACATAGCGGAATGTCTGCCATGGCGTGCAGCCGTCGACGCGCGCCGCCTCGACCGGTTCGCGCGGCATGGCGAGCAGGCCGGCAAGGATCAGGATCGCGAACACCGAGGTCGACGACCAGATCTCGGCGGTCAGTATGGCGATGAAGGCGAGGTTGCCGTCGATCAGCCAGGGGATGGCGCGGTCGGTGAGGCCAAGCGCCTGCAGCGCGTTGTTCACCAGGCCGATATTGTCGTTGAACATGAACTTGAACTGGAAGCCGACCAGGATCGGCGAAAACATCATCGGGAACATCATGATGGTGCGCAGCAGGCGCTGTCCGCGCGATGCCTTCTCGACCAGCAGCGCCAGCCCGAGCCCGATCAGCATTTCGAGGTTGAGCGCCACCGTCAGCAGCACCACGGTGCGGGCGAAGGCGATCCAGAAATCGCGGCTGGTGAAAATGTTGATGTAGTTGCGGGCGCCGATAAAAACCCAGAACGTCTCCGGCCGCGTCAGCCGGAACGGCGTGAAGCTGGAATAGAGCGACAGCAGCAGCGGCACGACCACCACCGCTGCCAGCACGATGACGGCGGGCAGCAGAAGCAGGAACGGTGCCGAGGGTTTCCAGCCTTTCATGTCGATCCGGTTCTGGTTGATGCCTCGATGCCGCAAGCCGCTATCGGCGAGGGGAGATCAAAGCATTTTTGTTCTGGAAAACAATTCGGGGGCGCTGCTCTTCACCGATGCCGCGCCCCCGGGGGGAAAAAATCAGAGCTTGCCGGCGTCCTCGAGGATCTGGGTGGCCTTGGCGGCCGCATCGTCCAGCGCCTGCTTGGAGGTCTTGTCGCCGAGGATGGCGGCCTGGAGCTCAGGGTAGACGGCGTTGGAAATCTCGATCCACTCCGGCGTCTGCGGAACCGGGAAAGCGTTCTTGGCGGCTTCCTGGAAGGCCTGCAGAACTTCGGTCTTGTAAGGATCGGACTTCGCCTGCTCGATGTCCCATTCCCACACCTTGGTGCGGGTGGGCAGCGGGCCGGCCGCGGCTTCCAGCTTCTGGCTGTCCTCATTGGTCAGGAACCAGACCAGTGACGCCGCCGCTTCCTTGTTGGCGCAGTTCTCGGTCACCGAGAAGCCATGCGCGCCGGACCAGCCGGAGCGCTTGCCGGACGAGCCCTTGGGCTGCACCTTGACGCCGACATTGCCGGCGACCTTGGACGACTTCGGGTCGTTGAAGAAGCCTGCCCAACCCGGCCAATCCAGGTTGATGGCGACGGTGCCCGAGGCAAAGCCCTGGCCGAGATCGTCCCAGAGATAGTTGGTGGTGCCGGCCGGTACGGCCTTGGCCTTGTAGAGATTGACGAACCAGTCGAGCGCATGGACGCCAGCTTCCGAATTGAAGGCGGGCTTGCCGTCCTTGTCGAGATATTCGCCGCCATCGGCGATGACCATCTCGTAGAAGCGGCCGTTGATCGCCTCTTCCTTGCCGGCAAATTGGGTGCCGTAGAAATCCGGCGGGCTGGCGAAGAATTCAGCCTGCTGCGCCATCTCGTCGAACGTGTCCGGCGGTGCGAGCTCTTCGCCGTATTTGTCCTTGTAGGCCTTCTTCTTGGCTTCGTCCTGATAGAGGCTCTTCTGGTAGTAGAGAGCCGAGACATCGAACTGCGCGCGCGGCAACATCACCAGCTTGCCGTCCAGCGTGCCGGCGGCGATGTTGGCCGGAACGAAGGCGTCGATCTCCTCCTTCGGCAGCAGCTTGGCAAGATCGGTGTAGATGCCGGGATATTGCGGCGCGAACGAGGTGTGGTTGGAGCCGACGCACCAGTTGATGCTGCCGGAGGCGATATCCGATTTGATTTCCTTGTCGAGCTCGAAGTGGTTTTTCTTCGAGATGACGTTGACCTTGGCGCCGGTCAGCTTTTCCCATTCGCCGATGCGCGCGTAGAGGCCTTCATATTGCTGGCCGCCGATCAGCTTGGCATCGATGGTGACGCCGTCGAATTTGCCGGGCAGGTCGCCGGCAAAGGCAGCGCTTGCAGACAAAGCAAGCAATGTCACGCCGGCCGACAGGCCGGAAAACAGTCTGTTCATTTGGTTTCCTCCCAAAGAGCCTGCGTCGAACCCGTCCTGGGACTCGATTGACAGCCTTCATTCATATACAAACAAAACATTTATAGCCGCGTCAAGCCGAAAGTTCTTTCGGATGACGGCTGGTATGCGTATATGAAGTCTGAAATTCACTGGAGGATGAGTATGGCCGAAGACGATGACGACGACCGCTACCGCGCCCCGGCGCTGGACAAGGGGCTCGACATTCTCGAGCTGCTGGCCGGCGTCGACGGCGGCCTGACGCAGGCGGAAATCGCCAAGAAGCTCGACCGTAGTCCGAACGAATTCTACCGCATGCTCGACCGCCTGGTGCGGCGCGGCTATGTCACCCGCCCCGACGGCGACCGCTACTCGCTGACGCTGAAGCTGTTCGGCCTGGCACAGCTGCACGCGCCGGTGCGGCGGCTGGGGTCTTACGCGACGCCGCTGATGCGCGAGCTCGCCGAGACCTCGCAGCAGGCCAACCAGCTTGTCGTCTTCGACCGCGGTTCAGCCGTGGTGATCGCGCAGCAGGAGGCGCCGGACTATTGGGGCATCTCGATCCGCGTCGGCTCGCATATCAGCCTGTTCGACACCGGCTCAGGCCATGTGCTGCTCGCTTTCCGTTCGGACGAGGAGCGGCAGATGATGATCGCCGAGCATATGCGCAGCACCGACAAGCCGGCACAGTCGCCGGAGTTCTTCGCCCGCCTCGACCAGATCCGCGACCGCGGCTACGAGATGATGGCGTCGTTGCAGACCGCCGGCGTTTTCAACCTGTCGGCGCCGGTGCTGGGGTCGGACGGCAAGGCGATTGCCGCGCTTTCGGTACCCTACATCACGCTGGTCAATTCCCCCCAGGCGCCCGACATCACCAGGACCATTGCGTTGCTGCAGGCGGCGGCGGAAAAGCTGTCGCAGTTGGCGGGGTCGGGGTTCAAGCAAACCAAGTGAATTCTTATTTGAATGAACGATTTCTCCGTGAGATGATCTGAAATCACCGAGGAGGACAGCGTGTCATGATCATCGACACCCATCTGCACCTGATCGATCTGTCGGCGCTGCGCTATTCCTGGCTCGGCGGCGTGCCGGCGCTCAACCGCGATTTCTCGCATCAGGAATACGCGACCCAGGCCCGCCGCGCCGGCGTCGAGGCGGCGCTGCATATGGAGGTCGATGTCGATCCGGCCGACATCCAGGCGGAGACCAGTCATGTGAAGACGCAGTCGCTGGAGCAGGGCAGCCTGCTGCGCGGCGCGATCGCCGCCTGCCGTCCGGAGGAAGCCGGCTTTGCCGCCTACCTTGAGCGCCAGCAGGCCGATCCCTTCGTCAAGGGGTTTCGCCGCGTGCTGCACGTCATGCCGGACGAGCTTTCTGAAAGCGTGCTGTTTCGCGACAATATCAGGCGACTTGCCGGCACCGGCCTGACCTTCGATCTCGTCGTCCTGCCGCATCAGATTCCGCGCGCGATTGCGCTCGCCGATCTGGCGCCGGACGTTCAGTTCGTGCTCGACCATTGCGGCGTTCCCGACATCAAGGGCAGCGCCGAGCACCCCTGGTGCGAACACATGGCCGAGATCGCTCGGCGGCCCAATGTCATCGGCAAGATCTCTGGCGTGGTTGCCTATGCGGATGCCGGCTCATGGACCGTCGAGACACTGCGCCCCTATGTCGAACACACGATCGGCTCGTTCGGCTGGGACCGCGTCGTGTGGGGCAGCGACTGGCCGGTGTGCACGCTTGGCGGCGGCCTTGCGACCTGGGTGGCGGCGACGCATGCGCTGATCGCGGGCGCCAGTCCCGACGAGCGGATCAAGCTGCTTTCGGGCAATGCGAAGCGGATGTGGAAGCTGTAGACGTGGTCGGACGGCGCTCGCCCGCCGGCGGGTGCGTCTCTGCCTCTGGTTTCAGGCTCCTCCGCGGGCCACCTGCGCCGGAATGCTCTCCCGGAACAGGCGATTGAGATCGGCAACGACCTGGTTGGGCCGATGCCGGGAATTCAAACCGTCGATGATGCGGTCGGATGCTTTCTGCTGGAACGCCATGTAGCCGTCATGGCGTGGCCGCACCCATGCGCCTTCCAGCGTCGCGCGCGTGTCGCGATAGAAATTGCCGGTCGAGGCATTGACGTTCTGGTCTTCCCAGGCGGCGGCGTGGCCGGGCTGGCCGCCGGCAGCAGCATAGGGACCGCGCTGGACATCGCCGCTGGCGACCCAATAGGCGAAATCGATCGCGGCATCCTTGGCCTTCGAGAAGGCTGATACGGCTATGCCGGTGCCGCCAAGCGCCGAGCCAACCGGACCAGTGGAGCCGATCACCGGGATATCGGCAAACGCCAGCCGGTGCGCGCGAAACCCTGTTAGCGCATAGGAGACATAACCGTAGATCAGCGGCGCGCAGACGATGCGGGAGTTGGCTTCCGCCATGCGCTCCGAGACGGCAATCGGGTCCATCTTGAAACAGGCGGGGTCGACCAGCGCCGCGATCTCGCGCATTGCCTCGAAGACTTCGTGGCCGGTCTCGGTAGCGATGAGATCGCGGGACGGGTCGGTGGCGCAAGCGTACCCAAGATTGCCGGCCAGCGTGTAGAACACCATCAATGCATGCGGTGGCCGCAGCGGCAGCAGCACGCGGCCTTGCCGGGCAAGGTCGAGCACCTCGCTCCAGCGCGCCGGAGGGGCGTCGAGCGTATCCGGCCGCCAGGCCTGCACCTGCGCCGCCGCATCGATCGGGAAGGCCCATTGCCGGCCCTGCCAGGTATAGCTCGGATAGGATTGGCCGACGCTGCCCGAGGCAAGCGCCGCGCGCTCGGTCTCACGGCCGGCGACATCGAGCGGCGCGAGGCAGCGCTCCGCGGTGATCTGGCCGACATGCGGATGGTCGATGACGATGAGGTCGTAGGCGCGTGCCAGTTCCTCGACCGGGAAGGATTCGAAATCCTGCAGCGAGCGCTTGTCCCAGTCTACGGCGACGCCAGTCTTCTCTTTCCACAGCGCCGAACAGGCGACCATCGGGTCGTAGCCACGCGGATGGCTCCAAGTCATGCCCTTGAGCGTCACCTCGCTCACAGGCCGAACTCCGCGCGTATCGCAGCACTGTGCTCGCCGATGCGCGGGGCCGCGCGGTCGACCTTGGCCCTGACGCCGTCGACCCGCAGCGGCGAGCTGGTGGTGAGGATCGAGACGTCATCCTCGCGCGTCACCGTCTGCAGCATGTCGAGCGACTGGAAGCCGTCGCTGGCCAGCATCTCCGGCCAGGTCAGCACCTTGGCGCACCAGATGTCGGCTGGCTCCAGAATGGCGAGCCATTCGTCGATGGTTTTCGTTGCGATCCGTTGTGCGATGATCGCCTTGATGTCGTCGCGCGCGGTGAACCACGACGCCGGTTTGTCGCGATAGGGCGCTAGCTCATCGAGCGACAAGAGGTCGGCGAGTTTCGGAATTGGCGTCATCGCGATGGCGAGATAGCCGTCCTTGGCCGGATAGACGCCGTAGGGCGCGGAGAGGTAGGCATGCGCGCTGCGGAAACTGGAACGGCGCGGCAAGCGGCGGCCATCATTGAGGTGTGTGGTCAGCACCTCGAACTGAAAGTCGACCAGCGCTTCCAACAGGCTGGTCTCGATATGGCTGCCTTGACCAGTGATACCGCGCCGCACCAATGCCGCGAGAATACCTTGCGCGCAGGCAGCGCCGGCCAGCATGTCGCCGATGGCGAGCCCGAACGGCACCGGCCCCTGGTCCTCGTCGCCGTTCAGCCACATCACGCCCGAGCGCGACTGCGCCAGCAGATCCTGGCCGGGCCGTTTGACCCATGGGCCTTCCTCGCCATAGCCGCTGATCGAGGCATAGACGAGCCGCGGGTTGATCTTGCGCACCGCCTCATAGTCGAAGCCGAGCCGTTCGATGACGCCGGGCCGGAAATTCTGGATCAGCACATCAGCCTTGGCCAGAAGCCCGCGCAGCGTCTTCAGATCGGCCTCGTTCTTCAAGTCGATGGCGAGACTTTCCTTGGCCCGGTTGATGGCGTGGAAGATTGTGGAGTCGCCGCCGATCTCGGTGTCGCTGAGATAGAGCCGGCGCGACAAGTCGCCACCATCCGGGCGCTCGATCTTGATGACGCGGGCGCCGAGATCGAGCAGCCGGAGCGAACAATAAGGCCCTGACAGGAACTGGCTCATGTCGACGACGGTGAGACCGACAAGCGGCAATTCGGCTGCCATCGTCATTTCTCCGTCTTGCCGACGAAATCGGACGGGTTGCGGTACTTCACCGTCTGCAGGTGCTCGCAATAGAGAACGAGTTCGCCTTCGCCCTTGAACACTTCGTAGCTGGCGCGGATCAGCCCCATCTCCTTGTAGCGCGGCTTCTTGTCGAGGTTGGAGCGGATCGAATAGATCGTGTCGCCAATGAAGACAGGTTTTATGAAACGGAGCTTGTCATAGCCGTAGGAAAAGGCGTTGACGCAGTTGGTGGCGACCAGGCCGAGACCGGCCGAGAAGACGAAGGCGCCGGCGATCAGCCGCTTGCCGAAAATGCCTTCGCTCTCGGCAAACATCTGGTCCTGCACATAGGGATGGATGTCGAGCACCAGCGTGTTGAACAAATGGCTGTCACCTTCGGCCATCGTGCGGCGCAACGAGCGGATTTTCTGGCCGACCGGCCAGTCTTCATAGAACCAGTTCTCGGCGTTCCAGACCGGGATATCGGCGTGATCCTTGGCCATGTTGGCCGGGTGTGTCGATGCCACGCCAACGGTCGGCGCGAAACCCGTCATGGCAACACCCACAGAACGGACAAAGCATCCGTTTGCGCGCGCCGCGAACCCACTGGCTGCATGATCGATCCTCCCGCCAATCTTCTTTTGTGAATAATATTTTCACATATGGGATGAGGTTGCAAGCGGGGCCGGGCGAAATTCGGCTATCCCGATTACGCGCGGGCCTGCAGCGCCTGTGGTGTTGCCGGGAGGCGACCAGCGGAGCGTTGCTTGAACGATGGTTCTACTTCACTCCAATGCCTGCGGTCAGGCCGCCATCGATCCTGTAGTCGGAACCGGTGCAGAAGCCGGCCTTCGACGAGCACAGAAAGGCGATGAGTTCCGCCACTTCCTCCGGTTCGCCGATGCGGCCGAGCGGATGCGCCGCGCTAAAGCGCTTGTAGGCCTCTTCGACATCGGCATCGCTGCCATTGTCGCCGCGCGCGGCTTTCTCCAGGATCGGTGTGCGGATCGAGCCTGGGCTGACCGAATTCACCCGGATGCCGGCCGCCGCATAATCGAGCGCCAGCGAGCGCGTCAGCGTGTGGATGGCGCCCTTGGTGGTGGCGTATGCGGCGACGTTCTGCTGACAGGCAAAGCCCTGCACCGAGGCGACGTTGACGATGGCGCCGCCGCCGCGCTTGATCATTTCCGGAATGCCGAAATGCGCTGTCAGATAGATCGAGCCGACATTGACCGTCATTGCCCGGTTCCAGGTTTCCCAGTCGGTGGTCGTGGCGGTTCCATAGGGATGGACCGCGGCCGAATTGACGATCACATCCAGGCCGCCGAATTTTGTGACGCCGGCCACCACCGCGTCGCGCACCTGATCAGAGATAGACACATCGGTATCAATGACCAGCGCTGCGGCTCCGGCGCTTTCCAGCTGCGCTTTCATCGCCGCATTGGCGGCGCGGTCGATGCCGCAGGCGATGATTGCGGCGCCACCGGCCGCAAGGCGCTTGGCGGTTGCCAGGCCGATGCCGGTCGTCCCCGTCACCAGGGCCACCTTGCCGTCGAAATCCTGCATTTTCGAAAACTCCTCCATTTTCTATCGACTCCCATCGCGGTCCGACAATAAGTTGCCAACCTCTCGCAGAAGGAAAGCCGAAAAATGGAACAATGCTGGCGCTGGTATGGACCCGACGACCCGGTGACGCTCGATCATGTCAAGCAGGCGGGCGCCACCGGCGTGGTCTCGGCACTTCACCACATCTATGACGGCAGGGCGTGGCCTGAAGCCGAAGTGCTGGAGCGTAAGCGCATTATCGGGGAAGCCGGACTGACCTGGTCGGTCGTCGAGAGCATCCCGGTCCACAATTCCTTCAAGATCGGCGCACCGGAACGCGAGCGCTATGCCGGCTATTATCGCGACTCAATCCGCGCGCTGGCCAAGGCAGGCATCGCCACGATCTGCTACAATTTCATGCCCGTGGTCGACTGGACCCGTACCGATCTCGCCTACCGGCTGCCGACGACGGGTTATGCCTTGCGTTTCGATGCGATCGATTTCGCCGCCTACGATCTGTTCGTGCTGAAGCGCAAGAATGGTGCGGCAAGCTATACGCCGGCGCGTATTACCCAGGCGGAAGCGCGGCTCAAGGAATTGCCGCCCGAGAAGATCGACCAGATCGAACGCAACCTGATCGCCGGTCTGCCGGCGACCGAGCGCAAATATGACCGCGAGAGCTTTCGCGAGGCCTTGGCGGACTATGACGGGATCGGGCCGAAGGAGCTGCGCGACAACCTCGCCTGGTTCCTGCGCGAGATCATTCCGGTAGCGGAAGAGGAGGGGGTGCGCATGTGCATCCATCCTGATGATCCGCCGTTTTCCCTCTACGGCCTGCCTCGTGTCGTTTCGACCGCCGAGGATGCGCGCTTCATTCTTGGGGCTGTCGACAGCCAGGCCAATGGGCTGACGTTCTGCACCGGCTCCTACGGCACGCGCGCCGACAACGACATTGTCGCCATGGTCAAGGAATTCGCCGACCGCATCCACTTTGCCCATCTGCGCAACATCACCATCGAGAAGGACGGCTCGTTCTACGAAGCCGAGCATCTCGAGGGCGGCACCGATATGGCGCATGTCATCCTGGCGTTGATGCAGGAAGAGGCGCGCCGCCATAGAGAAGGCCGCGCCGACTGGCAAATCCCGATGCGGCCGGACCATGGCCATCTGCTCGCCGACGATATCGGCAAGACAAGGATCAATCCCGGCTACTCGCTGATCGGCCGCCTGAAAGGCCTCGCCGAACTGCGCGGCATCATGCGCGCCGTGGAGACGTTCGGGCTTGCTTGAAGCGACAAACGAATTGCGTTCAATGCCGATTTAACGTGCCGTCGCTGTAGATCATGCGGCCGGCGCGGAATGTCGCCCGCACCCGCGCCACCGGCTGGCGATCGGCAACGACCAGATCGGCCAGCAGTCCCGTCTCGATGGCGCCGCGATCGGTAAGCCCGAGCGCCGTGGCTGGATTGGCACTTGTCAGCGCTGCCGCCGCTACAAGACTGCCTTCGCGCAGTTCCGCCAGGCCGAGCACGGCCGGCAGGATGGAGGCTGGATGATAGTCGCTGGCCAGCATGTCGAGCAGCCCGGCCTGGTAAGCCTGGCGCGCCGAAAGATTGCCGGAATAGGATTGGCCGCGCAGCGCATTGGGCGCTCCCATCACAGTATGCATTGCGAGCCTCCTGGCTTCCTGCGCCGCTTCCAGGGTCACCGGGAATTCGCTGAGCGTGGCGCCAAGGCCATGAACCAGTTCCACCTTCTCCAGCGTGTCGTCATCATGCGAGGCAAGCGCGACGCCATTGGCCTGCGCACGCGCCGACAGATCCTGCAGTGCGTTGAGCACATCGCCCTGGCCCTCGCGGCCGGCTATGCGATGGCCGACGACCTCGGATGCCTGGGCAACCGACATGCCGCGCTCCTTGGCGATGCGTGCGATGTAAAGCTCGACATCGCGATACTGGCCCTGTCCCGGCGTGTGATCCATCAGCGAGATCAGATGCAGCCTGCCGGCATCCATCAGCTTCTGCAACATGGGAACCGCCGGGGTGAAGGTGACTTCGAAGCGGGCATGGATGCGGTGATCGACCAGCAGGTGGTCCTTCATTCCGGCAATGGTGTCGATGATTGCAGACGTATGCTCTTCGGAGCGCGCCACGCCGCTGGTGATGCTGGCGCCGATGAAGGACAGCGCGGCATAGGCGGTGGTGACGCCGCAGGAGGCGAGCTTCTTGTCGAGTTCGGCGATGCCGATCTTCATCGGCACATGCACGCCGAGGCGCGGTTCGACTTCCTTCTCGACCATGTCGCCATGCATGTCGATGAAGCCTGGCAGAAGCAGGCGGCCGCCGCCTGATATGTCGGCATTCTCGACCGGCTCGTTTCGGATCTCGGCAATCCGGCCGTTTTCGATGCGGATGGCGCCGCTCGGGATGACGCGGTCGCGCAGGACAATTTCGAATTCACTTAGCCACATGCAATTTCTCTTCGAGGCGGGTCAGGACGGGATTTTCGGTCGGCAAGACCAAGGGACAGGCGTCCCCATAACAGCTGCTTGCCCCCGAAAAATGACAATCGGTGACGGGCCTTGTGATTGACGCGAAAAGTCACGGTTCATGAAAGTTCACGGCCGCATTTCTTTTCAAGCCGGCTTCGGGTTTGTCCCTCGATTGCCAGCTTGACAGAAAGCTGACAACGTATCATATCCGAAAAGCTGACTATGTATCATATTATTCCGCGCAGCTGTTAAGACCGGTAAAGCCGGCTGTCCCAGGGAGGCGATTGTGGGAGACGCTATCAGCCAGTGGAGCAATTGGTCGGGCTATGTCACGGCCAGGCCGCAGGCTTTTGCCGAACCGCAAACTCTCGATGAATTGGGCGAACTCCTGCGCAGCGCGCCCGGACCTGTCCGCTTCGTCGGCACGGGGCATTCCTTCACACCGCTGGTCAGGAATGACGGCACCATCCTGTCGCTCGACCGCTTCGAGGGGCTAAAGTCACACGATCCCGAAAAACTGACGGCCCGGGTCGGCGCCGGCACCAAGATCGGCGCGCTGGCAAAACTTCTGCACGGCGTCGGCCAGGCGCTGCCAAACATGGGTGACATCGACAAGCAGGCATTTGGGGGAGCGCTCGGCACCGCCACGCATGGCTCGGGCATCACGCTCGGCGCCTACCACACCCAGCTCGAGGCGATGCAGATCGTCGACGGGCGCGGCGAGGTCAAGGAGTTCGACCGCGCCACAAGCCCAGACATGATCGATGCCATGGGCGCCTCGCTCGGTGCCTTCGGGGCGGTGACCGAGGTGACGATCCGCAATGTCGCGAGTTGCCGGATGCGGCACCGCCGCTGGACAGCGCCGATTGCCGACGTGCTATCGCAATTCGAGAGCACCGTGACGGCGCATCGTTCGGCAGAATTCTACTACGTGCCGTTTTCGGGCCAGGCGCTGCTGATCGCCAGCGACATCACCGACGCGCCGGCGACGGTGCGCCCGCCGACGGAAGACGACGATGCGGTGACAACGCTGAGGAAGTTGCGCGACTATCTCAGCTGGTTTCCCTGGCTGCGCCGCCGTCTCATCGGCTCGGCCTTCGCCAAGGTGCCGCCCGAGGATTATGTCGAGGACTGGCTGAAGGTCTTCACCTCGGAGCGCAACGTCAAGTTCAACGAGATGGAATATCACCTGCCGTTCGAGGAAGGGACGGCGGCGCTGGGCGAAATCATCGCGCTGCTCGAGACGCGGTTTCCGGATGTCTACTTTCCGATCGAAGTTCGCGTCGTCGCGCCCGACAACATCTGGCTCAGCCCCTTCTACAAGCGCCCGACATGCTCCGTCGCCATTCATCACGGCGTCGAGCGCGATCCGATGGCGTACTTCAACGCCGCCGAACCGATCTTCAGGAAGCGCGGCGGCCGCCCGCATTGGGGCAAGATGCACAGCCTCGCCGCCAAGGAACTGAGTGCGCTCTATCCGCGCTGGAGCGATGCGATGGCGGTGCGCCGGGAGATGGACCCGGACAACCGTTTCGTGACGCCTTACATGGCCAGGCTGCTCGGCGTCGCGACATGAGCCTGACCGACACCTATTTTGCCGAACTGTCTACCGCGCTCAGGGCGGTCGGGATCTTTCAGCCTTGCCTGGTGCTCGATCTCGACCGGCTCGACCACAACATCGCCGCGATCAAGGTGAAGTTCGCCACCGGCCTCGATCTGCGCCTCGTCGACAAGTCGCTGCCATGCCTGCCGCTCATCCAGCATATCCGCGCGGCGTTCGCGACCGACAGGCTGATGACTTTTCATCTGCCGATCAGCGCCGAAATGCTGAAAGCCTTTCCCGATGTCGATCTGCTGCTTGGCAAGCCGATGCCGGTCGCCGGTGCCAGGCACGCGCTGACCAAGGGCGTTCTCGCCGGTCTTGGCGAAGCGACGTCGCGCATCGTCTGGCTGATCGATACCGAGGAGCGGCTGGCCGCCTATGGCGCGCTTGCCACCGAGCTCGACCGCGAGCTGCGCATCTGCTTCGAGGTCGATGTCGGCCTGCATCGCGGCGGTATCAGCAATCCCGACGCACTGGCACGGGCGGTTGCAGCGCTGGCGAATTATCCACGGCTGAAATGCGAAGGCGTCATGGCCTACGAGGCGCATATCGGCCATATCCCAAAACTGTTGGGAGGACCGGTCAAGGCGCGGGCCAAGGCGGTCAGCCTGTTTCGCCAGTATGTCGCCTGCCTTGCCGCCGACCAGCGCAGGATCCTCAATCTCGGCGGCAGCAGCACCGCATTGCTCTACGACAGCTGGGTCGGCGCCAATGAATTGTCCATTGGATCGGCCTTCATGCTGCCGACCGATTTCGATGTGCCCAGCCTCAGCCAGTTGCAGCCTGCCGCTTTCATCGTGACGCCGATCCTGAAGGTGGTCGATGTCCAGCTTCCGGGCCTCGACGAGCGCTCCTGGCTGCTGCAGAAGCTTGGGCTGCTGCCACGGCGCGGCTGTTTCCTCTATGGCGGCAAGTGGATGGCCAAGCCCGTCCATCCCGCCGGGATGAAGAGCGACAAGACGTTCGGCTTCTCGACCAATCAGCAATTCATGGCCTTGCCCGACGATGCCGGTCTCGGGGCCAATGTCGGACCCGACGACTACGCCTTCCTGCGTCCGACGCAGAGCGAATTCGTGCTACAGCAATTCGGTTCGATCCAGGTCTATTCCGGTGGGAAATTCGTCGAGCAATGGGCCGCACTGCCGTTTTCTTAGAGCAATTCCAGGAAAAGTGTGAAGCGGTTTTCCGTCCGGAATTGCGTCAAACAAAGAAATCGAAATGGAGGAGGATAGGATGGTCGCCAAGGCAGTCAAAACCCAGCCCGTGCAACCTGAATGGGCAGCCGAACTCGACCTCGCGCTCACCGATCTCGACGCCAGGAAGGACGACTGGGCGCGGACCTCGAACAGTGAGCGCATCGCGCTGCTGCGGCAGGTCAAGGATCACCTCCGCGAGGTCGCCGAAGCGTGGGTCAAGACGGCGGTGCGCAAGAAGGGCATCCCGACCGGCTCGCCGCTGGAAGGCGAGGAGTGGCTGGCCGGCCCGGCGGCGCTGATGGATGGCTGCAACCAGTTCATCCACACGCTGAGCCTGATGGAGGGCAAGAAGTTCCTCGACAGACTGCCGGTCCGCACCTTGCCCAACGGACAGGTGGCGGTCACGGTGGTTCCGAATTCGCTCTGGGACAAGGTGCTGTTCACCGGGCTCAAGGCCGAGATCTGGATGCAGCCCGGTGTGACCAAGGCCAATCTGGCCGCAAACACCGCATCGGCCTACGACGCGCCGCGCACCAGCCGCAAGGGCAAGATCGGCCTCGTGCTCGGTGCCGGCAATGTCGCCTCGATCGCGCCGCTCGACTGCCTGCACAAACTGCTCGTCGAACACAAGGTCGTCCTTCTCAAGATGAATCCGGTCAACGACTACCTCATCGATTTCCTGCGGCCGGCGCTGCGGCCGCTGATCGAATTCGGCGCGCTGCGCATCGTGCGCGGCGGCGCCGATGTCGGCGCCTATCTATGCAATCACGATCTCGTCGACGACATTCACATCACCGGTGCGGCCGCCTCGCATGATGCGATCGTCTGGGGTCCCGGCGAAGAGGGCCGCAAGAACAAGGCGGCAGGCACGCCGCGCAACAGCCGGCGTATCACCTCCGAGCTTGGCGGCGTGGCGCCGACCATCGTCGTGCCCGGTCCGTGGTCGAATGCCGACATCGCCTACCACGCCGAGCTGATCGCCACCCAAAAACTCAACAATTCCGGCTTCAACTGCATCGCCTGCCAGATGCTGGTGCTGCCTGAGGGCTGGGACAAATCCGATGCGCTGCTGGCTGCGCTCGAAAAGGTGATGCGGAAGGCCCCGTCACGCCCGGTCTACTACCCGGGCGCCACCGAGCGCCTCGCCGCCTTCGAAGCGCATGCCGACAGCGTGCAGAAATTCGAACGGCCTAGCGGGCCGGCCTGCGTGGTGGTGCCGTTCCGGCCGGGCACGGACACCTATCTCGAAAATGCCGAGGTGTTTGCGCCGGCGCTCAGCGTCATGCGGCTGCCGGCGGGCAATGCCGAATCCTACCTGCGCGCCGCTGTCGCCTACGCCAATGAAAAGCTGCACGGCACGCTGGCCGCCAACATCCTCATCCATCCCAAGACGATCGCCGAGATCGGCCGGCTGCGGTTCGAGGAGATCGTTGCCGAACTGCGCTATGGCGGCATCGGCATCAATTCCTGGAGCGGCGTTCTGTTTGCGCTGCTGCGCCCGACCTGGGGCGCTTTCCCAGGCCACACGCTCGACGATGTGCAGAGCGGCATCGGCGTCGTCCACAACACCTATCTGTTCGACAAACCGGAACGCAGCGTGCTCGAAGCGCCGTTCCGCATCATGCCGAAGCCGGCGTGGTTCCTGACCCACAAAAGGGCACACATGGTCGGCCGTCTGATCACAGAGTTCAACTACCGGCCGAGCCTCCTGAAGCTGCCGCGCATCATCTGGAACGCGCTGCGCGGCTAGCAACAAGCATCCGATGTCAAAACCAAAAAGCCGAGACAGGAGTGACGACAATGGCTGACGCGGATGCAATCATCGTTGGCGGCGGCCTTGCTGGCCTGGCGGCTGCCGCTGAACTCGGCGATGCCGGCAAGCGCGTGATCATCGTCGAGCAGGAAGGCGGCGGTTTTCTCGGTGGCCAGGCATTCTGGTCGCTCGGCGGCCTGTTTCTGGTCGACACGCCCGAGCAGCGCCGCTTGCGCATCAAGGACAGTCGCGACCTCGCCTGGCAGGACTGGTTGGGCTCGGCCCAGTTCGACCGGCCCGAGGATCACTGGCCGAGGAAGGTGGCGGAAGCCTATATCGATTTCGCCGCCGGTGAGATGCGGCCGTGGCTGCACGGCATGGGCATGCGCTGGTGGCCGGTGGTCGGCTGGGCCGAGCGTGGCGGTGCGCTGGCCAACGGCCATGGCAATTCGGTGCCACGCTTCCACCTGACCTGGGGCACTGGTCCCGGCGTGGTCGCGCCGTTCGAAAGGCGTGTGCGCGAACACGTCGCCAAGGGGCTGATCACGCTGAAATTCCGCCATCAGGTCAGCCGGCTGATCAAGACCAACGGCGCGGTCACCGGCGTGGCGGGCGAAATCCTGGAGGCGTCCAACGTCGAGCGCGGCAAGCAGTCGAACCGCACGGTCGTTGGCGATTTCGAACTCTCGGCCGGTGCCGTGATCGTCACCTCCGGAGGCATTGGCGGCAATCACGATCTTGTCCGCAAGGTCTGGCCGGTCGAGCGGCTGGGGCCGGCGCCGAAGCGGATGGTCGCCGGCGTGCCGCACCATGTCGACGGCCGCATGGTGGCGATCACCCAGGATGCTGGCGGCGCCGTCATCAACGCCGACCGCATGTGGCACTATGTCGAGGGGATCAAGAACTGGAATCCGATCTGGCCCAACCACGGCATCCGCATCCTGTCGGCGCCGTCGCCGCTATGGTTCGACGCGCTCGGACAACGCATGGAGGCGCCGTTCTTCCCGAGCTTCGATTCGCTCGGCACGCTGAAGCGCATCCTGTCGACCGGGCATGATTATTCCTGGTTCGTGCTGACCAAGACGATCGCCTCGAAGGAGTTCGTGCTGTCGGGCTCCGAGCAGAACCTCGACTTCACCGGCAAGGATTGGCGGGCCGTGCTGAAGAACCGGCGTGGCGGCAAGGCGCCGCCGTCGGTGGCGGCGTTTCTGGAAAAAGGCGAGGACTTCGTCGTCCGCGAAAACCTGGCCGACCTGGTCGCCGGCATGAATGCGCTGTCCGGCGACAATCTGCTCGATTACGACCGGCTCAAGCCGCAGATCGTGGCGCGCGACCGCGAGGTCGAGCATGCCTACACAAAGGACGCGCAGGTCACGGCCATCCGCGGCGCCCGCAACTACATCGGCGACAAGATCTTCCGGGTGACCAAACCGCACAAGATACTCGACCCCAAGCACGGGCCGCTGATCGCGGTGCGCCTCAACATCCTGACCCGCAAGACGCTGGGCGGCCTGCACACCAACCTCAATTCGCAGGTTCTCGACGGCGATGGCGAGCCCGTTCCCGGGCTCTATGCGGCAGGCGAGGTGGCCGGCGGCGGTGGCGGCGGCTATCACGGCTACAATGCGCTTGAAGGGACATTTCTCGGCAGCTGCATTTTTTCCGGCAGGAACGCAGGTCGGCACGCGGCGGGCAGATGACGCCCTGGCCAACGCTGCCATCGACACCGAGACAGGCTATCGTCGGGCGCCATAACGGGGATATTTTCCGACGACAAAGCAGATTATTAATCGTCCTGCGTTATTGGCAGTCTTGGGGGTGAATGGGTCTGGTAATCTGATCGTATTCACGGGTCGACTATGGCAGCACTTGGCACCCTTCTTCCCGATCTTAGCTGCCGGCCAATTCACCAGGGTGATTGGGACGGCGTAGCCGATTGCCTGCTCCGGGGTTTTCCAGAACGTGGCCGCACCTACTGGATGCGGGCGCTCGCCCGTTTGTCGCAACGGCCCATTGTCGCCGATTTTCCACAATACGGCTTTGCCTTGGAGAATGCTGGCCAGATCGTTGGCGTCGTGCTGACGCTATACGCCCGCTTCCCTGGCCGGGAAGGCGACGAGGTACGCTGCAACATTTCAAGCTGGACGGTGGACGAAGGATACCGTCCCCAGGCCATGAAGTTGATTTGGGCGATCCTCAGGCGGAGGGACGTGACCTTCACGAACATTTCGCCGGCGCCCGCGACATTGAAGGCCAACAAGGCACTCGGCTTTCGGCTTTTTTCGCATGGACAATTTGCCTTCCTGCCCGCCTTGAGTTCGGTGCGGAAGTCGTGTCGGGTGCTTGAGGTTCGTCCCGATCTTGCCGAATTGGCGATGCTCTCCGACGGCGAAAGATACATCGTCCTGGAACATGCCGCGCTGGGCTGCATCTCTCTGGTCTGCATTTGCGACGGGGTGGCGTCTCCGCTGGTTTTGATGCCGCGCCGAATACTGCATGGTCTTATCCCCTGCGCCCAGATCGTCTATTGCCGCTCGCTGGCGGATCTGAGCCGGTATGCCGGCGCCGTGGGGCGTTTTGTCTTGCGACGGGGGATCCTGCTTTGCCTCGCCGACGCCAAGGAGCCCATCCCTGGCCTGTTCGGCCGCTACTTCGCCAACAGGGGGATAAAATACTTCAAGGGCCCGAACCCGCCGGCGCCGGGCGACCTGACCTTCACCGAACTTGTGGTGTTCGGGCCTTAATTGCTCTTTGCACTGCGAGCTCGCGCCAGCGCGTGCCCAGCGAGACACCGACGAGCAGCAGGCAGAAGGCGAGAGCGAGGGGTGAGTAGAATGCCTCTTCCTGCAGCACGGCATTGGCCGAGATGGTGACAATGCCGACGAAACCGAACAGGAAATCCGGATCGCCGGTTTCGATCAACTGCCGACGTGCCGCCATGGCGAGCGCCGCCAGGAAGCCGAAGAAGACCAGGCTGCCAATTCCCATCTGGTAGAGCATGACGCCGACTGCGCTTTCGACGGGGACGGAGGCAGCACCTTCCGCTTGCGCGGTCGACCAGCTGAGATTGATGCTGGTGCTCGACAGATTGCCGCCCAGCCCCAGTCCTTGGCCGAGCGGGTTGGCGAGGAAGTCGCGTATGCCTGCCGCCAGGCCGAGCACGTGATAGTCGCCATGGGTGGCGCCATAGGCGATTGCCGCGGTCGTCCAGACCACGGCCAGGGCGACGACGCCGGCAAGCGTCAGACCGGTGCGGGAAGGGCGGTGGAACAGCCGCACGCACAGCGCGACGAGCAGCATGAATGTCGCTCCCTTGGAGCCGATGACGAGCAGCAGCGGCAAGGCGGCGATGGGCAGCAGCCAACGGCCTTTGAAGAGCAGCCACGCCGATATGATGCTGAGCGCATAGGCATAGCTGATCGAATGAAAGTTCGGACCGCCGATGCGAAAGACACTTGGCAGGATGTCGTTGAAGAACGGCGTGTTGAAGAAGGTCGTCGTCATCACGTCCTCGAGCCCACGGAAAACGAAGCCAGTCTCCCTGAGCGCCTTCTCCCACACGCCGGTCTCGATCTGCCGCGAGATGTTGCGTTCGATGTAGAGGTCGCCATGAAAGAGGCCGAGGAAATTCATCGTGAAGGTCAGTTCGACATAGCCGTAGATGACCGCGCCGGTGCCGAGCCAGAGCATGCTCTTGCGCAGGTCGACCGGATAGAGGGCGGCGGCCAGCACCGCGATGTGGAAGCAGGCGAGCGGCGTGATGGTGTTGCGGAAATAGACGACCGCGTCCTTGGGGCCGCCATGCACGGCTCCGAGCGCCAGATAGAAGGTGATGGTTGCGCAGAGCACGAGGCTGAGCAGCAGCCAGGGGCGCAATTCGGTCAGCGCGCGCACGCGGTGCTGGAACGACGCAGCAAGGAAGATGCAGAAGGCGGTCATCAGGATGATGAAGTTCGTACCGCGCAGCGCATCGAACGTATCGTTGTCGGGAATGTAAGGCGTGTACCACGCCACCATGAGGTTCTGGTAGAGAAAGGCGCAGATGATCACGACAGGAATGCCGGCAGGCACCGCATTCGAAACGATCAGCGTCACTATGAACGTCGCGACAATCCCGAACGGCGTCCACACCGCAAAAGCCGAAACGCCGAGCGCCACGACGATGAGCGCCATCGAGATATGCAGCAGAGCCTCGGCGCTCGATGCGTTCGGTGCGCTGAGCCCGGCCCGCGGATATGCGCTGGTGACGCTCATTGCCCGGCCGCCTCGCCGCCCAGGAGGGCAGCCATCATCGAGGCGTCGAACCCTTCCGGGCTCAGCCTGCTGGGGATGAAGCCAAAGCCCTGGTCGAGCTCCCAATAGGTCCAGCCGATATGGTTGGCTTCGGCGGCCTCGCGCACGGCGCGGACCCAGGCCGCGCGGCTTTGCGCATCGACGCAGAAATTGAGCACGCCGAACTCGTTCAGCATCACCGGGCAGTCATGAGCCACCGACCAGCGTGCGGCCTCGGCAAAGTTCGAAGCAATCGCGGCCGCCGTCCATGGGTTCGAAAGTTCGTTCTCGAGCAGGGAAGCAGCTTCTTCGTCGCCGGCAGCGCGCAATCTTGCAATGAGGTCGCGGACCGCAGGGGTCTCCCTTGTCGCGGGAAAGGGCAAATTGGCCATGCGCGCCAGCGGCGACGTATCCCAGTTCTCGCATTGATGGGTGAAGGCCGTCGGCGCATAGAAATGGATGGCGGCGATCTGGTTGTCGTCGGCCAGAGGCGGCGCATCGGCTATTTCCCATATGCCCTGGAAGCGTGCCGGCCCCCAGACCAGCGTGTGGCGCGGACATGTTGCGCGCAAGGTCTCCGCAAGCCTGTCGCGCAGCGCCAGCCAGACGGCGCGTTCCATCGGCGGCTCGTTCAACAGTTCCGGATAGACCGAAGCCGCCGGCAGCTCGGCAATGACGGGACGCAAGGCCGTCCATGCCTGCACGACCTGTTCGCTTGCGGCTGCCGGATCGCGCTCAAAGGCGGCGTGAAGGTCGGCGGACGGGTGCATGTCGACGAGAACGGCAAAGCCCAGCCCGACAAGGTCGGCGACGCCATCATGGATGCGGCGGAGCCCAGCCGGGTCGCCGGCCGAGATAAGATCGCTGTTCACCGGCAAGCGGATGGTTTCGAACCCCGACCGGCGCAGATTTTCCAGCGTTGCAGTGGCAGGAGCAGTCCCTGCCTCGCGATCGAGCCATCCCGGAAGATTGAAGCCGCGCGATGGAACGCTGCGCGCAGTCGTCGTGGCGTGGGCCGGGAAGGGGAGGGTGGCGAGCACAGCCCCGCCAGCCAGCGCGAGCACCTGCCGCCGAGACATCACCGGCAGCGATGTCCGCTCCGCCGGCACGGATCAGCTCCTCGCAGCCGAACCGCGGCGCCGATCGGCGGCGCCGGAAGGCTGCATTGGCGTGCGCGCGGCCGGCTGCCCGGTCTGCGGTGCGATGACCAACGTGGCACTGCGTCCGATCTGGGCGACGCCCAGCCGTTGCGTCAACAGGGCGGCAGCGTCGGCTGCCTGCTCCGAGGGGTTCAGCGCCAGCAGCGTCAGATCGGCCTGCGTGAAAAATTCCGGGGACCAGGCCTTTTCGCTGAACGCCGGGGCGCTGACGAGGATGAAGTCGAAGGCGTTTCCGGCCTCGGTCAGGACGTTGCCCAAGGTCCGTCCACCTTTTTGCCCCTGCGGGCTGCAGATGGCGGTTCGCAGGCCGCTGGCGCTGTCGACGAATATACCGGGGCCATGGCCCGTCGAACTGGATGGCTGGCCTTCGATCTCAACAACCAGCACGTTCTGCTCGACCCGCTGCAGGCTGATCCCGATCAATGCGCCGGCAAGCCTCGCCTCGAGGCTGCCGCGCGTCGAGGACACGGCCAGCACAAAGGGTTTGGGATGGTCGTGAAGGCGCAGGATGATCTGCCGCATCAGCTTCAACACGTCGCGCGAAAGCGCCTCGTCGCCGTCCTGGAACAGCGAGGCCCTGATCGCCTTGATGCCTGAAAGCACCGTACCGCCGGCCGGCACGCGGTATTCGCCCAGACTGGCCGGAACCGGCTTCGGAGCCGGCTGGGCAGCGACACGCGGTGCCTCCTGCCTCGGCTGGACCGCCGGCACCACTTCTTCCTTGGGCGCCTGCGGTTCGTCTTCGGGCCGGCGGACCGGGCCGAACGCCAGGGCGAGACCGCATCCGGCAAGAAGGCCAAGAACCGCGCTCACCGGCAGGAGCAGGGCCGGCTTCGGCCAGGTCGGCTGCAGTGGCGGCGAAGCTTTGGCGATCGTGCGCGCCTCGGAGGTCTGGACGCCCTCCATCTGCGAGGTTTCCTTGGCGCGCTTCAGATAGTCGTCGAGGACGCCGCGTGCGGCCTGGGCCTTGGAGTCCAGCTGCCGCAGCTGCACCTGGGCAAGGCTCGAGTCGGAAGACTGCTGGCGCAAGGCTTCGAGCTTCGCCTGCAACTTGCCGACATTTTGCGCGGCAAGATCGTAGCTGGCCTTCAGCTGCTGCCTGATGCGGTCGGCCTCGGCGCCCATGAGCCGGTTCATCCGCTCAAGCTCGGACCGCAGCCGCGCGATCGCCGGATGGCGCGGCCCATACATGGTTTCGAGATTGGCGAGTTCGGCGGCGCGCTGATTGTAGTCGTCGCGCAATTTGATGGCCGAGTTGGAAGACAGGATTTCCGCCAGCCTGGCGAGACCGGCAGGTGAGCTGCCGACGGCAAGCGCCTGATTGTAGCGGTCCCTTGCCTGGTCGGCGTCGCCTTGGGCGGTGATCAGTTGCGTCGTCAGCTGGTCGAGCTGGAATTGCAACGTGCCGCCATCGGTCGGATCGACGATCCTGTGCGTCGTCTTGAAATCCTCGACCGCGCGTTCGGCGTCGCTGACGTCCTTCTGCAGGCCCTTGATCCGGTCGTTGAGGAGGGAGTTCACATCGCTGTTGGCGCCTTCGCGTTCCCCGGCAAGGCCGGTCCGGTAGCGTTCGACGATGGCGTTGGCGATGCGCGCGGCCGTCTCCGGCGATTTCGAGGTGAAGCTGACATTGATGACATAGGTGAGCCCTTCGCGCTCCACCGATACCGCTTTTTGAAAGCGCTTGAAGGTCGCGTCGCGCGTGGCCTTCTGGTCTGATCCGAATATGGAAAACAGCCGCGATATCAGGCCGCGGCCCGAGAATTCGGGGTCGCTCGCCACCTTCTGACCGTCGAATACGTCGCCCAGCAGATCCTGCGATTCAATGACGAAGACCTGGCTGGCAATGGCGGCGCTGTCGGAGCCGATGCCGGGAAGAACGCTGTTGAAATTGGTGGAACGCGAATCGCGCGGGTCGATCAGGATCGAAGCCGTTGCGGTGTAGCTCGGGCTGGTCACCAAGAGATAGAGCACCGTCAGCAGCAGCACGGCACCTGCAATGACAAAAATCATCAGGCGGCGGCCCCAAAGAATCGCCCACAGCGCTGCGATATCAAACAACGGTGGAAGCGTGCGATCGTCGATGCCGGCAGGACTCATCATTTTTCCTCTGCAGAGTCACGTCACTCTACACCTCGCACTATTCCCCATTATCGTTAGCCTTTCGTTAAGGTTACCAAAGCGTTTCACCTTTGTATGCAGGTGTGCCAGTAACCATTCGTCGCGTTCGGGGCTGGCGCATGCGGGAGTTTTTGTTCTATTCAGGGACAGGTTTCAGGGTCGGTTCGGCTGCCGCGGGGGCAAGGCCATTGCCGATCGTCACAGGAGCCGATCTTGGATGACAACATAAGCGACAACAAAGCCGCAATGGCTGGGAGCGGCAATCCGGCAGCCGACATGCGCATGTCCATCCCCGCGCTCGCCAGGAGCGGGGCGGTCGCGGGTGTGATCAAGCTCGCCAGTGCCGGCCTGTCGTTCCTGATGTTCGTGGCCGTAGCGATGGTGATGGACGAGCGGCAGTTCGGCCTCTACAGCGCCACCTATGCCGGCGCCAGCCTGGTTTCTTTCTTTGCATCGGTCGGCCAGCAGAGCACTGTGCTCAGGTTCTGGCCGCAATATGCCGGCCTCGGCGACCTCAATTCGGCGCATGGCATGATGGCGCGCGCAATATTGGTGGCGCTGCTCGGCCTTGTCGTCTCCAGCCTGCTCATCCTGGTGGCGGGGTTTTTGCCGTTCGTCGGCGGCGGCACGCCCGAATGGCTATCGCTGTGCCTGGCTGCCGCGGTGCTGTCATTCTCGCTCGGCTGGTCGGAATTCACCTCCGGCGCCTTCCGCGCCAAGAATGCGCTCATTTACGGCCTGTTGCCGCGCGATATCATATGGCGGGCGGCAACCATTGCCGCCATTCTCTGCTTTCGCTTCATGCATGTCGGCGTCAGCGCGGTGGAGGCGACCTACCTGACCGCGGGGCTGCTCCTCCTTTCGGTGGTGCCGCAAACGCTGTCCCTGCTGCGCGACACGTCGCGCGCCGAGCGCGGTCCGCTTAGCCCAGCGCAAAAGCAGGAATTCAAGACGGTGACGCTTGGCCTGTGGGGCGTCACCTCACTGCCGCCGGCGCTCGGCCAAGTCAGCACCTTGCTCGTGGCCATGATCCTGGGGCCGGTGCCGGCCGGCGCAATCTTCGTGGCGGACCGGACGACGCGGTTCGTGGCGCTGGCGCTCAACGGCATCAACCAGGCGCTGGCGCCGCAGATTTCGAGCGCCTTCTACAGCGGCGACAGGGCGCATGTGCAGCGCATCACCAGCCTTGCGGCACTTGGCAGCTTTGCCATTGCGCTCTGCGTGCTGGCGGCGTTCTGGCTTTTCGGCGGCTTCATCCTGTCCATTTTCAATCCGGCCTATGACACGCCGACCATGCGCACGACGCTCGTCATCTTCGGCATCGGCGCGACCTTCGGAACCGCTTGCGGCCCGATCGAGATACTGCTGCAACTGACCGGCCTGCAGCATGCGCTGTTCAAGGTGCTGGTCGTCGTCAACGTGCTGGGGCTCGCCGCGACGGCCGCGACGACCTACTATTTCGGGCCGGTCGGCGCGGCGGTCACCATCGCCGCAACGGTCATTGCCTGGACTGCCATCGCAGTGTCGATCGCACGGCGTCGAATAGGCATAAACCCGTCCATCTTCGGCCTCGCGGCGGGCAAGGCGGCAGCCGTTTCCCGCCCGGTGCTTAGAGACCGTACGTGAAGATCGTGCAGGTCCAGACGCAGGCGGAGGCGGCCGGCGCGCAACGCGTTTCCGACATGGTGGGGGAAGGATTGCGGGCGCGTGGCCATGATGTCCGCACCGTCTTCATGTACCGGAAGACCGACGCCTTCGACCACGACGCCAGCGCCGATTTCATTCTTACCGAACCGCCAAAAGGCTTGCCGGGACAGATCCGGGCAACCATCGGGCTGGTGAGCTATCTGCGCAAGGCGCGGCCGGACGCCGTCATCACCTATCAGCACTATGGCAACATCTTCGGCACGATCGGCGCCCGACTGGCCGGGGTCAGGCACATCGTCGCCAACCAGAGCGGCGCACCGCAGACCAAGGGCACCATGGGCCTGCTCTCTCAGATCGACAAGCTGATGGGCGTGACCGGCCTTTACCACGCAAACATCGTCAACTCGGCCTGGACCGAGGCGCAATTCGATCATTATCCGCAAGCCTACCGGCGGCGCCTCCATCGCATCGATCACGGTGTTCCGGCGCCGCGCGAGCAATTCGACAAGGCGGCGGCGCGTGCTCGCTTCGGCTTGCCAGGCAATGCGTGGCTTGCCGTGTCGTCCGGACGGCTGACACGGTCGAAGAACCAGATCGCGCTGGTCGGGGCACTTGAGCGGTTGTCCGACATCCATGTAGCGCTTGCCGGCGTCGGACCGGAACTGGAGACGCTCGTCACCTTTGCCAGGGAGCGGGGTGTGGCGGACCGGTTGCACCTGGTCGGCGAAGTTCCGCCGGTACAGATTTTCGAATTCCTGGCGGCGGGCGATGTCTATGCGTTCCCGTCGACGAGCGAGACCTTCGGTCTTGCCTGTGTCGAAGCGGCGATTTCCGGCCTGCCGGTGGTGGCGAGCAATCTTGCGGTGATGCGCGAGGTGCTGACCGCGCAAGACGGCGAACCGGCTGCGATCTTCGTCGAGGCCGACGCCGCCGGCATGGCCGAGGGGATGGCCGAATTGATCGCCGGGCCGGAACTGACGGCCAGGCTTTCGGGCGCCGGGCGGCGGCTCAAGGACAAGTACTCGCCCGCCCAGATGTGTGCCAGCTACGAGGCGCTACTACTTTCCTGAACGCCTTCGCACGGCTGCGATCCCGTCGATCACTTCCAACCTGCCGGCTCGGTTGAGCGTGTGGATTTTCGGGTATGGCCAGTCGCCGTCGGCGACGATCGGCCGGGGTGCTGAAAGCCGCACCGTCCGCCGGTCGAGCTGCAACAGTTCGGACAGACTGAGGCCGCCGCCATAGCCGAGCGTTCCATCCTGAACGGGAAGGGCGACGCGTCCGTCCGGGCTGCGAACGAAAGCGCCGCCCGGACGTGCCGCGCGGTGGTCGATCAGGATCGGATTGCCGGCGTGTGGCGTCCAGGGGCCGGTGAGGGCGGGAGCCGAAAACACCACCAGCGTATCGGAGGTGCTGCCGTAGCCGTCACGGTCAGTGGCGAACAGCCAGAGCAGCGCGTCATGCTCGAGCAGCGTTGCGTCGGAAATCTCGCCCTCGACCAGCACCGTCTCGGCGGTCCAGCGGTCGGGGAACACTGACGCGCGATAGAGGGTGAGCTTGCCGCTGGCACTGGCCTCGGGAAGCATCCAGATTGCCCCCTCGCGCTCGAACACCTGGGGATAGGAGAGGTGGTGCGGTTCCTCCAGCACCACGCGTGGCGCCTCGGGAACGCCATTCGCATCGAACGCAACGACCGAGATGACAGCCTTGCCGGTGGCGTGAGGATAGTCCTCGACGAACAGGAACGACCGGCCCTGCCATTCGAACGGGAACGGGTCGGCGTAGAAATGATCGCCCGGGTCGGGCAGGACCGACCAGCCGTTGCCAAGCCTGCCGGTTTCGGCGACACCGGGAGCATCGGTAAAGCGGTAGCCGACCCGCCAATGCGCGTGGCGATAGCTGACGCGCCGGATGATTTCACGGCCAAGCCGCGGCAGCGCCGAACCGAGATAGGCGGGCAGGAATTGCGTTACCGGAGCGCTGCGAGCTTCAGACGACGATTCGCTCTGCAAGGGCCGGCCGTCGGCAAAAGCCTTGGCGAGCGAGACGACCAGCGTGATGGCGCGTGCGAGCACATCTTCCGTGCCGAGCGCCACCGATTCCCGCTTGTCCACCATCGGCCGTGCCCGGCCGACCACTTTTCCATCAAGGACGGCCTCGATCACAGGCAGCCTTCCGGCCGCGATCGCTGTCGCCACGGCAAGATCGGACCGAGATCCGTCGAACAGGAGGCCAATGGTTGGAACATCGGATCGCGGCGCATTGCCGGAAAGGTCCAGCCTGAGCGCTGCGGGCCGGCCGGTGGGCTGGACCGGAATCTCGTTCAGCGCCGCAGCCAGATTCGGACGGTGGCGCCGAAACAAGCGCTGTTCGAAAGCAAAGGCGGCTTTGGCCGACCCTGGCCAGCCTGCCGTTCCCGGCTGCTGTAGCACAGCGACATCGTGGCCGTTCGATCGCAGCCGCTCGATGACAATCTTCTGCCACGGGCGCGGGGTAGTTTGCGGAACAATGACGTCGATCGCCAGCATGTCGTACCAGTTCGCGATTGTATCGGGACCCGGCCTGGACATTTGAAAAGCAATGACCGGTAAAAACAAATGACTGACTGAAAAAACTTACCTTGCGGTTACTTGGAAGTCTGGCCATCCGCTTTAGGGGAAGATCTTGACCAACCCTGCCGGCCTGCCAACGAATGCTGGATTGACGACAGATATGCAATCAGCACTCGAGGCCCCGTATATACCAAGTTCCTAACATTCCATGCGGTTGACCTTGACGTGGAACGCAAGACAGCGTCGATAGACCATGCCCAGCCGGTTCGGACCATAAATGTTTGAAGTCACAGTCGAGGATTCGTTCGATTTTCGTTCGAAGGAATATGCCGAGCTTTTCGCCAGCTCGGCCGCGACCGCTTTTCAGCACCCCATTTGGCTAGCCCTGCTGTACGAGAAGATCGTCGGGCATGGTGCGGCCACGCCGCTGATCATCGTCGTGCGCACAGCCGGAAGACTGGCGATGGTCCTGCCGCTGGTCAGGCGTCGCTATACGCTTTTGAAAGTCGTGGAATTCGCCGACATGCGTGTTTCCGACTACATATCGCCGGTCGCCGACGAGGAGACGTTTTCGCGTATCGTTGCAGACGGCCGCACTGTGGCTGCCATCCGAAAACATCTGAAGCCCTATGATCTGCTGCGTATCGGCAAGCTGGCCGATCGCTCGCTGCCAATCGAGCGCCTGTTTGGCATCGACAAGCGCGAAAGCATGGGCATGAGCGCCTATTCCAGCAAGCTGGAGACGACATTCGCGGCGTGGCGCGAACATCAGCTCGACAGTTCCTATCGCAAGGAACTCGACAAGAAGTCGCGGCAGCTCGGCCGGATGGGCCAGGCGCGTTTTGAATGTTCGGATAGTATCGATGCCATCCGGACGACATTCGATGCCCTCAAATTGTACCGCGGCAAGCGTTTCGACGGCAGCGACGGCCCGGCCGACCTGTTGCAGTCGCCGTCCTATTTCGAGTTCTATATGGCCGTGGCGGCCGAGGGATGTGGCGGCTTTGCCCGCACCTACACCTTTTGGATGGACGATCGGGCGATCGCCGGCGCGCTCGGTCTCGCACATCGCGGCTCGCTGCTGGTCATTCTCGGCGGCTTTGACGAGGCGGGTTACAGGAAGCAGTCGATCGGCAGCCTGATGTTCGAACAGATCGCCCGTGACTGCATCGAGCGCGGCGACCATTCGCTCGATTTCACGATTGGAGACGAACCCTACAAGATTACCTTCGGTGGCCGGCCATCGCCGATGTGGCAGATTTTCAGGGCCGGCAGCCCGCTCGGCTATGCCGCCCACATGACCGTCGAGAAACTGCCGGCGGCCAAGGCGCTGGCGCGGCGGCTGGTCGGGTCGCATGGCAAGAAGCCCAAGTCTGGCCGCACCGCGCTGCCGCAAGCGCCCAGCGACGAGGCGGCCGGTTCCTAGAACAATTACAGGAAAAGTGTGAAGCGGGTCCCCGGGGAAAAGCGCGTAGCGCTTTCCCTGGGGGATTGCTCAAAAACAAAGATAGAGCTGTTTTAGGTCGCGGCTTCGATACGGGGCTTTCTGAAACTCCGCAGCCTGGCGGCGAAGGCGGGGCTCAGAGCGTCGATCCTCTGCATGACGCGGCGGCGGCTGAAATGAAGCTGCCGGCGCGCGCGCCAGCGCAGGTCCGTGTCGATGGTCAGGCTGCGGCGAAAATCAGCCATATGCAGGCCGTGTTCGTCCATCGCCAGCTTTACCGGATCGTCGTAGAACGTTGCAATCTTGGCCGCCGCCATGCCGGGCGAAGCCATCCAGTCCGGCACATGCACGGTGCACAGCCGCTCGACATCGGTAAGCAGCCGGCTGACGCCGGTTCCGGCGGCCGGACAAGAGGTCTGATAGGCATCGCCGATCAAAACGATGCCATTGCGCACACAGTTCTGCGCCACGGTGATGTCGGTGAGCCAGCTGTCGACCCGGTTGATGACTTCGAAATCGCCGAATGTCTTAAGCAGCCCCGGCAGTGTTTCGATGAGCGTTTCCCGGGGACGTTCGCGCAGCGCCTTCACCCAGGGATCACGGTGATCGCGGAAGACGAACAGATTGGCGCGCGTGACGTCGGCGGCGGGAAAAAGGGTCAGGTAATCGATGCCGTCGGAGACCCGCTCGCCGTAGTAGGTGACGGCCGGGTGCTTGAAGGCGCTTGTTCCCACCGGGCGCAGATTGAAGCCGAAGGTCAGCGACTGCTTCTGGTGAACGAAGTGGCGCTCGATACCGACGTCGCGCTTCAGAATATCGCCCATGCCGGTGGCCAGCACGAGCAGCCGCGCCGTCACGTCGTGATGGTCGAGGATCGACACGCGCTGGCGGTCCGCTCCTGTCTCCAGCCCGTTGACGCGGCCGGAGATGAAGCGAACGTTTTCGGGCAGTTCGGCGCGCATGGCGGCAACGAGGTCATCGTAGAAAATGCCGTAGTGGCGCGCGTGCGTGCGGTCGAGGATACGCCCCCTGCGAATGTTGACGATGTCGTCGAAGACCACGGCCGCCGTCGAAAGCCTGTCCAGAAGGCCAAGCCGGCGCAGTTTTTCAGCCTGGTCGCTGGAGACTTTCTCGACACGGAACTCCCTGGGAAAGACCGAATGGCGATCGATCAAGATGACGCTGTAACCGGCCCGTGCGAGCACATTCGCCGCAATGGTGCCGGAAAGTCCGGCGCCGACGATGGCGATCTCGGCATCGGTCCCTTCGGGCAGCGGACTATTGTGATGCTCGGCCGTCATTTGGAGTACCTCAACATGGCATAGACGGCGCGGGGACTGGTTGTGAAGTAGCGCCAGAAAAGCCGGCGCGGCTCCATCATCACACGCCAGAGCCACTCGAAGCCAGCCTTTTGCACCCATAGCGGTGCGCGCCGGACCTTGCCGGCAATATGGTCGAAAAGCCCGCCCGACGTCTTGATCACGCCAACATTGTGGAGCCGCGATGCATAATCGCGGACAAAGATCTGCTCGCGCGGCACGCCGAGGCCCAGCCACAAAATGTCGGGCGCTAGCGCGTTGATCTCGTCGAGTTTCCTTTCAAGCGCCTGGCCGGCCAGAAAGCCGTGACAGTTTCCGGCGATGCGCAGGCGAGGGTATTTGGCGCTGATGCGGGCGACAGCTGTGTTGTTCTCCGCCTCTGTCGAGCCAAGCAGGTAGAACGTCGTGCCTTCCTGTTCGGCGAGCCTGGCCACATCATGGAACAGGTCCGTGGTGGCGACCCGCTCCGGCAGATGCACGCTGCACAGCAGGCGCGAGGCAAAAACCAGCGGCTGGCCATCGGCGAAGATCTGGTCGGCCTGGCGAAAGAGCCGGGCGACTTCCGTGTTCTGCCCCACCTGGGCGATGACATCGCCATTGGCGGAGGTGAAATAATAGGGGCGGGTGTTGGGCAGATGCCCACGCGCCGACGCGATCATCAGACGGGCGGCGTCCTGCCGGTCGATGACGGTGATCGGCAGGCCGCCGAGTACAACCGTCGGCAGGGCGGGGAGCTGCGCGCCGGTTGTCGCGTCTGCAGGTCCGGTCTCGCCAAGCGAGCGGGGATGGGAAGCCTCACCTGCTGCGGACGCCTCGGGGCGCCGCGTATCCGCTTCGCGGATCGCGCCCTTACCCCTTTGAGACTTTTTTGAAACGTCGCGCATCGCGGAAATTACCCATTTCGAAGTATTCTAAGTAAATAGTGGGGAAAGTTAAGCGATACGTTAATAGGTAGTTAACGCGTAAACTTTTCATAAAATTTATAAATAAATCAATGGGTTGCATCACCGCAGCGAAGCGGCCCAAATCGCGAAGAACGAACCATTTCAGGTCGAGTTTGCTTTTTGGCCCAGGAGCATAAAAAATCCAATTGGATCAACGCGCTGATTGCATTTTGTTGGCCGACAGAATTCGATGGTGGTGTGGCGGGGACTCTGGCGTTGCGAACGCTCACGCAGCCAGCGGGCGACACGGAAAAGCCGACGCAGCCTGCGTCAAGAAAAGGTCGATGAAAACGGATTTCCGTCATGTTCCATGAACGGCGATTGCTTTGGATTGGATGTCAAAGGCATCAACCGATACGATGCTTGCAAGCAACCGCCCCTAGTAAAACTATGTCTTTCCGGTTGCATTTACTTGCAGACATTGTTCTCGTGCCATGCATCGAGAAATTCGACGCCGCTGCTTGTCGCAACCCGCTTCGCTCTGTCGGACCTGCCCGCGATACCGGCAATCGAAGGGCAGGGCGCATCGTGAGGCCGTCGGACAAAAATCCTTCCGACCTCTCTCTTGGAGGGATGCCCATTGCGGCGGGAATACCTTATCGTCGAGGGCGGGCGCAAGCGCCAAATCCTCTGAACCGGCCTGATTGAGATGCTGCTTGATTCAGGCTCCGCGTCGGAGGATACCGAACGGATCAAGCATGGAGTCCAGTTTGCCAGCCGTTGTTTCGCAACCGGTCGTCGCCCTTTTGACGCGGGCCGCGATCTTTCTTGTCGTTACGCTCAAATCCGGCCCTGAACACGACGCGACCGCACGCGGCTTGTGTGCCGATCTTTCCGCGCTCAAGCGAGCGGTCGGCTTCCGCGACCTCGAGGGCGGGTTGTCCTGTGTCATGGCAATTGGCTCCGACGCGTGGGACCGGTTGTTTGCAACCCCAAAGCCTAGAGATCTGCATGCATTCCGTGAGATCAGCGGTCAGCATCACGCTGTTTCGACGCCGGGCGACTTGCTGTTTCATATCCGTGCGGCGCGAATGGACCTCTGCTTCGAACTGGCAACGCAGATCATGGCGCGGCTTGGTAGCGCTGTTGCCACGACGGACGAGGTGCAGGGCTTCAACTATTTCGACAATCGCGATCTGATCGGTTTCGTCGATGGTACCGAGAACCCGGTGGATCAGAGCGCGATCGATGCCACCATCATCGGCGAGGAGGATCCTGACTTTGCCGGCGGCAGCTACGTCATCGTGCAGAAATACCTGCACGACCTGGCGCGCTGGAACGAGGTGCCGGTGGCGGAGCAGGAAAAGATGATCGGGCGGACCAAGCTTTCCGACATCGAACTGGACGATGCGGTGAAGCCGACATCGGCGCACAATGCGCTGACGTCGATCACCGAGGATGGCGAAGAGCTGGAAATCCTGCGCGACAACATGCCGTTCGGCGATGCAGGCAAGGGCGAGTTCGGCACCTATTTCATCGGCTATGCCCGCTCGCCTCGCCGCATCGAGCAGATGCTGGAAAACATGTTCATCGGCCGTCCGCCCGGCAATTACGACCGGCTGCTCGATTTCAGCCGCGCGGTGACCGGCACATTGTTTTTTGTGCCGTCGGCGACTTTTCTCGACGCTGCTGCGGCGGATGCTGCCGCCGCTCCGCCCGCGGCCCAACCCGAGGCGACGGATCAAACCCAGTCGCGCCCGCGCGACGGTTCACTCGGTATCGGATCTCTCAAGGATGTGAGGCAGACATGAACACTCTTTATCGGGAACTCGCTCCCATTTCCGACGGCGCTTGGGCGCAGATCGAGGACGAGGCATCGCGCACCCTCAAGCGCCATCTGGCGGCTCGGCGCGTGATCGATGTCGTCGGCCCGAAAGGTTTTGAGCTTTCGTCTGTCGGCACCGGCCATCTCAAGCAGATCGCAGGCCCGGGCGAGGGGGTTCAGTCAGTGCAGCGCGAGGTGCAGGCGCTGGTCGAGCTGCGCGTTCCGTTCGAACTGACACGCCAGGCCATCGACGATGTCGAACGGGGTGCCACGGATTCGGACTGGTCCGCGGTGAAGGAAGCGGCGCGCAAGATTGCCTTTGCCGAGGATCGCTCGGTGTTCGACGGCTACGCCGCCGCCGGCATCCAGGGCCTTCGTGAAGGCACCAGCAATCCCGTCGTGGCACTGCCGGCCAAGGTGATGGCCTATCCGGAAGCGGTCGCCCAGGCGGTCAGCCAGTTGCGACTTGCCGGCGTCAATGGCCCCTATGCGCTGGTGCTGGGTGCTGCGGCCTACACGGCCGTCAGCGGCGGCAGCGACGAGGGCTATCCGGTCTTCCACCATATCGAGCGCATGGTCGACGGCGGCATCATCTGGGCGCCGGCCATCGAAGGCGGGTTCGTGCTGTCCACACGCGGCGGCGATTTCGAGCTCGATATCGGGCAGGACTTGTCGATCGGCTACCTCTCGCATTCCAGCACGAGCGTCGAACTCTATCTGCAGGAGACGTTCACCTTCCGGCTGCTGACGTCAGAGGCCTGCGTTACGCTTGCGCCGTCGCGGAAGTGAGCTCGAAGTCGTAACGGCCTGGCCGCAAGATCGGCCGGGCTACCATTCGGCGAAGGAACCGTCCTTGTGGCGCCAGATCGGGTTGCGCCAGCGGTGGCCTTCCTTGGCCCGCTCCTTGACGTAGTCTTCGTCGATTTCGACGCCCAGGCCCGGGCCATCGGGGATGGCGACATAACCGTCCTCGTAGCGGAAGACGTCCTTGTTGGCGGCGTAATCGAGCAGGTCGTTGGCGGCGTTGTAGTGGATGCCGAGGCTCTGTTCCTGGATGAAGCAGTTGTAGCTGACGGCATCGAGCTGCAGGCAGGCTGCAAGCGCGATCGGTCCGAGCGGGCAATGCGGCGCCACCGCAACGTCATAGGCTTCCGCCATCGCCGCGATCTTGCGGCATTCGGTGATGCCGCCGGCATGCGACAGATCGGGCTGGATGATGTCGACCGCGCCTTGCTCGAACACCGACTTGAAATCCCAGCGGCTGTAGAGCCGCTCGCCGAGCGCGATCGGCGTCGAGCCGAGTGCTGCGATCTCCTTCAGTGCCTCGCGGTTTTCGCTGAGCACCGGCTCCTCGATGAACATCAGCCGGTAGGGTTCCAGTTCCTTGACCAGCATGCGGGCCATCGGCCGGTGCACGCGGCCGTGGAAATCGACGGCGATGCCGATGTTGGGGCCGACTGCTTCGCGAACCACGGCGACGCGTTCGACAGCCGCATCGATCTTGTCATGGCTGTCGACGATCTGCAGTTCCTCGGTGCCGTTCATCTTCAGCGCCTGGAAGCCGCGCGCCACCACCTCCCTAGCGCCATCAGCCACTTCCGCCGGGCGGTCGCCGCCGATCCAGGAATAGACCTTGATGGTGTCGCGCAATTTGCCGCCGAGCAGTTCATGCACGGGCACGCCGAGCGCCTTGCCCTTGATGTCCCACAGCGCCTGGTCGATGCCGGCAATGGCGCTCATCAGGATCGGCCCGCCACGGTAGAAGCCGCCGCGATGCATCACCGTCCAGTGGTCCTCGATCAGGCGCGGGTCCTTGCCGATGAGATAATCGCCGAGCTCCTTGACCGCCGCCTCGACCGTCAGCGCCCGGCCTTCGACGACAGGCTCGCCCCAGCCGGTGACGCCGGCATCGGTCTCGATCTTCAGGAACAGCCAGCGCGGCGGAACGATGTAGGTGGTGAGCGAGATGATTTTCATGCTGGTCTCAGTTGTTCTTGAGTTTCTTGGCGCTGACGAGGTCGCGCGCCGCAAGGTCGAGAATCCGGCCTGCCGCCGCACGCGCCGCCGCGGCATCGCGCATGCGCAGCGCCTCGACGACTTCGCGGTGCGCCGCGACCGCTTCCATGCGCCGGTCGAGCGAGATGGTCGCGGTTGCTTCCAGCGAGAATTTCAGCCCGGTGTCGATCAGATTGCCGATCTGGCGGAAGATCGGGTTGTGGCTCGCGGCATAGACGATCTGGTGGAAGGTGATGTCCGAGCGCGAGAAGGTGACGAGATCCTCGCCGGCGTTGGCCATGCCGCGCCATGCGGCTTCAAGGTCGGCGATCTCCTGCAGTGTCGCGCGCGTCGCCGCAAGTTCGGCGACCAGCGGTTCGATTGCGCGGCGCGTTTCGAGGATGGCGTCGAACAGCTTGTCGTCCAGCGCGTGTGGCGCATGCCAGGCCAGCACCTGCGGGTCGATGATGTTCCAGTTGTCCTGTTCACATACAACCGTGCCGATGCGCGGCCGCGACAGCACCAGCCCCTTGGCGGCCAGCACCTTCAGCGCTTCGCGGATGACGGTACGGCTGACGCCATATTCGACGCCGAGTTCGTTTTCGGTCGGCAGGGACGAGCCGGCGGGATAGCGTCCGGAAAAGATGTCGGAGGCGATTGCCTTGATCACATCGGGCATGACGCGCGGGCGGCGGGTGGGCGTGTCGCCTGATGCCTTCTTCGAAGTCTCGGTCACCTCAGCCCTCCTCCAAGGCGGCGAAACCGCTGATCTCGCACAACCGGTCCGGCCTTACCGGATGCGGATGATTTGCGCCAGCGATCCCTGGTCAGAGCATGTAGCTTAATTATCATACCAGATCAATTGACGAGTATGATAAAAACAATTAGAGACTCCAGCACCCGGGCCTGAGCGCCCGGCCTATCGCTGGGAGGTAATCATGCGACTTTTGAAGACCGCGCTCGTCGCGGGCGCGCTTGCCGTGCTGTCCGTCACGACCATCGCTGCATATGCTCAGGACACCAAGATCGGTTTCATCGTCAAACAGCCGGAAGAGCCGTGGTTCCAGGACGAATGGAAATTCGCCGACCAGGCCGCCAAGGAAAAGGGTTTTACCCTGGTCAAGATCGGCGCCGAGGACGGTGAGAAGCTGATGTCGGCCATCGACAACCTCGGCGCGCAGGGCGCGCAGGGCTTCATCGTCTGCACGCCGGATGTGAAGCTCGGCCCCGGCATCGTCGCCAAGGCCGCCGCCAACAATCTCAAGCTGATGACTGTGGATGATCGCCTCGTTGGCGCAGATGGCAAGGCGCTGGAAGACGTGCCGCATATGGGCATTTCGGCGACCAAGATCGGCGAGGCCGTCGGCCAGGCGATCGTCGACGAAATGAAGGCGCGCGGCTGGAAGGCCGACGAGGTCGGCGCCATCCGCGTCTCTTATGACCAGCTGCCGACCGCCGTCGACCGTGTCGAAGGCGCCATTTCGGTGCTGAAGGCCAATGGCTTCAAGGCCGAGAACATTTTCGACGCCCCGCAGGCCAAGACCGACACCGAGGCTGCGCTCAATGCGGCGACAGTGGTGCTCAATGCCCATGCCGACATCAAGAAGTGGGTCTCCTTCGGCCTCAATGACGAAGCCGTACTGGGCGCGGTGCGCGCTTCCGAGAGCGTCGGCATTCCGGCCGATGGCATGATCGGCGTCGGAATCGGTGGCGCGGATTCGGCGATCAACGAGTTCAAGAAGCCGACCGCCACCGGCTTTGTCGGCACGGTGATCATCTCGCCGAAGCGTCACGGCTACGAGACGGCGCTCAACATGTATGACTGGGTCGCCAACAACAAGGAACCCGAGAAGCTGATCCTGACCGCCGGTGCGCTCGCCAAGCGCAACGACTACCAGACGGTCCGCCAGGGTCTCGGCATCGAATAATCCTCCCTGTACAAACAGGCGGCGGCTCATAGCCGCCGCCTGTTTGGCATCACGCAGAAGGATTGGCGTCCGTGTCCTTTCTCGATTTCTCGCGCATCACCAAGACCTATCCGGGCGTCAAGGCGCTGTCTGACGTCTCCTTCGGCGTCGACAAGGGCGCCGTGCACGGCTTGATGGGCGAGAACGGCGCCGGCAAATCCACGCTGATCAAGATCCTGTCCGGTGACCAGCATGCCGACGAAGGCGAAATCAGCATCGACGGCAAGGTCCAGGCCTATTCATCGACAAGGGATGCCTTCGACAATGGCGTCATCGTCATCCACCAGGAACTGCAGCTCGTCCCCGAATTGACTGTCGCGGAAAACCTCAGCCTCGGCCGCTTTCCCGCCAGCGCCGGCATCATCGCCCGCGCCAGGATGCGGGACGATGTCGGCGCCAAGCTGAAATCGGCCGGCATCGACATCGACATCAGCCGCAAGGTCAAGACGCTGTCGATCGGCGAGCGCCAGATGGTCGAGATCGCCAAGGCGATCATGCTCGATGCGCGCGTCATCGCGCTGGACGAACCGACGTCGTCGCTGTCGTCGCGCGAAAGCGAAATCCTGTTTGCCCTGATCGACCGCCTGCGTGGCGAGGGCAAGGTCATCATCTATGTCTCGCACCGACTCGACGAAGTGTTCCGGCTCTGCGACAGCCTGACCGTGCTGCGTGACGGCAAGCTTGCCGCGCATCACGCCTCACTGAAAGATGTCACCCGCGACCAGGTTGTCGCGGAAATGGTCGGCCGCGAAATTTCCGACATCTGGGGTTTTCGTCCGCGCCCATCCGGCAATGTCCGGCTGAAGGTCGAAGGCCTCTCAGGGGCAAAGCTGAAGACCCCGGCCAGCTTCGAGGCGAAGGCAGGCGAGATCGTCGGCTTCTTCGGCCTGATCGGCGCCGGGCGCTCGGAACTGATGCGGCTGGTATTCGGTGCCGACCCGCGCTCGGGCGGCGCCATCGGTGTCGACGGTAAGGTCGTGCATGCCACCGATCCGCATGACGCGATCCGCGCCGGAATCGTGCTGTGTTCGGAAGACCGCAAACATGACGGTATCATCCAGGGCCGCTCGATCGAGGAAAACATCAACATCTCGTCGCGGCGCCACCACACGCGCTTCGGTGTGCTCAACCGCGCCAGCGAGATCGCCACCGCCGAGACCTTCATCAACAAGCTCAAGGTACGCACGCCGTCGCGCAAGCAGGACATCATCAACCTGTCCGGCGGCAATCAGCAGAAGGTCATCCTCGGCCGCTGGCTGTCGGAGCAGGGCGTGCGGGTGCTCATCGTCGACGAGCCGACGCGCGGTATCGATGTCGGCGCCAAGTCGGAAATCTACGAACTGCTCTACCAGCTTGCCGAGGACGGCATGGCGATCGTCGTCGTCTCGTCCGAACTTCCGGAGGTGATGGGCATTTGCGACCGCATCCTGGTGATGTGCGGCGGGCGCGTCAGTGCCGAACTCACGCGCTGCCAGTTCGCCGAAAAAGCGATCCTGGCCGCTGCTCTTCCCGATCAGAAAACACCCGACGCGATCGCTTCCTGAGGATCTTGCCATGACCGACCAGTTGAAGAAAATCCTGCTCGGCGAACAGGGCCTCGTCGTCATCTTCATCGTCGCCTTCGCTCTGGTGTCGTTGCTGGTGCCGAACTTCCTCACCGACCGCAACATGCTCGGCCTGCTGCAGTCGGTGGTCACCGTCGGCATCGTCGCCTGCACCATGATGTTCTGCCTCGCCGCGCGTGACTTCGACCTCTCGGTCGGCTCCATCGTTGCCTTTGCCGGCATGGTCGCGGTGATGGCATCGAACTACACCGGCTCGATCCTGCTCGGCCTGCTGGCGGCAATTGCCTGCGGCGCCTTCGTCGGCTTCATCAATGGCGTCGTCATCGCCAAATTCCGCATCAACGCGCTGATCACGACGCTTGCCACCATGCAGATCGTGCGCGGCTTTGCGCTGATTGCATCGGACGGCCGTGCCGTCGGCATCAACAGCCCGGATTTCTACCAGCTGGCGCTGTCGAAGCTGCTCGGCATACCGACGCCGATCTGGGTGTTGGCGGTGTTGTTCGGCATCTTCGGCTTCGTCTTGAACCGTACCGTGTTCGGCAAGAACACGCTGGCCATTGGCGGCAATCCCGAGGCGTCGCGGCTGGCCGGCGTCAATGTCGACTGGACGCGCATCTGGATTTTTGCGCTGCAAGGCGTGGTCTGTGGCATCGCCGGCATCCTTTTGGCCTCGCGCATCACGTCGGGCCAGCCCAATGCGGCGGTCGGGCTTGAACTCTCCGTCATCTCGGCGTGCGTGCTCGGCGGCGTCTCGCTTGCCGGCGGCCGCGCCACGATGTCGGGCGTCATCGTCGGCGTGCTGATCATGGGCATTGCCGAAAACGCCATGAACCTGCTCAACATTCCGGCCTTCTACCAATACATTGTGCGCGGCGTGATCCTGCTGCTTGCGGTGCTGCTCGACAATCTGCGTTCGTCGGCACTGGGTCGGCGCTGACCATCTTCCAGTGGAGTGACAGCCATGGCTGAGCGCCTGTCCGGTAAACGCATCTTCCTGACCGGCGCCGCGCAAGGCATCGGGCTTGCCATTGCGCAGGCCTGCCTTGCCGAGGGGGCAAAGCTGTTCCTGGTCGATCGCGACGGCGCGCTGCTGGACAAGACGGTCGCCGGCCTTGCCGCGCCGCAGGGCCATATCGGGCATGCCGCCGCCGACATCAGCGACGGGGCCGCGATTGCCGCCGCCGTCAGACACGCAGGCGACGCAATCGGTCCGATCAACGCGCTGATCAACAATGCCGGGATGAATCTGTTCTCGACGCCGCTCGAGGCGACCGAGGAGGAGTGGAACCGCAATTTCGACGTCAACGTCAAGGGCGCCTGGAATTGCAGCAAGGCGGTGCTGCCGGGCATGATCGCAAGTGGTGGCGGCGCGATCCTCAACATCGCTTCGACGCACAGCTTCACCATCATTCCGCACACGTTTCCCTATCCCGTCGCCAAGCACGCACTGCTTGGGCTGACCAAATCGCTGGCGCTCGAATATGCGGGGCAGGGCGTGCGCGTGAACGCGCTGGCGCCCGGCTATGTCGAGACGCAGAAAGCGATCGACTATTGGAACAGTTTTCCTGATCCGGCGGCGGCACGCGCCAACACTCTGGCACTGCATCCCGGCGGCCGCATCGCCTCGACGCGCGAGATCGCGCTGGCCGCTGTGTTCATGATTTCCGACGAGTGCCCGTTCATGAACGCAGCCACTCTCGTCGTCGATGGCGGGCTCAGCCAGCTGCAGCATCCCGCCTGAATTCCGGGAAAGATCATGACCAAGAGACGATCGCAGCACTGGTTCGGCGGGCAGGGCAAGGATGCCTTCATCCACCGCAGCTGGATGAAGAACAACGGCCTGCCCGATGACGCTTTCGACGGCCGTCCGGTGATCGGCATCTGCAACACATTCTCCGAGTTCACGCCCTGCCATGTGCATTTCCGCGGCCTGATCGAGCACATCAAGGCGGGCGTGCTGGAGGCCGGCGGCCTGCCGCTGGAGTTCCCGGTGTTTTCGTGCGGCGAATCCAATCTGCGGCCGACGGCGATGCTGTTTCGCAACCTCGCCTCGATGGATGTCGAGGAGGCGATCCGCGGCAATCCGATGGACGGCGTCGTGCTGATGGCGGGTTGCGACAAGACCACGCCGTCGCTGGTGATGGGCGCGGCGTCCTGCGACCTGCCGGCGATAGTCATCTCCGGCGGGCCCATGCTCAACGGCCGCTTCCAGGGCCGTGCCATCGGCTCCGGCACGGACGTCTGGAAATTCTCCGAGGATGTCCGCGCCGGCGTGATGAGCGAGCAGGATTTCGCCAACGCCGAAAGTGCCATGTCGCGCTCGCCCGGCCACTGCATGACCATGGGCACGGCTTCGACCATGGCCTCGATGGTCGAGGCGCTCGGCTTGGCGCTGCCAGGCAACGCCGCCTATCCCGCCGTCGATGCGCGCCGCAACCGCATCGCCCGCATGACGGGGCGGCGCATCGTCGAAATGGTCAATGAGGATCTGCGCCCGTCGGCCATCCTGAGGAAGGAAGCCTTTGCCAACGCAATCCGCGTCAATGGCGCGATCGGCGGCTCGACCAATGCGGTCGTGCATCTGCTGGCGATTGCCGGCCGCGTCGGTACCGAGCTGACACTGGACGACTGGGACCATTACGGCCGCGACGTGCCGACCATTCTCGACCTGATGCCGTCCGGCCGCTTCCTGATGGAGGACTTTTGCTACGCTGGCGGCATTCCGGCGGTGATGAAAGAGATCGCCGACATGCTCGATCTCGATGCGCTGACGGTCACCGGCAACAGCGTGCGCGACAACATCGCCGATGCCAGGAATGACAATCCGGAGGTCATCCGCCCGCGCGACAAGGCGCTCACGCAACAAGGCGGCATCGCCGTGCTGCGCGGCAATCTGGCGCCGGATGGCGCCATCATCAAACCGTCGGCGGCCTCGTCGGCGCTGATGAAACATCGCGGCCGCGCTGTCGTCTTCGAGGATATCGATGATTACAAGGCGCGCGTCGACGATCCCGCGCTCGACATCGATGAGAACTCGATCATGGTGCTGAAGAATTGCGGCCCCAAGGGTTATCCGGGGATGGCCGAGGTCGGCAACATGGCGCTGCCGCAAAAGCTGCTCAAGCAGGGCGTGCGCGACATGATCCGCATTTCCGACGCGCGTATGTCCGGCACCGCCTTCGGCACGGTCGTGCTGCATGCGGCGCCCGAGGCGGCTGTCGGCGGTCCGCTGGCGTTGGTCCGGAGCGGCGATATCATCGAGCTCGATGTCGAGGCGCGGAAGCTGCATCTCGAAGTCTCGGAACAGGAGCTGGCGCGGCGTCGTGAATCCTGGCAGCCGCCTGTGCCGGCGATGCGAGGAGGCTATCAGAGCCTTTATGTCGACCGCGTGCTGCAGGCCGATCGTGGCGCCGACCTCGATTTCCTTGTCGGCAGTCGCGGCCACGCCATTCCGCGCGAAAGCCATTGAGGCCGACCGATGCCGAATTTCCGGCCTGACGATTTCCACGGCATTCACGCCATTCTCTACGCGCTCTTCGACGAACAGGAAAAACTCGACCGCGCGGCGATGCGCAGGCAAGTCGAGATCTGCCTGGCCTCTGGCGTGCACGGCATGGCGGCGCTTGGCTTGGCGACGGAGGTTGCCAAACTGACAGAGGCCGAGCGGCGGACGATCATGGATTGGACGGCGGAGGATATCGCGGGCAAGGTGCCGCTCGCCTTCACCATTTTCGGCTCATCAGTGGCTGAACAGGTCGCGCAGGTGCGGCACGCCGAAAGCGTCGGCGCCGATTGGGTGATCCTGCAGCCGCCACCGGTCGGATCCTACGGAGCGCCGGAGTACATCCGTTTCTTCGGCCGCGTTGCCGAAACCACCGACCTGCCGGTGGCGATCCAGAACGCGCCGGCTTTTTTCGGACGCGGCCTGACGTCGGATGAAATTCGCGACCTCGTCACGCTTCATCCCAACATCAGCCTGATCAAAGGCGAGGGGCCGGTCACGGACATTGCCGGCCTGATCGAACGCACCGAAAGCCGAATCCCGATCTTCAACGGGCGCGGCGGGCTGGAGCTGATCGACAACTTCCGCGTCGGCTGCCGTGGCATGATTTTGGCGCCTGACTGCATTGACCTCGCCGTGCGCGCCTATGAGGCCCTCCGCACTGGCGACGAGCCTGCGGCCGAGGCCGAGTACGCAAAGATGCTGCCGGCCGCCGTCTTCGTCATGCAGGGAATCGAGAACCTGATCTGCTACGGCAAGCGGCTGTTCGGCGCCCGTGCCGGCGTGCCGATACACGACCGCGCGCCGGCAATGCGGCCCAATGAGGTCGGCCTTGCGATGGTCGAGCGCTTTGCATCCCACCTGGGCAAATTACCGGGATAGGGCGCTATCCCTGCGGCGTCGACCGCCGCGTTGACGGAGCGAGGAGTCGCGATCAGAAACGCTCGCGATAGGCGCGCGGATTGGTGCCCAGCACGCGCAGAAAGCCGCGCCGCATGGTTTCTTCCGAACCGAAACCGCAGCGGCGTGCCGTCTGGTTAACGGGCTGGCCCCGCTCCAGCATCCGTCGTGCCGCCTCGATCCGGATCTCCTCGATCGCGCGGGCCGGTGTCCGGCCGGTGGCCTCGCGATAGCGTCGCGAAAAACTGCGCGGGCTCATACTGGCGTGGTCGGCCAACTGCGTCAGCGACAGGTCGCCTGCCAGATTTTCGAGGATCCAGCCATGCAGCCGGTCGAAGCGCCCGTCGCCTTGCTGCAGCTTGAGCGTCTGGCTGAATTGCGCCTGGCCGCCGGGACGTTTCAGGAAGACCACCAACTCGCGCGCCACGCTGAGCGCCGTATGCCGGCCAAGGTCGGCCTCGACGAGGGACAAGGCGAGGTCGATCCCCGCCGTTACGCCGGCCGATGTCCAGACATTGCCGTCACGAATGAAGATTGGATCGGGTTCGAGGCGGACCGCCGGAAAGCGCCGGGCGAACTCCGCGCAGCGTCCCCAATGGGTCACCGCGCGACGGCCGTCGAGCAGGCCTGCCATCGCCAGCAGCATGGCGCCGCTGCACACGGACGCGGTTCGCGTGGCATTGCGCGAGCGGCTGGCGATCCATCGGACAAGCTCGGAATCCTCGCAGGCTGCGTTGACGCCCCATCCGCCTGGCACGACCAGCGTGTCGATCTCACCTCCGTGGGTCGGCAGCGCCGCGGCTTCCAGCACGAGACCGGCAGATGTCCTGATCCGCGGCGAGGCGGCGACCATCACGACCTCGTAGGGCGCTGGTTCTCCGGCCTGCCTCTTGAAGTCGTTGGCGCTGGCAAAGACTTGAAGCGGTCCGCTGACGTCGAGGAGCTGGACGTCGGGATAGGCAAGCACTTCGATACGGCGCATTGGGTTTGGCCTGAAACGAGGGGTGAATGGCAATCGTGCCAAACCATGATGCCTTAGATTGCCCGAAGTCAACCCACGGAGATTTCCATGCCCCTTCGTTTCGGCATCCTCGTATTCCCCAACGTCCAGCAACTCGACCTCACTGGCCCCTACGAAGTCCTGGCGTCCGCCAAGGACGCCGAGGTGGATCTGATCTGGAAGGACCGCAATCCGGTGATGTCGTCGACGCATCTCTCGCTTACCCCGACGGCGACCTTCGACGATTGCCGACCTCTCGATGTGCTGTGCATTCCGGGCGGGGGCGGGGTCAACGCGCTGCTGGAGGACCAGACAGTCCTCGATTTCGTGTGGGAGCGCGCGGCGCAGGCGCGCTACATAACTTCGGTGTGCAGCGGCGCCCTGGTGCTCGGCGCGGCCGGGTTGCTGAAGGGCAAACGGGCGACCACGCACTGGTATGCGCATGATTTCCTTGAAGAGTTCGGGGCGATCCCCGTCGATGAGCGTATCGTCGAGGACGGCAAGCTCATTACCGCCGGCGGTGTCACTTCCGGCATCGATTTCGGCCTGGCGCTGGTTGCGAGACTGCTTGGACAGGAGGAGGCTGAGATCGTGCAGCTCTCGCTCGAATACGCCCCGGCTCCCCCCTTTCGGTCAGGCACGCCCGCCGAGGCTTCGCCTGCCGTGCTGGCGCAGGCAAAAGAGCGCCTCTCTGGTTCGAGGCGGGTTCGCGAGGAAATGTTCGCTCGCTGGCGCGAGGCTCGCGCCGCCGCTGCGCCGGTGCGCAGCCACGGCTGAAGCGGCAGGGCCGAAGGCGCATATCTTCGCCATTCGGCCCGGCTGCGTTTCCACTGTTGACACGTCCCTTCGTCTGTGCAGAAATTGGTTGGACCATTGAACCACTTTGAGTGCCACAGGCGTGACCGAGTTCAGCCTCCCGCCGATCCAGACGACGGCCCGCGACGATGCGGTGCTGAAGGCGTTGGCCGGCTTTGTCATGCGCGAAAAGCTGGAGCCAGGTGAGAGGCTGCCGACCGAACGTATCCTCGCTGAGCGCCTGAAAGTCAGCCGCAACACGGTGCGCGAGGCGCTCACACGCTGGGAAGGGCTTGGCCTGGTCGAGCGCCGGCAGGGCTCGGGCACCTATCTCAAGGCCGCCGTTTCGCTCGACATGCTGCACATGCCGCTGACGCTCGCCGGCGGCAATGATTTCACCGGCCTGATGCGCACGCTGGAAATCCGCCGCGCGCTGGAAGCGGAAGCCGCCGCTCTTTGCGCCATTCGCGCCGACAAGGACGATCTCGCCGAGATCGAGCGCAAGCTCGACATCATGGAGGAAGAGTTTCTCAGCCGGGCCGGCATGTCGTCGGAAGAGGACTGGGAATTCCATCAGGCGATCTACCGCGCCTGCGGCAATCCGCTGTTCGAGCAGATCATCGCCGCCATGCACGAACTGTTCCACCGCTTCTGGGAACATCCGCTCGGCGTGCGTGATTTCGGCCACGCCAGCTTTCCCTACCACCGCACCATGTTCAATTGCATCGCCGCGCACGACCCGGAAGGCGCCCGGGCCGAGGCGCTGAAGCTGATCGCCACGGTCGAGGACGATTTGAAGCGCGGTGCCGCCAACCTCAAACTTTCGGACCGCAAATGAACGAGCACAGTTTCGACCCAGGGATTTCCGGCAGCGACTATCTCGCCGAGGCGGCGACCCTTCTGGCGCATGACGACCCGTTCCCCGGCAATGCCGTGGTGCCGCCCATCTACCAGACCTCGCTGTTCACATTCGGCAGCTATGCCGAGATGGCCGATACCTTTGCCGGTCGCAGGAAGCAGCCGATCTATTCGCGCGGCGACAATCCGACGGTGATGGAATTCGAGTCACGCGTCGCTGCGCTTGAAGGCGCTGAGGCCGCGCGCGGATTCTCCAGTGGCATGGCGGCAATCAGCTCTACCGTGCTCGCCTTTGTCGGTGCCGGCGAGCGTATCGTTGCGGTGCGCAACTGCTATGGCGACGCCTACCGTCTGTTCGAGCGGCTGTTCCCGCGCCTCCACATCAAGGTCGACTATGTCGACGGCTCCGATCCGGATGCGATTGCCGCAGCTCTGCCCGGCGCGAAACTGCTTTATCTGGAAAGCCCGACCTCGATGATGTTCGAGCTGCAGGACATCGCGCATCTGACGCGGCTGGCCAAGGAGCAGGGCATCGTCACCACCATCGACAATTCCTGGGCGACACCGGTGTTCCAGAAGCCGATCCTGCACGGCGTCGATCTCGTCCTGCATTCAGCCTCGAAATATCTCGGCGGCCACAGCGATACCGTCGCCGGCGTGGTGGCTGGCTCGGCTGCCCATATCAAGCACATCAACGACCAGACCTATTCCCAGCTCGGCGCGAAGCTGTCGCCCTTCGAGGGCTGGCTGCTGCTGCGCGGCTTGCGCACGCTGCCGCTCAGGCTGCCGCATCACATGAAGAGCGGGCTCACCATCGCCGAGCGCTTGAAGGCGCATGACAAGGTCGAGCGGGTCAACCACCCCGCCTATTCCAATCATCCCGGCAAGAAGACGCTTGCCGGCTATGCCGGGCTGTTCTCCTTCGAAGTGACGGAGGATGTAGACATTCCGGCTTTCGTCGATGCGCTGAAATTCTTCCGTATCGGCGTCAGCTGGGGCGGCCATGAAAGCCTGGTCGTGCCGGCAAAGGCCTCGCTCGAGCAGACGCCGGGTCTCAATTCGATGGCGCGCTTCGGCGTCAGCCCCCGAACCATCCGCTTCAGTGTCGGATTGGAAAGCGTCGAAGACCTCTGGGCCGACATCGCCCAGGCTTTTGACAAAAGCAAAGTCTTCGACAAAGCAAAAAAATAACTGGGTTCAAAATGGGAGTTCTGAACATGAGAAGACTGACAATCATGCTTGCCACTGCTGCCGGCCTGGCGATTTCCGCCAGCGGCGCGTTGGCCGACACCACCATCAAACTGGTCGAGGTCATCACCAGCCCGCAGCGCACCGAATTTCTGAAGAAGCAGATCGCCGAGTTCGAGGCGGCCAATGCGGGCGTCAAGGTCGAGGTGGTCTCGCTGCCCTGGGGGCAGGCGTTCGAGAAATTCCTGACCATGGTGCAGGCCGGCGATACGCCCGACATCGTCGAGATGCCCGAGCGCTGGATGGGCCTCTATGCCACCAACGGCCAGCTCGAGGATCTCGGCCCCTACATGGCCAAGTGGGACGATGCCAAGACGCTGGGCGATCGCGCCAAGCAGTTCGGCTCTACGGTCAACAACACCCAGTTCATGATCCCCTACGGCTACTATGTGAATGCGCTGTTCTGGAACAAGAAGCTGTTCAAGGAAGCCGGTCTCGACGGCCCGCCGGCGACGCTCGACGACTTCATTGCCGATTCAAAGAAGATCTCCGCCATTCCGGGCAAATATGGCTATTGCTTGCGCGGCGGCCCGGGCGCCTTCAACGGCATGCATATGTTCATGAACATCGCCGCCGGCAAGGGCGGCTATTTCAACGAGGACGGAACCTCGACCATCAATGACGAGGGCTCGGTCAAGGGTCTGCAGATGCTGGCCGACATGTACAAGGACGGTCTGGCGCCGAAGGATGCGGTGAGCTGGGGCTTCAACGAGACGGTCACCGGTTTCTATTCCGGCACCTGCGCCATGCTCAACCAGGATCCGGATGCGCTGATCGGCATTGCCGACAAGATGAGCGCCGACGATTTTGCCGTGGCGCCGCTGCCGGTCGGACCGAGCGGCAAATCCTATCCGACACTGGGCTATGCCGGCTGGGCGATGTTCGCCAATTCGCAGCACAAGGACGATGCCTGGAAGCTGATGGCGACGCTGTTGTCGCCCAAGGACAATCTGGAATGGGCCAAGGAAGTCGGCGTCGTGCCGATCCACAACGGCGCCGACCAGGACGCTCATTTCAAGACCGAGCAGTTCAAGGGCTGGTTCACCGAGCTCAGCGACACCTCCAAATATGAAATGGTGACGCCGCCGACGCATCTGGAAAACCTCGGCAATTTCGTCGACCAGGTGGCGATCAAGAATTTCCAGGAAGTGCTGCTCGGGCAGAAGACGGCCAAGGAGGCGGCCGACGCATGGGCCACCTTCCTGACCAAGGAACAGCAGGACTGGCTGGCCAAGAACAAGAAGTAGTTCTTCTTCCTTCTCCCCGTTCACGGGGAGAAGGTGGCCCGAATGCATGTCGCCCAAAAGTGCGTAGCGGTTTTGGGACAACGACATGCACAGACAGGCCCGGATGAGGGGCTGCGCCAGCACCCCAAGGCTTAGGGCTGCCCCTCATCTGCCTACCGGCATCTTTCCATGAACGGTGACGACGCTAGTCGCCAATCCCGACTCCAGGAGACGATTTAGCACCCGATGACCTACGCCGTGTCCGCAATACGACCCGCAGGCAAGCCGCGAAAAAAGCGGCTGACGCATGCCGCCATCGAGCCCTGGCTTTATCTCTCGCCGGCGATCGTTCTGCTGGTCGTGGTGCTGTTGGTGCCGCTGATCATCGGTATCAGCTACTCCTTCCGCAAGTTCTCGGCCTTCAAATCCGAATATGTCGGCCTCGGCCAGTATCAGGCGATGCTGACCGACCAGGTGCTGGGGCAGGCGCTGGTCAACACGCTGTGGTGGACGGTGGCCAGCCTGTTCTTCCAGTTCTTCCTCGGCCTTGGTCTCGCGCTGCTGCTCGACAAGCCGTTTGTCGGCCGCAAGTTCGTGCAGGCGGTTGTGTTCCTGCCCTGGGCGGTGCCGTCCTTCCTGTCGGGCCTCACCTGGGCGTGGCTGTTCAATCCGATCATCGGGCCGCTGCCGCATTGGTTGTTCGCGCTTGGCCTGAAGGCCGAACCGACCAATGTGCTCTCCGATCCGGCGACCGCCATGTGGGGGCCGATCATCGCCAACATCTGGTTCGGCATTCCGTTCTTCGCCATCACGCTGCTGGCGGCATTGAAGTCGATCCCGTCGGAGCTGCATGAGGCCGCCGCCATCGACGGCGCCTCGCCGTGGCAGCGCTTCACCAAGGTGACGCTGCCCTTCCTGGCGCCGACCATCGTTATCACCGTCATGCTGCGCACGATCTGGATCGCCACCTTCGCTGATTTGATCTTCGTCATGACCGAAGGCGGGCCGGCAGGTTCGACCAGCACCGTGCCGGTCTACATCTATGTCAGCGCCTTCAAGTCTCTGGACAAGGGTTATGCCTCGGCGGTGGCGGTGCTGCTGCTGGTGCTGCTCATCGCCTATGCGATTGCCCTGATCGCCATCCGCCGCTTGCTGGTGAGGCACGTCTGATGATCGCCGGACGCTCCACCTCCTCGCGTATTTTCAGCGGCATCGGCCTCTACGCGGCGATTGCCGCCTACATGATCTTCGCCCTGTTCCCGATCTTCTGGACGCTGAAGATATCGGTGACGCCGGAACGGCTGCTCTATTCCGAAGGCATCACGCTGTGGCCATCGGAAACGACATTCCGAAACTTCATCACTGTTCTGGAAGCATCTGATTTCCCGCGCTATTTCCTCAACAGCGTCATCGTCTCGGTGTCGACGGCGGCCCTGGTGACGGTCATCGCCACGCTCGCCGGCTACGCCATGTCGCGCTTCACCTTCCGCGGCAAGGCAACGCTGGCGATCATGCTTTTGCTCACCCAGACCTTCCCGCTGGTCATGGTCATTCCGCCGATCTACCGCGTCATGGGCGAGCTTGGCCTGACCAACAGCCTGGTCGGGCTGATCATCATCTACACCGCCTTCAACACCGCCTTCGCCACCTTCCTGATGCAGTCCTTCTTCGACGGCATCCCGAAGGACCTGGAGGAAGCCGCGATGATCGACGGCTGCACGCGGGCCCAGGCGATGCGCAAGGTGATCGTGCCGCTGACCTTGCCCGGCATGGGTGCCACGCTCGGCTTCGTCTTCACCGCCGCCTGGAGCGAATTGCTGTTCGCGCTGATGCTGATCTCCAGCGATGACCAGAAGACATTTGCCGTCGGCCTGCTCACCTATATCGGCAAGTTCGCCGTCGACTGGGGGCAGATGATGGCGGCGTCCATTCTGGCGCTGATCCCGGTCTGTATCTTCTTTGCCTTCCTGCAACGCTATCTCGTCACCGGCCTCACCGCTGGCGCGGTCAAAGGATAATCGATGGCTTCCGTCACGCTGCAAAATGTCGAGAAGGATTACGGTTCGCTGCGCATCCTGCACGGCGTCGACCTCGAAATCGCCGATGGCGAGTTCGTCGTGCTGGTCGGCCCGTCCGGCTGCGGCAAGTCGACCTTGCTGCGCATGATTGCCGGGCTGGAAGAGGTCTCCGGCGGCGAGATCCGCATCGGCGAGCGGCTGGTCAACGATGTCGCGCCGAAGGACCGCGACATTGCCATGGTTTTCCAGTCCTACGCGCTCTATCCGCATATGGATGTGTCGTCGAACATGGGCTTCAGTCTGCTTCTGAAAAAGGCGGAGAAGACAACGATCGACGGCAGGGTAGGGGCAGCAGCCAAGCGGCTCGGCCTCGACAATTTTCTCGGGCGTCTGCCGCGGCAACTGTCGGGCGGCCAACGCCAGCGCGTCGCCATGGGCCGCGCCATCGTGCGCGATCCCAAAGTGTTTTTGTTCGACGAGCCGCTATCGAACCTCGACGCCAAGTTGCGCGTGCATATGCGCGCCGAGATCAAGGCGCTGCACCAGCAGCTCAAGACCACTTCGGTGTATGTCACCCACGACCAAATCGAAGCCATGACGATGGCCGACCGCATCGTCGTCATGCATGACGGCTACGTGCAGCAGGTCGGCCATCCCCTGGAACTCTATGACCGGCCGATCAACACCTTCGTTGCCGGTTTCATCGGCTCGCCCGGCATGAATTTTTTGCCGGCGACCGTCGCCAAGGGCGGCAAGGTGGATGCCGTGCTGGCCGATGGCCAGAAGCTGAGATTGCCTGACGGCTTGCCCTTGAAGGATGGTGACAAGCTCACCGTCGGACTGCGGCCGGAACACATCCAGCTTGCCGATGATGGTCCGCTCAAGGCAGAGGTCGAGGTGGTCGAGCCGCTCGGCCTGTCGACACAGTTCTATGTCAGGTTCGCGGACCAGCAGATTTGCGTCTTCGTCATGGGACGCAGCAATGTCCGACCGGGCGATACGGTGCGGCTGTCAGCCGATCCGGCTGCGCTGCATCTGTTCGATCCTGCGACCGGCAATCGCATCGGGTGAGGGTGCCCGGCAATCAACCTACCGGTGGTTGCTCAGGCTGGCATACATGCCGGTGGTGCGGAACTGCGTCGGGTTGATGCCGTAGAGCCGGCGGAAGACTTTCGAGAAATAGTTGGCGTCCTCGAAGCCGCACAATATGGCGACTTCCTTGACCGGCAGGAAATCGGCCTTGGTCAGAAGTTTCGCCGCACGCTGCAACCGCTGCTGCAGCACGAACTCGGCCGGCGGGATACCTTCGCTTTCGGCGAAGCAGCGCGAGAAATGCGCGCGGCTGAGGCCGCTGATCGAAACGAGGTCGGCCACCGGCAGAGGCTTGTCGAGATTGGCGTTGATGTGGTCGATCACCGGCTGCATGGCGCTCTGTTTCTCGGTGAAGGCATGCGAGCCGAAAACATCGTCGTAAAGCGCCATCGCCGCCTCATAGGCGATCGCCGAAGCAGCGCCCGGCGAAGCGGCGCCGTTGATGAGACGCAGGCTGCAATCGGCGAGATGATCGATCGTCTCGGGCTGCAGCCGAAACACCGGGCCGGAGACGCTGAGAATGGATTTGTGGATGCGCAGCGCCTCCTCGCCATTCATCGAGATCCAGAAATATTCCCAGCGGTCGCCCTTCTCCAGCCAGTAGCGGTGGTTGTGCGGCACCAGCACCAGCAGCGTGTCGTTGGCCTGCAGGCGATAGTTGCGGTTCTCGTAGCGCAGTTGGCCGGTGCCGCTGATCGTGTGCTGCAGAACAGTGAACGGCGTCTGGCCGCGCTTGCGTCCATCCCAGTCGTAGGTCACGCCCTCGCGCACTTCATAGCCGGTGCTGGTCGGCATGGCATGCAGGCGCTGACGGCCGCGCGGCAGCGAGATGGTGCGCATCAACTGTCCGTTGGCGATCAGATCGCGCAGCACAAAATTACCCTCGAAAGCATAATCGTTCTCTGGCCGCGCCCTGGAATAACGGCATAATCCAAATCCTGAGAACGCGAAAGACCCGCGGTTGAGGAGCGGGCGGGGAGGAGAAAGAGCCGGAATTCCGGCTCGAATGGCACGCGCGCCGTGGCGCGCCGCCATACCCTCCTCCTTTGCTCCTTGCTTGGCATTCGATTGGATCGAGGTGAAGGTGATGAGTTTCAAAATCGCTATTATCGGCGCCGGCAGCGTCGGCTTCACCAAGAAGCTGTTCACCGACATTCTGTGCGTTCCGGAATTCAGCGGCATCGAATTCGCGCTGACCGATCTCAGCGAGCACAATCTCGAGATGATCAAGGCGATCCTCGACTGCATCGTCGAGGCCAACAAGCTGCCGACCAAAGTGACAGCTACCACCGACCGCCGCAAGGCGCTCGAAGGCGCGCGCTATGTCATCAGCTGTGTGCGGGTCGGTGGGCTCGAGGCCTATGCCGACGATATCCGCATTCCCTTGAAATATGGCATCGACCAGTGCGTCGGCGACACAATTTGCGCCGGCGGCATTCTCTATGGCCAGCGCAACATTCCGGTCATCCTCGACTTCTGCAAGGACATAAGGGAACTCGCCGAGCCCGGCGCGAAATTCCTCAACTATGCCAACCCGATGGCGATGAACACCTGGGCGGCGATCGAGTATGGCAAGGTCGACACCGTCGGCCTCTGCCACGGCGTCCAGCACGGCGCCGAACAGATCGCCGAAGTGCTCGGCGCCAAATCGCATGGCGAACTCGACTATGTCTGCTCCGGCATCAACCACCAGACCTGGTTCATCGACCTCCGGCTCAACGGCCGCAAGATCGGCAAGGATGAACTGGTTGCAGCTTTCGAAGCACATCCGGTTTATTCGCAGCAGGAAAAGCTGCGCATCGATGTGCTGAAGCGCTTTGGCGTCTATTCGACCGAAAGCAACGGCCATCTTTCCGAATATCTGCCCTGGTATCGCAAGCGGCCGGACGAAATCACCCGCTGGATCGACATGTCAGACTGGATCCACGGCGAGACCGGCGGCTACCTCCGTTACTCCACCGAAACGCGCAACTGGTTTGAGACGGAGTTCCCGCAATTCCTCGAGGCGGCATCGAAGCCGCTCGACATGTCGAAGCGCTCGAACGAGCATGCCAGCCACATTCTCGAAGCGCTGGAGACCAACCGCGTCTATCGCGGGCATTTCAACGTCAAGAACACCGGCATCATCACCAACCTGCCGCAGGACGCCATCATCGAATCGCCCGGTTTCGTCGACCGCTTCGGCATCAACATGGCCTCCGGCATCACGCTGCCCGAAGCGTGCGCGGCCACCTGCATGGCCTCGATCAACGTCCAGCGCATGTCGGTGCATGCGGCGATATCAGGCGATATCGACCTGTTGAAGCTTGCAGTGCTGCACGATCCGCTGGTGGGTGCGGTGTCGACGCCGGAAGAGGTCTGGCAGATGGTCGACGAGATGGTCGTCGCCCAGGCGCGCTGGCTGCCGCAATATGCCGATGCCGTGCCGGAGGCCAAGGAGCGGCTTTCGAAATCGAAGGTGAAAACCCGGGACTGGGCGGGAGCGGCGCGGCGCAAGGTGCGCTCGATCGAGGAATTGCGCGCCGAAAAGACGGCGCTGAAACAGGCCGGTTGAAAATGTTTTCAGGCGGGCCGCGGGAGGCCGGTTCGCCAATCAGCCGTCCCGAGTAAAAGCGGGCAGCAGCAGACGTCGAAACATCTGGGAGGAACACAATGAGGAACTTTCGCAGAATTGGCATTCTCGCCGGGCGCAGAATTGGCATTCTCGCCGGACTGACGCTAAGCGTCTCGGTATCGGCGCTCAGCGCATACGCATCCGAGCCGACGACGCCGCCGGTGCCGGCGGCATTTCCCGCCGAGGGCAAGATCAAATACGTCGCCCGCGATTCCATCCTGGAGTTCAAGGCGCTGCCCGAATATCACGAGCCCGACTGGGTCACCGAGAAATACGTCAAGACCGGCAAGCTGCCGCCGGTCAAGGATCGGCTGCCGAAGGAGCCGCTGGTGTTCAAGACCAGCAACATGCCGGACGGCATCGGCGTCTATGGCGACACCATGCGCCACGTCATCGGCGGCCGGCCGGAAGGCTGGAACTATGGCGCCGGCCAGACGCAAGGGTGGGGCGGCATCGACATCGGCCTTTCCGAATGCCTGACGCGCACCGCGCCGCTGTTCCAGGTCGAGGCCAAGGACACCGAGCCGCTGCCGAACCTGGCCCGGAACTGGGACTGGTCAAAGGATGGCCACACGCTGACGATGCACCTGGTCGAAGGCGCCAAGTGGTCTGACGGCGTTGCCTTCAATGCCGACGATGTCATGTTCTACTGGGACGACGAGGTCGTCGATCCCAATGTCTCGCCGTTGAACGGCGCCACCGCGGAAACCTTCGGTGTCGGCACAACGCTGAAGAAGATTGATGACTATACCGTCGAGTGGACGTTCAAGGACGCTTTCCCGAAACAGTATCTCTATGCCATGGCCTACGGCACCTTCTGCCCCGGCCCGGCGCATATCCTCAAACCGCAGCACCCGAAATATTCCAAGAACACCTACGAGCAGTTCAAGAACGCCTTCCCGCCGGAATATATGAACATACCGGTGATGGGCGCCTGGGTGCCGGTGGAGTATCGGCCGGATGACATCATCGTCATGCGCCGCAACCCCTATTACTGGAAGGTCGACGAGAAGGGCAACCAGCTGCCTTACCTCAACGAGGTGCACTACAAGCTGTCGACCTGGGCCGACCGAGACGTGCAGGCGGTGGCGGGCGCGGGCGACTTCTCCAACCTCGAGCAGCCGGAGAATTTCGTCGCTTCGCTGAAGCGCGCGGCGGACAAGGATGCACCAGCCCGGCTCGCTTTCGGCCCGCGCCTGATCGGCTACAATCTGCGCATGAATTTCTCCGCCAATGGCTGGGGCAATCCCGATGAGCGCGGCCAGGCGATCCGCGAGCTGAACCGCAACGAGGATTTCCGCAAAGGCGTTACCATGGCGCTCGACCGCAAGGCGCTCGGCGACTCGCTGGTCAAGGGTCCGTTCACCGCCATCTACCCCGGCGGCTTTTCCTCCGGCACCAGCTTCTATGACCGCAACTCGACCGTCTACTATCCCTTCGATCTCGAAGGCGCCAAGGCGGAGCTCGCCAAGGCCGGCCTGAAGGATACGGACGGCGACGGTATCGTGAACTTCCCAGCCGGCACCGCCGGCGGCAAGGATGTCGAGATCGTGATGCTGGTCAATAACGACTACACCACCGACAAGAGCCTTGCGGAAGGCGTCGTCGCGCAGATGGAGAAGCTGGGCTTGAGGGTCGTGCTCAACGGCCTCAATGGCACCCAGCGCGATGCCACCCAATATTCCGGCCGTTTCGACTGGCTGATCCGGCGCAACGAGCAGGAGCTGACCTCCGTCGTGCAGAATACTGTGCAACTCGCTCCCATCGGCCCCAAGACCAGTTGGGATCACCGCGCGCCGGAAAGCGGCCAGGTCGACCTGATGCCTTTCGAAAAGGATCTCGTCGACATCGTCAACAAGTTCGTCTCTTCGTCAGACAATGACGAGCGCGCCAGCCTGATGAAGGAGTTCCAGAAGATCTCGACGGAGCACGTCTACAATGTCGGCCTGACGGAATATCCCGGCGCCCTGATCATCAACAAGCGCTTCTCCAACGTCCCGCAGGGAACGCCGATCTTCATGTTCAACTGGGCCGAGGATTCGATCGTGCGCGAGCGGTTGTTCGTTGCCGCCGACAAGCAGCAGAAATACGAACTCTTCCCCGAGCAGCTTCCCGGCAAGCCCGGCGACAAGGGTCCGACGAACTGAGTTACCTCCCCTGGCTGACGCCCGGCCGCGCKGCGCGCGCGGCCGGGACGGAGTAAGGTCAGCGGCAGACAACACTGAAACCTGCAACAAGGAGGAGAGACGGTGCTGCGATTCCTGGCTATGCGCATAGCATCGGCGTTGCCGGTTATGGTCATCCTGAGTTTGGTCACTTTTGCCATCATCCAGGCGCCACCGGGAGACTATGCCGACTATATCCGCTCGCAGCTCATCAACCAGGGCGGGGCCTCGTTCGCCGAAGCCGACGCGCAGGCGCAAGCCTACCGGGTCGAGCATGGCCTCGATAGACCGCTGCCGGTCCAGTATCTCAACTGGATCGCCGGCATCGTTACCCGCGGCGATTTCGGCTACAGCCTCTACTACAACAAGCCGGTCGCCGCCGTGGTCGGCGAGCGTTTGCCGCGCACGCTGCTTCTGGCGCTGGTCTGCCATCTGCTTGCGTCGGTGCTCGGCATCACCTTCGGCATCTGGGCGGCGACCAGGCAGTACACCTGGATCGACTCGACGCTGTCGGCCATCTCCTTCCTCGGCATGACCGTGCCGCGCTTCCTGATGGCGCTGATCATCGTCTATCTCATGGTCTTCCAGTTCAACGTGTCGGAGATAGGCAGTTTCTTCTCGCCGCAATATGGCGGCGCGCCGTGGTCGTGGGCTAAGTTCGCCGACCTCGTGAAGCATGTCTGGCCGGTGGTGGCGATCGCCACCTTCGGCGGGCTCGCTTACAATATGCGCGTCATGCGCGGCAATCTGCTCGATACGCTGAACGCCCAATATGTCGAGACGGCCAAGGCCAAGGGGCTCACCGGCGGCGCCGTCGTCATGCGCCATGCCGTGCCCAACGCGCTGCATCCGCTCATCATGTATCAGGGCGTGGTGCTGCCCTACATGCTGACCGGCGAGATCGAGACGGCGATCATCTTCGCGCTGCCGACGGTCGGGCCGGCGATTGTCGGGTCGATGGCGGTCGGCGACGTCTATGTCACGGCGACCTTCATGATGGTGCTGTCGGCGACGCTGATCGTCGGCAACATCATCGCCGACATGCTGCTTGCGCTGCTCGATCCGCGCGTGCGCCAGTTCGGGGAGAGCTAGATGCTGGCACGCGACCCATCCCCGCCGCCACCGCCGGCTGAAGCAACCGCGGTTGCGATCCCGCGCGGCAATGAGAGCTATATGGCGCTGGTCTGGCGCCGGCTGAGGCGCTCCTGGACTGGCATGGCCGGGCTGATCCTGGTCGTGCTTCTGGTGGTGATGGCGCTGTTTGCCGATTTCTTCGCGCCGATGGACCCAAAGGCGACCGATGTCGCTTTCGCCCCGCCGCAAGTCATGAGCTTCCACGACAGAGACGGCAATTTCGTGCTCCAGCCGCGCGTCTATGCGCTGGCGGATTCTGCTGACCTCGACCCGGTCACCTTCCAGCCGGTCGTTGGGCCGGACTACGAGCATCCGCGCCTGCTCGGCTTCTTCGTCAAGGGCGCCGAGTACCGGCTGCTTGGCCTGATCCCCGCCAACCGCCATTTCTTCGCCTCGACAGACGGCCTGCCGGTGCACTTCCTCGGCACCGACAAATTCGGCCGGGACGTGCTGTCGCGCGCCATACAGGGGTCGCGCGTCTCGCTGATGATCGCGCTGACGGTGGTCTTCATCATCACCGTCATCGGCACCACCGTCGGCATGGTGTCGGGCTATTTCGGCGGCCGGTTCGACGTCTGGGTGCAGCGCTTCGTCGAGCTGGTGCTCGCTTTCCCGCAATTGCCGCTTTATCTGGCGCTGACGACGCTGATCCCGGTGACCGCGCCGACCAACGTCTTCCTCGCCTTCGTCATCATCGTCATGTCGGCGCTTGGCTGGGCGCAGATGTCGCGCGAGGTCCGCGGCAAGACGCTGGCGCTGGCGCGGATCGACTACGTGCGCGCCGCCATGGCGGTCGGCGCCACCGACATGCGCATCATCATGCAGCACATCTTTCCCAATGTGATGAGCCACGTGATCGTCGCCGTGACGATCGCGATCCCGACGGTGGTGCTGCTCGAAGCCTTTCTCGGTTTTCTCGGCTTCGCGGTGAAGCCGCCACTGATCTCATGGGGGCTGATGCTGCAGGACACCGCGACCTATTCGGTCATCGGCACCTATCCCTGGATCCTCTCGCCGGTCGGCTTCGTGCTGGTCACCGTCTTTGCCTTCAACGCACTGGGCGACGGCCTGCGCGATGCCGTCGATCCCTATTGAGGTGGCCTGAATGACCGTCGCGCTCGCACAATCCTTCGCACCGGCTGTCCGGCTCGACCATGCCGGCCGCCACGACCAGCCCATCATCGATGCCCGCAACATCGAGGTCGCCTTCAAGGTCGAGCACGGCGTCGTTGACGCGGTGAAGGATGTCTCGTTCCAGCTCTATCGCGGCGAGACGATCGCCATCGTCGGCGAGTCCGGCTCCGGCAAGTCGGTGACGGCGCGCACGGTCATGGGGCTCTTGTCAAAGCGGGCCACCGTGTCGCCGAAATCAAGCGTCGACTATTGCGGGCAGGACATACTGAAATTCCCCGAAAGCGCCCGGCGCAAGCTGCGCGGCAACCGTATCTCGATGATCTTTCAGGAGCCGATGAGCTCGCTGAACCCGATCTATACGGTCGGCAGCCAGATCGTCGAAGCAATCCGAGTGCATCGCAAGGTGAGCCGCAAGCAAGCCTGGGCGCGGGCGCTCGAGCTTTTGCGGCATGTCCAGATTCCCGAGCCAGAAGCGCGCATCAAGCAGTATCCGCACCAGATGTCGGGCGGGCAGCGCCAGCGTGTGATGATCGCCATGGCGCTCGCCAACGATCCCGACGTGCTTATTGCCGACGAGCCGACGACCGCGCTCGACGTCACGGTGCAGGCGCAGATTCTCAACCTGATCCGCAATCTGCAGAAAGAGCTCAGGATGGCGGTCATCCTAATCACCCACGACCTCACCGTGGTGCGGAAATTCTCCGACTATGTCTATGTCATGCAGTATGGCGAGATGTGCGAGCACAATGTCACCGAGCGGCTGTTCGCCGACCCGCAGCATGCCTACACCAAACGGTTGCTCGCCTCCGAGCCGCACGGCAAGCCGCAGCCGCTGCCTCAGAACAGCGGCACCATCCTCGAGGCCCACGACATGCGCGTCTGCTTCATGCTGCGCCATGGCAGCTTCCTGAAGCCGGACTGGCGCGAACTCGTCGCCGTCGACGATCTCGGCCTGAAACTTTGCCGCCACGAAACACTTGGGCTGGTTGGCGAATCCGGCTCCGGCAAGACCACGTTCGGTCTTGCTCTGCTCAAGCTCACCGACGCCAAGCATGGCGAGATCAGCTTCGACGGCAAGCCGATCCAAGGCCTATCGCGCAGCGAGATGCGGCCGCTGCGCTCGCGCATGCAGGTCGTCTTCCAGGATCCGTTCTCCTCGCTCAACCCGCGCATGACGATCGGCCAGATCATCGAGGAAGGGCTGGTCGTCAACAGGTTAGGCGCGACACGGCGCGAGCGGGTCGATCGGGTGCGTGACGCCCTGGTCAGCGCCGGCATGCCGGGCGACATTCTTTCGCGCTTTCCGCACGAATTTTCCGGCGGCCAGCGGCAGCGTATCGCGATTGCGCGGGCCATTGCGCTGGAGCCAGAATTCATCCTGCTCGACGAACCGACGTCGGCGCTCGACCTCTCTGTGCAGGCGCAGATCATCGACCTGTTGCGCAAGCTGCAGGACAAGCGTGGTCTCAGCTACCTCTTCATTTCGCACGACCTCAAGGTGGTGCGCGCGCTCTGCCACCGCGTCATCGTTATGCAGAACGGCAAGATCGTCGAGCAAGGACCCGTCGACGAGGTTCTCACCAATCCCAAGACCGCCTACACCGAACGGCTCGTCAGGGCCGCCTTCGACGTGGCGTAGCAAAGTGCCGGAGGTTTAAAGTGGCAAGACATCCCAGGATCACCTTCATCGGCGCCGGCTCGACCGTGTTCATGAAGAACATTGTCGGCGACGTGCTGCGGCGGCCGTCGCTGTCTGGCGCGACGATCGCGCTGATGGACATCAATCCGCAGCGGCTTGAAGAGAGCGCCATCGTCGTCAACAAGCTGATCGCGACGCTGGGCGTGAAGGCGAAGGCCGAGACCTATTCCGATCAGAAGAAGGCGCTCGCCGGCGCCGATTTCGTCGTCGTCGCCTTCCAGATCGGCGGCTATGAACCGTGTACCGTCACCGATTTCGAGGTGCCGAAGAAATACGGCCTGCGCCAGACCATTGCCGACACGCTCGGCGTCGGCGGCATCATGCGCGGCCTCCGGACCGTGCCGCATCTGTGGAAGATCTGCGAGGATATGCTGGCTGTCTGCCCCGAAGCGATCATGCTGCAATACGTTAACCCGATGGCGATCAACACCTGGGCGATCTCGGAGAAATACCCTGAGATCAAACAGGTCGGCCTTTGCCATTCCGTGCAAGGCACCGCGATGGAGCTGGCACACGATCTCGACATCCCCTACGAGGAGATCCGCTATCGCTCGGCCGGCATCAACCACATGGCCTTCTATCTCAAATTCGAGCATCGCCAGCCGGACGGCAGCTATCGCAACCTCTATCCGGACCTGGTCCGCGCCTATCGCGAGGGCAGGGCGCCCAAGCCGGGCTGGAACCCGCGCTGCCCCAACAAGGTGCGCTATGAGATGCTGACGCGGCTTGGCTATTTCGTCACCGAAAGCTCCGAACATTTCGCCGAATACACGCCCTATTTCATCAAGGAAGGGCGCGACGACCTGATCGAGAAATTCGGCATCCCGCTCGATGAATATCCCAAGCGCTGCATCGAGCAGATCGAACGCTGGAAGGGACAGGCCGAGGCCCATCGCTCGGCCGATCGGATAGAGGTCGAGCAATCGAAGGAATACGCCTCCTCGATCATGAATTCGGTGTGGACCGGCGAGCCGTCGGTGATCTACGGCAATGTCCGAAACAATGGCTGCATCACCTCTCTGCCGAACAATTGCGCCGCCGAAGTGCCGTGCCTGGTCGATGCCACCGGCATCCAGCCGACCTATATTGGCGAGCTGCCGCCGCAGCTCACCGCGCTGATCCGCACCAACATCAACGTGCAGGAATTGACGGTGCAGGCGCTGATGACCGAGAACCGCGAGCACATCTACCACGCGGCGATGATGGACCCGCATACGGCGGCCGAACTCGACCTCGACCAGATCTGGTCGCTGGTCGACGAGCTGCTGGCGACGCATGGTGACTGGCTGCCGGCCTGGGCGCATGGAAGCGCCAAAGTCCGGGCCGCCTGAAGCGTCACACCTCCGGTGGCGCGGGCAACCGGTGGCGCAGCTCCTCGACCAGGACGCGCTCGTTCTCCGAATAGTCGATCGGGACGACGACAAGATGGACGCCGCCGCCGGTGAAGGCCTGCTCAAGCGTCGATTGTATTTCTGAGACGGCGCCGACCCTGGTGCCCTTGGCGCCGTACGCCTCGGCATATCTAACAAAATCGGGGTTGCCGAAGGTCATGCCGAAATCGGGAAACTGGTCGACCGCCTGCTTCCAGCGGATCATGCCGAAAGCATGATCCTCGATGATCAGCACGACGAGGTTGAGTTTCAGCCTGACAGCGGTTTCCAGCTCCTGGCTGTTCATCATGAAGCCGCCATCGCCGCAGATCGCCATGACGCGCCGGCCGGGATAGAGCATGGCTGCCGTCATAGCCGACGGCAGGCCGGCGCCCATCGTCGCCAACGCATTGTCGAGCAGCAGCGTGTTGGCGACGCGCGTGCGGTAGTTGCGCGCGAACCAGATCTTGTACATGCCGTTGTCGAGCGCCAGGATGCCGTCGGCCGGCATCACCGCGCGGATGTCATGAACCAGGCGCTGCGGCGTGAAACGGTCCTCGGTGGCGCGCGCGGCAATGCGGCTCAAGATGCCTTCGCGCAGCGGCAGCAGCGCCTGTGCATTCGGGATCTTACCCTCGATGCGGTCGGCAAGCAGCCTGAGCGAAGCGCCGATGTCGCCGACCACTTCCGTCTGCGGGAAATAGACCTGTTCGACATTGGCCGGCTGGTAGCCGACATGGATCACCTTCGGTCCCTTGTCGCCCATGATGAAGGGCGGCTTCTCGATCGTGTCGTGACCGATGGTGATGATGAGGTCGGCCTGTTCTATGGCCTCATGCACATAGTCGCGCTCGGACAGCGCCGCCGTGCCCATATAGAGCTCGGTCCCGCCGGGCACCGTGCCCTTGCCCATCTGCGTGGTGAAATAGGGAATGCCGGTCCTGATCACGAACTGCGCGAGATCGGAGGTCGAGCGCGGACGCGATGCGGCGGCGCCCAGCATCGCCAGCGGGCGCTGCGCCAGCATGATCATCTGGGCGGCGCGGTCGAGCGCAAGCGGGCTGGCCAGCGGAAGTTCGACCGGGTGGGGCGGAATCAGCGCCACATCGTCGCATTCCTCGGCCGCGATGTCTTCGGGCAGTTCCAGATGCACCGGTCCGGGACGTTCCTCCTCGGCAATGCGGAAGGCTTCGCGCACCACGGCCGGAATAGTCCTCGGCGAGATGATCTGGCGCGACAGTTTGGTCAGCGGCTTCATCGCGGCGACGATATCGACAATCTGGAAGCGGGCCTGGCGCGACGACCGGATGCCCTTCTGCCCGGTGATCATGATCATCGGCATGGCGCCGAGCAGCGCATAGGCGGCACCCGTCGTCAGGTTCAGGGCGCCGGGCCCGAGCGTGGTGATGCAGACGCCGGGCTTGCCGGTGAGCCTGCCATGGGTGGCGGCCATGAACGCCGCCGCCTGCTCGTGGCGGGTCAGGATGAGCTGGATTGAGGATTTGCGGATGGATTCCACGACGTCGAGGTTTTCTTCGCCCGGAATGCCGAAGATGCGATCGACGCCCTCATTCTCGAGGGCGGCTACAAGCAAGTCTGAACCTTTGGGCACGAAGCATCTCCTGGGCAAAGTGGCGGCGAACGGCGCCAGTATGTGATCAGACATAGTGCTGGTTAAGCCCTACCGCGAGGCGCAGCCGCCGCCAATGTAGTTTTGTGCTTACAGACCGTTCTGCTTCTCGCGGCCTGAGACCTGCGAGCGCTTCTGGCGAATGGAAAAAAATTCCCTAGGGATGGCGCTGGAGGGCCTATCCTTGCTTCTTGCGGCAGGCGCAAGCCTGTAAATGTGCGGTATCAAGCGGGTCCGCGAGAGGTGAGTAACATGCCCAATCCAACCGTCGTCGGGTTTTCCGGCAATTTCACCCGGCCGTCCAAGACGCGTGGCTTCGTCGACCAGGTCGTCAGGGACATTGCGCGCCAGCACGGCCTGTCCGCGAGTACCTATGACATCGAAGATCTCGGCCCTTCGCTCGGCAGTGCCAAATGGGCGCGCGATCTCGACGGCCAGGCGCGGGCGATTTTCGACAGTGTCGTCAACGCCGATGTCCTGGTGGTGGGGTCACCGACCTACAAGGGCAGCTACACCGGCCTGTTCAAGCACTTCTTCGATCTGTTCGATCCCGCTTCCTTGCGTGGCAAGCCGGTGGTGCTGCTCGCGACCGGCGGCAACGATCGCCATGCCTTGATCGTCGAGCACCAGTTGCGGCCGCTGTTCGGCTTCTTCGAGGCGCTGACGCTGCCGACAGGGATCTATGCCACGGACAAGGATTTTTCCGACGGCGTGCTGCGGGCCGAACCCATCCTGAAGCGCGTCGAGCAGGTCGTCGGCGAGGTCGGGCTGGTGCTGGCCAACCGCTCGGCTGCCAGCGTTGTTGCCGGATAGAGCGAGGCGAGCTCCAGCCTTAACGGCCTTTGCACGGGAGTGAATAAAAAGGGCCCGCAACCGACGCGAATCGTGACGGGCCTCCTTGGAGTACGCCGGGCCTCCCACCCGCCCGACTGCTTTGAAAACTATCCGGCAGAAGGATGGTTCCGCGAGATCCCTGCAAGTCCTTAAGTCATAGCCAAAATCAATACCCCGCCGGCTAGGCCTGGCGGGGTATTGATTGGAGGGTCTGGATCGAATCGGAGCGATCCGGTTGAAAAACGCCAATGCCGGGCAAAGGTTCCCGCGCTCGCGGTCATCCTGAGCGACGATGACAACGGGCTTAGCCCAACGCCAAAATCCATTTCAGGACGGATTTATCGCGAGAACTAGTTCCTGTCCGCCGGCTTCGACCGCATCCTCGACACTGTCTCGCGCTCGGCGCGCTTGGAGCGCAGCGGGGGCAGGCCGCGGTCGATCAGGTCCATGTCTTCCAGCACCATGTCTCCCATGCGCTTGAAGGCGATGTCGAGCGCGCCGGCGCGGTGGGCGGAGCGCAGGAAGCCGGGGATTGTACGGACCGGGTGGTCCTGCGCCAGCGGCTCTTCGGGGAAGACGTCGCTTGCAGCGACGATGTGGCCGCTCTTCACCGCCGCCATCAGGGCAGGGAAGTCGACGACGCCGGCGCGGCTGAGCAGGATGAAGGCAGCGCCCTTGCGCATGCTGGCGAAAGCATCGGCGCCAAGAAAACCCTGGTTCTCTGAGGTCACCGAAGCGACGACGAAGACGAAGTCGCTCGATGTCAGGACGTCGTCGAGCGAGGCCGGCTCGACGCCATTGTCGATCAGGATCGACGGCGGCAGCCAGGGATCGAAGACTTTTGTCCGCGTGCGAAAACCCGACAGCAGGCGGTTGAGCGCGCGGCCGAGATCGCCAAAGCCGATGATGCCGACATCGGCGCCGGACAGCAGCCGCGCCGTCAGATTGCCGTCGCCGCCCCACAGCTCCTCGCCTTTGCGGAAGGCGAGGTCGGCGTCGACGATGTTGCGGGCGAGGTTGAGCGCCATGGCAAGGCCAAGCTCGGCCACCGGCTCGGCGAAGACGAGGCCGGTGGTGACGACGTGGATGCCGCGCGCGAACAGCGTCTCATAGGGCATGTTGTTGATGAGGTTGGTCTCGACATTGAAGACGCAGCGCAGCGCCTTCATCGCTTCCAGCGTCTCGGGCGAGATGGGCGGCTGGCCGATGATGTAGCGGGCCTGCGCCAGCACATCGGCGGGCAATTTCGCCACGCCGTCGGCCGTCGTCTCGACGATGCGGTAATGCGCCTTGAGGCGCGCCAGTTGCGGTGGGGTGAAGATCAACTCGAGCGTGCGTGGTTCCGGCGCGCTGATGGCCAGCGGCAAATCCTTGTTTGGCATGACGATTCCTCCCGGCGCGATCCGGATCGCGTATTTTTGCTTAGCACTTGCCGATAGCCCGAAACCGCTTCACACTTTAGGGAGACATGTGCCTGTGGGACAAAATACCCACGATTAAACGATTTACAACTCCGAAAAATCGATTTACTCATTTCTACAGCGGACGGGAATGCCTCAGTCCGCGCCTCGGGAGGAGGAGCAATGGCGCATAGGCAGGACCAGCAGCGGCGTGCGTCGATCCACGACGTGGCAAGCCGCGCCGGCGTGTCCGCCGCCACCGTCTCCAAGGTCATGGCCGGCGTCACCACAGTGAAGCCGGAAAATGCGCAGCGCGTCTTCGATGCGGTCGAGCAACTGGGTTACCGCGTCGACCCACTGGCCTCCGACATGCGCCGGGCCAAGCGCCGCATCATCGGCGCCATCATGCCCGAGTTCGAAAGCGAATTCTTCGGCCAGATGGTCACCCAGCTCGAGAGCCTCGCCGAGCAGCGCGGCTATACGCTGGTGGCGGCCTCAAGCCGTGAATCGGAAGCGCGTGAAAAAGAGATCCTGGCCCGCATGCATGACTGGCGCGTCGCCGGTGTGGTGCTGGCGCCGGTTCGCAACGAGCATGGCCCGGCGGCCGACTTCATGAAGGCCAATGGCATGACCGGCGTGCTGATCGACCGTGTGCTCTCCGACGACGCCTTCGACACAGTTTCGGCCGACAGTGCCGCCGCCAGCACCGAAGTGGCGCGCGAACTGATCGCCAAGGGTCACCGCCACATACTGGTCGTCGGCCTCGGCGAGCAGGCGGCCACGGTTCGCGCCCGTCTCGACGGGTTTCGCGCCGCCGCACTCAAACTGGCGCCGGATGTGCGCATCGATGTCGTGTTGGCTGAAACCGACGTCGAGCCGTTGAGAGCGCAGCTGCGTGACTATTTCGGGAAAGGCGCCAATGGGGGCGAACGGCCGACGGCGGTCTATTCGCTGTTCCTCAAAGGCACGCTGGTGGCGCTGTCGGAATTCCGCCGGCGCGGCTGGCATTGCCCCAACGATATTTCGCTGGTCGGCTTCGACGACGCCGAATGGATGCAGGTGACATGGCCGGCCATCGCCGCCGTGGTGCAGCCGGTGCGCCAGATCGCCGGCCACGCCATGGAAGCGCTGTTTGCAAGAATTGAAGGTCGGGAGGGGCCGCCGATCGCGCGGCTTGAACCTTGCCGGGTTTTGATGCGGGAATCCGTTGGCTCGCCAGGCAACGGCCCGCATTCCGGGGGAGGACACCGACAATAGCCCCCATTGTCGACAACCCATAAGCTGCACCTGGCCTAGGCTCGCGGCACTGACATCAACCGGAGGATAACAAAAATGACATCGCGCATCCTGAAGATAAATCGATTTACGTTCGCTCTGGGCGCGGCAATCGCGTTCTCGGCCATCTCCGTCGCGAAAGCCGACGATGCCGAATACGGCGTGTTGATGAAGACGCTGGCCAATCCGTTCTGGGGCGCGATGAGCCAGGGCGTCGAGGCCGGCGCAAAAGAGTCCGGCGTGAAGATCTTCGAGCAGGCGGCCGAAAGCGACCAGGCGGCCGAGCCGCAGCTGAACCTGTGCAACACCATGCTAGAGCGCAAGCCGGCGGCGATGATCACCGCGGCCATCAACTCGACCAACCTCTTGCCCTGCCTGAAGGTGGCGCAGGAGGCCGGTGTCAAGATCGTCGACCTCGACAACAATATGGACCAGGCGGTGCTCGACAAGGAAGGTATCAAGGTCACCTTCCATATCGGTTCCGACAATGGCGCGGCCGGCGCGCAAGGCGCGGACTATCTCGTCTCCAAGCTCGGCAAGGACGCCAAGGGTCCGGTGCTGGTGATCGAAGGCCTGTCGGGCAACATTACCGGCGAGAAGCGCGCCAAGGGCTTTGCCGACAAGCTCAAGGAATTGGTGCCGGGTCTCGAAATCGTCGCTTCGCTGCCGGGCGACTGGGATCGCGGCAAGGCCGCCTCGATCGCCACCGATACGCTGACGGCGCATCCCGACCTCGTCGCCATCTTCTGTGCCAATGACGGCATGGCGCTGGGCGCGGTGGAATCCGTCTACGCCGCCGGCAAGGGTCCGCAGGTGACCATTATCGGCGTCGACGGCAATTCGGATGCGGTGAAGTCGATCAAGGAAGGCCGCCTCAATGCCTCGGTGGCGCAGCTGCCTTACCTCGTCGGCAAGCAGGCGGTCGAGAACGTCAAGAAGGCGCTGGCCGGAGAGAAGGTTGAGGACAGCATCGCCGTGCCGACCCTGGTGCTGACCAAGGAAGTGCTCGACGCCGGCAAGGAGCCGATGCTCGAATTTGTGAAATAGTCCCTCCCAGGACTGGGGGTATTTCCCCCGCGGGCTGGCGCGGCATGCTCGCGCCAGCCACCTCTTTCAAAAGGTGCAAAAAGATGGCTTCTGAAACGGCGCAGCCCGGCTTCTGGGCACGGGTGCAGCGCGCATCCGTCGAACGGCTTCATATAAGGCTGGAATCGCTGCTGGTGCTAGTGGCGCTCAGCGCCGTCATGGCGGTGCTGTCGCCCTACTTCCTGTCGCTCAGCAATTTCCTCAACATCCTGCTCGCGACCTCGACGATCGGTGTGCTGGCGATCGCCGCCACCTTCGTCATCGGCTCGGGCGGGCTCGATCTGTCGCTCGGCTCGGTGATGGGCCTATCCGGCGTCGCCGGCGCCTTCGTCGCCGTCAATCTCGGCTGGCCGTGGCCGCTGGCGGTCTGCGCCTGCATCATCGCCGGCGGCATTGCCGGTTACATCAACGGCCAGCTGGTGACTCGCGCCTTCGTGCCGGCCTTCATCGTCACGCTCGGTATGCTCGGCCTGGCGCGCGGGCTGGCGCTGGTCATCTCGCAGGGCAGGGCGATCTACGGCCTGCCTGCAGAGATTGTCTATATCGGCCAGGGCCGGCCGTTCAGTATTCCGATGCCGGTGATCATTCTGGTGCTGACGGCGATCGTCGCGCACTGCCTGCTTGCCTATACGCGCTTTGGCCGCCACACGCTGGCGCTCGGCGACAGCGAGGGCGCGGCACGGGCCGCCGGCATTCGCGTCGAACACCATCGCCGCATCATCTACACGCTGTCGGGCGCGCTCGCCGGTCTCGCCGGCCTGTTGTTCACCGCCCGCGTCAATGCCGGCGATCCGACCGCCGGCATCAATTACGAGCTCACCGCCATCACCGCGGCGATCATCGGCGGCACCAATCTGTTCGGCGGTCGTGCATCGATCCTCGGCACCATGATCGGCGCGCTGATCATGGGCGTGCTGCAGAACGGGCTGACGCTGCTGGCGGTGCAATCCTACTACCAGCAGATGGCGATCGGCGCGGTGTTGATCCTGGCCGTCTTCATCGACCAGTATCAGGTCCGGAAGGAGTCGCGCGTATGACCCTCCTCATCCTGCAAGGCATCCGCAAAAGTTTCGGCGCGGTCGACGTGCTGCATGGCGTCGACCTGTCGGTAGAGGCCGGCGAAGTGATCGGCCTGGTCGGCGACAATGGCGCCGGCAAGTCGACGCTGATGAAGACCATCACCGGCATCTACCGGGCGGACGAAGGTTCCATCCAGTTCGATGGCAGGGACATCCTTCCGCTCGATCCCGGCCAGCGGCGCCGGCTCGGCATCGAGATGATCTACCAGGACCTGTCGCTGGCCAAGCAACAGGACGTGGCCGCCAACATCTTCCTTGGCCGCGAGCCGGTGAAGAGGCTGTTCGGCGTCATCCCTGGCTTTGTCGACAAGGCCGAGATGGACCGCCAGGCGACGAAGATGATCGAGCGGCTCGGCGCGCATCTGCCGTCGATAAACCGATCGGTCGGTTCGTTTTCGGGCGGCCAGCAGCAGACGGTGGCGATTGCGCGGGCGCTGACCTTCAACCCCAAGCTGGTCATCATGGACGAGCCGACGGCAGCACTTGCCGTGCGCGAAGTGCAGAGCGTGCTCGATCTCATCCGCCGGCTGAAATCGGAAGGCATCGCCGTCATCCTGATCTCGCACCGGCTGAACGACGTGCTGTCGGTCACCGACCGCATCGTCGTGCTGCGCCACGGCCGGGCCGATGCCGATCTCATCACTGCAAAAACCAACATGGCCGAAGTCGTCAGCCGCATCGTCGGCGGCGGCGATATCGCTGCGGCGGCGGCGCACGAACAACGAGGCTGAACTGATGAATACTTTTGGACTGCACACTTTCGCCATCGCCCCGGTCTGGGATCTCGATCTGATCGAGCCGCAGATGGAGCGGCTGAAAGGGCTTGGCATCGGCCTGCTCGAAATCCCGCTGCTGCGCCCCGAGGAGATCGACACTCTGCGCACACGCGCCTTTGCAGAACGCTGGAATGTCGAGCTCATACCTTCACTCGGCCTGCCGCGCGCGCTCGACGTGGTGGCGCGGCCGGACGAGGCGTTGGCCTTTCTCGAGCCGGCCTTCGCTGTCTGCGAAGCGGTGGGCAGCGCAGCGCTCGGAGGCGTCACCTATGGCACGATCGGCAAGACGACAGGCCGCGCCCCGACCACCGAAGAAATCGACGGTATGTGCCGGTTCCTGGCGCGTGCTGCCAAAGCCGCCAAGGCGCATGGCCTAAAACTCGGCATCGAACCCTGCAATCGCTACGAAACGCATCTGATCAATCGCGGCATCGACGCCGCCAACATCATCGAGCGCGTCGGCGCCGACAACATCTTCATCCATCTCGACACCTACCACATGCATATCGAGGAAAAGAGTTTTGCGGCCGGCTTCAAGGCAGCCGCGCCCTATCTCGGCTACGTCCACGTCTCAGAAGCCAATCGTGGCGTGCCGGGGCGCGGCATGCTCAACTGGGCGGCCTGCATGAAGGCCATCGCCGATATCGGCTATGCTGGCGCCATCACGCTCGAAAGCATGAACCATGTCGATGTCGACATTGCCGGTGGTCTCGCCGTTTGGCGTCCGGTGGCGGAGAATCCCGACGATGTGATCGGAGTCGGGTTGCCGTTCCTGCGTGAAGAGGCACGGAAGGCGGGATTGACGCTCGGCAGATAATCATCTGCCGAGGCGTCGTATCAATCAAAACGGATAGTGCTGGTTCGGGTCCTCGATCGTCAGCCAGCGCAGGTCGGTGAATTCGGCGATCGAAGCCTTGCCGCCGAAGCGACCATAGCCCGAACCCTTGACGCCGCCGAACGGCATCTGCGCCTCGTCGCCAACGGTCGGGCCGTTGATGTGGCAGATGCCGGCCTCGATGCGCGCGGCAACCGCCATGGCACGACGGATGTCGCGGCTGAACACGGCCGAGGAGAGGCCGTATTCGGTGTCGTTGGCGACGCGCACCGCTTCGTCCTCGCCCTTGACGCGGATGACCGGCTTGACGGGGCCGAAGGATTCTTCGGAGTAGACGCGCATCGCCGGCGTGACGTGGTCGAGCAATGTCGCTTCAACCACGGTTCCGGTGCGCTTGCCGCCGGCCACCAGCTTGGCGCCCTTGGCGACGGCGTCGGCAACCAGTTCTTCCATTTTGTCGGCCGCTTGGCTGCTGATCAGCGAGCCCAGCACGACATGGCCGCGCGGGTCGCCGGCCGGCAATTGTGAGGCGCGGGCGGCGAGCTTGGCGACGAACTCATCGGCGATCTTCTCGTCGACGACTAGGCGCTCGGTCGACATGCAGATCTGGCCCTGATGCATGTAGGCGCCGAAGGCGGCCGCGTTGACCGCGGCATCGATGTCGGCATCGTCGAGCACAACCAACGGCGCCTTGCCGCCGAGCTCGAGCAGCGCCGGCTTCAGATGCTTGCCAGCGAGCTCGGCGATGATCCGGCCGACCTTGGTCGAGCCGGTGAAGTTGACGCGCCTGACGGCGGGATGCGCGACCAGTGTCTCGACGATTACCGCCGCGTCTTTCGGGTCGTTGGTGACGACATTGATGACGCCCTTGGGCAGGCCGGCCTCGACCAGCACCTGGCCGATCAGCCGATGCGTGCCGGGGCACATTTCAGAGGCTTTCAGCACCACCGTGTTGCCGCAGGCGATCGGCATGGCGATGGCGCGGGTGCCGAGAATGACCGGCGCGTTCCACGGTGCGATGCCGAGGCACACGCCGGCCGGCTGTCGGATCGCCATGGCCAAGGTGCCGGGCTTGTCGGAGGGGATGACCTCACCCGAAATCTGCGTCGTCATGGCGGCTGCCTCGCGCAGCATCTTGGCGGCCAGCATGACGTTGAAGCCGGCCCACGGGCCGGTGGCGCCGGTCTCTTCCATCATCAATTTGGTAAATTCGCCGACCTTGGAATCCATCACATCGGCTGCTTTGGCGAGCAAGGCGCGGCGCTCGCCCGGACCGGTCTTCGACCAGGTCTTGAAGGCGGCTGCCGCGGCTTCGACGGCGGCATTGGCGTCGGCTACGCTGGCGGCTGCGGCGCGCGTCGCCAGCTTGCCGGTGAACGGGTCCATGCGCTCGAAAGACGCCGCGCCCGACGCATCCCTTTTGTCACCGTCGATCAGAAGTCCAATGTCCATTGTTTTCTCCCTCGCTCGCCGTCGAGCGTCTTTTCTATCTTGTTGTTGACCATGATCTTATCCGAAAACCGGCTCCCACTCTTCGGGATCATGGTCTAGAAGCCGAGCACCTCGGCGTTGATCGATGCTTCGAGGCCACCGTCAACCGGCACGTTGGCGCCGTTGACCCAGCGCGCGCCATCCGAGCACAGGAACAGCACGACAGGGGCGATGTCGCCCGATGTGCCGGCGCGTCCGACACGGGCGATATCGCTGTCGACGCGGGCGTCGCCGAGCACGTTGCGGAATTGTTTGAGGATAGGCGTTTCGACCGGGCCGGGGCTCACCGCATTGACGCGGATGCCGCGGTTTTTGAACAGGTCCTGATGCGCGGCGCGGAAGGTCCACAACAGCAGCAGTTCCTTGGAGACGGGATAGCCTTCCTCGTTCTTCACTTGGTGGTCAGCGACCACTTTGGCGACATCGGGAAAACCTTCGATGCCGACCATCGACGCTGCACGGTTGAGGTTGGCGCGCCAGCCATAGCCGGCGATCGAGGCGACGTTGACGATGGCGCCGCCTTCGCGAAGCTTTGGCGCAAGGCCTTCCGAGAGTGCGCGCAGGCCGTAGAAGTTGACCGCCAGTGTCGGCACCGCGCCGGTGTTACCGGAGAGGCCTGCGACGTTGCAGAGCGCATCGATGCGCTGCGGCAGTGATGCAATGAGATCGTCGACGCCAGCCTTGGAAGAGATGTCTGCCTTGACGAAACTGCCAACCGCAGCTGTCGGCTCACGCACATCGACGCCGATCACGTCGGCGCCGAGTTGGCCGGCAAGTTCGGCGGTGCGGGCGCCAATGCCGGAAGCGACACCGGTGACGAGAATGGTCTTGCCGAAAAGCATGGTCACACCTTCTCCCGCTGTGCGGTGGCTTGTTGCGACGTCGATGCCGTGTCGCCATCGGCGGTGTTTGCCGGGAGCCTGACGCGATAGCCGACCGGCAGCAGGCGCAGGCCGAAGCGCTCCTCCAGCGTCCCCCACAGGCCGCGCGGCAGGAACAGCGAGAACAGCACCGCCGTGGCGCCAAGGCCGATGAGATACCAGACGCCGGTGCCGCCGAACCAGGTCTCGATGAGGAAGAACAGCAGCGCACCCAAAATGGCGCCCTCGAAGGTGCCGATGCCTCCGACCAGCACCATGAAGATCATGTAGGCGGTCCACTGGACGTTGAAGTAGGTTTTCGGCTGGAAGGTGATGGAGGTGGCCAGCCACAGCGCGCCGGCAATGCCGATGCCGAAGGCGGCGAGCACGAACAGAAGTCGCTTGGTGCCGGTGACGCGCACGCCGACCGAGGCGGCGGCATCCTCATTGTCCCTGATGGCGCGGATGGCCGCCCCCGTGCTGCCGCGCAGCAGGCCGAACAGGATGGCGAGCAGCGCCGTCATCGAGGCCAGCGCCAGCCAGTAGATCGTCGCCCGCCTGGCGCCGGCATCGTAGACGTTGAGCGAGATCAGCGACGTCCCGGTTTCGCCTTGTACCAGCCGGTCGAGATTGACCAGCAGATGGGTGAGCGCCGCAATCACCCACATGCCGATGGCGAACTCGCCGTTCTTCAACCGCAGCATGAACAGCGACATTGGCCAGGAGATCGCGCCGACAATGATCGCCGAGACGAACAGCGAGGCGAACGGATCGAGGCCGGCATCGGCGAGGCGAATGGCGAAATAGGCGCCGAGCCCGAAGAACACTTGTTGTCCAACCGAGACCAGGCCGCCGAAGCCAGCCAGCGCGTTCCACATCGCCGCCAGGATCACATAGATGAACAAGGCCGTCATGCGGTCGACGGCGCCGGCCGACAGGAACTGCGGCGCGACGGCGAGCAGCGCGATGATCACCACAACCGCGATCGCCGAGATGCGCGAGGCCGGGGTGCCACGCTCGATGACGGGGGAGGTCGAAACGGCGCTCATGTCGTCTTCCTCGCGGGCAGGCGCAGCAGGCCGCGCAGGCCGAGGCCCGAAGTGGAGAGCCGGATGAACAGCACGATCAGGAAGGCGACATGGCCGCCGATGAGAAAGCCTTGCGGATGTATCTGCGCGCCGAGTGTCTGGGCCAGCGCCAGCACGATGCCGCCGACCAGCGTGCCCCACAGCGAACCGGCGCCGCCGATGACTGCCGCCTCGAAGGCGAACAGCAATTGCGGTGCGCCGGTATACGGATCGAAGGTGGCGCGCATGCCAAGGAAGGCGCCGGCAAGACCGACGGTGACCATGGCGATGGCTGCGGCAAGGGCGTTGGCGCGGCGCGCATCGACACCGACGAGACCAGCCGTATCAGGATCTTCCGAGGTGGCGCGGATCGAGCGGCCAAGCCTGGTGCGGGTGAGGAACAGCTGCAGCCCGCCAAGCAGGATGACGGCGGTGGCGAACATGATGACGGCAAGCTTGCCGACATAGATGCTGCCCGGCCATTCCCAGGAATCGTAGGACAGGCTGCCGATATAGGGCGCCAGCGAACGGGTGTCGGCGCCGAATTGCTCGAACAGAAGATTGTCGATGACGATGGCGAGGCCGAAGGTGGTGAGGATCGGCAGCAGCGCGCCGCCGCGGGCGCTGCGTTCGAGCAGGAAGCGCTGCAGCACCCAGCCGATCGCCGCCATCAGCGGCAGCACGATGAGCAGGCCGACGAAGGGCGAGATGTGGAATTGCGAGGCGAGCCACCACAGTGCATAGGCCGAGAACACGGCGAGACCGCCATGCGCCAGGTTGATGATGCGCATTACCGAAAACATGAAGGAGAGGCCGCAGGCGATCAGCGCGTAGTAGCCGCCTAGAAGGATGCCCTGGACGATCTGGTTGCTCATGCCGGCACGCTCCCGGCGCTTTTCCTGTGCAGGCCGAAATAGGCCTTGGTCACCTCGTCGCGGGACATGCCCTTGCTCGGACCCTCCAGCGCGACGCGCCCTTCGAGCATGCAGATGACCTTGTCCGAGACCGAGAGTGCGCGGTTGAGGTCCTGCTCGACCAGGATGATCGTCGTGCCTGAACTGATCAGGCCTTGCAGCGAAGCGTAGACGCGGTCGACCACCAGCGGCGACAGGCCGAGCGAGACCTCGTCGAGCAGCAGCAACTCGGGATTGCTCATCAAAGCGCGGCCGATGGCGGTGGCCTGCTGCTCGCCGCCCGAGAGAAGCCCGGTCTTGGCGTGGCGGCGCGGTTTGAGGTTCGGGAAAGTATCGAGCACCCGTTCCACGCTCCAGTCGCCGGGCCGGCCGGCGGTCTTGCCAAGCAGGAGGTTCTCCTCGACCGTCATCTGCACGAAGAGTTTTCGCCCTTCCGGCACCAGCGCAACGCCCATGCCGACGCGTTTGTGAGACGGCACGCCGGTGATATCGGCGCCGTCCAGCAGCACGAGCCCGGCCGTCGGCTGATGCGCGCCGGCGATCGCCCGCAGCAGCGTCGTCTTGCCGGCGCCGTTGGCGCCGACCAGCGCCAGCGTTTCGCCGCGCTCGATCGTAAAGCCCACGCCGCGCACCGCTTGCAACAGCCCGTGCCGGACAACCAGGTTTTCAACTGCGAGCAGGCTCATTTCGGGCCTCCACCGAGATAGGCGCGCACGACTTCGGGGTCGGCCATCACCGCTTGCGGCTCGCCGTCGGCGATGATCTTTCCCGCATCCATGCAGATCAGCCGCTCGGCCACCTGCAGCAGGATGTGGACGATGTGCTCGATCCAGACGATGCCGATCTTGCGCCGGCGCAATTCCTTGATGGTGTCGACAAGTTCGCTCGCCTCGCCATCGGTCAGCCCGCCGCCGATTTCATCGAGCAGCAACAGCGTCGGCCTCGCCGCGAGCGCGCGGGCCAGTTCCAGCCGCTTGCGGTCGAGCAGGCCGAGCGTCTCGGCGCGCCGGTTGGCGACGCCCAGCATGCCGCAGAGTTTCAGCGACGCCAGCGCTTCCTCATAGGCCTCGTCGCGGCCGAGACCGGCGCCATGCGACGCTGCGACGAAGACGTTTTCGAACGTGGTCATGCCGCTGAACGGTTTCGGCACCTGGTGCGTGCGCACCAGGCCGAGCCGGCAGCGCGCCGTGGCCGGCAGTCCCGTCACGTCACCACCCCTAAAGGCGACGGTGCCGGCGCTTGGCGGAAAGGCGCCAGAAAGCACGCTGAGCAAGGTCGTCTTGCCGGCGCCGTTCGGGCCGACGATGCCGACGGCCTCGTCGGCATTCATGGCGAAGTCGATATCGTCGAGAACCACCAGCGCGCCGAAGCGTTTCTGGATGCCGGCAGCGCTGAGGATCGCAGCGTTTGGTAAACCGTTCACGATGCGATCCCCGTAGCGTTCGTCAGCCGTTATACGGCTGGAGCTTGGCTTCGACCGGCACCTTAGGGTCGGTGGCGTTCTCGGTCACGACATAGTCGAGCGGGAACTTGCTGCCTTCCTTGGCGGCCACCCACTGCGTGCCGATAATCGGGCCGGGCGAGACATTGGCGACCGGGCCACTGTTGAAGTCGACCTTGCCGATCATGGTCTCGGTGTTGAGCGTGCTCAGCGCCTTGGCGACCGCCGCCTTGTCCTTGGCGTCGGTGCTCGCCTTCAGCGCTTCGAACCCGGCGTCGAGCAGCGACATCGAGGCGCCGAGCTGCTGCGTCCACTGCTTGCCGCTCGCCGCCTCATAGCCGTCGGCAAGCTCGGCTCCCGAAACGCCGGTCAGCGGCGACTTGTAGGGGAAGGCCTTGTGCCAGTAGGCGGCGCTCGAAATCTTGTTGCCGAGATCGCCGAGCGCCTCGATATCGGACGGGAACAGCCCGGTCTTGGCGACCTGGCAGATCTTGATCTGCTTGATCAGGCCTTGCTGCGCGGCCTGACGCCAGAAGGCGGCGAAGTCCGGCGGGATCGGGAAGGAGTTGAAGATCTCGACGCCTTCCTGCTTGAACAGGGCGATCTGCGAGGAATAGTCGGTGGTGCCGGTCTCATAGGCGCCGGGATCGACGATGGTGAAACCCTGCTTGGCCAGCAGCGGCGCCAGATGGGTGCGGATGGCGTTGCCGTCGGCGTCGTTGGGGTACATGACGCCGACCTTCTTGTTGGTCTCGATCAGGTTCCATTGCGAGATGTAGGTCCGGAAGAACTCGTCGACGCCGAAACCGAAATGATAGGTCCACTTGAACGGCGAGGGTGCGCCGGGCTTGGCGCCGCGGCCGAAATACCAGGCCTCCCACGGCATGACGGTGGACAGGCAAGGCACGCCGGCAGCTTCGCAAGCGTCGGCGACCGGGTTGATCACCTCCGGCGTCGACACCGCCAGCATCAGGTCGACGGACTGGTTGTTGATGAGGTCCTTGGCGAGCTGGCCGGCGCGGGATGGATCGGACTGCGTGTCCTGGTCGATGATCTCGACGCTGTATTTCTTGCCGCCGAGTTCGATGCCACCGGCGAGCGCCTTGCGGGCAAGGTCGAGCACGTAGCCGTCGGTCTGGCCGAAGCCGGCGAGCGGTCCGGTGCGTGGGCTGACGAAGCCGACTTTGAGCGTGTCGGCGTCTTGCGCGAAGGCCTTGCCGCGACCGAGTGCAAGTGCCGCGCCGCCGGCGATTGCTGTGGCGATGAACTGGCGCCGCGAGACGCCGGATGTGCTTGAGGTCATGCTGATATTCCTCCCTTTCCTGGCGGTGCCTGGAGGCGACCGCCGGCCTGCTCAAAATCGGTGCCGCCCGTTCTTCAGACCGGATATGCCCCGGCTGGCTTTGAGGCGGCAGCGGAACGCCGCCAATGCCGGCAAACGGCACGATTTCGATCCTCCCATTGCCACAGTGCCCCAGGCGTTTGGTTTGGTAAAATGATATTTTGCGGTGTTTTGTTAACCCTGGGGTTACGAGAATTCCGCATTCACGCAGGTCTGCAAGACTGATCTGATCGCTGGGCACTCTTGAAGGACAACGCCTCAGCCGCCTTGGCTGGCCGCCTCGCGGATGGTTTTCAGCAGGATGGCGAAGGCCGGCGAGGGGGCGGTGTCGGTGCGCATGGTCAGCCCGACGGGTCCCTTGGTTTCCTCGGTGTTGACGGGCAGAGCGACGAAGGCTCCGCTGGAGATTTCATTGGCGACGACGCCGGTCGAGATGATCCAGACGGCATTGCTTTGCCGCAGGAAGGCGCGGCCGAAGGAATCCGACACGGTCTCGATCTCGGTCGCCGGCGCGGTCATACCGTTGGTGATGAACAGGCGGTCGACAAACGGGCGGATGACCGATTCCCGCGTCGGCATCAGCACCGGGAATTCGTCGAGCCGGGCGAAGATGTCCTGGCCCGGCTGCGCCAGCGGGTGGCCGGCCCGCACCACGAACAGCACCTGTTCGGAATAGAGATGCTCGAAGAAGAAGCCGGTCATGTTTTCCGGCGCCGCCAGCCGGCCGACGACGAGGTCGAGCGCGCCGACGCGCAATTGCTCAAGCAGCACGGCATTCTCGCCGGTGACGATCTTGATCGCAGCCCCCGTGTTCTCCTTGAGGAACAGGGTCATGGCGAGCGGCATGACCCTGGCCGACACCGTGGGCAGGGCGCCGATGCGTATCGGATGGCGGTTGATGGCGCCGTCCTGCCTGACCGAATCGACGCCGCGCTTCAAGGCGGTGATCGCCGTGCCGGCATGGCCAAGGAAGATTTCGCCGAGCCGCGTAACCCTGATGCCTCGGCCGTCGCGTTCGACAACGGCGATGCCAAGCGCCTCCTCCAGTTCGCGCAGTGTCTTGGTCACCGCCGGCGGACTGACATGAAGAAAGTCGGCCGCCCTCGCCACGCTGCCTTGCCGCGCTACCTCAAGGAATGCCTGCAGGTGACGGAACCTTATGCGGCTTTCGGACATGGTTTCGTAACCTCTCAGTTAATGAAACGGCGCAAAATATCATTTTACCAAACCAAATGCCTTGTGCAATGTGAAGACGGAGGATCGAAATCGTGCCATTCGTCAACATTGGCGGCATCACGCTGCACCATCGTCACTTCAAGGCGGAGGGCAGTGCGAGACCGGTCGTGTTCATCAATTCGCTTGGCACCGACTTCCGCATCTGGGACGAAGTGGTGTCTGAATTGAACGCTGACATGCCCTTGCTGGTTTACGACAAGCGCGGCCACGGGCTCTCCGATATTGGCGGCATCTCCTCGATCGACGATCATGTCGACGATCTCTCCGGCCTCATCGATCATTTCGGGCTGACCAACGTGGTGCTCTGCGGCCTGTCGGTCGGCGGCCTGGTCGCGCAAGGGTTTTACGCGCGGCGCCCTGAACTCGTCGAAGGTCTCATCCTGTGTGATACAGCGCACAAGATCGGCACAGCCGACAGCTGGAATACGCGCATCGCAACAGTCGAAACCAAAGGCATTCAGGCTATCGCCGACGCCGTGCTCAAGGTGTGGTTCACGCCGGCCTTCCACACGGAACGTGTCGCCGAGCTGGACGGCTACTGGAACATGATGACCCGGCAGGCCATCGCCGGTTATGTCGGCACCTGCGCCGCGGTCCGCGATGCGGATTTCACCCAGGCAGCGCAGGCCATCGCCGTGCCCACGCTTTGCGTCGTCGGCGACCAGGACGGCTCGACGCCGCCGGATCTCGTCCGCTGGCTGGCCGACCTCATTCCCGGCGCGCGCTTTGAGATCATCCGCGATGCCGGCCACATCCCTTGCGTCGAGCAACCCGGGGCGCTGATCGCCCTGATCCGAGAATTTGTCGCGTCGCTTCCTCAGAGAAAGCAGATCCATGGATGAAGTGTCCAAGAACGAAACCAGATACCGGGCCGGGCTGACGGTGCGGCGCTCGGTGCTCGGCGACCCGCATGTCGACCGCAGCGAGGATGCCGTCACCGATTTCGACCGGCCGTTCCAGGAGCTGATCACCGAGGCGGCATGGGGGACGGTGTGGGCGCGGCCGGGTTTTAGCAAGCGCGAGCGCTCGATCGTGACGCTGGCCCTGCTCGCCGCGCTCGGCCATGATGAAGAGGTCGCCATGCATGTGCGCGCCACCGCCAACACCGGGGCTTCGCGTGACGACATCTGCGAAGCGTTCCTGCATGTCGCGATCTATGCCGGTGTGCCGGCGGCCAACCGCGCCTTCAGGATCGCCAAGGAGGTGTTTTCGGAAATGGACGGAAGCAGGAATGGCCATGCCAGCTGATGCCGGCTCGAACGGCAGGCCCGAGACCGGTGCCTTCTTCCAGCGCGATCGCCGCTGGCACCCGCCGGCGCTGACGCCGGACTACAAGACTTCCGTTCTGCGCTCGCCGCAGAAGGCGCTGCTGGCCTTCGACAATACGCTGTCAGAAATCACCGGCCCGGTGTTCGGCCACGCTATGCTGGGCGAACTCGACGATGATCTGATCCACAATTTCGCAAAGCCCGGCGAAAGCGCAATCGGCGAGCCCATCATCGTCTATGGCCGGGTGCTCGACGAGCGCGGCGTTGGCGTCTCGGGCGCGCTGCTCGAATTTTGGCAAGCCAATGCAGGCGGCCGCTACCGCCACAAGAAGGACGGCTATCTCGCGCCGCTCGATCCGAATTTCGGCGGCTGTGGCCGCACCATAACCGACGCTGATGGCGGCTATGCCTTTCGCACGGTGAAGCCCGGTCCCTATCCCTGGCCGAACGGGCCCAATGACTGGCGGCCCTCGCACATCCATTTCTCGGTGTTCGGCCACGGCTTTGCGCAGCGGCTGATCACGCAGATGTATTTCGAGGGCGACCCGCTGATCTGGCGGTGTCCGATCGTGCGCGGCATCCGCGACAAGGCGGCCGTTGAGACGCTGATCGCCGCGCTCGACATGCAGGCGACGATCCCGTTCGACGCGCGCGCCTACAAGTTCGACATCGTGCTGCGCGGACGCCGCGCCTCAATGTTCGAAAACCGGCCGGAGGGCAATTGATGGCGCAGGCGCTCACCCGGCTGAAGGAAAGCCCGTCGCAGACAGCGGGGCCTTACGTGCATATCGGGCTGACGCCGAATTTCGGCGGCATTGGCGGCGTCTATCCGACCGACCTCGGCGCGACGATGCTCAACGACAAGACCAAGGGCGAGCGCATCGGTTTGCGCATCCGCGTGCTCGACGGTACCGGCACGCCGCTCAAGGACGCGCTGATCGAGATCTGGCAGTCGGATGCCAACGGCTTCTACAATTCGCCGGCCGAGTTGCGTGGCGATGCCGATCCGGATTTTCAGGGCTGGGGCCGCCAGCCGACCGACATGGAAACGGGACTGTGCAGTTTTCAGACGATCAAGCCGGGACGCGTGCCGTTCAGCGACGGGCGGTTGATGGCGCCGCATATCAGCCTGTGGATCTTCGCTCGCGGCATCAATATAGGTCTGCACACGCGGCTCTATTTCTCCGACGAGGACAAGGCCAATGCCGAGGATCCGATCCTGGCTCGCATCGAGCACAAGCTGCGTGTGCCGACGCTGATAGCCGAGCGGCAAGGCGACGCCTACATTTTCGATGTCCATCTCCAGGGGGAGAAGGAAACGGTCTTCTTCGACAGCTAGAGCGGTTCATCGTTTCACGGAAACGCTGAACGGCTCTAGCTCCTTTTCTGACGCACTTCCGGACGGAAAACCGCTTCACACTTTTCCTGGAATTGCTCTGTGAGACCCGCGCATGACAGTATCGCCCTTCGACCATCCGCTGCTGTCCGGCCTTCTCGGCGACGAGGAGGCGGCACGGCATTTCTCCGCCGATGCGGAAATCGATACGATGCTCGATTTCGAACGCGCGCTGGCGCAAGCGGAAGCCGAAAGCGGGATCATCGGCAAGGATGCCGCGGCGGCGATCGTGTCTGTCCTGTTGTCCTACAAGCCCGATACAACGCGGCTGCGGGCCGGCGTGGCGAAAGATGGGGTGATCGTTCCCGAACTGGTGCGCCAGTTGAAGGCAGCGGTCGGTGCGCCGCACAATGCCAGCGTGCATTTCGGCGCAACCAGCCAGGATGTCATCGACACTGGCCTGGTGCTTCGGCTGCGCCAGGTGATCGATCATCTTGATCTTCTGCTGACCGAAAACATCCTGCGGCTTACGGCGCTGGAAGAACGCTTCGGCGACAAGGCGTTCACCGGGATGACACGCATGCAGCCGGCAATCCCCATCCGGGCAGTGGACCGGGTTGCGACATGGCGGGTGCCGTTGCAACGGCATCGGCAGAGATTGTCGGAACAATCGCCACGCCTGCTCGTGGTGCAATTTGGCGGCGCCGCCGGCACGCTGGAAAAGCTCGGCGACAAAGGCCCCGCGGTGCGTGCGGCACTTGCCGCAAAGCTTGGCCTCGGCGACGCACCGCAATGGCAGAGCCAGCGCGATGCGCTGGCCGAGTTCGCCGGTCTGCTATCGCTCATCACCGGCAGCCTCGGCAAGTTCGGCCAGGACATTGCACTGATGGCGCAGGCCGGCGCTGAGATCAAACTGTCCGGCGGCGGCGGCTCGTCGGCCATGCCGCACAAGCAGAACCCGGTGAAAGCGGAGGTGCTGGTGACGCTGGCGCGCTTCAACGCCACGCAGCTTTCCGGCATGCATCAGGCGCTGGTGCATGAGCAGGAGCGCTCGGGCGCCGCGTGGACGCTGGAATGGCTGCTGTTGCCGCAAATGGTGATTGCGACCGCGGCCGCGTTGCGGCTCGCCGCCGAACTTGCCGGACAGATCGAGAGCCTGGGGCACTGATGCGCACAAAAATCGTCATTGTCGGCTCCGGACCGTCCGGCTTGTTGCTCGGCCAGCTGCTCAGCGGCATCGGCGTCGAGACGGTGATCCTCGAGCGTTCGAGCCGGGAGCACGTGCTTGGCCGCGTGCGGGCAGGGGTGCTCGAACAGGGCACGGTCGAGTTGCTGGAGGAAGCGGGTGCGGCTGCAAGGCTGCACGCCGAGGGGCTGCCGCATTCCGGCCTTTCGCTCGCCTTCGGCGGCAGCCTGCACCGGCTCGACCTGTCGGCGCTGACCGGCGGCAGGCACGTCACCGTCTACGGCCAGACCGAAGTGACGCACGATCTGATGGACAAACGCGAGGCGGCGGGCCTGACCACTGTCTACGAGGCGGCAAACGTTGCGCTGCACGGCTTCGACGGTGAGACGCCTTTCGTGACTTACGAGAAGGATGGCGCTAGCCATCGCATCGATTGCGACTTCATCGCCGGCTGCGACGGCTATCATGGCGTCAGCCGCAAATCGGTGCCTGAGCGCGCGCTGAAGACCTTCGAGCGGACCTATCCGTTCGGCTGGCTCGGTGTGCTGGCCGAAGTGCCGCCGGCCGATCACGAACTGGTCTATGCCAACCATGAGCGCGGCTTTGCGCTGTGCTCGATGCGCTCGACCCATCGCAGTCGCTACTATGTGCAGGTCCCGGTCGACGAGCGCGTCGAAGCCTGGAGCGACGACCGCTTCTGGGATGAGTTGCGCCGCCGCCTGCCGGTACAGACCGCTGCCGCCGTCGTTACCGGCCCGTCCTTCGAAAAGTCGATCGCGCCGCTGCGCTCGTTCGTTGCCGAGCCGATGCGCTTCGGCCGGCTGTTCCTGGTCGGGGACGCCGCCCATATCGTGCCGCCGACCGGCGCCAAAGGGCTCAACCTCGCCGCCAGCGATGTGCGCTATCTCTTTGCCGGGCTTCGCGAATTCTATCTCGACAAATCGAAGGTCGGGCTCGACGCCTATTCGGCCAAGGCGCTGGCCAGGGTGTGGAAAGCGGTGCGCTTTTCCTGGTGGATGACGACGATGCTGCACCGCTTTCCCGATACGGGCGAGTTCGGCCAGCGCATCCAGGAAGCCGAACTCGACTATCTCGTGCATTCGCAAGCGGCGTCGACCGCTCTTGCCGAGAACTACGTCGGACTTCCTTATTGATCGGTGGAAGCCGTCAAACCCGCTCGAGCGCCACCGCGATGCCTTGACCAACACCGATGCACATGGTGGCGAGCGCATAGCGGCCGCCGCGCTCGCGCAATTCCAGCGCCGCGGTGCCGGTGATGCGCGCCCCCGACATGCCGAGCGGATGGCCGAGCGCGATGGCGCCGCCATTCGGGTTGACGTAGTCCGCGTCCTCGCCGATGCCGAGTTGGCGCAGCACAGCGATGCCTTGTGAGGCGAAGGCTTCGTTGAGTTCGATGACATCGAATTGCTGTGGCGTCAGGCCGAGACGAGCACAGAGCTTTTTCGTCGCCGGTGCCGGGCCGATGCCCATGATGCGTGGCGCCACGCCGGCGGCGGCACCGCCGAGGATGCGAGCGATCGGCGTCAGGCCGTATTTCTTTACCGCCGCTTCCGAGGCGACGATCAGTGCCGCCGCGCCATCATTGACACCCGATGCGTTGCCGGCGGTGATCGTGCCGCCCTGGCGGAACGGCGTCGGCAATTTGGCCAAAGACTCGACCGTGGTTCCGGCGCGGGGATGCTCGTCCTTCGATACGATAATCGCATCGCCCTTCTTCTGCGGGATGGTCACCGGGGTGATTTCCTTCGCCAGCCGGCCATTGGCCTGTGCTGCGACAGCCTTGTCCTGGCTGCGCACGGCAAAGGCATCCTGGTCGGCGCGCGACACGGAAAAATCCTCGGCGACGTTCTCGCCGGTCTCGGGCATGGAATCGACGCCGTACTGTTTCTTCATCAGCGGGTTGATGAAGCGCCAGCCGATGGTGGTGTCATAGATCTCGGCATGGCGCGAAAAGGCGGTCTCGGCCTTGGGCATGACGAAGGGGGCGCGGCTCATCGATTCGACACCGCCGGCGATCATCAACTCGGCCTCGCCCGACTTGATGGCGCGGGCGGCGATGGTGAGCGCATCCATGCCGGAACCGCAGAGGCGATTGACGGTCGAGCCGGAAACCTCCTTCGGCAGTCCGGCCAGCAGCAGCGACATGCGCGCGACGTTGCGATTGTCCTCGCCGGCCTGGTTGGCGCAGCCTAGGACGACGTCGTCCACCGCCTGCCAGTCGATGCCGGGATTGCGTTCGATCAGCGCCTTCAGCGGGATGGCGCCGAGATCGTCAGCGCGTACCGAAGACAGGGAGCCGCCGAAGCGGCCGATCGGGGTGCGGATGTAGTCACAGATGAAGGCCTCGGCCATGTCATGCAGCCTTTTCTTTTCCGCTTCCTTCATGCGCCGCCTTGGTGCGGGCCTGCAGGTCGCGCAATGTCGTGAGTTCGAGTGCGGTTGGCGCTGGTGTCTCTTCAAGCGCCTCGGCGAATTTCACCACCCAGCCGCAGGTGTCCTGCACTTGCTGGCGCGTCACGCCGGGGTGAAGCGACACCACGGTGAATTCCTTGGTCACCGGGTCTGGCTTCCAGATGGCGAGGTCGGTGATCAGCAAGGTCGGTCCTGCGGAGTCGATGCCGAGGCGCTGGCGGTGGTCGCCGCCGTCGCCATGGCCGAAGGAAGTGAAGAAGTCGATCTTTTCGACCATGCCGCGCTTGGTCTGCGCCATGGTGATGTAGATCTCCTTCGACGAGGTGGCGATCTCCGGCGCGCCGCCGCCGCCGGGCAGGCGAGTCTTCGGGTGCGCATAGTCGCCGATGACGGTGGTGTTGATGTTGCCGAATTTGTCGAGCTGGGCGGCACCGAGGAAACCGATGGAAATGCGGCCACCCTGCAGCCAGTAGCGGAACATCTCCGGCACCGAGACGGTGGTGACGGCGGTGTCACAGAGTTCGCCGTCGCCGATCGACAGCGGCAATACGTCGGGCGCGGTGCCGATCGTGCCGCTTTCATAGATCAGCGTGATGTCGGGCGCATGCGTCAGCCGCGCGACATTGCAGGCGGCCGACGGCGCGCCGATGCCGACGAAGCAGACGTCGTCGTTCTTCAATGCGCGGCTGGCGGCAATCGTCATCATCTCGTTGGGGGTGAAGCCACTCATGCCGCGCTCCTCAGATGTTTTACGCGGCCGGCAAAATCGTCCGCCGAGCGTTCGATGACATTGGCCTGCATCCAGGCCTGGAATTTTTCACGGTCGGCGGCGATGTCGTCCCATTCGAGATAGGCGGCGTTGTCCCTGGCATAGTAGCCGTGCGTGTAGGAGGGATGCGAACCGCCGGGCACGACCGATATGGCCGCGATGGTCCAGCGCGGCAGCACGGTGAGATTGGGGTGGAGGTCGTCGAAATCGTCGACCACTTCCTCCACCGTCACCACGGCGCGTTTAGCTGCCAGCACTGCTTCCTTCTGGATGCCGATGATGCCTTCGACCAGCACATTGCCCTTTTTGTCGGCCTTCTGCGCGTGGATGAAAGTGACGTCGGGGCGGATTGATGGAACAGCCGCCAGCACCTCGCCAGTGAACGGGCAGGTGACCGAGCGAATGTTGGGATTGACCGCCGTCAGCTCGGCGCCGCGATAGCCGCGGAACACCGCGCAGGGCAGGCCGGAAGCACCCGCCTCATAGGCGTTGGCCATGCCGGCATGGCTGTGTTCCTCGATCTCGATTGCCCGGGGAAAGCCGTTCTCGATGGCGTCACGGGCGCGCCGCAGCAGGCCGACGCCAGGATTGCCGACATAGGAGAAGATGATCTTCTTCGCCATGCCCATGCCGATCATCTGGTCGTAGATCAGGTCGGGGGTCATGCGGATCAGCGTCAGGTCGCGAAATCCCTGGCGGATCGCTTCATGCGCCGCCGCCGTCGGGATCAAATGGGTGAAGCCCTCGAAGGCGACCGCATCGCCATCGTGCAGGTTCTCGGCCACGGCCTGATTGAGCGGTAGGAACTTGACCATCGCGGGAACTCCAAAAAGTTCGTATTGCGAACAAATGTTTTGTATGCGATACTTCTACATCGAATCGTCGCGCCGAGTCAACAACGTCGCTTGCAGAGGCCAAAATGGATGACGAGGGAACTTCGCGCGACCATGTCGGCTCGCTGGAACGCGGCCTTGCGGTCATGGAGATCCTTGCCCGGCACCCGGCCGGCATGACGCTGACCGAAATGGCGGAGGAGGCGGGGCTGACCCGCGCCGGCGCGCGCCGCTTCCTGCTGACGCTGACCGCCACCGGTTACGCGACGCAAGCCGGTCGACTGTTTTCACTTTCGCCACGTCTCCTGACTGTCGTGCGGACCTGGCTTGGCGGTGCTTCGCTGTGGACCTTTGCGGCGCCGATCATGCGTGAGCTGGCCGGGCAGTTTAATGAGGCCTGCAACGCGGCGGTGCTGTCGGGCGAGGAAGTCGTCTATGTCGCGCGCATTCCCGGCCGCCGCATCCTCAGCGTGTCGCTTGACGTCGGCACCAGGCTGCCGGCGCACTGCACCTCAATGGGGCGTGTCCTGCTTGCGGGGCTGGGCGCGGACGAACTGAAGGTCTTCCTTGCCGAGGCCAAGATCGAGCGGCGGACACCGAAGACGATCACCAGCCGTGCCGCGCTTGGCAAGGCGATTGACGCGGCGAGGGCGGATGGCTTTGCCATTGTCGATGAGGAACTGGAGTTCGGCCTGCGCTCGCTTGCCGTGCCGATTGCCGACCGATCCGGGCGGACGGTGGCGGCAATCAATATGTCGACCCAGTCGGCGCGGTTTTCGGTGGCAGAGATGGAGCGGGATATCCTGCCGGCGCTGCGGAAGGCCAAGCAACGCGTCGAGGAATTTTTCTTCGTCTGACCGGATGCGAGCTGTCCGAAGCTTGGCGGTGCCATGGTTCTGATGGGAATTGATGGAGCGGACCTTGGCCGATGGACCGGCCATGGCGCTATATCCTGTCCTTCACGGGAGGAATGGATGGCAGGCCAGGGTTTCGAGCCGGATGTAAAGGTTCGCACCAGCGAATACCGGATCGGTTGCATCGGCGCCGGCATGATCATGGCCGAATGCCATCTCGCCGCCTATGCGCAAGCCGGGTTCCCGGTGGTGGCGATCGCTTCCCGGACGAGGGCCAGCGCCGAGAAGGTGGCGAACCGCTGGGGCATTCCGAAAGTTCATGACACGCCGGAACAGCTGATCGAGGATCCAGAGGTGGAGATCGTCGACCTTGCCTTTCCGCCCGACCAGCAGCCGGCGCTGATCCGCCATGCGCTGAAGCAGAAGCATATCAAGGCGATCCTGGCGCAGAAGCCGCTGGCGCTGTCTGTGGATGAAGCCGTGAAGCTGCGCGACGAGGCGGCAAAGTCCGGCAAGATCCTCTCGGTCAACCAGAACATGCGCTACGACCAGTCGATGCGCGTGTTGAAGCAGATCATCGACAGCGGCGCGCTGGGCGACATCGTTTTCGCGCAGATCGACATGCACGCCATCCCGCACTGGCAGACCTTCCTTCAGGATTACGACCGGCTGACGCTCGCCAATATGAGCGTGCACCACCTTGACGTGCTGCGCTTCCTGTTCGGCGACCCGGATGAAATCACCACGCTGACGCGCAAGGATCCGCGCACGACATTCGAGCATTCCGACGGCATCACCGTCTCGACGCTGCGGTTCCCCTCCGGCGTGCTTGCCGTGTCGCTGGAGGACGTCTGGTCCGGTCCGTGCCAGGAAGGCTACGAGGACGATCAGCACATCAACTGGCGCGTCGACGGCACCAAGGGTGTCGCCAAGGGCACGATCGGCTGGCCGAAAGGCGTCGCCTCGACGCTGACTTATGCCTCGACCGAAACGACCGGCGGCGCATGGGTGAGCCCAAGCTGGGAGACGATGTGGTTCCCGCACGCCTTCATCGGCGTCATGGAACAATTGCAGCATGCGGTGAAGACGGGCGCGCCGCCGGCGCTGTCGGTTGCCGACAACGTCAAGACTATGGCGCTGGTTGAGGCTGGCTATCGTTCGATGGCGGAAGGCCGCACCATCAAACTGTCCGAGATATCGATCGACTGAACATCTTGCCGCCGAATAGCGTGGCGGCTGAATCGCTTACCGGGAGGAGTTCACATCATGATGCAGGCAGGGATCTTCACCGGCTATTTCCCTTACGAGCTCGCGGAGGCCGCAAGGCGCATCCGTGCGCTCGGTTTCAACACGGTCCAACTCGACATGCATTTCAGGGATGTCGACCTGTCCGCCGGGCAGATCACAGGAGACAAGGCCAGGAAAGTCCGCGACACGTTCCGCGACCACAATCTGCCGGTCTGCTGCATCTCGGGCTACACCAACATCATCCATCCTGATAAAGCCGAGCGCGCAAAGCGCGTCGGCTATCTCAAGGAGATCATCCGCAACGCGCGCGACTTCGGCTCGCCCTACGTGATCTCCGAGACCGGCACCTACAACACCGAATCCGACTGGGTGCATCATCCCAAAAACAAGACCGAGGAAGGTTTTGAGGAATGCCGCAAGGTGATCTCGGACCTTGCCCAGACCGCCTATGACCATGGCGCGGTGTTCCTGCTCGAAACCTATGTCAACAATGTCGTCGGCTCGGTCGAGGAGACGGTCAAAATGTTCGCGCAGGTCGACCATCCCGGCCTTGGCCTGCTGATGGACCCGACCAATTATTTCGAGGCGCACAACATCGACCGCATGGACCAGGTGCTGAACCAGGTGTTCGACACGCTGACTGACAAGATCCGCATCGCGCATGCCAAGGACGTCAAGCGCTCCGGGACTGACAAGACGGAGAAGCATGCCGATATCGGCGATGCGGACGCGCATGAGGGGCTGACCTTCCGCGGCGTCGGCGAGATCGAATTGCCGGCGCCCGGTCTCGGTTCGCTGAACTACGATCTTTATCTGCAACGGCTCAGCGAGAAGCATCCGAACATCCCCGTCATCATCGAGCATCTGACCGAGGATGACGTGCCGCGCGCGAAAACATTTCTCGACGGGAAATTCCGCGCCAACGGGCTTTGAGCAGGGCGAAACGGCGATGGCGACGGCGGCCAAGACAAAGCGCGATTACAGCCTGGTCGGCGAAAGCACCCGCCGGGCCATCGAGATCGGGCTGGCCTCGGCCGAGTGGTATCACACCGACGTGCCGCGCAAGCAGATGAAGGAGCTGATGCAGCGTTCCGACGGTCCGGCGATCCGCGACACCGTGATCTGGATCGCTGCGATCCTGGGCTCGGCGGCCGGCATCGTCTGGTTCTGGGGCACATGGTGGGTGTTGCCGTTCCTGCTCGTCTATGGCGTGCTCTATGGTTCGTCGAGCGACTCGCGCTGGCATGAATGCGGCCATGGCACCGCCTTCCGCACGCGCTGGATGAGCGACGTCGTCTATGAGATTGCCTCGTTCATGCTGGTGCGCAATCCGGTGCAGTGGCGCTGGAGCCACGCCCGCCACCACACCGATACCATCATCGTCGGCCGCGACGCCGAGATCGCCGTCATGCGTCCGCCGGACCTGTTGCGGGCAGCGCTCGCCTTCACCGGTATCCTCGACTTCCGTTACGCGCTGCCGACGCTGGTGCGGCAGGCGTTCGGCAGACTGTCGGATGACGAGAAGAGCTACATCCCCGAGATGGAGCAAGCGAAGGCGATCACCGCGGCGCGCTGGCACATCGCCATATACGTTGCGACGATCGCTTTCGCGATCGCGCTGGGGTCATGGCTGCCGCTGGTGCTGATCGGATTGCCGCGCCTCTATGGCAGCTGGCACATGGTGCTGACCGGCCTGCTGCAGCATATCGGGCTGGCCGACAATGTCGTCGACCATCGGCTCAACAGCCGCACGGTTTACATGAACCCGGTCAGCCGCTTCATCTACTGGAACATGAACTATCACGTCGAACACCACATGTTCCCGATGGTGCCCTATCACGCGCTGCCGAAGCTGCATGAACTGATCAAGCACGACCTGCCGGTGGCGAACCCATCGATGTGGCACGCCTATCGCGAGGTGTGGCCAGTGCTGCTGAAACAGCTTCGGTACGAGGACTATTTCCTCAAGCGCGAATTGCCGGCGACGGCGCGACCCTATCGCGGCGAGTTCCACGAGGTCGATATGTCGGCGGCGGCCGAATAGCGAATAAACCACCCGCCTTCTATCCGGCCTGCTACGTGGCCGTTAAGGTGACCGGGAAAATCAGATTCCAGCAAACAGGGACATCCCGATGAGCCGAAAGAGACCGACCGTCGCCGATCTGCGCGCCATGAAAGGCAAGCGCCAGCTGACCATGCTGCGCGTTATGACGATGGAGGAGGCCGAGGCCGCCGAGCGGGCTGGGGTCGACATCGTCTCGGTGCCGCCGGAACTGGTGCTCAACCCCGCATACCGTGACGCAGCCCCCAGCCTGTTCACCATGCCCGGCGAGAACTTTTATGAGATCGGCACGGCGGATGATTTCATCCGCTGGGCTTTCCCGCTCTACAAAGCGGGCGCTGACGCGGTCTATTGCAGCGCCGGCTTCGCCACCGTCAAGCGGCTCGCCGATGACGCCATTCCTGTCATCGGCCATGTCGGCCTTATTCCTTCCCGCGCGACCTGGACCGGCGGCTTCAAGGCCGTCGGCAAGACCGCCGACACCGCCATGCAGATATTCGACGCGGTGAAACAGTATGAGGCCGTCGGTGCGCTCGGCGCTGAGATCGAAGTGGTGCCGGTCGAGGTCGCCAAGGCGATCTCGGAGCGCACCTCGCTGATCATGTTGTCGATGGGCGCCGGCACCGGCTGCGATGCGCAGTATCTGTTCGCCGACGACATACTCGGCCAGAACAAGGGCCACATGCCGCGCCATTCCAAGGTCTATCGCAATTTCGCCGCCGAGTACGATCGGCTCCAGGCGGAGCGGGTGGCAGCGTTTTCCGAATATGTCGCCGACGTCAACAGCGGCGTGTATCCGGAGGACAAGCATGTCGTGCGCATGGACCCGGCCGAGCTAAGCCTGTTCTTGAAGAGGGTAGACGCAAAGAGTTGATTACTCGGCTTCTTTGCCGACCGTCGCTGCGCCTTGCCACGTTCCGTCGGCGAGCATGGCATAGAGCATTTCGGAATCCACTCCCAGCGGCCGGTCCTCCCTGAGCATTGCCACATGCGCGCGCACCGCGGCATGGATCGCCGCGACGCCCGGCGCCAGCTTGAGGCCGTCGCGGAAATCTACGGCTTGCGCGGCGGCCATCAGTTCGAAGGCAATCAACCGCCGCCACAGGGCGATCATCCCGGCGCATTTCGAAACCGCGAGCGGCGTTTGCGTCGCAAGGTCCTCGACGCCTTCGGACACGGCCAGGAAATCCAGCATCACCGGATTGGCCTTGTGGCGGATGGCGGCCAGGATTGCCGCAACCGTCTTTTGCAGCGGCACGAAACCGGCCGAGGCGCCACCGACCGGCGACAGATATTTCGGCAGGCCGTTGCGGCCGGAACCGGTGAGCTGGATGAAACGGGCAGCGCTCGCGGCCGCACACTGGGCGATCGCCAGGCCGAGCGTCTCGAAGGCGAGCGCCAACGACGTCGTATGGAAATTGCCGGTCGACAGCACCAGCCCGTCCTCGCCCAGCACCAGCGGATTGTCGGCGGCGGCGTTGAGTTCGATCTCAAGCGCCAGCCGCGCCTGGTCGATCGCCTGGATCAGCGCGCCATGGATCGACGGCATGCAGCGGATCGACAGCGGGTCCTGCAAGGTGGTCGGCGCCGGCTCCTCGTCGCGGGCAAGCAGATCGCGTAGACCCTTTGCCGCCATTTGCTGGCAGGCGGCCGGCCGCGCCAGATGCAGGCGCGGATCGAGGATGGTGCGATTGGCGCCAATGCCTTCCATGGTCAGAGCGCCGGCCTGCTGCTGTTGTGCAAAGGCAGACAGCGCGTCGGCCAGCGCCAACGCACCGCTGCCGGCTGAAACAGCCGAGGCGTTGATCAGCGACAGCCCGTCCTTGGGCGCAAGGCTGATCGGGGCGAGCCGCGCCATCATCAGTGCCTTGGCCGACGGCATGCGTCGGCCCTGATAGTCGGCTTCGCCGTCGCCGGTCAGCATGCGGGCAAGGGCCGTCATCAGCACCAGGTCGCCGTCGCCGATCGAGCCGAGCCCAGGCATCACCGGATGCACACCGGCATTGAGCGCATCGACGAGCGCCGTGAAAACCGCCGGTGAAATACCCGAGCCGCCAACCGAGAACATCGCGGCGCGGGCAAACATGGTCGCCCGCACCGCTTCTTGCGGCAACGGCTCGCCGACAGCGCCGCTTCGTCCTTCCAGCAACTGGCGCTGGAAGGCGCCGGCATCGCCTTCGACCGAGGTGCCGAGATTGGCGCCGAGGCCGGTGTTGAGGCCGTAAATCTTCTGGCCGGACGCGGCGGCCTGATCGAGCACTTTGCGGGCTTTGTCGAGCCTCTCGATGACATCGGGCGCCACCTCGACCTTGCGGCCAGCGCGGGCGACCTGTGCGACATCCTCGACGCTGATGCCGGCGCCGGTGAGGACGAACGCGCTCATGCGAAGCGCAGCCTCTGGCCGATGCCCTTGTCCGCGGCCTTGGCCAACATCGCCTTGCCCAAGGCAATGTCGGAGAGCGACAGGCCGCGATGCCAGAACAGGATTGTCTCCTCGTCGCTCTCGCGTCCCGCCTTCAGGCCGGCGGCGATCTGGCCGAGCTCGGCATGCAGTGTCTTTTCGCTCAGCCGCCCGGTCTCGACATGGGCGCGCAGCGAGCCGAACTTGCCGCCCTTGCACTGGCCCCAATCGTCGACGACCATTTTCTGCATGATGTCGGTCAGCGATATCTCCACCGCGCTCATCGTGCCATAGGGCACGACGAACGCACCGGGCTTGATCCATTCGGTCTTGAGCAGCGGCTGCGGCTCCGGCAGCCGCGAGGCCTCGACGACGATGTCGGCGCCTTTGACGCAGCTCTCCCAGTCGGCCACGGCCGTGACCGTCTTGCCGAGATCGGCGGAGAGTTTTGCGGCAAAACTATCGCGGCTTTCCGGACGGCGCGAGTGGACGCGGATTTCGTCGAAATCGAAGAGATGGTCGAGCAGGCGCACGTTCCAATAGGCGGTGCCGCGCGCGCCGACATGGGCCAGCACCTTGGAATTCTTGCGCGCCAGATGCTTGGCGCCGATGGCGGTGACGGCGCCGGTGCGCATGTCGGTGATGACGGTGGCGTCGAGAATGGCGCGCGGCGTGCCGGTGCGCGGATCGAACAGGTTGAGGATGCCGAATTCCGAGGGCAGGCCGTGCAGATAGTTGTCGACATAGTCGCCGACGATTTTCACGCCGGCCGCATCGAGCGGCGCGACGTAGCCGCGCAGCACATTGAAATGGCCATGGAAGGCCGGATCGGGTTCGAGATGAACGCGCGGCTCGATCACCGTCTGGCCGTTGCCTTGCGCGATAAGCCCAGCCTCGACGGCGGCAATGATTTCGCCGTCGGTCATATCAAGAGCTTCGATATCGAGGGCATTGAGGTAGTCGATATAGATCGGCTTCATTTATGCGCGCACTTTCCTCCGTCGCCCCGCCCATCCCATAGCAGGCTGCGGGCCGACACGGAAGTTTGTTGGCTAGGCTCTGGACTGGGCCAGCCATATGCTGTTCAACGCGGTTCGTCATGACTGCCGTTCCCGACACCGAAGCCTCGGCCGCAACCGCCAGCAATGCGCGGCGCGTGGCGCTGATCGTCGCCATCGCGTTCTTCATGCAGTTGCTGGATTCGACGATCATCTCGACCTCGCTGCCGCAGATGGGCCAATCCTTCGGCGTGCCGGCGGTGGCGATGAGCATCGGCATCACCGTCTACATGCTGACCATGGCGGTGTTCGTGCCGCTGTCGGGTTGGCTCGCCGACCGCTTCGGCGCGCGCAACATTTTTCTGCTGGCGATCGTCCTGTTCACACTGGCTTCGCTCGCCTGCGGCTTCTCGCAAAACCTCACCCAGTTCGTCGCCGCCCGTGTCGTGCAAGGGCTGGGCAGCGCATTGATGACGCCGGTCGGCCGCATCCTTGTCCTGCGCAATGCCTCGAAGTCGGAGTTGCTCAACGCCACGGCGTTGATCACCTGGCCGGCGCTGTTTGCGCCCGTGGTCGGGCCGGTTCTCGGCGGTTTCATCACCACCTATCTGTCCTGGCACTGGAATTTCTTCATCAACATCCCGCTCGGGCTCATCGGACTGGCGCTGGTCGCGCGCTTCATTCCGGGTGACCGCGAGGCCGATCCGAAGCCACTGGACTGGCCCGGATTTTTCCTGACATCGCTGGGGCTCGCGCTGCTGCTCTACGGCCTGGAACGCATCGCGCATCCCGAAGATGGCGCTTTGCCGACAGTACTGCTGGTCGCGGCCGGCATCATCATCGGCTGGCTGGCGGTGCGGCATCTCCGGCGCGCGCCGCATCCGCTGCTCGATCTCTCGGCGCTCAAGGTGTTGACCTTCGCTATCTCGACGCTTGCCGCCGGCACCATCTTCCGCGTGGCGATCAACGCCACGCCGTTCCTGTTGCCGCTGCTGTTCCAGGTCGGCTTCGGCCTCAGCCCCGTCGACGCCGGCTTGATGATCCTGGCCTATTTCCTCGGCAATCTCGGCATGAAGACGGTGACGACGCCGACGCTGCGGCGCTTTGGTTTCCGCTCGGTGATGGTCGTCAACGGCCTGATTGCCTCGGCCTCGATCATGGCCTGCGCGGCGATCTCGCCTGACACGCCGCAGGCACTGGTGGTGGTGCTGATGTTGATTGCCGGCCTGTCGCGCTCGATGCAGTTCACCGCACTGAACACGCTGGCCTTCGCCGATATCGATGCGGCACAGCGCAGTTCGGCGGCGACGCTGTCCTCCATGTTGCAGCAGGTATCGATGCTGTTCGGCGTCGCGGTGGCGGCGGCGATCCTCAATCTGTCGCAGATCGTCAGGGACCGGCCGGCACTCGACCTCGTCGATTTTCGCATCGCCTTCCTGGTGATCGGCGCCATCGGGCTGGTGGCGGCATTGCGGTTCCTGGTGCTGCCGCAGGCTGCCGGGGCCGAGGTTTCGGGTCACACGACGCAGGATTGACGTCCAGGCACAATTCCCCGGTAGTTGCTACGCCGGCCTGTAAACGCGCTCCGCCGTATTCCAGAAGATATCTGCCTCGGCCGTCGCGCCATGCTTGGCCACCGCGGCGCGGTGCGCCTTGATCAGTTCGGCGTGGCTGGTCCACAGCTTCTCGACCGGGAAGTTCGAGCCGAACATCAGGTGATCGGCTCCCAGAATGTCGATCGCATTGTCGACGATGTAGGCGATCAGTTCCGGGTCGTTGCGGTGAACGAAGGTGCCGAGGCCGGACAGTTTGGCGTAGAAGTTCGGTGCGGCTGAGAGCGTGCGCAGGCCGGCCTTCCAGGCTTCGGTGGTTTCCGGCTCCATCCCCGTCAGCATGCCGGCATGGGTGAGGATGAAATTGGTCTCAGGATTCTCGCCGACCAGCGTCAGCCCGTCCTTCATCTGGGTGGGGAAAAGCTGCAGGTCGAAGGACAGGCTGTAGTCCTTCAGCCGCGCGACATTGGCGCGCACCTTGGGGGTGATGACCTGATCGGCCGAGGCGGCGAAGCGGAAAGCCGATGTTTCGTGCCAATGCAGCTGCATGCGCACGCCGCGCAGCAATGGATACTTCATCAGCCGGTCGATCTGATGCCGCACGTCGTCCACCGTCATGTCGGCATAGCCGACAATGGCATGCGGCCAGCCGGTCTCGTCAGCGGTCTTCTGCAGGAAGGCGACCTCTTTTTCGAAATCCTCCTTGGCCCAATTGGTTTGGACATAGACGGCCTTTTCGACGCCGGAGCCCTTCTGGTCTTCGAGGAACTCTTCGATGGGATAGTCACGGCGGATCGGTTCGTAAGGGCCGAAGATGCGCGGCACCATCGGTCCGACCAGCCAGGGCTGGTCCTTTTGGCGCCAGATGTGGAAATGCACGTCGATGGCTTTCTGCATCACGATATCCTTTTCCAGATTGTCGAAGCCGCCGGGGCCGGGCGGGCGAGCGAAAGGATGAAATCGGTGAGACTCCTGAGCGACGAGCCGTCGATGAGATCGTCGAGGTCGGGCAGGATGGCTTTGAGTGCTGCTGTTGCAGGCCGGAAGCGCGGATCGCCGGCCAGTGGCGTGGCCAGCGACAGCCGGAAGGCGCGGGCGCTCAGCCGACGCATCGCTGTTACCAACGCGCCATGATCGCCGCGCTCCAGCGCGTCCGACAGGATGACGATTGCGGCACCGCGCGCGAAGGCGGAGAAGCGCGGCACAGAGAGGAAAGCGAGCAAAGTCGGCCCCATGCGCGTGCCGCCGTCCCAGTCGTCGACCTGGGCCGCAGCTCGCCCCAGCGCCTGGTCGCGGTCGCGAATGCGCAGTGCTGAGGTGATGCGGGTCAGCCTTGTGCCGAAGGTGAAGATTTCCGCCCGATCCGCACCCTGCACGGCGGCATACGCCAGCTTGAGATAATCGGCCGTGTGCAATTTCATCGAGCCGGAGACGTCGATCAGGATCAGCAGCTTGCGCGGCACCGTCTGGCGGCGGCGCAGCAGCGGTGAGGGGATGTCGCCATCGGCGCTGACGATTTCGCGCAGCGACCGTCGCAGGTCGAGCTTGCCGCGCGAATGGGTGCGCACGGTGCGGAAAGAGCGGCGCGCGGGCAGAGCGGATGAGAGCTTGCGACGAAAGGCGGTCAGTCTGTCGTCGTCGCGCTGGAAGTCGCGCGTGCTGAGTTGCTCCAAGGCCGAGGACAGCTCGCCGCCTTTCTCCTGGCGTGCGGTCTCGCTCTCTTCCTCGCGCGTGCCGCCATCGTCCTTGATGCGGGGTTTCTCGTCTTCCTCGCCTTCGACGGAGGGTTGGCCATCGCCATAGAAGTGGCTGCGGAAATGCGCCTCGAATTCACTGCGGCGGTCGGGCGTGGGCGCGAGCGTTGCGAGCGCCGCCTCGCGGATGTCGGCCATCGAGCGTGGCCCGAGCAGGGTTGCCGCCTGCATGAAGCTGGAGATCTGTTCGGGGGCGACGGCGAAAGCGTGGCGGCGCAGCAGCCTAGCGAAGTCTAGGAACGTTGCGGCGGCATGGGGGAGTTTTTCCGAACGCCTCATTCCTCCGCGCCCCCCTCTGTCCTGCCGGACATCTCCCCCACGAGGGGGGAGATCAGCAGCTTTGGCGCTTCGTTCCTTTCTGCACCGCTGGAGGTTGGCGAAAGCCGGGATGACAGCCAATCTCCCCCCTCGTGAGGGAGATGTCCGGCAGGACAGAGGGGGGCGCTGTCCCGCAAGCGTTGCGGAGTGCGCCGGTGAGGCCACCGCACTGCGAACGAGCCGTTGACTTCACACGTCACGCCAGCGCCTCCTCGACGATGCGGCCAAGCTCGGGCGCGATGTAAGACAAATCTTCCTCGTCCTTGATCAGCACACCGATGGCGCGGCGGAAGGCTTCCGGCCACGGGCTGCCGCCTTTCTCCAGAATGGTCGCGGCATTGGCCCATTCCACCGCTTCGGCAATGCCCGGCGGCTTGGCCAATGGGCGGGCGCGGATGGTGTGCACGGCGGTCGCCACGGCGCGCGCCGTTGCCTCAGCGACATCGCCGGCACGCAGCATGATGATCTCGGCTTCGCGCCTTGCATCGGGATAGCCGATCCAGTGGTAGACGCAGCGCCGGCGCAGCGCTTCGGCGAGTTCGCGGGTGCGGTTCGAGGTCAGGATGACGATCGGTTGCGCCTCGGCGCGGATCGTGCCGCGCTCGGGGATGCTGATCTGGAAATCGGAGAGGAATTCGAGCAGCAGCGCTTCGAATTCGTGGTCGGAGCGGTCGATCTCGTCGACCAGCAGCACACGCTGCTCCGGTGCCCGCAACACCTGCAGCAGTGGCCTGGCGATCAGGAAACGGTCGTCATAGATATCGATCTCGTGCTCGCCGGCATGGCGGATGGCGAGCAACTGGCGCTGGTAGTTCCATTCATACAGCGCATGCGCCGCGTCGATGCCTTCATAGCATTGCAGCCGCACCAGATCGCGGCCGAGCAGCTGGGCAATGGCTTTCGCCGCTTCCGTCTTGCCGACGCCGGGCGCGCCCTCGAGCAGCAGCGGTTTTCCCAGCCGGACGGCCAGGAAGATGGCGGTGGCGAGGCTATCATCGGCGAGATAGCGCGCAGCAGCGAGCTGCTGCGCCACCGCCTCCGGTGAGGTCGCAACAGTCTCGGCGTTCACCTCGGGCATGTCGGTCCTCAGTTTGCCGCTTGCGCCTTCAGCGCCCGCAAGATGCGTTCCGGCGTGATTGGCAGGGTGTCGATGCGCACGCCGACGGCGTCGAAGACGGCATTGGCGACGGCGGGGATTTGCGGGTTGGCGCACATCTCGCCGGGTCCCTTGGCGCCATACGGTCCGTCGGCAGAGGGCCGTTCGAGCACGATGATCTCGGTCTCGGCGAGGTCGCCAGGCCCCGGCATCAGATACTGGTTGAAGTCGGTGCCGCCATGGTCGCGGTTCGGGTAGTAGGGCTCAGTCGTCTCGTAGAGCGCATGGGAGATGCCCATCCACGAGCCGCCGACCAGCTGCTGCTCGACCATCTTCGGGTTCAGCGCGCGGCCGATCTCAAAGACGTTCTTCACCGTCAGCACCGTCACTTCGCCGGTCTCGTCATCGACCTCGACCTCGGCCACAGTGCAGGCATGGGCATAGCAGGTCGACGGCTTCATCGCGCCGGTTTCCTTCTCCGGGTAGGAGCGTGGGATCAGGAACATGCCGCGGCCGGAGATCGAGCGACCGCGCTTGAAATGCGCCGACAAAGCGACATCGAAGATCGAAATCGACTTTTGCGGCGCGCCTTTCACCAGGATGTTGCCCTGGCCATCGGTTTCGAGGTCTGACGCGTTCACCTCCAGCTCTTCAGCCGCCACTTCCAGCATAACCTGGCGGGCTTCCTTGGCCGCCTGGATGACGGCGTTGCCGGCGCGATGGGTGCCGCGCGAGGCGAAGGTGCCCATGCAGTGCGGACCGGTGTCTGTGTCGGCGGTGTCGATGATGACGCGGTCGGTCGGCACGCCGATGGTCTCGGCGCAGATCTGCGCCATGATCTGCTTCAAGCCCTGGCCGAGATCGACTGACGACAGCGTCACCATGAAATTGCCGGTCGGCGTCGAATGCACCAGGGCCTGCGTCGGGTCGCCGCCGAGGTTCATGCCCGTGGGATAGTTGATTGCGGCGACGCCGCGCCCGCGCCGGATCGCCATATCAGGCTCCCTTCGTGTAGGAGGACATCGCCATGTATTTTTCCGCCACCGGCCAGTTGGCGGCGCGCGAGGCTTCCTGCATGCATTCGATGAGGGCTGCGCCTTCGGTCGGCTGGCGATGCGCCTTCATGTCGCCGTCGCGGTAGGCGTTGATGAAGCGGAATTCGAGCGGGTCCATGCCGATCAGCCGCGCCAGCTTGTCCATCTGCACCTCAAGCGCAAAGTCGCCAATGGTGACGCCGAAGCCGCGCATGGCGGACGAGGGCGTGCGGTTGGTGTAGACGCAGTAAGTGTCGATCCAGACATTCGGGATCGTATAGGGGCCGGGATAGTGCGCCGCTCCCTTCTGCGCGCCATAAGGCGAGTGCCGCGAATAGGCGCCGGCGTCGGTGTAGCCGGTGACTTTTCGCGCGACGATGCGGCCGTCCTTCATGACGCCGTCCTTGATGACGACCTTTTCGGCCGCGCGTGGCGAGGAGATCTGCATCTCCTCCTCGCGGCTGTAGATGAAGGAGACGGGACGCCCCGTGAGCTTTGCGCCGAGAATGGCGATCGGCTCGACGATGACGTCGACCTTGCCGCCGAAACCGCCGCCGACGGTGCCGCCGACGAAATGCAGTTTGTTGCCCGGCATCTGCAGGATGATAGAGGCGTTGTCGAGGGTGAAGAACATCGCCTGCGTGTTGGTGTAGCAGGTGAAGCGGTCATTGCCTTCGGGCATGACCAGACAACCGGTCGTCTCGGTCGGCGCATGCTCGATCGGCGAGGACTGGTAGCTCTGTTCGAGGATGTGGTCGGCCTCGGCAAAGCCTGCCTCGACATCGCCGAAACGCACCTTGCGGCATTCGCCGCTGTCATAGAGATAATAGTTCTGGCCGTGATATTCGTTGACCAAAGGCGCGCCGGGCTTCAGCGCTTCCTCCATGTCGAAGACGGCCGGCAGCACCTCGTAGTCGACCTTGACTTTGGCGGCGGCCTCCTGCGCCGCGCGCTCGGTTTCGGCCAGCACCGCCACCACGGCCTCGCCCTTCCAGCGCACCTTGCCGTCGGCCAGCACCGTCTCGTCCTCCGGCCCGACCTGGATCAGGATCAGGATGGTGTAGACATTGTGCGGCACATCCTTGGCGGTGAGGATTTTCACCACCCCCGGATGCTTCTCCGCCTCCGTCGTGTCGATCGAGCGGATGCGGGCGTGGTGATGCGGGCTGCGCACCATTTTCAGATGGAGCATGTCAGGGAAATTGCGGTCGGCGAAATAGGCGGTTTTCCCCGTGACATGGCCCGGCGAATCCAGCCGCGGCCGCGCCTGACCGATCTCGTGCAGGCCGTCCTTGCGCTGATCGGCGAAATAGCTCTTGCGCAGTTCCATTTCTCTTGGTCCCCTCAGGCCGCGTTCTGCGAATTGGCGCGCGCGGCGGTCAGCACCGCCTGGATGATCGGCTCGTAGCCGGTGCAGCGGCAGATGTTGCCGGACAGCGCCTCGACCACGTCCTCGCGGCTCGGATTGGGCGTGTGATCGAGCAGCACCTTGGCGGCCATGATCATGCCCGGCGTGCAGAAACCGCATTGCGTGGCGAAGGCATCGAGGAAGGCGCGCTGCAGCGGATGCAGCACACCGGCTTCGGCGAGGCCCGAGGTGGTGCGAATATCGGCCCCATCGCAGGTCTCGGCCAGTGTCAGGCAGGAAAGCCGCAACTCGCCGTCGATGATCACCGAACAGGCGCCGCACGTGCCCTGATGGCAGCCGCCTTTCGGCGAGGTGTCGCCGATCTTGTCGCGCAACGCATGCAGCAGGGTGGTGCCGCTGTCGACGAATTCGGCCTTTTCGGAGCCGTTGAGCGTGAACTGGACCGGGACTTTTGCCATTCTACCTCCTTGCGCGCCTGCCCGGATGACCGGACAGACGCGCGCCCCCCAACGGGGTGTTTCAGGTCAACAGCAGCCGGCCGAGATGGACCGGCAGAACTTCAGCGCGATACCAGGCGCTGGCGATCGGATCGGTGATCGGCGCGGTGCCTTCACCGGCCACGGCTAGGGCCGCCGCGATTCCATCTAGATTTAGCCTCTTGCTGATTAGCGCATTTTCAGCCGCCCTGGCGCGCATCGGCCGGTTGGCCATGCAGCCGAGCGCGATCCGCGCCGAAGAGATGGTGCCGTCGCCGGCCTGTTCGAGCACGGCGGCGATGCTGATCACGGAGACGCCCTTGGGCTTGACCCGCGACACTTTCAGAAAGCGGAAGCTGTCGGGCTTCGGCAGCGCGAAGTGCACTGAGGTGACGATGGCGCGGCTGTCGCTGCGGCCGGCCAGAAAATCTTCGATCGGCATCTCGCCGTCATCGCTGCCGACGGTCGCATCCAGCGCCAGCAGCGMGACCGCGAAATCGCCATAGGGCGCGGGTGCGAACAGATTGCCGCCGACGGTTGCCATGTTGCGGATCGCCGGGCCGCCGACGGCGCGCGCGGCCTTGGCAATGGCGCCGAGCTCCGGATGGCGGGCGATCGCCGCCATCGTCACCGAAGCGCCGATGCGGGCCTTGCCGCCGAATACGGTGATGCCGGACAGGGCCGGGTCGGTCGAGCGGACGAGGCCGGTGACAGAGACATCGCCTTCATTGGCGGCGCGCACGACCAGCGTGCCGCCGCCGAGATAGCGGGTGCCGGCCGCCTTCAGCGCCGCGTTGGCGTCGCTGACGGTCGCAAAAGTCTGGAGGGCAAGCGCCATGGCGGACTCCCAAGCTCAGCTCTGGCCGGCGAAATGGCTCTTCAGCGCGTTGAAGCCGCCCTGGAAGACATTGGCGCCCATGCCGGCAGCAATCTTGTCGGCCTCTTCGGGCGCGGCGTCGAAGCTCGCTGTCCATTCGGCATAGGTGCGGTCGCCGTCGGTCACCCGGCGCAATTGCAGCGTCGCCTTGTGGTTGGTCAGCGGCTGCGGCGTTTCCAGGATGGAGTAGCTGACGAGGAAGTTTTTATCGGAGAAGTCGAGCAGTTTTTCGCGAATACGCGCACCGCTGGCGAGCTCGAAATTGCGCACGCAGCCAATGGTTTCTGCGCTCTTGCCGTCCTCGATATGGCTTTCGACCATGCGTGGGTGCCAGCCCGGCAGGCCGTTGAAGTCGCGTATGCGCGCCCAGACCTTTTCGACCGGCGCGTCGATGACGCTGGATATGGTGACAACAGCCATATGATCATTCCCCTACGAATTCGATATGCAGCAGGGTAGGGCGGCGGCTGGTGCTGCGCTTATCAATGGGTCTTGCGGCCCTATCAAGGAGTCTGAAAAACGAGCAGCTCGCTCAGGCCACGGCCCGCGCCGCCTCGCGGTAAAGCGTCGGCGGTACGCCGACATGGTCGCGGAAGAAGCGTGAGAAATTGCCCTGGGTGGTGAAGCCGAGGTTGCAGGCGACCGAGATCAGCGGTTCCTGCGACCACTGCAACTGCCGCACGGCTTCTTCCATGCGCAGCGTGTTCCAGTAGACATTGGGCGTCAGATTGGTCTGTTCCTTGAACAAAGCAAAGAAATGCGGCCGCGACAGGCCGACGCTGCGAGCAACGTCGTCGAACGAGATGCGCTCGCAGACATTGGCTTTCATCAGCTGGATCGCCTTGCGGACGCGGAAATCCTGCATGGTGTTGATGCGGATGCGCGCCTCTTGCGGCGCCGAGGCATCGGCGGCGTCGAGCACAGAATCGATGAAGCGCTCGATCTCGTAATTGGCGATGTCGTCGATGCTTTCATTGTCGGTGAGATGATCGAGCAGATTGGCGGCTGCCTGGTGCAGCCAGGGTTCGAGCGTGATCGCGGCCTGCGCAAACAGCGGTGCCGAGGAAGGCAGGTCACGGCGCCGGCGCGCCCAATCCGGATCGATGTAGAACGCAAGGAACAGGCCCGGCTTGCCATTCTGCGACAGGATATGGCTGTGCGGCTGGTAGGAATTGATGCCGGCGGCGATACCGGGACCCAGGCGCACCGTCTCGCGGCCGATGGTCATCTCGCCGGCCGTGCCTTCCAGCCAGATAATGATGTGGGCCTCGACATGAGCATGGGTGACGAAGTCGCTGGCGACATTCAGGACAGAAACATGTCCGAACCGGCCCCAATAGAGCCTGATCGCGTCCGTCATGGGTATATCCTCCCGCAGACGACTGGCCTCCCTTCGCCTGCAATAGGGATTGTGCGGCTGAGTTCGGGCCCGCGTCAAGGCGCGGGCCCAAGGCAGCCGAGTGCCGCCGGCCATGGCGGCGGATTTTCAGACTGAGCGATAGGTACCGAAACGAATAGCGCCGAGCCCCTCAAACCGAGGCCGTCATGCCGCCATCGACATAAAGCGTGTGGCCGTTGACGAAGGACGATGCGTCGGACGCCAGGAACACGGCGGCGCCGATCAGTTCGTCGACATAGCCCCAGCGGCCGGCCGGCGTGCGCTTTTCCAGCCAGGCGGAGAATTCCTGGTTGTCGACCAGCGCCTGGTTCATCTCGGTGCGGAAATAGCCGGGCGCGATGGCATTGATCTGCATGCCGTATTTCGCCCAGTCGGTGCACATGCCCCTGGTCAGATTGCGGATCGCGCCCTTGGTCGCGGCATAGGGTGCGATGTTGGGTCGGGCGAGTTCGCTCTGCACCGAGCCGATGTTGATGATCTTGCCCTTGCCGCGCGCAATCATATTGCGGGCGACGGCTTTGCCGGCATGGAAGGCGCCGGAGACATTGGTCTTGAACAGCCGCTCCCACTGCTCCTCGGGAAAATCCTCGAGCGGGGCGCGAAACTGCACGCCGGCATTGTTGATCAGGATGTCGATGGGACCGATCTCGGCCTCGATGCGGGCCACATCCGCATCGACGGCGCGAAAATCCGTCACGTCGAAGGTCGAGGTATGCGCCTTGAGGCCGGCATCGTGCAAACCTGCCACCGCATTGGCAACCTTGCCGGCATCGCGGCCGTTGAGCACGACGCTTGCGCCATGCTCGGCAAGGCCGCGCGCCAGCGCCAGGCCGATACCCTGACCGGAGCCGGTGATGAGTGCCAGCCGCCCGTTGAGGTCGAACAGCGATTTCGATGTCAAAGCAATGGTTTCCAGCGAAAGGTTTCAGTCATTGCGCCTGAAGTTGCGAATGCGGTCGAACAACACCGCGAGGAGGATGGCGCCGCCGATGAACACGCCTTGCCAGAAGGCGTTGATGCCGAGCAGGCCAAGGCTGTTGCGGATGACCTCGATCAGCGCAGCACCGACAATGGCGCCGAAGGCGGTACCGACGCCGCCGGCAAGGTCTGCGCCACCGATGACGGTGGCGGCGATGACCTGCAGCTCCATGCCGTTGCCGAGATTGGTGGTGACGGCGCCGAGCCAACCGGTCTGGACGATGCCGGCAATGCCTGCCGCCAGCGCCGAGATCATATAGACCGCGACCTTGATCTGGCGCACCGGAACGCCGGTCAGCGTCGCCGCGTGCTCATTGCCGCCGATGGCGAAGATGTGCCGGCCGAACTTGGTCCAGCGCAAGGTGAAGCCGGTGATCAGCGCCAAAAGGATCATGTAGAGCACGGGATTGGCGATGCCGAACACCCAGGCGCCGCCGCCAAGCGCCAGTAGCTTGTCGTGGTCGGGGCCGAACTGGAAGACCACGGTGTTGTTGGAAGCGACCATGGCCAGGCTGCGCGCGATCGACAACATGCCGAGCGTCACCACAAAGGGTGGAAAGCCGAGATAGGCGATAAGGATGCCGTTGAAGGCGCCGATCGAGAGCGCGGTGGCGATCGAGGCGAGGATGCCGACCTCGATCGAGTAGCCGGCATGCATGGTGACGGCCAACACCATCGACGACAGACACAGCACCGAGCCGACCGACAGGTCGATGCCGCCGGTGATGATGACGAAGGTCATGCCGAGCGCGATGATGGCGACGAAGGTGATGTTGCGGGTGATGTTGTAGAGGTTTTTCTGGGTGGCGAAGGCGTCGGTGGCAAACGACAGGAAAATGCAGGCGAGGATGACGGCGATCACCACCCAGAAGGTCTGGCTGGAGAACATGCGCGACAGAAAACTGTGCTGTTTCTGTGCGATCGTCTGGTCAAGGGTGACTGCCATTATCGACCTCTCCTGCCGATGGCCAAATGCGCCGGCGTGGTGAACTGTATGCTGCTTATACCACTTGCTCTATGGCGCCAGTGATCAGCCCGGTGACTTCCTCGGGCGAACTCGAGGCGATCCGCTTGTCCGCGACCTTCCGCCCGCGCCGCATGACGATAACACGATCGGCCACGTCGAAGACGTCGGGCATGCGGTGGCTGATCAGCACGACTGCGATGCCCTGATCGCGCAGATGGCGGATCAGGTTGAGCACCTCGGCCACCTGCCTGACCGAAATAGCCGCCGTCGGCTCGTCCATCAGCACGATCTTGGCCTGCGACAGCATGGTGCGGGCGATCGCCACCGCCTGGCGCTGGCCGCCCGACATCTGCTTGACGAGGTCGCGGGGCCGCGTTTCAGATTTCAGCTGAGCGAAAAGCTGGCCGGCGCGCTTGTACATGGCTGCATAGTCGAGGATCCGGAACGGACCGACGCCGCGCCGCAATTCGCGGCCGAGATAGACGTTGGCGGCGGCGGTAAGATTGTTGCACAGCGCAAGGTCCTGATGGACGATCTCGATGCCGTGCTGGCGGGCTTCCGATGGCTTGTGCAGGATCAGTTCCTTGCCTTCCAGGCGCATGTCGCCATGGCTCGGGCGGAAATTGCCGGCGATCATCTTGACCAGCGTCGACTTGCCGGCGCCGTTGTCGCCCATCAGGCCTACGACCTGTCCCGGCTCGATGGACAACGAGACGTCGTTGACCGCCTGGATGGCGCCAAAATGTTTCGAGATGTTGGTGAGTTCGAGAACCGCCACCAGCCTTCTTGCCTCCCCGTGACTTGGATCAGGATAACGTTGGTTGAAACGTCATCCTGATCCAACACTCTGTTGGTTGGAGCATGATCTCTTCCGAAAACCGGTTCCCACTTTTCGGGATCATGCTCAGGCCATCGGTTCTACCCGCGGCCCTCGCTCGCCCAGCTCCTCCCGGGACAGCGATGTTGAGTTGCATTTACGCAAATGCCTGCGCGGGCGTCAATCGGCCGTGGAATCTAAAAATCCGTTTTGTCGGACAAATACCATTGACGTCGATGCAAAGCCGATATTAGCTGGAAGGCGGAGGAGTTACCTGCCGACCCCGTGCCGGTTTGCGTGTGGGATCAGCGGGAATGCATTGGTGCTGCCGGCCTTTTTTCGAACCGGCTGACCGAAATGAAATGCCTATCGACCTGGCTTGCCGACAAGAGCGCTCGCATAGCGACCCTCTGTCACCGCATTCCGGGTTGGTTCGTGTGGCGGGCACGTCGTGTCCGTCTGTTTCCAAGGGAGGACTGACATGAGGAAAACAGTTTTGCTTGCCGCCGTCGCCGCCATGGCGCTGGGCGCCGGACCGGCTTTGGCCAAGAAGCAGCTCGTCATCGTGGTGAAAGGTCTCGACAATCCATTCTTCGAGGCGATCCACCAGGGTTGCGAAAAATGGAACAAGGAAAACGCCAGCTCGGAGTATGAGTGCTTCTACACCGGCCCGGCGTCGACCTCCGACGAGGCCGGCGAGGCGCAGATCGTCCAGGACATGCTGAGCAAGGCAGACACGGTGGCAATGGCGATTTCACCGTCCAACGCGCCGCTGATCGCGCAGACGATCAAGACCGCCAATCCGACGATCCCGATCATGACGCTCGACGCCGATCTCAGCAAGGAAGATGCGGCGCTTCGCAAGACCTATCTCGGCACCGACAACTATTTGATGGGTCACAAGATCGGCGAGTACATCAAGAAGGGCAAGCCGAATGGCGGCACGATCTGCACCATCGAGGGCAATCCCGCGGCCGACAACATCCTGCGCCGCGCGCAGGGCATGCGTGACGCGCTGTCGGGCAAGGAAGGTCTTGCCGCACTTGCCGGTGAAGGTGGCTGGACCGAAGTCGCCGGCTGCCCGGTGTTCACCAATGATGACGGCGCCAAGGGCGTACAGGCGATGACCGACATCCTCGCCGCCAACCCCAAGCTCGACGCCTTCGGCATCATGGGCGGCTGGCCGCTGTTCGGCGCGCCGCAGCCCTATCGCGACCTGTTCGGGCCGCTCAAGGACCGCATCGCCAGCAACGACTTCGTCATCGGCGCCGCCGACACGATCGGCGACGAGGTGGCGATCGCCAAGGATGGTCTTGTGACCGCGCTGGTCGGTCAGCGGCCATTCGAAATGGGCTACAAGGCACCGTCGGTGATGATCGACCTGGTCGAAGGCAAGGCCGTCGCCGATCCGGTGTTCACCGGCCTCGACGAATGCACCAAGGACACGGTCGACACCTGCATCCAGAAATAGTCAGCGATACCGGGGCGTCCTTTCGGGGGCGCCCCGTCATTTTCCTCAGGACAAGGACAGGCAACATTGTCGGGGCGCAGGCTCCGGCTTTGACGGGCTCATGCGTCTTGCTTTCGGCGAAGGGCACGGACAATTCCGGACGGTTTCCCAGCGACAAATTGCCGATTCCGACGATGCCGGACGACAGATCAAGAGGGCGATCCGCCAAGATAGATGTGCCGGCCGGCCCGGTTGCCACCGCTGTTCGACGACCGGATACAGCTTGGCCCCCCGGCTCCAGTGTACACGCCTCGCTGGCCAACGAGATCGGACTTCGGATCGTGCGCGGCGACTATCCGCCAGGCGCCATCCTGCCCAACGAAGCCAAATGGGCGGAGATGTTCAACGTCAGCCGCTCGGCGGTGCGCGAAGCGATCAAGATGCTGATGGCCAAGAGCCTGCTGGCCTCGCGCCCGAAGATCGGCAGCTGGGTCGAGCCGAGGGAACGCTGGAATCTGCTAGACCGCGATGTGCTCGCCTGGTACGCGACCGGGCCGGACCGAGAGGCGTTCCTGCGCACGGTGCAGGAGTTCCGTCACATCATCGAACCGGAGGCCAGCGCCTTTGCCGCGATGCGACGCAGCGACGAGCAGATGGCCGAGATCAGCCAGGCCTGCCGGGAAATGGGCGAGGCGCTGAGCCTGCAGCAGCGTATCCGCGCCGATACGCGCTTTCATCTCACAATCCTGCGCGCCTCCGGCAACGATCTTTTGGTGCCACTCGGCGTGCTGATCGAATCGGCGCTCGACCATCTCTTCGTCTTCACGACCATACAGGTCAGCGACCAGCGGCACGCCCAGAAGCTGCACGAAGCGATCGAGAAGGCCATCCGTCTGCAACGGCCGGAGGCCGCGCGCAATGCGGTGCGAAAGTTGCTGGCCAATACGGATGAGGGGATCGGCAAGGCGCGGCGGTGAGGCGCTAATCTCCCCCCTTGTGGGGGAGATGCCCGGCAGGGCAGAGGGGGGCGCTGTCCCGCCGACCTTACAACACAAGATACTTGCGCACGTCGTCTGCGATTGGAGGTCAAACTGAAAGCTTGTGTTCCTTCGCGCCCCCCTCTGTCCTGCCGGACATCTCCCCCACACGGGGGGAGATCGGCTGATCCCAAAGGCCAGCAACTCAAATCGTCTGCTTCTTGCCGTCCTTCATTGGCATCAGGTCGACGCCGTTCACCTTGGCGATATGCGTGGCCAGCATCGGCACGAACTGTTCGGCCGGGCCGGTGGCATGGGCGCCGGCGAAGGCGTTTTTGGTGGCATTGCCGAGCGGGTTGGCGATGCCGGCGGCACCCGCCATCGATTCCAGATAGGTCAGGTCCTTGAAGGCGTTGGCAATGGTGAATTTATGCGCGTCGCGGTCGCCTTCCAGCGTCCAGCGCATGAAGGTCTGGTAGAAGCCGCAATCCATGCGGCCATTGCGGATAACGCTGTCGAAGCGCGGCGGTGAGATGCCGACCTTTTCAGCCAGCGCCAGCGCTTCGGAGTAGATCGCGGCATAGCCCAGCGAGATGAAGTTGTTGAGCAGCTTCATGCGGTGGCCGTCACCGGTGTCGCCGATATGGACGATACGGCCGGCCCAGGTTTCGATGACCGGCTTCACCCGGGCAAAGAGCGCGTCGGGCGCGCCGACCATGGCGTCGAGCGTGCCTTCCCAGGCTTCCTTCGGGGTTCTGCTCAGCGGGGCATCGACAAAGTCGACGCCGACTTCGTTCAGTTCGGCAGCAAGCGCCACGGTCGAGACCGGATCGGAGGTCGAGCAATCGACGACGACCGAGCCCTTCTTCAAGCCCTCCTTGAGGCCGCCGGGGCCGCGAATGATAGCTTCGACCTCGCGCGAGCCGGTGACGCAAATGAAGACGATATCGGATGCCGCAGCGACATCGCGCGAGGTTGCTGCTTCCTTCGCACCTCGACCCAGCAGATCTTCCGCCGGCTTGCGGTTCTTGCGGCCGAGGAAGGTCAGGCCGTAGCCCTTGTCGACGATGTTCTTGGCGATGCCGTGCCCCATCAGGCCAAGGCCGATGAAACCGATCTTTTCGCTCGCGGCAGTCGTGGTCATGTCGTGAAGTCCTGTTGCAATGATTGATATCGGGCGTCGCCGTTTTGCAGGCGAGGGTGGTTGCGGAGCGCCATATTGTCTGACAATACACAGGAATCCTAGGCACTGGAGACGAAAATGACGAAGCGGATCATGTTCACCGGCGGCAGCGGCAAGGCCGGGCGCCATGTCGTGCAATATCTGGTCGAGCAGGGCTGCCAGGTGCTCAACATCGACACCAAGCCGCTCGACAATCCCAAGGTGCGCACGCTGATCACCGACATCACCGACAGCGGCCAGGTGTTCAACGCGCTGTCGAGCTATATGGGCCTGCATGAATTCGACCCGTCGCTGCGCCCGCAGCCGGTCGATGCCGTGGTGCATTTCGCCGCCATCCCGCGCATCATGATCACGCCCGACAATGAGGTGTTCCGCATCAATGCGATGGGCACCTACAATGTCATCGAGGCGGCGGTGAAGCTCGGCATCCCCAAGGTGGTGATCGCGTCCAGCGAGACGACCTATGGCGTGGTGTTCGCCAACGAGCCGCGCGACCCCAAATATTTCCCGCTCGACGAAGAATACGACGTCGATCCGATGGACAGCTACGCCCTGTCCAAGGTCGTCAACGAGCACACGGCGCGTGCCTTTGCGCAGCGCAACGGCACCGATATCTATGCGCTGCGCATCGGCAACGTCATCGAGCCGCATGAGTATTCGCTGTTTCCGAAGTGGTTCGCCGAACCGGGCTTCCGCAAGCGCATCGCCTGGAGCTATATCGATGCCCGCGACCTCGGCCAGATCACGCTGCGCGCCGTCGAAACGGACGGGCTCGGCTTCCAGGTGTTCAACGCCGCCAATGACGACACCTCGTCCGACCTGCCGACGGCCGAGCTTTTGAAGCAGTTCTATCCCGATGTGCCGGTTAAGACGAAGCTCGGTGAGTACGAGACGCTGCTCTCCAATCGCAAGGCCAGGGATATGCTTGGCTTCCGTCCCGAGCACAGCTGGCGCAAATACGTCAAATAGGGGCTGTATGGGCTAAGGTTGTAACCTGATCTGTGCACAGCCGCAGGCTTTGCCGCCAACGCCCCGTCCTTTGCTTGACAGCTTTCGAAATCCGGACTTTGTGGACGCATGAGGGACGGAAAGCCGAATAAGGGAAAGAAGCCCGACAAGGCGGCGCCCGCCGAGCGCCCGGCGGCGCTTCGTCGGGCTGACGCGACCCGGGTGCCCGGCTCCAGCGTGCATGCCTCGCTGGCCAGCGAAATCGGGCTGCGGATCGTGCGCGGCGATTACCCGCCGGGCACCATCCTGCCCAACGAAGCCAAATGGTCTGAAACCTTCAACGTCAGCCGTTCGGCGGTGCGCGAAGCGATCAAGATGCTGATGGCCAAAAGCCTTCTGGCATCGCGCCCCAAAATCGGCAGCTGGGTCGAGCCCAGGGAGCGCTGGAACCTGCTCGATCGCGACGTGCTCGCCTGGTACGCGACCTCGCCCGACCGCGAAGTGTTCCTGAAGACCGTGCAGGAATTCCGCCACATCATCGAACCGGAAGCGACCGCCTTCGCCGCCATGCGGCGCACCGAGGAGCAGATGGCCGAGATCAGCCAGGCCTGCCGCGAGATGGGCGACGCGTCGAGCCTGCAGGAACGCACACGCGCCGACACGCGCTTCCATCTCGCCATCCTGCGCGCCTCGGGCAACGATCTCCTGGTGCCGCTCGGCGTGCTGATCGAATCCGCCTTCGATCATCTGTTCACCTATACGACGCGCGAACTCGACGATCTGCAGCATGCACAGCAGCTGCATGAGGCGATCGAAAAAGCCATCCGCCTGCAACGGCCGGATGCGGCCCGCAACGCGGTGCGCAAGCTGCTCGCGAACACTGACGGCGTCATCAACACCAGATAGGATGTGCCGATATTCAGGGTGAGGCCGGCCTGCAAACGCCGGCTTTCTGCGCTTCCGGTGCTCACGTACTTAAGTACGCTCCGCTCCGGTTCTCGAAACCCAACGTTTTCGGCGCGGCCTGACCTGAATCTCAACACATCCTACGAGCGCTCAGCCGGCCTGCGAAGTGGCCAAATGCTGTCTGGTCAGCGCAATCAGCAGTGCCTGGTCGCGGGCGGCGTGCTCGGGGCGATTGACCACTTCGTCGCCGTTGACGATCGCGCCCCAGAAGCCGCGCAGTTCCTCGACGAAGGCTTCGCCGTAGCCGGCACGGAGGTCCCTGGTCGATAGCGTGTGGCCGTCCGATGTCTTGACCGTCAGCCGGGTCGGATGATGGTTGAGCCAGGGCGAGGGGAATTCGAGCTCGAGGCTGGCATCGTCGAAGAACAGCGTGATGCGTTCCTTGTAGTCGGCGAGTTTCGGCACGGTGAGATGCGTCATCGTCCACAGCGCCTGGCCGTCGAGCAGCTTCACCGCACCCTGGCCGCCATCGCCATTGGCGAAGATCTGCGCGCCGACGACCTCGCCGTCCGGCACGCCGAGCGCGTCGAGCAGGCCGTGCACGGCATTGACATCGTGAATCAAGGCGGAGCTGTAAGCGCCGGTAAAGCCACGGAAAGCGAGATCGGTCAAAGGCTGGCCGATGGCGCGCTCGACCTGTTGTTTTTGCTTGCCTTGCGCGGCGGCAATCAGGTCCTTGGGAATGTCATTGCCGCGGATATAGCGCTGGTGGGCGATGAACGGCCACGCGTCGGGATCGTTGACCTCGACCGAGACGGAACGCAGCGTCCTTGCCGTGCCGGGCAGTGATATCAGTGCCAGCTGGTAGCTCGGATCGAAGCGCTTCATATAGCCGACCTGCATGACCTTGCCGGCCTTGTCGCGCGCCGCGACGATCTCGGCGATCTCCTCCGGTGAATAGCAGAGCGGCTTTTCGCAGAAGACATGCAGGCCACGCCCAAGAGCCGCCAGCACCTGCTCGTGATGCAGCGGGTCGGGCGAACCGATGACGACGGCGTCGAGCTTCTGGTCGAACAGCTGCTCCGGCGTTTCGAAATTGGCAATGCCGTGGATATCTGTGACGAACTGGCGCGAGATTTTCGACGGATCGGCGACACCGACCAGCTCGAACAGATCGCCGAGCCGCAACAGGTTTGGAATATGCTCAACCTGCGAAATCATGCCGGCGCCGATGACGCCGACCCGTATCCTGCTCATGCAATCACTTTCTGCAAATAGGGTCTGAAACAGGTCACGGCGCCGCCGATGGCCGGTTGCCGATCTGCGCCAAAAGCCCGGCGATCTCTGCTTCCACCGCCTTCAGATCCTCGCCGCCCGACATGATCGAAATCACCTCGTCGCGCGAGATCTCCGACTTGGCGTAGGTGCCGCGGTTGCGGCCGCGGTTGAGCAGCGTGAAGGTGTCGCCGACGGGATAGGCATGGTGGATGTTGTGGCTGATGAAGATCACGGCCAGCCCGCGCATGCGCGCCTCGATGATGAATTTCAGCACCATCGCCGCCTGATGCACGCCGAGCGCGGAGGTCGGCTCGTCGAGGATCAGCACTTTGGCGCCGAAATGCACGGCGCGCGCGATTGCCACCGATTGGCGCTCGCCGCCCGACAGCGTGCCGACGGCCTGCGTCGGGTCGCGCACGTCGATGCCGATATCGGCCATAGCCTGGCGGGCTATAGTGTTGGCGCGCTCCTTGTCGAAGCGCGAGAAGGGCAGGCGGCTCCTGGTCGGCTCGCGGCCGAGGAAGAAATTGCGGGTGATCGACATCAGCGAGATCATGCCGAGGTCCTGGAACACGGTGGCGACGCCGAGGTCCTGCGCGTCGCGCGGGCTGCGGAAGGTGACCGGCTTACCGTCTACGAAAATCTCGCCCTTGCCCGGCCGGTGCACGCCCGACAGCACCTTGATCAGCGTCGACTTGCCGGCGCCGTTGTCACCCAGAAGGCAGTGCACCTCGCCGGGATAGACCTTGATGTCGATGTCCTGCAGCGCGCGCACCGAACCGAAATTGACCGACACGCCGCGCAGTTCCATGGCCGGCTGGATGGTCTGGGCCGGGTTGGTCATTTGCCGCCTCCGCGTCCGAGCGCCTTGAGGCGGATGTAGTTGTTGACCAGCACCGCCATCAGGATGACGATGCCGAGGAAGACCTTGAACCAGTCGGTGTCGATGCCGGTGTAGAAGATGCCCATCTGCACCAGGCCGAAGATCAGCGCCCCGAACAGCACGCCATAGACTGTGCCGTAGCCGCCGGTAAGCAGCACGCCGCCGATGACCGCCGCGATGATCGCCTCGAATTCTTTCAGCAGGCCGCGCGTGGTGTCGGCGGAGCCGGCCTCCATCACCTGGATGGTGGCAAGCAGGGTGGCGGCGCAGGCGGTGTAGATGAAGAGCGCGATCTTCACCCGGTCGACCGGCACGCCGACATTGCGGGCGGCATTGAGGTCGCCGCCGGTGGCGAAGATCCAGTTGCCGTATTTGGTCTGCGTCAAGACATAACCGGCCAGTGCCGTCAGCCCGAGCCACCAGACGATCGACATCGGAATGCCGACGACGAAGGGAATGCCGTCGGTGCGGGTGGCGATCCAGCCCTGCGTGCCCATCCAGTGGAAGAAGCCGGTGAACAGATGGCCGTTGAACAGGCCGGCGGTTGTCGGGTCCGGCGCGCCGTCGAGGATATAGGGGATCTGCGTGCGGCCGGTGACGGCGCGGGTGATGCCGATCGACAGGCCGCGCAGGATGTAGAGCGAGGCCAGGGTGACGATGAAGGACGGCAGGCGCGTCTTCACCACGATCAGGCCGTTGACATAGCCAGTAAGGATGGCGACCGCGAAGGCGCAGGCGATGCCGCCCCACAGCGGCAGGCCCCAATATTTGACCGTCAGGCCGATAACGACGCCGGCGAAGCCGACCATCGAGCCGACCGAAAGATCGAATTCACCGGCAATGATGAGGAGCGCGGCGGCTGTGGCGATGATGCCGAGTTCGGCCGCCAGCGTCAGGAAGGTCATCGACCCCTGCAGCGAATAGAGGTTCGACGCACCGGGCAGCAAGGCGAAGATGATGATGGTGGCGATCAGGCCGCCGGCGGCACCGGCTTCGGGCCGGCGTAGCCATTGCGTCACCCGGCCGGTACTGGCCAGCCGCTCATCAGCGCCGGCGGCTCGCTTCGACGTCATGCCGAAACGGTCCTTGACCGGCACTTCTGAAGGTATCGCCTTGTCTTCCACGGCTGCCATTAGGCTCCCCAATCGCTCACTTCGCAATGTCGACCAGACACCGGGGAGTCGCATGCGCGCTTCCCCGGTTCGTTTGGTTTGTTTGACTAGCGGATGCCGTCCTTGGCGAGCGCGAGGATCGCCTTGGCCTTGTCGGGTGAGTCAATGAACAGCGGACCGGTATAGGCGTTGTTCTGCGGCCAGAAGCCGTGCGTGGCGTGTTCGACCAGATAGATCACCGGCAGGTAACCCATCAGATATTGCTGGGCGTCCATGCCGAAGCCCATTTCGCCGGCGACGACGGAATCCAGAACTTCGGGGCTGATGTCGAAGGTGTAGAGCTTGATCTTGCCGAACAGTTCCTTCTGCCGGAAGAACGGGATCAGCGGGTTGGCGGCGGTGGCGCCGAGCGCGAACGCGGCCTGAGTGTCGGGATGCGCCGATAGATAGGCTTCGGTGCGGCGCTGGATGTCGGCCGGATCGGGCGACACGGTCAGGACTTCGGTGCCGCCGCCGGAAGGCTTCAGCCCGTCATTCAAGCCCTGGCAGCGCTGGTCGAGGCTGACATTGCCGACCTCGTGGTTGATGCAGACGACCTTGAGCGTGCCTTCCTTGGCCAGCCGCTCGCCGGCCTTCTTGCCGGAATCATATTCGGAGACGGTGCCGACATAGAGCGTCGTGCCGAGTTCGGCGCCTTCCTTCTCGCCGGAATCCAGCACCACCATCGGGATGTTGGCGGCAAGACCTGCCTTGACCGATTTGCCGAGCGCATTGGCGTCGGCGATGGAGACGGCAATGCCGTCCGGATTGGTGGCGATGGCCGCATCGAGCAGGCGGGCCTGCTCGACCACGTCGAACACTTGCGGTGCGTAATATTCGACCTTGGCGCCGGTCAGGGCGGCCGCATCATCGACGCCGCGCTTGACCACCGACCAGTAAGGGTCGGAGGCGGACCCATGCACCACAAAGGTGATGCGGACATCCTTCGGGTCCTTCAGGCCCGCGGCCTGTACGACGCCCGCCAGCATACTCATCGAGACAAGCGCGCCGAGCGCCAGTTTCAGAACGGTCTTCATATCATTCTCCCATTGTCGTTGCAGTTCCAATTCCCTCTTTGCGCTGTTGGCCGACGGCCTACGGCGCTGACCGGGCGGCCGCTTTGCGGGCCTTTGCCGGTGTCGATAGTCCAAGCCTTGCGCGTAGATCCTCGCGCAATGGCTTCATGCCGATGATGTCGATGTCCTGTGCACCGAGCCAGTCGCGAAAAGCCTGGTCGCGAAACAGCTCATATTCCTCGGTGCGGATATAGGCGGAGCGCGGCTCGATCAGTTCGAGCTCGCCCGGCGCGTTGAAGTGCAGGCAGAAGAAGGTCAGGCCTTCGCGCACGCCTTCGACCAACGCCTTGTAGGCCGGCTCTATCGGCTTGGAGCGTGGACGGCCCCAGGTCGTCTGGATGGCGGCGTCGAAAATGACAAAGCCTTTGGCGCGAGCCTCGGCTACGCCGCGCTGGAAGGCCGCTTCGGTGACGCCGACCAGATTGTCGTTGGGCGAATAGGCGGACAGCGTCTTGGTGAGCAGCACCGGCAAGCGATATTCCAGGCCGAGCTTGACGTAGACGTCGCAAAACTCCGGCGACAGCGCTGCCCCCATATGCGCGTCGAGATGGGTGACATCGATGCCGGCGCGGTAGGCGGTGTCGATCTGGGCGCGAAGCTCGGTTTCCACGGCTTGCGGCGCTGCCTTGCGGCGGGTCGTCGCGACATCGGGCCAGAAATAGCCGAACTCGTCGGTCAGGCCGGCCGCGCGCGACGGCGACGTCAACGGCCGCCATTTGTAGTGCTGCTTTTCGCTGTTCAGCGTCAGGTGGACGCCGAGATCAAGCCGAGGATCGGCTGCTGCCGCTTCGGCCATCTCCGGGAACCACGGGCACGGCACCATCACCGCGCCGGAGCTGCAGGCGCCCAGTCCGGTCAGTTCGAGGAAGGCGCTGTTGGCGCCATGGCACATGCCGACATCGTCTTCGTGCAGGACAAGCTGTCGCCTCATGGACGGCCACCGTCTTGCCGGCACGCCGGTTGCGAGGGTCTTCCAAAGTGTGTCCCGTGCTGCATGGAACCGACCGTTTGCCCAACTGGACGCGATGGAACGCCCAAAGCCGTCTTTCCGACAGGGCCACTTCAGCGAATTCGGATGGGTACGATTTTTCCGCGAACCTGCGTTCTGGAATGCCGGTTTCATTCTATTCGGCGTCAAACCTGGTCCCGCGCAGCCGGGATGGCTTGGTCCGATCGTGGCGGAGTGGTTCTTTCAAACAGCGGCGGCAAGCGTAGAGCTTTCACACCATCAAGCGATGTGGAGAGCTGCCATGTACACTGCCGGTGAAGAAGAAATCGAAGCCATTGCCCGGGTGATCCGTTCCGGCGCGCTGTTCCGCTATGGCGAGAACAGCGAATGCAACCGCTTCGAGGCCCGCTATGCCAGGCATCTCGGCGTCGAACATTTCGCGCTTGCCGCCAGCGGCACCTATGGACTTGCCGCCGGCCTGATCGGGCTCGGCATCGGGCCTGGCGATGAGGTGCTGGTTCCCGCGCATACCTATATGGCGACGGCAACCGCCGTGCTGTCGGTCGGCGCCATTCCGGTCATTGTCGATATCGACGAGAGCCTGACCATCGATCCAGCAGCGCTGCGCGATGCCATCGGCCCGCGCACCAAAGCGGTCATTCCCGTGCATATGTGGGGTGCTGCCTGCAACATGAACGCCATCATGGACATCGCCAAGAAGCGTGGCCTCAAGGTGCTGGAAGATGTCTGCCAGGGCATTGGCGGCGGTTATGAGGGCAGGAAGCTCGGCTCGATCGGCCATGCCGGCGCCTACTCCTTCAACTACTTCAAGAACATGACGTCGGGCGAGGGCGGCGGCATCGCCACCAGCGATCCGACGGTGGCGGAGCGGGCGCGCTGCGCCATCGACCCCTGCCATTTCTACTGGCAGGGCCGCAGCGACAGCATCAAGCCGTTCGCCGGCATCGGCGCGCGCGCCTCGGAACTGATGGGCGCCATGCTCAATGTCCAGCTCGACCGCCTCGACGGCATCATCGAGGCGATGCGGGCGGAGAAGAAGAAGGTACTGGCCGGCACGCGCCATCTCGGCAATCTCGGCCTGACGCCGTCGCCGATGAACAGCCCCGACGACGATTGTGCGGCGCAGGTGATGTATCTCCTGCCCAGCGAAGAGGCGGCGCAGGCTTTTTCGAAGACCATTCCGAGCGTCATTGCCGGCAAGACCGGCCGCCACAATTTTACCCAGTGGGACCAGGTGCTGATGCATGAAGGCGCGCATCACCCGGCGCTCAATCCCTACACGCTGCCGGAGAACAAGGGTCTGCGGCTCGACTACGCCGACGATCTCGGCAAGGGCTCGCTCGACATTCTCAATCGCACGGTGATGGTGGCGATGAACCCGGCGCATGGCGACGCCGACATCAACGACATGATCCACAACATCGACGCGGCGGCCCGCGTGGCGCTGGAAAATGCCTCGCTGGATGACGTGGAGGTGCGCAAGGCGGCACCGGTGGATCTGCAGAAGTTCGACAGCGTGAACTGAAGCGCGGCGCTCTGGACCGGTCTATTGCCGGTCCAGCCGCGTAAAGGCAGCGCGGAGCGCCAGCACCGCGCGCAGGATCTGGCGTTCATCCATCGCGGCATAGCCGAGCAGCAGGCCGTGTTCGGGCTCGCTCGAATGGTAGTTGATGGAAATGCCTTGCACGTCGAGCCCTTCCTTGACGGCGGCGGCGACGACGTCGCTGTCCTTGTAAGGCCTTGTGAAACTCGCCAGCAATTGCATGCCGGAATCGTTCTCGGTCACCGCCAGCCATTCGGACAGATGCTCCTGGCACAGCTTGACGAAATTGGCCTGCCGGCGCGCGTAGAGCCGGCGCATGCGTTTCAGATGCGTGGCGAAATAGCCTTGTGAGATGAAGTCGTTGACCGTTGCCTGTAAGATCAGCGGCGCGAACTGGCCGGTGATCGAGACAGCGCGGTCGAAGGGCACCGAGAGTTCGCGCGGCACGATCAGGTAGCCAATACGCAGCGCCGGGATCAGCGTCTTGCCGAAGGAGCCGATATAGACGACGCGATCGGCGTGATCGAGGCCGCGCAGCGCCGGCACCGGCCGGCCGCGGTAGCGGTACTCGCCGTCATAGTCGTCCTCGACGATCCAGGCGCCGTGGCGCTCGGCGATGTCGAGCAGTTGCAGCCGTTCCTCGATGCGCATGATGGTCCCGAACGGCCATTGGCAGGACGGCGTCACATAGATCAGCCGCGGCGGCGGCAGCTCCGGATCGGCAAGGTGCCAGCCCTGCCGGTCGACCTTTAGGGGCGCAAGCTGGGCGCCGCTGGCGAGGAAGGCGCTCTTGGCGCCGAGATAGCCGGGCTCCTCCATCCAGACATGGTCGCCCTCGTCCATCAGCACGCGCGAGGCGAGGTCGAGTGCTGCCTGCGCGCCGGTGACGATGATGACCTGATCGGCGGTGCAGTTGATGCCGCGCGACAGGCTGATGGTCGAGGCGATGGCCTGGCGCAGGCCGGGATGGCCGGCAAAGGAGAGGTAGCCGAGCAGGTTCTCGTCGCGGCTGCGCGCATTGCGCACCAAAAGGCTCGACCAGATGGTGAAGGGAAAGGACGCCGTTTCCGGCACGCCGGGATGGAAGTTGATGACGCCGGCATTGCGCGGTGGCTGCGGGCCGTTGACGATGGTCTGGCCGCGCCGCGAAAGCTTTTGCGGAGCGGCAAGGCCGGCGCGGAGCGAGGCCGGCGGGCGCTTCTGTTGTATCGGCGCCACCCAGGTGCCGGAGCCGGCGCGCGCCTCGATGAAGCCTTCGGCAAGCAGCTGGTCGTAGGCGGCGATCACCGTGTTGCGGCCGACCTTCAGATCCTCGGCCAGCGAGCGGGTCGAGGGAAGCAGCGTGTTCTGCTGGATCTGGCCGTCGAGGATGAAGCGGCGCAAGGCACCGTAGATCTGTCGGTGCATCGGTTCGTCCGAGGCGCGGTCGACGGACATGATGTCGAGGGAAAGGCGCATGTGGTCCGCCAAACCTAGCCTCCGACAAACCTGGCTGCGCGGGCGATCTTTTCTTCGTTGAGGAGGCAGACGGTCTCAAACACCAGCCGCCTGGTTTCGGCACGGACCTCGCGACTATTCTTCAGCGCGCGATGCACGGTGGCGGCGCCGAGTTGTACCTTTTGCGCAATCTCACGGATGGTGCAAAGCCGTTCCATACCGAGTGCCGCCTCGAATGCCATGTCACTCCTCCACCCGCATCAAGGCACGGCTTGCCGCCAGCCTCAAGCCGGAAACTCCAAGGGTCGAAAACTCGGCCTCACCAAGCCGGGGCCGAGAATTCTGCGACCCGCGCCGCCAGGGGAGGACGGCGGCGCGGATCGCCGGGCGCTTTCGCGTCGCTACCCCTACCGAGGCGCGCGCCCAACCGGCCAACCACCAGCCCCCCGGCGGTGGTCAGGCCATGTCTCGTGTCGCCACCTCGAAGCCGGCCTTGCGGGCCGTAGCGACAAGCGAAGCGTAACCCTTCGTGGCATAGGTCAAGGGATTTGCCTTGGCCGGATCCTGTTCGGCCTCGACGACGATCCAGCCTTCGAAGCCACGATTGGCCAGCGGCTTCAGCAACGACAGGAAGTCGACGGAGCCATCGCCGGGTACGGTGAAAATCCCCTCCATAACCGCCGCCATGAAACTCATGTCTTCGCGCCTCGCCTTTTCCAGCACGGCCGCGCGGACGTCTTTGCAATGGAAATGCACGATGCGGTCGAGGTGCCGATTCAGCAGGGCGAGCGGGTCGCCGCCCGAGAACAGGCAATGGCCGGTATCGAACAGCAGGCCGACGCTTTTGCCTGTCGTCGCCATCAGCCTGCCGACCTCGTCGTCGGTCTCGACGATGGTGCCCATATGGTGGTGGAAAGCCATGCCGACGCCGAAGGCGGCCATGCGGTCGGCAAGCTCAGTCAGTTTCTCGCCATAGGCGGTCCATTCGCCGTCAGTGAGGCGCGGACGCTGCGAGATCGGTGCAAAAATGCCGTCGTGACGGCCGCGCGACGTGTCGGCATAGACGACGACCTTGGCGCCGAGGTCGCGCAGCAGGGTGAGATGCGGTGCGATGGCGGCGAATTCCTCGTCGACCGTGCGGTCGAGAATGCGGCCGTCATACCAGCCGGAGACGAGTTCCAGCCCGTAGGCGGACAGGAGCGGTCCAAGTTCGTCGCTTCGCCTGGGGAATTTGCCGCCGAGCTCGGTGCCGCGATAACCGGCCTGCCTGGTTTCGGACAGGCAGGTCTCCAACGGCGTGTCACCGCCGAGTTCGGGCACATCGTCATTGCTCCAGGTGATGGGATTGATGCCGATCTTGACCGTCATGTCGCCACTTTGCAGGCCTGGGGAAACACAATGCCGAGGCTGCAAACTGGAGGGAAAGAGGACCTGTCACTAGGTCCAGTTGAGGCGAATTTGGCAGAACCAATCGCTGGAGCCACGGATCGGAGCCCTGTGGCGCTGCCCGTCGCCGCGAATGCGCCGATAGTGGCGTGGAACGGTCGACTTCCCAGACCTCGGACAGGAAACGCCTTGACCCCAATCGTCGCCAATCAGGCTGATAGCCCTGGCATCGACAGCTCTTATGCCTGGATGCGGCTTGCCATCTCGATGCTGCTGGCGACGATCGGCGCGGTCGGCATGTGGGCCGTCGTGGTGGTGTTGCCGGCCGTGCAGGCCGAGTTCGGCGTTGACCGCGCTGCGGCATCGATGCCCTACACCGCAACCATGGTGGGCTTTGCCGCCGGCAACGTGCTGGTCGGCCGCGCCATCGATCGCATGGGCTATTGGATTCCAGCGCTGATCTCCTCGGTCGCACTCGCCGCCGGTCTCCTGCTCGCGGCGGCGTCGACGTCGATCCTGCAATTCACCCTTGCCCAGGGGGTGCTGATCGGCCTTGGCTCATCGGTGATCTTCGGACCGCTGATCGCCGATATTTCGCACTGGTTCAATCGTCGACGCGGCGTCGCCGTCACGGCGGCGGCCGCGGGCAACTATCTCGCCGGAGCGCTGTGGCCAACCATCATGCCGACGCTGATCAAGGCGGAAGGCTGGCGCTTCACCTATGCCGCCATCGGCATCTTTTGTCTGGTCACCATGATACCGCTGGTGCTGTTGTTGCGGCGCGGCGCTCCAAACGCAGCGGCGGCCGGCTCGCCTGGAAGCCGGCCTGTGCAGCCGATTTCAATCTCGCCGGCGGCACTGCAGGTGCTGCTGGTCATCGCTGGTCTCGGCTGCTGCGTGGCGATGTCGATGCCGCAGGTGCACATCGTCGCCTATTGCATGGATCTTGGCTATGGCATCGCGCATGGCGCCGACATGCTGTCGATCATGATGGCGGCGGGCGTCGTCAGCCGGCTCGCCTCCGGCTTTGTCGCCGACCGTATCGGCGGTGTGAAAACCCTGCTTATCGGTTCCGTGCTGCAATGCCTGTCGCTGCTGTTTTACATTCCGTTCGACGGGCTCGCCTCGCTCTATGTCGTGTCGCTGGTGTTCGGCCTGTCACAAGGCGGCATCGTGCCTTGCTATGCCATCATCGTGCGCGAATACCTGCCGGCCAAGGAAGCCGGCCAGCGTATCGGCATCGTCATGATGGCGACCATCTTCGGCATGGCGATCGGTGGCTGGATGTCGGGCTGGATCTACGACCTGACTGGCTCCTACGCGGCAGCCTTCCTCAATGGGATCGTGTGGAACCTGGTCAACGTGGCGGCCATCCTTTTGCTGATGTGGAGGGCTGGGCGCCCGGCCATGGTTACGGCCTGAGGGACTTCAGCCGGCGAGGCCGCAACCTGCCGTCGGCTTGACAATCGCCAGTTGCTGCGCGACGCCAAGCTGGCATGGCGTAGCGGGGAAGCCGGACAAACATGGCGACAGAGACGACGAAGCCGCAATCGCGCGCGACGCAAGGGGCAGGGCTATGACCAAGCCGCGCTCGCGCCGTGGCGGCGGTCGCCCGACCATTGCCGATGTGGCGCGCAAGGCCGGCGTTGGCGCCATCACCGTGTCGCGGGCGCTGCGGGAGCCCGACCGCGTCAGCCAGGATTTGCGCCGCCAGATCCAGGCCGCCGTCGACGAACTCGGTTATGTCCCGGATCCCAATGCGCGGGCGCTGGCCTCGGCGCGCGCCGATGTGTTCGGCGTGCTGGTGCCGTCGCTCACCAACAACGTCTTCGCCGAAGTGGTGCGCGGCATCTATGACAGCCTTTCGGACGGCCCGTTCCGCGTCCAGCTCGGCAACACCCACTATTCCGGCCTCGAGGAGGAGCGCCTGCTGCAGGTGTTCGCGCCGCAGCGCCCGGCGGCGCTGATCGTGGCCGGTATCGACCAGACGCCGACCTCGCGAAAACTGCTGGAGAGCGCAGGCTGCCCGGTGGTGCAGGTGATGGAGACCGGGCCCGACCCGGTCGACATGCTGGTCGGCTTCTCGCATTTCGACGGCGGCAGGACAGCGACCGAGCATCTGATCGAGGCGGGCTACCGTCGCATCGGCTTCATCGGCGCGCGTATGGATCCGCGCTCGCAGCGGCGCCTTGCCGGCTATCGCGCGGCAATGGAGAAGGCCGGCCTGTTCGACCCGCGGCTGATCACCACCACGCCGCTACTGTCCAGCATGACGCTCGGCCGCGAGCTGCTTCGCGATGCGCTGGCCAAGATGCCGGCGCTCGACGGCGTCTTCTGCAACAATGACGATATCGCGCTCGGCGTTCTGTTCGAATGCCATAGCGCCGCACTCGACGTGCCGAAGACAATCGGCATTGTTGGCTTCAACGACCTTGAGATGATGCAGGCGGCGTTCCCGCCGCTCACCAGCATCCGCACCCCTCGCTATGAAATCGGACGTCGGGCTGTTGCCATGGCGCTGGCGGCGATCGCCGGGCAAAGGCCAGAGCAGCGGCTCGTCGATCTCGGTTTCGAGCTCAAGCCCCGCGAGAGCACGGCACGCTGAACACGCTTCGGCGACCTCAGCAAATGGTGCTTTACACGGCGTCATGGTAGCGCTACCATTTTTATCGGACAGGCGTTCTGGCGGAGGAGCCAAGCCTGTTTATTATACATAAGCAACAGCTCATACTTGTTTATTATGTATAATATGCTAGGTTTCGTTTCTCGCCCGCGAAGCGGCGAGGGGGGAGGGGATCGGGCCGGCTTCGGGCCCTTGAGACGTGCCACCGGCAAGGCTGCGGAGCCGTCGCCGGGCGTGGAAAATCGCCACGACAAACAGCATCAAGCAGAACTGCAAACGGGAGGAATATCGATGATCAAGTCATTCGTTGGCGGCATCGTTGCCGCCACTGCATTCGTCATGTTGAGTTCGTCGGCGATGGCCGGCCCTGAAGTCGTCAAGGGACCAGCGGCCGAGCCCGACTGCTTCGCGCCATGGGCGGCCGATACACAGTTCTTCAAATTCCCCAAGAAGGAAGGCCCATACCGCATCGCGCTCGCCAACGGCTATATTGCCAACACCTGGCGCATCCAGATGATCCAGACGGCCAAGGCCTATGCTGCGCAGAAGGACGTCGCGGCAAAGTTGAAGGAATTCAAGGTCGTATCGACCGGCGAGGATGTTCCGGCGCAGATCTCGGCGATCAACAACTTCATCGATTCCGGCTTTGACGCCATCGTCGTCAACGCGCAGAATCCGACCGCCTTCGGGCCGGTCATCAAGCGCGCCAAGGAAGCCGGCGTCGTGCTGGTCGCCTTCGACAACATCCTCGACACCAAGGACGCCATCAACGTCAACGTCGACCAGAAGGGTCTCGGCGAATTGTGGGGCAAATGGCTGATCGACCATATACCGGATGGCGGCAAGATACTTGAAGTGCGCGGCGTTGCCGGCACGTCGGTCGATACCGACCGCCACAACGGCATCCATGAGGCCTTCGACGCCTCGGGCAAGAAATGGGACGTCACCGAAGTCGCCGGCAAGTGGGATGATCCGACAGCGCAGAAGGTCACGGCTGACGCGATCGCCACCAATGGTCCGTTCGTCGGCATCACCGGGCAAGGCGGCGACACCGGCATCGTTCAGGCGATGATCGACGCCAAGCATGCCTTCGTGCCGTTCGGCGGCGAAACCGAGAACGGCTTCCGCAAGTTCTGCGCGGCGCACGCGGCGGACGGCCTGAAATGCTCCTCGGCCGGCACTGGCCCTGCCCAGGTCGCGGTCGCCATCAAGACGGCGATCGCCGCACTTGAGGGTCAGGTCGTACCGCAATCGGTCAAGCTGCCGCTCGCCATCGTCGAGGATCCGAACTTCAAGGAAGGCCAGGACTATTTCCCTGCCAAGGCCGACCAATAGGCTGCACATTCGGCGCCGCGGGATGCTCCGCGGCGCCGAACCACTTGCCATCTCAATCCATAAACTGCCCCGGAGGGCTGATGGACGGTGCGGCTCCACTCTTTCGCATGGAAGGCATTTCCAAGCGCTATGGCGGCGTGCGTGCGCTGGAAAAGGCCGAACTTTCGGTCACATCAGGCAGCATCCACGCCATCCTCGGCGAAAACGGCGCGGGCAAATCGACGCTGATCAAGGTCATGGCCGGCGTGGTGGCGCCCGACGAGGGCACGATGACGCTGGACGGGCGTGAGGTCAGCTTTGCCTCGCCGGCTGCGGCCAACCAGGCCGGCATCGTCTGCATCTTCCAGGAACTGTCGCTGGTTCCCGAGCTCAGCGTCGCCGACAACATCGTCATTTCCGACCCGCCGACACGGTTCGGCATGATCGACCGCAAGGCGCAGCGCCGTATCGCAGAAGAGGCGCTGGCACGTGCGGGTGCAGCCGACATCCATCCGCTGGCGCTGGTCAAGGACCTTCCCCTTTCGAGAAGGCAAATGGTCGAGATCGCCAAGGCATTGGCCAGGAAGCCGCGCATCCTGATCCTCGACGAGGCCACTTCGGCGCTGGCTGCCGCCGATGTCGCCAAGATCTTCGCCGTGCTGAAGCGGCTGCGTGGGGAAGGGCTGGCGTTGCTCTACATCTCGCACCGGATGAACGAGATCGCAGAACTCGCCGACCAGTGCACGGTGTTTCGCAACGGCCGCACCGTCGCYAGCTACAAGGCAGGCACAAAGAGCGACAACGAAGTCGTCGAACTGATGATCGGGCGCGAATACAGCCACATTTTCCCGCCGAAGCCCGCGCGCACTGCAGCTGCCGCCGTTCCCGTGCTGGAGGCGCGCAAGCTGTCCTGGACGGACCGGCTGGACAATGTCTCGCTGACGGTCGGGGCAGGCGAGGTCGTCGGCCTTGGCGGTCTCGACGGCCAGGGTCAGCGCGAATTGCTGCTTGCCTTTTTCGGTGTGCTGCGCGGCCTCAGTGGCCAGATCCTTATCGACGGCAAGCCGGTTTCGATCGCCAGCCCGGCAACGGCGCGCGGCGACCGGATCGGCATGGCGCTGATCCCTGAGGACCGCAAGACCGAAGGCCTGATGCTGCCGATGACGGTGCGCGAGAACCTGTCCTTCGCCGCCCTCGACCGGCTGTCGAAAGCCGGCATCATCGACCGCGCCGCCGAACAGCGGCTGATCGACGACATGGTCGGGTTGCTGGCGATCAAGACGGCCGGTCTCGACATTCCGGTCGGGGCGCTGTCGGGTGGCAACCAGCAGAAGGTCGTCATCGCCAAATGGCTGATGCGCCAGCCGCGCATCATCCTGCTCAACGATCCGACGCGCGGCATTGATGTCGGCACCAAGCAGGAGCTCTATCAACTGATGCGCAAGTTGGCGGATGCAGGCGCGGCGATCCTGTTCTATTCGACCGACTATGACGAACTGATCGGCTGCTGCGACCGCGTGCTGGTGCTCTATGACGGGGCGATCAAACGCGAGCTGGTCGGTGCCGAGATCACCGAGCGGGCGCTGATAGCAAGCGCGCTCAACATCCACGGCGACGACGCCGGCGCAAGACAGGGAGCGGACGCGTGAAAGACTGGCGCTATTGGCTGGCCGAGCAGCGCGGAACACTGATGGCATTGGCCATCTTCATTGTCATGTTCGTCATCTACACGTCGAACCATCCGGCGGGCTTCACCGCCAATGTCGTGCAGACAGCTTCCAACAAGGGCGTGCTGCTTGCCTTCGTCGCCATGGCGCAGACACTGGTCGTGATCACCGCCGGCATCGACCTCTCCGTCGGCATGATCTTCACACTGACCAATTGCCTCGCCTCCTGGCTGGTCATCGGCACCGGCCTCGAGACCGCTTTCGGCGTCATCGCGGTGCTCGGCACCGGGCTCCTGTGCGGGGCGATCAACGGCGCTATCGTCATCTACGGGCGGCTGCAGCCGATCGTTGCCACCATCGCCACGGGTGCGGTCTATTTCGGCATCGCGCTGCTGCTCAGACCGTTTCCTGGCGGGTCGGTCAACGAAGGTCTCGCCGACGCGCTGACCGGACGTCTGTTCGGCGTGGTGCCGGCAAGCTTGGTCGCGCTGCTCGCCGTGGTGCTCATCGTCTGGGTGCCGTTCAGCCGTTCGGTGCTGGGCCGCGCTGCCTACGCCGCCGGCTCGTCGGAGACGGCGGCCTACATGTCCGGCGTGCCGATAAGGCGCGGCAAGTTCGCCGCTTACGCGCTCGCCGGGCTGCTGGCCGCGATCGGCGGACTGTTCCTGACCTTCTTCACCTATACGGGCGATGCAGCCTATGCCAGCGGCAACGCCTATACGCTGTTTTCGATCGCCGCGGTGGTGCTGGGCGGCGTCTCGCTGTTCGGCGGCAAGGGCAGCGCCATCGGCGCCATCTTCGGCGCGCTGGCCTTCCGCACCATCGGTGACCTGTTGTTCGTTTTCGATTTCGATCCGCTGTGGCAGCCGCTGTTCCAGGGCGTTATCCTGCTGGTCGCGGTCAGCCTCGGCGCCTTCGCCCTGTTTCGGGTCCGCAACCGGCTGGAGTGGTTCCTGTGAGCGAGACAACATTGGGCGGCATAGCCGGCCGCATGCCGAAATTCATCCGCCGCGCCGACCCGGCCGTGCTGACGGCCTTCGCCTGCATCGTGCTGTTGCTGTTCCTCGGCAGCCTCTATTCGCGCAGCTTCCTGTCGCCTGAATATCTCTTGCAGCAGCTCAAGGTAGCCTCGTTTCTCGGCGTCATCGCCACAGGCATGATGCTGGTCATCCTGCTTGGCCAGATCGACCTGTCGGTGCCGTGGGCGGTGGCTGCGGGCGCGATGATGGCCTGTGCCGCCGCGGCCTATGGCCCCATCGGCGTGGCGCTGGCCATTCCGTTTGGCATTTTTTGCGGGATGCTGATCGGCATCGTCAACGGCATCGGTGTCGCCTATCTGCGCATCCCCTCGATGATCATCACACTCGCCACCAACGCCGTCGCGCAAGGGCTCATGGTCGTCTATACAGGTGGCTACTCGCCACAGGATTCGGCCACCGGCGCCATGCGTTATCTCGCGACAGGTTTTACCATTCCGGGCGTGCCTAATGCCGTCATCATCTGGGCGCTGATCGGTGCCGCGATGGTGTTCGTGCTGACCCGTACCAGCTTCGGCCGCACCGTCTACGGCATTGGCAACCGCGAGCGTGCCGCCTATCTCTCCGGCATCGACACAAGGCGCGTGGTGATGATCGCCTTCGCTATCTCGGGCGGCCTCTCGGCCTTCGGCGGCGTGCTGCTCGCCGGCTATGCTTCCAAGGCGGCGCAGTCGATGGGTGACGCCTATCTGCTGCCGTCGATCGCCGCCGTGGTGCTTGGCGGCACCTCTATCCTCGGCGGGCGCGGCTCCTATCTCGGTACCGTCGCCGGTGTCATCCTGATCACGCTCCTGCAATCCATCCTTTCGGTCATGCAGATGCCGGAAGCAGGGCGGCAGATCGTCTATGGTCTGGTCATCGTCGCCATGCTCCTGCTCTACGGCCGCGCGCCGGCAAGCCGCTGACTGTGGACGAAAAGACGGCAAAACCGCCAACGGGCGGTCCCGGCCCGGTGCCTCGGGCCATTGTGGTGATGGGCGTCGCCGGCTGCGGCAAGTCGGCTGTCGGCAAGGCGCTGGCAGCAGCGGAAGGGGCCGTCTTTGTCGAAGGCGACAGGCTGCACCCGCCTGAAAACGTCGCGCGCATGGCGAGCGGTGAGCCGCTCACCGATCAGCTTCGTGAAGGCTGGCTCGATGCCATTGGCGGACGCATCGCGGACCTGGCCAGCAGCGGCCAGGGCGTGGTGGCCGCCTGCTCGGCACTGAAGCGCAGCTATCGCGATCGTCTGCGTGGTTTTCGCCGGGATATCGTTTTCGTCTATCTGGAGATCGATCCCGCAACCGCCAAGCGGCGCGTCGCCAGCCGCAAGGGGCATTTCATGCCGGCCAGCCTAGTCGAAAGCCAGTTCGCCATCCTTGAGCCACCTGGCGCCGACGAGCAGGCGCTGACGGTCGATGCCACACGTCCAGTGGCCGACACCGTCACCGCCGTTGCCAGCCTGCTGGCCGGTGCAAAGTCATGAACCACCGTCATCGGGCAAGGCGCTTTCCGGCCGTTCGGTGAACCGGTCATGGCCGGACCAGGTCATCATTTGCTCGGGATAGAGTTTCAGCGCCTCCAGCACGCGGTCGCGCTTGAGCAATATATACTCGGCCTGTAACGCCATGTTCTTGGTGCCACCGGCCCTGGTCACGAGCTCGCCGGTCCCTGCCTGGGCCGGCACCAGTTCGGGACTTAGGATGGCGCTGTACTGGCGGAACGGATCGGTCTCGAAGGTCGACATGGAAAACAGCGCCGCCTTGGCTCTGGCGGCGAAATTCGTCGGCGCCGAGGCGAGGTGGGTCCAGCCGCTTTCGCCAATGGCGACTTCGGTGAATGTCGAGCCGGCATGGATGGTGTTGGTCACCAGGACGACGCCGTTGTTGCCAAGGACCTTCTGGATCCGGCCGGTGACCTGGTAGGCGTCGCCGCGTTCGAACACGATCCGGCTTTTCAGGAAACGATTCTCGACCTGGACCATCGGCGGGTTCAGGACGCGCAGGCCGAATGTCGAATCGGATATGCCGTGAGCGCTGACGCTGAGCTGGTTCGCCTCGATGCCGGCTTCATAGAGCGCGCGTTTGCCGATGATGGCCTGGGCCGTGAACTGATCGCACCAGATGATGGCGCCGTGGCCGCGCTTCAGCGCCGCCTGCAGGCCTTCCAGTCCCTCCAGCCGGATATCGGGCGACCAGCCGCGGCCGACGAGATGCACGGCAAGCAGCAGACGCCGGCGATGGTTGGAATAGAGCAGAGCCCTGAACAGCTTTTGCGCATCGATGCCGTTGCCGAGCACGGCGCGCGTCGCGGCGGCGTAGCGCACGAAATCCTTGCGGATATGGCGCTTGAGGCGGAGCCCCGATACGCGGCTGCAGATCGCGGCCCACGAGCTGACCGGCAGCAATGCCGCGACGCTGAGATAGAAGGCGGCCAGCAGCAGCTCGCGAAAATCCCTGTTGTTGAAAGTACGCAACCTGCCGGGGCGAACCAACTTGCGGCTGAAGAAGCGCACATGCTCGGCGCGTTCGGGCACCAGCACATCGGCGATGATTTCAGTATGGTAAATGACGGCGGACGATGGTGTCCGGTCGGCTTTCCGGGATTTTCCCAACCACGGCAGCCTCATCCGATCGGTGTCCACCTGTTCTTGCGCACGTCCGAAAATCGCTTTACTGCGTCTGCCACGGGCGCGCAATCGGCGTCGGCAAGGCCATGGTGATCGGCATTCAAGGTTCAAGCTTGAAACAGGCGCTATCCCAAGCACTTCCGCAACTGGCGCCCTGGCAGCCGGCTGCGGTGGCGCTGATGGCGCCGGACCGGCCCCCGCTCAGCTTTGCCGGCCTCGCCGACCTTGTCGACCAACTCTGCGGCGATCTCGCCAGGCGTGGCGTTCGCCGCGGCATGGCCGTCGGCATCGTCCTGCCCAACGGCCCGGAAATGGCGAGCTGTTTCCTGGCGGTTTCGGCGCTGGCGACGGCGGCGCCGCTCAATCCGGCTTACGGCGAAGACGAATTCCGCTTCTATCTCGGCGATCTCGACGTGAGGCTCCTGCTGTGCGGACAAGGCATGGGCGGAGCCGCGCGCAACGCCGCAAAGGGCCTAGGCATTGCGGTGCTCGATGTGGTCGTGACCGAAGGGGCAAAGGCCGGCGAATTTGTCCTGTCAGGCGACGCCGAACTGACAGCTCCTGGCGACGCGCAGCTCAACGGACCTGACGATTTCGCGCTGGTCCTGCACACATCGGGAACCACGGCGCGGCCGAAGATCGTCGGCTTGCGGCAGCGCAACCTGCAGGCATCGATGACCAACATCGCCCGCACACTGGCGCTGTCGAGAGACGACATCTGTCTCAACGTTATGCCGCTGTTCCACATTCACGGGCTGATGGCGGCGCTCAGCGCACAGCTGGCAGTCGGCGGCACTGTTGTCTGCACGCCAGGCTTCAACCCGCTCAAATTCTACGGCTGGCTCGCCGACTTCCGGCCGAGTTGGTACAGCGCCGTGCCGACCATGCATCAGGCGATCCTGGCCCGCGCGGCGCGCAATGGCGACACCATTGCGACGACACACCTGCGCTTTATCCGCTCGTCTTCGGCAGCGCTTCCCGATACCGTGTTCCGCGACCTCGAGCACGTCTTCGGCTGCCCGGTGGTCGAGGCATATGGCATGACCGAAGCGGCGCATCAGATGACCTCGAACGGCCTGCCGCCGGCGCGCCGCAAGCCGGGCGTGGTTGGCCTGCCTGCCGGTCCGGAGGTGACGATCCTGGACGACAAGGGGACGATCCTGCCGGCGGGCGAAAAGGGCGAGATCGCGGTGCGCGGCGCCAACGTCCATGACGGCTATCTCAACAATCCGGCGGCCAATGAAGCTGCCTTCACCGATGGCTGGTTCCGCACCGGCGACCAGGGACTGATCGACGCGGAGGGTGACCTCAAGATCACCGGCCGGCTGAAAGAGATCATCAATCGCGGTGGCGAGAAGATCTCGCCACTCGAGGTCGACAATGTGCTGCTCGACCATCCGCTGGTGGCGCAGGCGGTGACCTTCGCCGTGCCGCACGCCATGCTCGGCGAGGAGGTGGGGGCTGCCATTGTGCTGGCCGAGGGCGCCACCGCCGATGCCGAACAGATTCGCGATTTCGCGCGCAGCCGCATCGTCGAGTTCAAGGTGCCACGCCACATCCTGTTTCTGCAGGAGATACCCAAGGGCCCGACCGGCAAGATCCAGCGCGTCGGCCTTGCCGGTAGGCTCGGTTTGATCTGAGGAAGTCTGACCGCAGGATTTAGATCTGCGACGTCAGTTCGACCGGAAAATCGTCATTGTCGGCATCGCGCATGGCGGCGAGGCTTCTGTTATCCAGCACCTCGGCGATGGCTTGGCGTACCTCCAGCATCATGTGCCGGACCTGGCAGGTCGCCTCGTCACAATCCTCGCAGCGCTGGTATTGCGTACGGCTGGCACAAGGGATCGGCGCCAGCGGCCCGTCAAGGACGCGCACAACATGGCCGATCTTGATCTCGGAAGCGGGCCGGGCGAGGCGATAGCCGCCTTCCTTGCCCTTGCGGCTCTGGACGAAACCGGCATTGCGCAGCTCGCCCAGAATGGCATCCAGGAATTTCTTCGGGATATTGTTGGCGACAGCGATGTCGTTGACGAATGCAAGCTGGCCGACCGGCAGGCCGGAGAGATGCACGAGGGCCTTGAGGCCGTATTTGCCTTTTTTGGTAAGCATGCCCGATTCAGTTCATGAAAACCCCAACCGCCCGCATCTGGCGGTTGTTTGTGTGCAAATCATGACATTTCGCCTGCGCAACCCGGTTTCGCGCAAAACAAGCCGCCCAAGCGCACGTTAGGCACAAACGCGTTGATTCTTTGTAACGTTTTTCACCTATGGCGCAGGTTTATGCGGGAAAGCCGTATATCGGTGGCAAAACGAAAAAGCCGGCAAAGAGCCGGCTTTCTTGTTCAGTTTTCAGCTTGGATGCTGCTGATCAGCGGCTGCCATAGGTCTGGTCGAGCAGGCCGCCGGCGGCGAAGTGTTCCTTCTGCACCTTGTCCCAGCCGCCGAAGACGTCTTCCACCGTCAGCAGGCGGACATCGGGGAAGTCTGCCTTGTATTTTGCCGCGACTTCAGCGTTGCGGGCCCGCAGACCATTTTCAGCGGCGATGGTCTGACCCTCCGGCGTGTAGAGGAAGTCGAGATAGCTCTTGGCGAGGTCACGGCTGCCATGCTCATCGGCGACCTTGTCGACGATCGCCACCGGGAACTCGGCGAGCAGGCTGACGGTCGGCGTGACCTGTTCGAACTTGTCGTCGCCATACTCCTTGCGGATGCCGCGCGTCTCGGACTCGAATGTGATCAGCACGTCGCCGATCTCACGCTGCACGAAGGTGGTGGTGGCGGCGCGGCCGCCGGTATCGAAGATCGGCACGTTGTTGAACAGCTTGGTGACAAACTCCTTCACCTTGGCATCGTCGCCCTTGAAGGCTTCCTTGGCGTAGGCGGTGGCCGCCAGATAGGTGTAGCGCGCATTGCCCGAGGTCTTCGGGTTGGGGAAGATCACCTGCACGTCGTCGCGCACGAGGTCGTTCCAGTCCTTGATGTGCTTGGGGTTGCCGGCGCGCACCAGGAAGGACGGCAGCGAATAGAAGGGCGAGGCGTTGTCGGGAAAGTCCTTCTGCCAGTCGGCGGAGACGAGACCTTTCTTGACCAGGAAATCGATGTCGGTGACCTGGTTGAAGGTGACGACATCGGCGCCAAGGCCTTCGGCAATGGCGCGCGCCTGGGCAGAAGTGCCGGCATGCGACTGGTCGATGCTCACGCCCGGGTGGCCAGCGACAAAGGCCTTGTTCACCTGGACGAACAGCTCGCGGCCGACATCATAGGAAGCGTTGAGCAACTTGTCGGCCGACCAAGCCTGCGAGGAGGCGAGAAACAGGCCGGCGGCGGTGGCGACGCTGACGAAAAATCGCTTCATGAAAAGGGCTCCTTGAGAAGGCCGTTGTCGGATGCACCGATATAATGCGCGAACATAATAGGACCATGTCCAGCGCGACCAGACATGCGGACGCGGCCTGCCATCTAGTGGTGAGAAAAAGTGTTGCCGAAACAGCCGGTTGGTAGGATTTCCTTCCAACGCGTTGCAGAATGATTGCGTCTTACGACCAAGGCATATACAATTGGCATATACAAGGATGCGCCGCCATGCCGCAACACCGCCACTCCACGCCGCCGAGAGAGGCGAAGCTCTTCCGCAACAACCGCAGCCAGGCGGTGCGTATTCCCGTCGAGTTCGAGCTCCCCGGCGAAAAAGTCCTGATCAGTCGCGACGGCGACCGCCTGATCATTGAACCGGTCCGCAGACCTGGAGTTGCCGCGCTGCTTGCCCAATGGGCAAAAGAGCCGCCGCTTGGCCCTGAAGATGACTTTCCCGAGATCCATGATGCGCCCGTCAGCTCCGAGGACATCTTCTGATGCGGTTCATGCTCGATACGAACATCATCAGCGACATGATCCGAAATCCGGCCGGCAAAGCCGCCAGCGCGGCGGTTCGCGAGGGAGACGGCGCCCTCTGCACCAGCATCGTCGTTGCCTCGGAGCTGCGTTATGGTTGCGCCCGCAAGGGATCGGCCAAACTGCTCGCCAAGGTCGAGGAATTGCTCGCCGAGTTACCTGTGCTGCCGCTCGACGTGCCGGTGGACGCCGAATACGGCGCACTTCGTGCCGACCTGGAGGCCAGAGGCCAGCCGATCGGCCACAATGACCTTTTCATCGCCGCCCACGCCTGCGCACTGGGGATCACCCTGGTGACGGCCAACACCGGCGAGTTCAGCCGGATCGCGAGCCTGAAGGTCGAGAACTGGCTGGAGTAGAACGAGATCAAGCAGTCGCCGGGAAGAGCTTCCAGCGCCGCGGCCTGAACGCAACCCGGCTCTTCTGCGCCGCCGGATGGTCGACGGGCAATTCGATCTCGACCCGCTGGCGCTCGCCGCCGATTTCCAGTTCGACACGCCTGGTGCCGGCGACGCGACGGCTGGCGGCGACGGTGCCGGCGATGCAGCCGCTGCAGCCGTCGAGCAATTCGACATCGTGCGGGCGGAAGTAGAGCACGGCCTCGCCGCTCGGCGCATGCGGGGCCGACAGCCCGATCGGCCGGTCGGCGATCCAGACCTGGCCGTCCTCGACCTTGACCGGAAGCGTGCTCGATTCACCGATGAAGGAGTAGACGAAGGGCGAGTTCGGCGTGTCGTAGATCTCGTCGGCGGAGCCGACCTGCTCGATGCGGCCCTGGCTCATCACCACGACGCGGTCGGCAAGCTCCAGCGCCTCTTCCTGGTCGTGGGTGACGAAGACTGTGGTGTGGCCGGTGCGGTCATGGATCTCGCGCAGCCAGCGGCGCAACTCGCGGCGCACCTGGGCGTCGAGCGCGCCGAACGGCTCGTCGAGCAACAGCACCTTGGGCTCGATCGCCATGGCGCGCGCCAGCGCGACACGCTGGCGCTGGCCGCCGGAAAGCTGCGCGGGGTAGCGCTTCTCCAGCCCGGAAAGCTGGACGAGGTCGAGCAGTTCTGAGGCGCGGCGGCGGATTTCGGCCGCCGGCGGGCGCGACGGTCCGTGCCGTACCTTGAGGCCAAAGCCGATATTGTCGGCGACCGTCATGTGCCGGAACAGCGCATAATGCTGGAAGACGAAGCCGACATTGCGCTCCTGGATCGACCTCTGCGAGGCATCCTCGTCGCCGAAGAAGATCTTGCCGCGCGTTGGCCGCTCCAGACCGGCAATCAGCCTGAGCAGCGTCGTCTTGCCGGAACCGGACGGCCCCAGCAGCGCGATCAGCTCACCCGACTTGATGTCAAGCGATACGTCGTGGAGGGCCGGGAACCGGTCAAACTCCTTGCGCACGTTGGCAACGCGAACTTCCATTTACAGAACCCTCTAATGTCCGCGCGTCGCGGCGATCTCGGCGCCGTAGCGCATCTCGAGAAGTGTTTTCAAGACCAGTGTCACCAGCGCCAGGCCGGCAAGCAGCGAAGCGACGGCAAAAGCGCCAACGGCGTTGTACTCGTTGTAGAGGATTTCGACATGCAACGGCATGGTGTTGGTCAGCCCGCGTATATGGCCGGACACGACCGAGACCGCGCCGAATTCGCCCATCGAGCGGGCGTTGCACAGAAGCACGCCGTAGAGCAATCCCCATTTGACGTTGGGCAGCGTCACGTACCAGAAGGTCTGCCAGCCATTGGCGCCGAGCGAGAGCGCGGCCTCTTCATCGCCATTGCCCTGTTCCTGCATTAGCGGGATCAGTTCGCGGGCAACGAAGGGGAAGGTGACGAAGACGGTGGCCAGCACGATGCCGGGCACCGCGAACAAGATCTGGATGCCGTGCTCCTTCAGCCAGCCGCCAAGCAGCCCCTGCGCGCCGAACAGCAGGACATAGACAAGGCCTGATATGACCGGCGAGACCGAGAAAGGCAGGTCGATCAGCGTGGTCAGGAACGCCTTGCCCTTGAACTCGAACTTGGCGATTGCCCAGGCAGCGGAGATGCCGAAGACGACGTTGAGTGGCACGGCGATCGCCGCCACCAGCAACGTCAGCCGGATCGCCGAGCGCGTATCGGGATTGGAGAGTGCCTCCGTGTAGGCACTGAGGCCTTTGGCCAGCGCCTCGTGAAAGACGATGATCAGCGGCAGGAGCACAAAGATAGCGAGGAAGGCGAAGGCCACCGCCATCAGCAGCAACCGCACCGGCAGGCTTTCGGTCACCGCCGCCGACCGGCTCTCGTGATGCGGCTCGTAGGATTTGATCTCGGGATCAGCCATAGCGTTTGCGACTCCACGACTGCGCCAGGTTGACAACCAGCAGCATCACAAAAGACAGCAAAAGCATGATCGCCGCGATCGCGGTCGCCGCCGGATAATTATACTCCTCCAGCCGGATGACGATCAAAAGCGGCGCGATCTCCGACTTGTAGGGCAGATTGCCGGCTATGAAGATGACCGAGCCGTATTCGCCGACACCGCGCGCAAAGGCCAGAGAGAAACCGGTGATAATGGCCGGCGACAGGCCTGGAAACAGGATGCGGGTGATGATCTGGAAGCGGTTGGCGCCGAGCGTCGCGGCTGCCTCTTCGACCTCCTTGTCGATCTCCTCCATGATCGGCTGCACCGTGCGCACGACGAAGGGCAGGCCGATGAAGACGAGCGCCACGACGATGCCGAGCGGCGTATAGGCTACCTTGATGCCGAGCGGCGCCAGAAGGTGGCCGATCCAGCCATTGGGCGCGTAGAGCGTGGTCAGCGCGATACCGGCAACCGCGGTCGGCAGCGCGAAGGGCAGGTCGACCATGGCATCGACGATGCGGCGGCCGGGGAAGCGATAGCGCACCAGCACCCAGGCGACGAGCGTGCCGAAGACGACATTGACGGCCGCGGCGAGGAAGGCGGCGCCGAAGCTGATCTCAAGCGCGTTGATGGTCCGGCGATCGGTGGCGATCGCCCAGAAATCGGTCCAGCCGAGCGCTGCCGAACGCCAAACGAGGCCCGACAAGGGGATGAGGATGATGAGCGTGAGGTAGGCAAGCGAGAAGCCGAGCGTCAATCCGAAACCCGGAATGACACTCGGCTGTCTGAACCGCCACCCCGCCTTGGCGGGTGCTATGGTCATGTCGTCCTGATCTAGATTTTAGCTCACTGGGCCGGCTTGTAGATCTGGTCGAATATACCACCGTCACCGAAATGATAAGGCTGTGCCTTCTTCCAGCCGCCAAAAAGCGGATCGTCGATGGAGATCAGCTTGATTTCAGGCGTCTTCGGAATATCCGCCGGATCCACCAATTCCGGCTTGGCCGGACGATAGTGGTTCTTGGCGATGATCGTCTGGGCTTCCTTGGAATAGAGCCAGCCGAGATAGGCTTCGGCCACTTTGCGGGTGCCCTTGGCATCGACATTGGCGTCGACGATGGCCACCGGCGGCTCGGCCAGGATCGAGGTCGGCGGGTAGACGATCTCGAAATTGTCGGCGCCGAATTCATTGAGCGCCAGATAGGCATCGTTTTCCCAGCCGATCAGCACGTCGCCGATGCCCTTTTGCGCGAAGGTGACGGTCGAGCCGCGCGCGCCGGTGTCGAGCACCGGAGCATTGGCGTAGAGCTTGCCGACGAATTCCTTGTTCTTGGCTTCGTCGCCACCATCATTGGCGTTGGCATAGGCCCAGGCGGCGAGGTAGTTCCAGCGCGCACCGCCCGACGTCTTCGGGTTCGGCGTGATCACCTGGACGCCGTCCTTGACCAGATCGCTCCAGTCATGGATGCCCTTCGGGTTGCCCTTGCGGACCAGGAAGATGATGGTCGAGGTGTAAGGCGCCGAATTGTTCTCGAACTTTTTGCGCCAGTCCGGATTGATCTTCTTCGACTTGGTGACGATGGCGTTGATGTCGCCTTCTAGCGCCAGCGTCACCACATCGGCATCGAGACCGTCGATCACGGCGCGGGCCTGGGCGCCGGAGCCGCCATGCGATTGCTGAATGGTGACCGTCTCGCCGGTCTCGGCCTTCCAGTGCGCGGCGAAGGCCTCGTCATAGGCCTTGTAGAGTTCGCGTGTCGGATCGTAGGACACGTTGAGAATGGTGGTATCGGCAAACGCGAAACCGAGCGTGCCGAACTGGATCGATGTGGCGACCAGTGCGCCGAGCAGTTTCCTGAAATGAGGTTTGGTCATTTCCGCCTCCGTTGATGACGGCTGAACTCTATCGAATTGATAGAAATTAGATGCATTCAACGTTGCCTTTTTTGCCCCCTTGAAGCAATTTTTCGCTGTTATTGCGCGCTGAGAGGAAACATTTTCCTCATATTAGCCTAACCCGAATCCGGGCCTGTTTGACGCTATCTAGAAGCTGACGGCGCTGAGGCAAGGCTGAGGCGGCAGAGGACTGCCCTCGCCGGGCGGTTCAGTTCGCAGTGATGGGAAAGTCGAAGCGCTGCCTTGGAAACGGCTCATCCCGAAGCGTGTAGTGCCACCACTCGCGCGCATAATTCTTGAAGCCGCCGGCGAGCATGGCGTCGAGCAGTTTCTTGCGGTTTGCCGCCGCCTCTATCGCCAATGGGCGGTGGGCTGTTTCGCTCGCCGGGTCGAAACAGTCGAAACTGGTGCCGAAATCGAGCGTGCCGGCGTCGGTCGCGCCGCAGGCGGCGGATGAATTGTTCTTGCCGTCGCTGCGAGCGATGGCGACATCGACGGTCGAGCCGCGTGAATGGGTGGACAATTCGCCGATATAGCCCTTGGCGATCAGATCGGCGCGCTTCACCAGCGGATACCATTGCGGATCGGGCGGCCCGCCCTCTCTGGTCCATTTGCCCATGTCGGCGACGGCGCGGGCCGGGCGGTAGCAGTCGAAGACAACCAACGTCAGGCCGTCGGTGGCGAGCGCTTTCTGCACACCGGACAGCGCTTGCGCCGCCTGCTTTGTGAGGATGCAGACCGGGGCGTCATAGCCATCGGCCTTGCGATGCAGGAAATTTTCCAGGCCGGCATAGCGGATGTCCTGGCGGATGGAAGGATCGACATCGGCAAGCCGAACAAAGCCGGCGGGCAGGGGATCGGCGGAGGCCGGGAGGGTTATCAGCAAGGTGGCGAAAAGGGTGGCAAAGGTGCGCAGGATACAGCGCGGCGCACCCCCCTCTGCCCTGCCGGGCATCTCCCCCTGAAGGGGGGAGATTGGCAGCTTTGGCGTCGTGCGCCACTGTTTGTCGTTGGCGAAAGCCGTGGAGACATCTGATCTCCCCCCTTGAGGGGGAGATGGCCGGCAGGCCAGAGGGGGGTGCCGCGCGCCGGGTTTCAGGCGAAGAAGCCCAATCCCCTGAATCGTCTGGCGCAGTCTATTCAACGAACACCTTCACGCTGGCAGCGCGGCCCACGGCGTCAATGACGGTGAGCGTCGAATAGCCGGCGCCGTCGGGCAACCACGTGGCGGTGCGGCGGCGGTCGATGCCGACGAGCGGCTTGCCGTTGGCGAGCCAGCGGAACGGTGCACGGCCGCCTTGCAGTTTCAGCACCAGCGGCGAGGCTTCGGCGGAATTGGTGGCGAGATCGACGCGGGCGCCGTTCGGCGGGAAGATGATGGTCGGCGCCGGCTCGGTCGGACCTGCCTGCACCAGCCCGTCGGCGCCGGCGCCGAAACGCGCCAGGGTCACAGGCAGGTCTTCGCGCTTGGCCTTGACGACGCCGGCAGGTTGGCTGGGCAGCGGCACCGCGACGAGGCCGGAGCGGACAAAGCCTTCGAACAGGATGGGGGCCGCCGAGACATAGCCGGAGAGGCCGGGCACGGCGCCGGCATCGGCACGGCCGACCCAGACGCCCAGCACGTAGCGGCCATCGAAGCCGACCGACCAGGCGTCGCGGTAGCCGTAGGAGGTCCCGGTCTTGTAGGCGATGCCGCGCTGCAAGGCGCCCTCCGGCGGCTTCACGCCCGACAAGATGTCGGTGATCTGCCAGTTCGCCTGGGCGTCGAGGATGGTGGCGGTCGTGCGCTCGGCATTGGCCGGCTCGGTGCCGTCGTGCAGCGTGTTCGCCTTGCCGCCATTGGCGAGGCCGGTATAGAGCTGGACGAGATCGCGCAACGTCACGCCGACGCCGCCAAGGCCGATGGCGAGGCCCGGCGCCTCGTTGACCGGCAGCACCGGGCTGACGCCGGCCTGGCGGAAGCGTGCCATCAGCCGTGCCGGGCCGACAGAGTCAAGCACACGGATCGCCGGCACGTTGAGCGACAGCTGCAGTGCCTGGCGGATCGAGACATCGCCCTGATAGCCCATGTCGAAATTCTTCGGCCGGTAGCCGCCGAAATCGACCGGACTGTCCTCGATCAGCATTTCCTGCGCCACCAGCCCCTGCTCGAAGGCGAGGCCATAGATAAACGGCTTCAGCGTCGAACCGGGCGAGCGCACGATCTTGGTCATGTCGATCCAGCCGGAGCGGCTGGCGTCGAAGAAATCGGCCGAGCCGACTTCGCCGAGAATGTCGCCGGTGCGGGCATCGGCCATCACCATGGCGACGGAGAGGCGCGGGCCGAGCTTGGTCGCGGCATCGCGTGCCACCTGTTCCAGCCCTTGCTGGACGCTTTTGCGGATTGTCAGCTGGAGCGGCTTGCCGGGCACGGCCTTGGGCAGCATGGCATAGGCGGCGTGTGGCGCCAGCGCCGGCAGTTTGCGGCGCAGGCCCGAAACATCGTCAAGGGCAGCGCGCGCGGCCTCGCGCTCGCCAAGCAGGCCGGATGAAACCATGCGGGTCAGCACGCGGTCGCGGGCGGCATGGGCAATGTCGAGATTGCGGTCGGGCCGGCGCTTTTCCGGCAATTGCGGTAGCGCCACGAGCAGGGCGGCTTCCGAGACGGTCAGCCGCTTCGGCTCCTTGCCGAAATAGGCGAGTGAGGCCGCGCGCACGCCTTCGAGATTGCCGCCATAGGGCGCCAGCGTTAGGTAGCGTTCGAGGATTTCCTGTTTGGACAGCCGCCGTTCGATCTGGATGGCGCGCAGCATCTGCTTGAGCTTGGAGCCGAGGCTGCGGCTTTCGCGCGGCTCGATCAGGCGGGCAAGCTGCATCGACAGCGTCGAGCCGCCGGAGACGATGTGGCCGCTGGTGGCGAACTGACCGGCGGCGCGCGCCAACGCAAGCACATCGACGCCGTTATGGTCCCAGAAGCGCTTGTCCTCATAGGTGACCAGCATGTCGACGAACTGCTTGTCGACCTGGTCGAGGTGTGTGTCGAGCCGCCAGTAGCCGTCCGGCGTGGCGAAGGCGCGCAACAGCTGGCCGTCGCGGTCCTGGACTTCGGTCGAGACGGTGAGCGCCGCCGGAAGAGGGGGCGGGAAGGCGAGGTCGAGTTCCAAGAGGGTGACTGCGGCGATCGCGAGAATTCCGGCGCAGGTAGCAGCGGTTATGGCGGTGCGGCGAAGGAATTTCCTGGAAAGCATGGCGCCGCCCCTCATTGCCCTACCGGGCATTTCTCCCCGTATAGAGACGGGGAGAAAGATGCTGTTGCCGATGGTTTCGCCAATCGCCAACGTTGCAGAACAAGCGGTGAAATTCGCGATAGCTCCCTTCTCCCCGTCACTATACGGGGAGAAGGTGCCGGCAGGCGGATGAGGGGCAGCGCCATCGCTACGTCTATCAAGGCGCCTTATGGCGCCTTGATCTCCATTATGCCGGTGGCGGTGCGGGCCGAATATTGCGGCCGGTACATGTCTTCCACCGTGGCTGCCGGATGAGCATAGGTGCCCGGCGTCACCGCGCGCACGACATAGGCCAGCATGATGTTGCGGTCGCCGTCGCCGTCATTGGGGTTGAATGCCGCGACGAAACGGTCATCGCGGAATTCGAGATGGGCGGCGTCGGTTTGCGCCAACCAGGTGAAGTTCGACAATTGGGCGCTGGAAACCAGGCCGGGGTTGTCGATCTCGAAGCCGGCCGGCAACAGGTCGGTGATCAGCAGGCGCGACGGCCAGCGGTTCTGCTCGTAGACCTTGAGCACGACCACATAGCGTTCGTTCTGCGTCGCCTCGGTGACATTGGCTTCGGTGCCATCGAGCTTGTAGTAGGTGCGGTCGATGGTGAAGCCGTCACCGCCGGCCGGCAAGGGTTCGACCGGCGAGGCGACCGTGGTGACGACCGCCTGCAGCGGCGTGGTGCCGGTGTTGGCGATGGTCAGCGGGCTGTCGGCGATATCGGTGCCGCTTACTTGGGTGGAATAACCACCGGCATGCGGCGCGCCATTGACCGACAGCTTGATCGAGTCGTTGCCCGACTTCAGCGCACGAGCCGCCAGAAGCATCCAGGACTCATCCTGCGTGCTCGTCCAGCGGGCGTCGGCGCGTTCCCTTGCCACCAGCCGGATCAACTCCGGCACGATGGTCGGCACCGGTTTCGATTCGGCGGCGAGCGCCAGGATCGCGGCGCCGTCACGCAGCCGCGAGCCATAGTCGGATCGGTAGTAGTCGTAGTCGGTGGTCGATTTGGCCAGCTGCAGCGCTGTCTGGAAGGTCGCTTCCGAACGCTGTGCGTCGCCGTAGAGCGCCAGGCTCGCCGCCAGTTGGGCAACGGCCATCGGGCTCGAGAAGGCTTCGAGCTTGGTGTCGGCGTAGTAGCGCAGATCGCCGACCGAGGCCTTCTTGTTGCGAGCCAGAACGTAGAGCGCGTAGGCGATTTCGCTGCCGCGGTCCTGGACGTCCTGGTCGTAGCCGACCGAGTTCTGCAGGTTGCTCAGCGCCTGGCTCATCGCCAGGGCCGGGACATCGTAGTTCTGCTCGCGCGCCCTGGTCAGGAAGTCCGTGACATAGGAATCGAGCCACAGATCGCCGGAGCCCGGACCCCACAGGCCGAAGCTGCCGGCCGAAGCCTGGTAGCTCAGCACCTTGTAGATGGCGGCCTGGACGCGGCCGTGCAGTTCGGGATCGCTTTCCATACCGATGCCGGACGCCAGATCGTTGACGTAGAGCAGCGGCATGGCGCGGCTGGTGGTCTGCTCGGCGCAACCATAGGGGTAGCGGTCGAGCGTCATCAGCAGCGACGGCACGTCGAAGGCGGCGGTCTGCGAAACGCCGACGCTGACCGAGGCGCCGTCGAGCAGGCTTGCCGCGAGCAACTCCTTGTCGACGCGCAGTGCGCCGCCATTGCCCTTGAGGTCGACGACCAGGCGGGTGGTGACCGGCAATTGCGCCGGACGCACCGGAACGTAGAGCGTCTGTTCGACGGAAGTGCCATCGCCATGGGCGAGCTTGATGGTCAGTGACGCATTGCCGGCCGTCTGTGCAATCAGCGGTACAGTCAGCGTCTGGCGCTTGCCCTTAGCGAGAGTCACCTTTTCGGGCAAGGGCTTGTCGCCGGTGGAGAGGTCGCCCGTGGTGTCGATCGACAGGGCATAGTCTCCCTCCGGACCGTCCGTGTCGGCGATGTCGAGCCGCATGATGGCGGCATCTCCCGGCGCCAGGAAGCGCGGCAGGCCGGCGGTGATCACCACCGGATCGCGGACAATCACATCGATCGAGGCGTGGCCGACGGCATCCTTGGTCCAGGCAACGGTCATGACGCGCACGGTGCCGTTGAACTGCGGGATGTCGAAGTCGATCCTTGCCTTGCCGTCGGCGTCGAGCTGGACTGGGCCTGAAAAGAAGGCGACCAGCTTTTCGGTCGGCGGACTGCCTTGCGGCTGCATCGCTGCGCCGTCGCCGCCGGTCCTGAGCTTGCCGGTGGTGCCGAGCGAGCCGTCGATCAGGCGGCCGTAGATGTCACGCACTTCAAGACCCAGCATGCGCTGGCCGAAATACCAGTCCTCCGGATCCGGCGCCTTGTAGTTGGTGAGGTTCAGGATGCCGACATCGACGGCAGCGACCGTGACATAGGCATTGCTGCCCGGTGCAACGCCGGCCACCGCGACCGGGATCGACAGCTGCTGGCGCGGCATGGTCTTGTCCGGCGGCGTCAGGGTGACGGCGAGCTTTTTCGAGCCTGGATCGACCGTCAGCCATTTCACGCCGATGGCACGGGCCGGCATGCGCGTCTCCTGCGCATCGCCGGGCCGGAACAGGGTTGCGGTGATGTAGGCGCCGGCGCCCCAGTCGTCGCCGACCGGGATGTCGACCGTGCTGCCGCCGGCCGGCACGGTCGCCGTGACGGTCTTGAGCAGCTTGTCGGCGCCGATGGTGACCAGCAGTTCGCCGGCAAAATGCGGCGACACTTTCAGCTTGGCGACTTCGCCGGCGGCGTAGCTGTCCTTGTCGAGGGCTATTTCGAGGCCATCGGGCGTTTCGGTGGAGGTCGAGGAGACATACCAGCCGGCATCGAACTCATAGCTGGTCGCCGGTCCCTCCGGATCGGCGGTCTCGATCTCAAGCCGGTACTGGCCCCAGTCGACCGGCATCGTCACGGTCGCCTCGGCATCGGCGCTGAGATCGACCTGGCCATTGGCAATCGACTTGGTGAAGGTGACCGGCTCGTAGTTCCAGGAGTTGTTGTTGCGGTACCACTGATAATTGCGTTCGACCTTGACCAGCGACCACTGTGCGCCTTTCAGCGTTTCGCGCTTGCCTTCGGGGTCGACCGCGATGAGGCTGAATTTGGCGGTGCCGCCCTGCGGCACTTCATTGTCGGCGAAGTCCGGACGGATGCCGATCATATGGCCCTGCGGGCGGATGCCGATGTTGAGCGAGCGCTCGATGGCGCGGCCACCGGTTTCGCGCATGCGCACCGTGACCTTGGCGTCGACCAGTTTGGTGGTCGATGGCAACTGGTCGACCGTGACCGGGAAGGTCGCCTTGCCGTCGTCGCCGACCACGGGAAGACCGGTGAACGGGGTGACCGAAGGCTCGGCCGACTGCTCGTCGGCGAGACCGAACGAATAGGCGGGGAAACGGTCCCAGTCGCGCGCCGTCGACAGCGTCAGTTCGCCTTCCAGCGCAAGGCCCGCAGCCGGCGCGCCATAAAGGAAGCGGCCGTCAATGTTGATGTTTGCGGTTTCGCCCTGGGCGATCTCCTGCTTGTCGGACTTCATGTCGAACTCGATGCGATCCGGCACGAAGTCTTCGACCAGGAACATCTGGCTGGAGACGGCGGCTTGCTTGGGATCGGTGTAGATCGACACCGTCCAGGTGCCGCGCATGGCGTTGGCTTCGAGCGGCAGGTCGACGGCGTAGCCGCCGGCCGAGACGCCGTCGGCAACGATGCGGCGGTTCTCGACGCCGTCGGGACGGGTGAAGATGAAGGTCAGCGGCAGGTTCTCGACCGCCTTGGAGGCGCCGTCGCGGGCAAGGGCGGCAACATGCACATCCTCGCCGGCGCGGTAGATGCCGCGTTCGGTCCAGGCATAGACATCGAGCGCGCCGGGTGCGGCACGTCCGGAGACGCCGCGATCGGAGAGGTCGAAGCCGGCGCGACCCATGTCGAGGAAGACGAAATCATTGTCGCCCTGCTTGGCCATCAGCACGGCCGGCACCATGCCGCCGTCGCCGCGGGTCAGGCCGGGGTTGAAGACGGCGTGGCCTTCTGCGTCGCTAGTCGCGGTGCCGAGGATCTCATTGTTCCTGGCCAGCAGCGTCAGTTCGGCGCCGGCGATCGGCTTGGCGGTGCCGAGCGAGCGGGCAAAGACATTCAGCCCGTCCTGGCCGGTATAGGTCGACAGGCCGATGTCGGAGACGACGAACCACTGCGTGGCGATGGAATTGTAGCTGTCCTCGCCGTTCGTGGTGACCGGCTGCGCGGTCAACACGTAGACGCCGGGCTTGCGCTGCGGCAAGGCCTCGTCGACCGGGAAGGACGTGGTGACGTCCTTGTTGAGGTCGTTGGCGATGTCGAGCTGACCTTCCCAGACCGGCTCGCCCATCTGGTCGGAAATGCTTGATATGTCGTAGCCGTCGAGCTGCTTGAGGAACTGGTAGCCGGACAGAAGCTGCGCCAGCGAACGATCGCCGATGCGGTAGAGCTTCATCTGCGCGGCGGTCATGTTGACGGTGACGACCGGGATGCCGCGGCGCGCACCAGCCGGCAGCACGAAGCTGTCGCCGGTGAAGCGTGCCGACTGTGCGCGATCCTGGACATAGATCGACAGAACGACCGGGGCGGCGGTGACTTCGCCGATGGCCGCCGGCAGGCCGGCGCGGAAGGTCACTTCGTAATGCTGGCCGTGTTCGAGGCCTTCGACGCAGATCTGCTTGTCCTTGGCTTCAACGCCCTTGGGCGGCTGGTTGTCGACGGTGACGAACTGGGCGTAATCGACGCCGGTCTTGACCAATTCCTCGGAGAACTGCGCGCAGATGCGCGGTGCGCTGGTGTCGGCGTCGACCGAATGATCGATGACGCGGAAGCCCTTGCGGGCCTTGAGGTCCTCATATTCGGCCTTGACCGCCGGCGAACTGACCAGCGCGAGGCTCGCTTCATAGGCCTGCAGGGCCGGGCGGTAGAGATCGCGGCGGTCGAGGCCTGCGCCGAGCAGCGCCAGCACCTCGGCGCGGGTCCTGGTGGTGCGCAGCAATTTGTAGGCGTTGATGGCGGCGGAGGTGCCCTTGACCGGCAGATTGTAGGATTCGGAGCTGCCACTAGCCGGCTGTATGGCAAGCGTTTCGCGCGCCAGACCGAGCCAGAGCTGGCCGTCGTCGGGCAGGACCGAAACCGCGGCCTCGTATTTCTGCATGGCCTGGCCATGGTCGCCGGTCAGCGCCGCCTGTTCAGCCGCTGCCCGCAGCGCTTCCAGCCCGTCCGTCGGCTTGTCATAGGCCGGATCGGTCAGCTTGTTGCGGTATTGCTGGGCCTGGTCTGCCATCCAGTTGGGGAAAAATGCAAGTTCCGGCGGGGCGCCGATATCGGGGTCGCCATCGACATTGACGACCTTGCCGGCAACGGCGCCATTGAATGTTTTCAACTGGTTATAGTCGGATTTGAGGAAGCACCATTTAGCCTTGGTGTTGTAGGTGAAGGCGCGGCACATGGGGTCGCCGAGGCATGTCGTCTTGCACTGATCGAGGCTGACATTCTGGTCGGATCTCAGATCGAAACCGAAATAATCGGAGTTGTTTGAGGTCACCACCCGGCGCGCTTCGGCCGCTTGCGCGACAGCTCCCCAGGCGAAAAAGAGAAGGATCAGGATAGACAGACCACGAGCCGCGCGCATTGCCATAACACCCTCCAGACACTGCTGACGTCCAAGGCTTGTTCAAGCTTCAGTCAAGCTTGTCAACACGAGGACGGGCCGGTTTCCGCCTGCCAATGGTTCCCAAACCGGCAAATGGCCGGTATGCCGATAGTTCATCCACAGGGAAAGGGATCACGCTTTCTTGCGGCGACGCAAAAGGTGTGAATTCCAAGCCCTGCCTATTTCAGACAATTGGATTGTGGCCCCTTTACGAGCGCTTCAAAACTTCATTCCAATTTTAGTTTTGTAACCTAGGTTGTCTTAATGCCGGCGTGTGAAGCGCAGATGTCGAAAGGAACCGCGCCACGGCGTGCGCTTTCGCGCGCGCTGATTTTGGCGTTGGCGTGCTCGACCGTGCTCGTCGCTGAATCAGGGTCGGCGGCCGCCTTCGAGATTTTCGGCATCAAATTGTGGGGCTCGTCGAACGACGAGGACGCCGATATCGTCGACCCGCTGCGCTATGCCGTGACAATCGAGGCGCCCGCTGCCGACAAGGATTTGCTCAAAAAGCTCGAAAACGCCTCGTCGCTGAAATCCGACGAGGAGCGCCCGGTCTCCGGTTCGTTGGGCCTTTTGGCCAAGGCGCGCAGCGACCGCGAGCAGCTGGTCGCCGCCCTTTATGCGGATGCCCGCTATGAAGGCGTCGTCACCATCACCATCCAGGGCAAGGCGCTCGACGATTTGCCGCCCGATGCCGAATTTACAGGCCCGCAGCCGATCCCGGTGGTGGTCAGCATCGCCAGCGGGCCCAAATTCACACTCGGCAACATCAGGCTGGAAGGCGATGCCGCTGGGCTTGCGAGCGCCGATTTCGGCCTGATTGCCGGCGGCGATGCCGGCTCGGGCGCCGTGCTCAAGGCCGAGGCGCTGATCGTGCGGGCGCTGAAGCAGGAGGGGCGGCCGCTGGCCCGAATCACCGATCGGCAGATCGTCGCCGAGCATAACACCTCGACGCTCGACGTAATGCTGACTGTGGCCGCAGGTCCGGTAGCCGGCTATGGCGACACCACCGTCGAGGGGACCGAGAAGGTCGATCGCGAGTTCACCGAATACATGACCGGCCTGAAACGCGGCCGGCAATATTCGCCTGACGAGATCGACGATGCCCGCGACCGGCTGCTCGGGCTCGAAGTGTTCAACAGCGTCACGCTGAAGGAAGCTGACAGTCTCGACGCCGATGGTAACATTCCGATCGGCGTCCAGGTCAGCGAGCGCAAGCCACGCTATTTCGGCGTCGGCGGCACCTTCTCCAACACTGAAGGGCTCGGCCTCGAAGGCTATTGGGGCCATCGCAATCTGTTCGGCCGGGCCGAAAAGCTGCGCATCGACGGCAAGATCAGCGGCATCGGCAGCAACGATCTCAGCGAGCTCAACTACAATGCCGGCATCATGTTCGAGAAGCCGGGCGTGGTCGGGCCAGCGTCGAAATTCATCGCCAGCGTCAAGACCGTGCTCGAACATCCCGACGCCTACGACCATTTCTCGATCAAGGGCAGCACCGGCCTGTCCTATGAGATCGACAAGAAGCAGACGGTTTCGGCTGAAATCGCGCTCGACTATTCCAGGATCACCGACGCCTTCGGCAAGCACAAATACCTGATCGCCAGCATCCCGCTGCAATATGTCTATGACAACCGTGACAATCGGCTCAACCCGACCAGCGGCTTCCGGGTGCTGGCCTATGCCGAGCCGAGCTATGACATTATGAGCGGCGCCGCCTTCCTCAAGCTGAAGGGCGAGGGGTCGGCCTATCAATCGCTCGACACGGCCTCGAAATTCGTGCTTGCCGAACGCGTTGCGCTGGGTTCGATCGTCGGCACCAGCCTCGAACATGTTCCGGCCGACCGGCGCTTCTATTCCGGCGGCGGTGGCTCGGTGCGCGGTTATGCCTATCAGGGCATCGGTCCCAAGGACATCGACAATCAGCCGATCGGTGGGTTGTCCTTCTTCGAGACATCGGTCGAGATGCGCATTGCGCTCACCGACACGATCGGCATCGTGCCATTCGTCGATGCCGGCACCGTGTCGACCAAATCGACGCCCGACTTTTCCGACGTCAAGGTCGGCGCCGGCGTCGGGCTGCGCTACATCACCCCGTTCGGGCCGCTGCGCATCGACGCCGCCCTGCCGCTCAACCGCGACCATGGCGACCCGCGTTTCGGCATCTATGCCGGCATCGGACAGGCGTTCTGACGATGAAGATTTTCAAACGCATCCTTCGCCTCTTTTTCTACACACTGCTCATCGTGTTGGCGGCGGCCATAGGCGCGCTCGTCGTGCTGACCAAGACCGAGCGCGGCCGCGAAAACCTCGCCGGTATCATTTCGTCGATGGCCTCATCAGCCGACAGCAAGGTCACGGTCAGCGGCATTGACGGCATCTGGTCGGGTGCGCTGACGGTCGACCATGTCGTGCTGGAAGACCGTAACGGCGCCTGGCTGGTGGCGCGAAAGGTGGCCGTCGACTGGTCGCCGCTGGCGCTGCTGTCGAAGAATTTCAGCGCCGATCGGATCGCCGCCGAGCGCATCGAACTGGCGCGGCTGCCAGTGGCGGGCACGGAGCCGAGCAAGAGCGGGTCGACCGGCCTGCCGGTTTCGCTCGACATCAAAGCGATCGATCTGCCGCAGATTGCGCTCGGCCAGCAACTTGCCGGCAGCGGCATTGCCGAACTTGCCGCCAAGGGATCGGCCAAGGTCGATGCATCGCCGCTGGCGATCGAGACGGTGCTCAACGTTACCCGCCATGACGGCAAGCAGGGCAATGTCGACGCCAACATCCATTTCGCGCCCGCCGACAACAAGCTCGACCTCGATCTCAAAGCATCCGAACCGGCGGATGGTATCATCGCCAACCTGCTCAAGCTGCCGGGTGCGCCGCCGGTCAACATCGTTGTTTCCGGCACCGGGCCGCTGGCCAACTGGAGCGGCGTCGGCACCTTCATGGTCGACGGCCAGATCGTCACCCAGCTCACCGGCCGTCATCAGCAGACTGACAAGGGCAACCGGATAGAGGCCAAGGGCGACGGCTCGTTCGAAGGTTTTCTGCCGGAACGCTTCAAGTCGCTGTTTGCCGGCAAGACGAGTTTTGATCTCGCCGGCACCGCGACCGCGGCCGGCGGCGTCGACGTCGAGCGCGCCACGATCGAGAGTGACGCCGTGCACGGCACCGCCGCTGGCATGGTCGACCCGAAGGGCGCCAGCGACCTGTCGGTGGAACTAGCGGCCAAAGCCGAGCCCGTGGTGATCAATGTCGGCAACGCCGCGCAGCCGATCATGGTGGCCATCAACAATGTCACCGCCCGCGCGTTTGGTGATGGCAAGGCGCCGATGATCGATGCCGGCGCTTCGCTCGTCTCGGTGGTGGCGGGCGGCTCTCAGGTGAACAATCTGGATGCGCAGATCCATTCCGACGGCTTCGACATCGAGAACCGCAGCGGCCCGGTCAGCGTGTCGCTGGCGGCAGCCGGCCTGAAGACCGACGTGGCGACGCTGGCGCCGCTGATCACCGGCAAACTGACGGCCTCTCTTGCCGGTTCGATCAGCAAGGATGAGATATCGCTCGATGAAGGCACGCTGCGCAGCGACGCGCTCAACGCCGGCCTGACGGCCAAGGTCTCGCTGGCTGACCTCGCCATGACGCTCAAGATGAACGCCGATGCGGTGTCGACGGCACTGCCGCCGCAGATCAGTTCGCTGCTTGGCGAGCGGGTCAAGTTCTCGGCGACCGCGACCCGCGATCCGCAGGGCTCGTTTGCCGCCAATTCGATCGAGCTGACCTCCGGTTCGCTCAGCGCCAGCGGCACCGCCAGTGCGCAGGGCAGCGACATCCAGGCCGACATCAAGGGCAAGCTCGGCGATGTCTCGGTGTTGTCGCCGCTGGTTGGCGTGCCGGTCGCAGGCGGCGTCGATTTCGCGCTGACGGCAAGCGGCGCGCGCAACGCGCCGGACTTTTCGGTTTCGGCCGACAGCGCCAGCCTGACGGCGTCGGGTCGTACGGTCAAAGACATCAAGCTGACCGCTTCGGGCAAGGCCGACATTCTGAGCCCTGCCGCCAATGTCTCGCTGACCGGCTCGGTCGACGACCAGGCGCTCGCCATCAAGGCGGCGCTGGTGACCAGCGACGGCAAGCGCTCTATCAACGGGCTCAGCGTTGCGCTGGGTGACAATAAGGTGTCGGGCGATCTTGCGCTGGACGATCATTTTCTGCCGCTGGGCACACTGACGATCTCCGCACCCGATATTGCGCCGCTGGCGTCGCTGGCCGGACAGACGGCGGCCGGCGATATCGGCGGCACCGTCGTCTTCGCCAAAGACGGCGAAGCGCCCATCGTCACCGTCAACGCAGCCAGCGTGTCGATTGCGCGCGGCGATGTGGCGGCCAAGGCAATCACCGTCAGCGCGCTGATCGCCAACTATCTCAACAGCCCGGCGATCTCCGGCACGATCAAGGCCGACAGCGTGACCTCGGGGACGACGGTGGTCAGCGGCATCGGTGTCGACCTTAAGCGTGACGGCGACTGGACCAACTTTACCGGCGGCGCGACCATATCAGGAATCCCGGCGACGGCCGCGGGGCGGGCGAAGATCGCCGGCGGCACGACCAGCGTCGAGATCGCCTCAGGCGAGGCGACGGTGCGCGGCATCGCGGCGATCACCGAACCGTCGAGCCTGTCGATCGCCGATGGCGTCACCACCATTCAAAGGCTGGTGGTCGATCTCGGCGGCGGCTCGGTGACGCTCTCCGGCACGGCAGGCCAGACGCTCGATCTGGCGGCAAATTTCTCCGCCTTGCCGGCGGCGCTTGCCAATGATTTTTCGCCCGGCCTCGATGCTGCGGGCACGCTCGACGGCACGGCGCAAATCACCGGACCATCGGCAAATCCAGACGTCCGCTTCAATGCAAAACTGGCTGGCGCCGAGACCAACCAGACCCGCCAGGCCGGGCTCGGGCCGCTCGACCTCGATGCGGCCGGCAGTTATTCCACGGCCGGCGGCGTGGTTCTCGACCAGGCGACGCTTTCCGGCGAAAAAATCTCCGGCAAGGCGGCCGGCACAATCAACCCGAACGGAGCCAGCGATTTTGCACTCGACCTGACATCGTCCGGTCCGAGCCTGCCGGTGACGCTGGGCAGCACCGAGAGTCCGATCAAGCTCGAATTGCAGGCGCTATCGGTAAAGGCAGCAGGGCAGGCCGCGCAAGCGAAGCTCGACATCTCGGCGGTGCTGCCATCGGTGGCGACGAATTTCACCAAGGTCGAAGGCATCGCGCTGGCGCTGCATTCCGATGCGTTCGATGTGAAAAGCCGGACCGGTCCGATCTCCGGCACGGTGACAGCGGAAAAGATCGGTCTCGACAATCCAACCATCGCGCCGCTGATTGCCGGCAAGATCACGGCCAAGGTCGCCGGCAGCCTGGCGGCGGATGCAATCACCATCGACAGCGGCTCGGTGCAGGGCGCGGCACTCGACAGCGCCTTCAATGGCCGCGTCTCCTTCGCCGATGGAGCAATCGACCTCAACCTCAACGCCGATGCGCTGTCGGCGGCATTGCCGGCAGCGGCGCGTGGCGTGCTGGCCGAGCGGACGCAGCTTAGCGCCGCGCTGAAGCGCGATACGCAAGGCAATGTCAGCGCCAATCCGGTCAAGCTGGTATCGGGCGCGCTGACTGCCGACGGCCAGGCCAGCCTTGCCGACAATAAGCTCAGCGCCGACATCAAGGGCGCTCTATCGGACATCTCGCTGCTGTCGAAGGACGCCAAGGGCGCGGTTCGCTTCGCGCTCAATGCGCAGGGGCCTGTCATGGCGCCGGACCTGTCGCTGACGGTCAACAGCGACAGGCTGTTGGTGGCGGAACGCGAAATCACCGGGCTGAAGCTGATGGCCACCGGCAAGGCCGATGCCGCCAATCCGGCGGCCAATGTGCAATTGACCGGCAATGTCGCAGGGCAGGCGCTGCAAGGCAGCGCGGTGCTGGCGACGGCGGACGGCAAGAGCGCCATCAACGGGCTGCTGCTGTCATTGGGCAAGAACAAGATTTCTGGCGACCTCGCGCTCGACGAGGCTTTCGTCCCGGTCGGCACCATCGCGCTCGACCTGCCCGATATCGGACCGCTGGCTGCGCTGGCGCTGGAAAAGGCCGAAGGCGACGTGCGCGGCACCATCGCCTTCTCCAAGACCGCGGACGGCCCCAACGTCGCCGTCAAGGCTGCGACGGCTTCGATCACGCGTGGCGACTTGCAGGCAAAGACGGTGTCGATCGATGCGCTGATCGCCAATTATCTCGCCGCGCCGGTCATCTCCGGGAAAATCCGTGCCGACAGCGTCATCTCCGGCGGCACCGCTATCAGCGGTATCGATGTCGATCTGAAGCGCGACGGCGACTGGACCGGCTTTTCCGGCGGTGCCACCGTCAAGGGCATTCCGGCAAAGGCTGCGGGCCGGGTGAAGGTGGCCGGCGGCACGACTACCATCGAACTCGCTTCCGGCCAGGCCACGGTGCAGGGCATCAAGGCTGCCATCGCGCAGGCCTCGACCGTCAGCATTGCCAATGGCACGACGACGCTGGACAGGCTGGTGCTCAATCTCGGCGGTGGTACGGCGACGGTGACCGGCAAGGTCGGGCAGGCGCTCGACATCAATGCTGCTCTGTCGAAGGTGCCGGCCTCGCTCGCCAATAGTTTTTCGCCCGGCCTCGATGCCGCCGGGTCGATTTCCGGGACCGTGAAGGTGAGTGGCGCACCGGCCAATCCGGCGGTTGCCTTCAACATCGACGCCGGCGGAGTGCAGACCTCGCAGACCCGCGGCGCCGGCCTCGGCGGCATGAACATCTCTTCGTCGGGAACGTTCGCCGGCAAGAAGCTCACCTTCAACGCCGATATCAGCGATGGTGCCGGGCTTGGCCTCAAGGGCGGTGGCAGCGTCACCACAGCGGGCACGCCGGCGCTGGTGCTGGACTTCAACGGCAAGGTGCCGTTTTCCTTCCTCGCCGCCAAGCTTGCCGCGCAAGGCCTGTCGCTTAGCGGCACGGCCAACGTCAATGTCCAGGTGCGCGGTCCGGCGACATCGCCGGTAATCGGCGGCACGGTCAGCACGTCGGGCGCCCGCCTGGTCGACGCGCGCTCAGGCCTCGCCGTCAACGACATCGCCGCCGACGTTTCGATCGGCAATGGCGTCGCACGGATAAACCGCCTGACCGGCACGCTGTCGACACGCGGCAGCCTGTCGGCCAGCGGCACGGTCGGCATCAACCCGGCGCAAGGTTTTCCCGCCGACCTGTCGATCAAGCTGGTCGATGGCCGCTATACTGACGGGCGGGTGGTGACCGCCAATCTCGGCGGCGACCTGACCATCAAGGGCCCGCTCACCTCGGCGCCGGTGATTTCGGGCACCGTCAAGCTGGCCAAGACCGTCATCACCGTTCCTGAGAAACTGCCGGGCTCGCTCACGGCACTTGGTGTCAAACACAAGAACGCACCCGCCAGCGTGCGGGCGCAAGACAAGGCCTTGCGCCCGGCCTCGGCCAGCGGCGGTGGCGGCAGCGGCCTCAATCTCGATGTCACGGTGAACGCACCGAACCAGATATTCATCCAGGGCAGGGGTGTCGATGCCGAGCTCGGCGGTTCGCTCAGGCTGACCGGCCCGGCATCGTCGCCGCAAGCGGTCGGCACCTTCACCTTGCAGCGCGGGCGGCTGTCGATCCTCGGCAAGCGGCTGACCTTCACCGAAGGCACGGTCGGCTTTTCCGGCTCGCTGGTGCCCTACCTCAATTTGACCGCGACATCGACCACGACCAGCACCACCGTGACCATCGTCGTCTCGGGCGAGGCGACCAATCCGAAATTCACCTTCTCCTCGGTGCCGGCGCTGCCGGAGGACGAGGTGCTGGCACAATTGATCTTCGGCCGTTCGATGTCGAACCTGTCGCCACTGCAGATCGCCCAGCTGGCCGAGGCCGCCGGGCAACTGGCCGGTGTCGGCGGCTCGACCTCGCTGCTTGAAAATTTGCGCAGCGCTATCGGCGTCGACGATCTGGATGTGACCACGGACGATCAGGGCGGCACAGCCGTGTCAGCCGGCAAATACCTCAACGACCGCACCTATGTGACGATCCAGAAAGGCGACAAGCCGGGATCAGGCAAGGCAACGATCGACCTCAATGTCGGGCGCGGCGTCAAGCTGCGTGGCGAGGCCAATGATGGCGGCGAGGCCAAGGGCGGCATTTTCTACGAAAAGGAATACTAGAGCCTGTTCCATCCCGATGGAATCGGGATGGGACTCCAGTCTTTTTTGTTTGAGCATGATCTCCGGACAAAACGGTTTCCCGTTTGTCCGAGAAAACCGGATTCGACTTTTCGGAATCATGTTCTAGCCGCTGGCCCTTGCCGGCGTCCGGAACTGGCGCTGTCTTAACCGGCCAAAATGTATCAATTTAATCGCCTAAGCAGATTTTGGCGGAATCTGGGCGCAGTAGCAAATTTGCGCCAAGACTGTCGTTATCGCGCGAACCGCTCCCTTTTCAAAGTTGCACATTCGCTAACATGTTCCCACTCCATGCCGCTTTGACATCGTGGCCTGGATGCGGAATGTTAAAAGGCGGAAAGCCAACAATGGGAGTTAAGTCATGACAATTTACAAGAGTAATGGCGATCGCGTTCCGGATCACATCCTGGCCATGGCCGAAGAAGCCAAGGCAGGCAAGGTCGATCGCCGCGAATTCCTCGCCATGGCCAGCGTCTTCGGCGCGTCCACGGCGATGGCCTACGGCATGCTCGGCCTAGTAGATCCGACGCCAGCCAAGGCCGAAGAAGTGAAGGGCAAGAAGGGCGGCATCCTCAAGGTCGCCCAATGGATCAAGGATCCCAAGGACCCGCGCAAGTCCGACTGGTCGGAAATCGCCAATGCCGAGCGCCAGGCGCTGGAGCCGCTGGTCAAGTACACGACCGAATACACGTTCCGCCCCTACCTGCTGGAGAGCTGGGACGTGAATGACGACGCCACGGAGTACACTCTGCATGTGCGCAAGGGCGTGACCTGGAACAATGGCGACGCCTTCACCGCCGAAGACGTCATCTTCAACATTCGCCGCTGGGCCGACAAGAAGGCCGAGGGCAATTCGATGCCGGGCCGCCTCGGCACGCTGGTCAAGGACGACAAGCTCGACGAGAGTGCCGTGACCAAGGTCGACGACATGACCGTCAAGCTGAAGCTCGGCAAGCCGGACATCGCGCTGATCCCGAACATGTGCGACTATCCCGGCCTCATCGTTCACAAGAGCTTCGACGAGAAGGGCGGTGATTTCAAAGCCTGCCCGATCGGCACCGGTCCGTTCGAACTGGTGTCCTACGATGTCGGCCAGAAAGTGGTCTACAAGCGCCGCGAAGACAACAAGTGGTGGGACGGTGAAGTCTTCCTCGACGGCATCGAATTCGTCGACTACGGCACCGATCCGGCGGCCATGGTCAGCGCTTTCGAAGCTGGCGAAGTCCATACCAATTTCGAAACGTCGGCCGACTATGTGTCGATCCTCGACGGCATGGATCTGGTGAAGTCGGAAGTTGTGACCGCAGCCACCATCGTGTGCCGCACCAACATCAACAACAAGCCTTATGACAACCAGAAGGTTCGTCAGGCCTTGCAGCTCGGCGTCGACAACGCCGTGGTCCTCCAACTCGGTTACGGCAATGCCGGCACCGTCGCCGAGAACCACCATGTGTGCGCGATCCACCCGGAATATTACGAACTTCCGAAGATCGCCCGCGATCCCGCCAAGGCCAAGGCTTTGATGGCCGAAGCCGGCCAGGCCGATTTCGAACATGAGCTGATCACGGTTGACGAGGATTGGCACAAGAATACCGGTGACGCCATCGCCGCGCAGCTGCGCGACGCGGGCATCAAGGTGAAGCGCACGGTGCTGCCGGGTTCGACGTTCTGGAACGACTGGACGAAGTACCCGCTGTCGATGACCAACTGGAACATGCGCCCGCTGGGTGTCCAGGTGCTGGCCATCGCATACCGCACCGGCGAAGCCTGGAACGAGGCCGCCTACTCGAATCCGGAGTGGGATGCCAAGCTCAACGCGGCGCTGTCGGTCGCCGACGCTACCAAGCGCAAGGAAATGATGAAGGATATCGAGCAGACGCTGCAGGATTCCGGCATCATCATTCAGCCCTACTGGCGCAAGCTCTACAGCCATTCGGTCAAGGCGGTGCAGAACTACAAGATGCACCCGACCTACGAGCGCGACTACGGCAAGATCTGGCTCGAACAGGCCTGATCGACCTGATCGGGGGAGAGGCGCTTCGCCTCTTCCCCGTCACGCCTCGCATGATCCAGAACCGGAAGCCGGCGCAGCACAGATCTGCGGACTTCTCGGGAAGGGCCAAGCAACAAACAGGGTTGATCGCATTCGAGGGCCGGTTTGAGGGCCAACTCTGCCGGCAACGGCAAAGCTGGTTTTCCAAGCTGGCTCCAACCCCAACCAGACCGGCAGGGGACCGCCATGCTTTCTTTCGTAATCCGGCGTCTCGGCACCATGGCATTGACGATGCTGTGCCTGACGATGATCGTCTTCTTCCTGATCAACCTCGAGCCGAATCTGAAGAAGCTGGCGATCAGCCAGACCGAAATGCACACCTCCGCCGAGCAGCTCGAAAGCTGGCTGGTCAACCATGGCTACCGGCAGAACTTCTTCGTGCGCTACGGCCAGTGGCTGGGCGTCCTGCCCAAGCAGCCGGTGACAGATCCCGTGACCGGCAAGCCGACGCAGCGTTTTTCCTTCTGCAATGATCCGCTGGAGCCCAAATTCTCCGGCGTCCTGGAAGGCGATTTCGGCTGCTCGACCAAGTTCAAGACCAACGTTGCGTCAAAGCTCTTCCCCGCACTCGGCGCCACCGGCATTCTGATGCTTTGCGTGCTGGCCGTGATGGTGCCGATATCGCTGCTGATCGGCATTTTGGCCGGCATGCGCGAGGGGTCACGAACAGATCGAACGCTGTCCGTCGCCTCGATCGCCTCGACGGCGACGCCCGAATATGTGTCGGGCGTCATCTTCACCGTCATCTTCGCCTCCTGGCTCGGCTGGCTGAACGGTTCGGCCGCTTCGGCCAGCCAGGGCATCACCTTCTACAATTTCACCCTGCCGGTGATGACGCTGGCGATCTACGGCATCGGCTATATCGCCCGCATGACGCGCGCTTCAATGGTCGAGGTGATGACGCAGCAATATATCCGCACCGCCCGCCTCAAAGGCCTCTCCTTCGGCAGCGTCGTGGTGAAGCACGCGCTGCGCAATGCGCTGATCGCGCCGTTCACCGTCATCATGCTGCAATTCCCCTGGCTGCTCACCGGCGTCGTCATCGTCGAGGTGATGTTCCGCTATCAGGGCTTTGGCTACACGCTGGTCGAGGCTGCCGGGAATAACGACATCGACCTGCTGCTCGGCTGCTCGCTGGTTTCGGTGTTCATCGTGTTGATCACGCAGCTCATCTCGGATGTCGGCTACGCGTTCCTCAATCCGCGTATCAGAGTTCAATAGGGGGCCGGGCAGATGCAGGTCGAATATATCGGCGCCTTCAACATTGTGCTCGGCGTGATTGCGCGTTTCTGGCCGGTCTGGCTTGGGCTTGCCTTGGTGATGGGGGCGAGCTTCTCCTACAAGAAAAGGCTCGGCCTTTACGGCCAGCTGTTCGACAGCGGCGTCGGCATTGTCGGTGTCGGCATCTGCCTGTTCTGGCTGTTCACCGCGATCTTTGCGGCAACCGTCGCGCCCTTCGATCCGCTTTCCCAGGTGCCGATCATGAAGGACGCGCTGCCGGGCGGGATCGAGCCGGTATCCAAGCTCATCTACTATTTCGGCGGCGACAAGCTCGCCCGCGATGTATTCTCGCGCATGGTCTATGGCAGCCAGATCGTGCTGATCATCGCACCGGCGGCGACAGGGTTCGCACTGATGGTCGGCATCACGCTCGGCCTGCCCGCCGGCTATTACGGCGGCAGGATCGACACCGTGCTGTCCTTCCTGGCCAATCTGGTGCTGGCCTTCCCGGTGATCCTGCTGTTCTACCTTCTGGTGACGCCAGGCATCATGGACACGCCCATCCCCTATGCGATGGCCGGCCTGTTCTTCCTTTTCCCGATCATTTTCTTTTCCGTGCTGTTCTGGACCCGCTACAAGAACCGGCCGGACCGGCTCTACATATTGCTCGGGCTGACGCTGGTCATCGGCGGCTGGGTCTATGCCGGCCTGGTCTTCGATGCCGATCCGTTCAAAGTCATCCACATCGATCCTAACCAGCTCAACATCTTCGTGGCGGTGGTGTTCGCCTCCAGTCCCGGCGTGTTCCGTATCGTGCGAGGCCTTGTGATGGACATCAAGACACGCGACTATGTGGCGGCGGCGCAGACACGCGGTGAATCGCCCTGGTACATCATGCTGTGGGAGATCCTGCCCAATGCGCGCGGACCGCTGATCGTCGATGCCTGCCTGCGCATCGGCTACACCACGATCCTGCTCGGCACGCTGGGGTACTTCGGTCTCGGCCTGGCGCCGGAGAGCCCGGACTGGGGCACCGCGATCAAGGATGCCAGCCGCCTGCTGCGCTCCTTCATCCACCCGGCGCTGCCGCCGACGATCGCGCTGATGTCGTTCGTGCTGGGGTTGAACCTGCTCGCCGACTCGCTGCGCGAACAATCGATGAAAGACTGATCTGCGGGTTTTGGCCCGACGCATGAAAATAGGATTGGAGCGACCCATGAATGAGGCAGTTCGAAATCCCCCAAAGCCGACCAATGGGCCGATCATCGAGATCGAGAACCTGTCGATCTCCTTCTTCACCCGCAAGGGCGAGATCCCTGCCGTCATGGACTTTTCCTGCACGGTGATGCCCGGCGAAGCCATGGGCATCGTCGGCGAATCCGGCTGCGGCAAGTCGACCGTTTCGCTCGGCATCATGCGCGACCTTTCCAACATCGGAAAGATCGTCGGCGGCAAGATCAAATTCCAGGGCAAGGACATGGGCGAGCTGTCCGACGAGGAGCTGCGCTCCATTCGCGGCAACAAGATCGCCATGATCTACCAGGAGCCGATGGCGAGCCTCAATCCGGCGATGAAGGTCGGCCAGCAATTGATGGAAGTGCCGCTGATCCACGACAAGGTGTCGAAGGAAGAGGCCTACAAAAGGGCGCTGGAAATGGTGCGGGCGGTGAAGCTGCCCGACCCCGAGCGCATGATGCGTTCCTATCCGCACCAGCTTTCCGGCGGCCAGCAGCAGCGCATCGTCATCGCCATGGCGCTGCTGTCGAAGCCGGCGCTGCTTCTGCTCGACGAGCCGACGACGGCGCTCGACGTGACCGTGGAAGCCGGCATCGTCGAACTGGTCCGGGGGTTGGGCGAAAAGTTCGGCACGTCGATGATCTTCGTGTCGCACAATCTCGGCCTGATCCTGGAGACGTGTGACCGGATCACGGTGATGTATTCGGGCGAAGCGGTCGAGACCGGCAAGATCAAGGACGTGTTCGACCGGATGCGTCATCCCTATACGCAAGGGCTGTTCCGCTCGATCCCGCTGCCGGGCGCCGACAAGAATTCGCGGCCGCTGATCTCGATCCCCGGTCAGCTGCCGCTACCGCATGAGAGGCCCAAGGGCTGCAATTTCGGCCCGCGCTGCCACCACTTCGTCGAGGGCGTCTGCAACGCGGCCGAGATCCCGATGATCGAAGTCGCCGGCCATGAGGGGCATTTCTCGCGCTGCGTGCGCTTCAACGAGATCGACTGGGAAGCGCTGCCGCCCGGCGCCAAGAAGGTCAATGAGCGTGTCGTGCCCGGGGCCCCGGTGCTCAAGATCGAGGATCTGAGAAAATACTACAAGGTCGGCGGCAGCGAAGTATTCGGCTCCAGCGAGGGCCGCGTCGTCAAGGCCAATGAGACGATCTCGTTCATGGCGCGCGAATCCGAGACCGTCGCCATCGTCGGCGAGTCCGGCTGCGGAAAGTCGACGCTGGCCAAGGTGCTGCTCGGGCTGGAGACGGCAAGTTCAGGCACCGTGACGCTCGGAAACAAACAGATCCAGTCGACCGGCATCGAGAAGCGCAGCGTCGATACGGTGTCATCGATCCAGATGGTGTTCCAGAACCCGTTCGACACGCTCAATCCCAGCCACTCGGTCGGTTCGCAGATCATCCGCACGCTGGAGAAATTCAATGTCGGCAACAATGTCGCCGAGCGGCGCAAGCGCATGCTGGAACTGCTCGACCTGGTGAAGCTGCCGCGCGCCTTCGAGACGCGCAAGCCGCGCCAGCTGTCAGGCGGCCAGAAGCAGCGCATCGGCGTGGCGCGCGCCTTCGCCGGCGACGCCAAGGTGGTGGTGGCCGACGAGCCGGTCTCGGCACTGGACGTGTCGGTGCAGGCGGCGGTGACCGAACTGTTGATGGACATCCAGCGGAAGAACAAGACGACGATGCTGTTCATCAGCCACGACCTGTCCGTCGTGCGCTACATCGCCGACCGCGTCGTGGTCATGTATCTCGGCTACATCGTCGAGCAGGGCACGACCGACCAGATCTTCGCGCCGCCCTACCACCCCTATACAGAGGCGCTGCTGTCGGCGATCCCGATTGCCGACACCAGCGTGGTCAAGAAACACATCGTGCTGGAGGGCGATATCCCGTCGGCGATGAACCCGCCGAGCGGCTGCCCGTTCCAGACGCGGTGCGGCTACAAGAAGCTGGTGCCCGACAATCTGTGCGAGACCAAGGTGCCGCCGGTCAAGCATCTCGGCGACGGCCATATGAGCCTGTGCTGGCTGTCGGACGATGTGCTGGCGACGATGGAGCCGGTAATCAAGTTCGACAAGGAACACGCGGCGCATGAGGGCGTGCCGGAAGATGCGCCGCATGGCAGCGGCCCGGGTTCGACAGGAACAGCGCCCAACCGGCCGCGTGGCAAAGCGTCGACCGCGGAAGCGGACGAGATCGGCGAGGCCGTGGAGCAGGGCCAGGCTGGGATGCGAGCCCGTCGCAACAAAGTAGTCGACGAGGCTTCCGAAACCGGTGTTAAAAAGCCGAAAGATACGACAAGGCGGCACTAAACCGGGAAGGGTGTTAGTTTTCGCATTGCCGTAACTGCGCATCATAGTCGCGGGCCATCTTTTCGGTCGCCCGCGCATAGCCTTGCACGCCGGCATCGCCGCGGTTGCCGCGGCCATAGGCGGTCCAGCCGAGATAGTAGGCGAGGTAGAGGTTGTAGGTGTCGTTGCGGGCGACGCCGAACGTGTCGGCGGTCTTGGAATGATACCAGCCGACGAAATCGACGGCATCGGCAAATTTTGTCCGCCGCGCCCCCCAGCTGCCGGTTTCGCTCTGGTATTGCGACCAGGTGCCGTCGAGCGCTTGCGAGAAACCGGTGGCCGAGGAGACGTGCTTCCACGGAATGAAGCCGAGCAGCTTGGTGCGCGGTGGCCTGGCGTTGCTCTTGAATCCGGACTCCTTGCGCACCGTCGCCATCAGCACGGGAACCGGGACGTCATATTTTTGCGAGGCGCGTTCGGCCGCCGCCTGCCAGTTGTCGAACCAGCCGTCATTCTGGTCGAAGACGGCACAGACATTGTTGATATGGTTTGGCGGCGTCGCGCAGGCTGACAGAGCCAGCAGCACACCAACCGCTACAATTTTACTAAAACTCGACCTACGCATTGGAAGACGAATAGGCGCAAAACATAAAAGGAGTCTTGCTTCGTCCGTTAACGCTTCGTCAGACGTCAATAATCGGAAAAGTGCGATGTCGATAATTCGACATATGTGTCGGTTTTTCTAAACGGGAATTGCAGATATGCCGTCGTGGGTAAAATCACGCCCGCGGATGGCGTATTTCTGACAGCTTGCGTGGTTTGCCGGGGCTTTGATGCCGGCATGAATGAACCAAGACGTAAGCGCGGCGCCGAGCGAACCAGCAACAGGGGGCCGTCGGCCATCCCGCAACTGCCGCTCAGGCGGGTGACCAATCCCTATCCACCGATGGCAATGCTGTCGGCCGACCAGATCGAGGCCATTCATCAGGCGTCGATGCATATTCTGGAGAATTTCGGCATCGAGGTGATGAGCCCTCGGGCCCTGTCACTGTTCGAGAAATCGGGCGCCACGGTCGACCATGCGACGGCGAATGTCCGCGTCGACAGGGGCCTGGTTGCCGAGGCGCTGAAGACCACGCAGTCCAGCTACCGGCTGACGCCGCGCAATTCGGCCAACACCATCCATCTCGGCGGCAACACGATCAATTTCACCCTCGTCGCCGGGCCGCCCAATGTGCATGACATGGAGCGCGGCCGCCGCGCCGGAAACTTGCGCGACTATGCCGATCTCACCCGGCTGGCGCAGCATTTCAACTGTATCCACATGCTGGGCAACCAGGTCTGCGCGCCGGTGGAGCTGCCGGCCAACACCAGGCATATGGACACCTATTTCACCAATCTGACGCTGACCGACAAATCCTTCCATGTCTCGGCGATCGGCCGCGGCAGGGCGCTGGACGGCATCGAGATGATGGCAATCGCGCGCGGGTTGACGCTGGACGAGATGCGCGACGACCCCGGCATCGCCACCATCATCTCGGTCAACTCGCCGCGCCGCTTCGACGAGATGATGGCCGAAGGGCTGATGACCATGGCCGAGTTCGGCCAGTCGGTGGCGGTGACGCCGTTCACGCTGATGGGCGCGATGAGCCCGGTGACGCTCGCCGGCGCGTTGGCGCAGCAGAATGCCGAGGCGCTGTTCGGCGTCGTGCTGACGCAGCTGGTACGACCCGGCGCGCCGGTGATGTACGGCGCCTTCACCTCCAATGTCGACATGAAGTCGGGCGCGCCGGCCTTTGGCACACCGGAGAACACCAAAGCCAACATCGCCTCGGGGCAACTGGCGCGGCGCTACAATCTGCCTTACCGCACGACGCCGGGTTCGGCCTCCAACGCCGCCGACGCGCAGGGCGCCTATGAGACGTTGATGGCGCTGTGGGGCACGGTGCTCGGCCACGGCAATCTCGTCTACCACGCCGCCGGCTGGCAGGAGGGCGGCCTGACGGCGTCGTTCGAAAAGCTCATCATCGATGTCGAGATGATCCAGCACATGATGGAGTTTCTGCGCCCGATCGTCGTCGACGAGGCGGAGCTGGCGGTCGAGGCGCTGGGCGCGGTGCCGACCGGCGGCCACTTCTTCGGCGAGCCGCACACGCTGGAGCGTTATGCCACCGCCTTCTACCAGCCGATGCTGTCCAACTGGCAGAACTATGAGGCGTGGCAGGAGGCCGGCGGCCTCGATACGACGGCGCGCGCGACGCGGCTGTGGAAGAAGGCGCTGGAAGACTATGTCGAGCCGGTGATGGACATCGCCGTGCGCGAGGCGCTGGAGGCGTACATGGCCAGGCGCAAGGAAGCGATCGGGCAAGGCGAGCCGTGACTTTTTTAGCGTCGGCGCGCGGCACCCCCCTCTGTCCTGCCGGACATCTCCCCCTCAAGGGGGGAGATTGGCTGTCACATCTTCCTTCGCCAATCACCTACGTTGAAAAGAGATCGGCGGCGCTGCAGCTGCTAATCTCCCCCTTGAGGGGGAGATGGCCGGCAGGCCAGAGGGGGGTGCTTGGCGCTGCCTCTCTGATTCAGCTTGTCTCCCCAACTCATTGATATCAGAGAAAAATCCATGAAATCGCATGCAAAGGTGGTGGTCATTGGCGGTGGCGTCGTCGGATGCTCGGTGCTGTTCCATCTGGCCCGTCATGGCTGGACCGATGTCGTGCTGCTGGAGCGCGATGAGCTGACTTCCGGCTCGACCTGGCACGCGGCCGGCGGAATGCACACGATCAATGGCGATCCCAACGTCGCCAAGCTGCAGAAATACACGATCTCGCTCTACAAGGAGATCGAGGAGCTGTCTGGTCAAGCGACCGGCGTGCATCTGACCGGCGGCGTGCTTCTGGCGGCGACCGAGGCGCGGCTCGACTGGCTGCGCGGCGTCGTTGCCAAGGGGCGCTATCTCGGCATCGACCTCGAAGAAATCTCGGCCAATGAAGCGGCCGAACTGATGCCGCTGCTCGACCCGAAACAATTCGTCGGCGCCGTCCGCAACAAGGAAGACGGCCATCTCGATCCCTCGGGGGTGACGCACGCCTATGCCAAGGCGGCGCGCAAGCTCGGCGCCGAGGTCGAGCGTTTCACCAAGGTGGAAGACATTGTGCGGCGGCCCGACGGGATGTGGCGTGTCATCACCAACAAGGGCGAGGTGGTGACCGAGCATGTCGTCAATGCCGGCGGGTTGTGGGCGCGCGAGGTCGGTCGCATGGTTGGGCTGGAGCTGCCGGTGCTGGCGATGGAGCACATGTACCTGATCACCGAGGATATGCCCGAGGTCGCGGCCTGGAACGCCAAGACCGGCACCGAGATCATCCATGCCGTCGATTTCGACGGCGAGCTCTACCTGCGCCAGGAGCGCGGCGGCATGCTGATGGGCACTTACGAGAAGGCCAACAAGGTCTGGTCCGAGTTCTCCACACCGTGGAATTTCGGCCATGAACTGCTGGAACCGGATATCGACCGCATCGCGCCGTCGCTCGAGGTCGGCTTCCGCCATTTCCCGGCCTTCGAGAGGACCGGCATCAAGCAGATCATCAATGGCCCGTTCACCTTCGCGCCGGACGGCAACCCGCTGGTCGGGCCAGTGCGCGGGCTGCCGGGTTTCTGGGTCGCCTGCGGCGTCATGGCGGGCTTTTCACAGGGCGGCGGCGTCGGTCTGGCGCTGTCCAACTGGATGATCGAACGCGACCCCGGCGCCGACATCTGGGCCATGGATGTCGCGCGCTATGGCGACTGGGCGACGATGGCCTACACCAACTCCAAGGTGCGCGAGAATTACTCGCGCCGCTTCTCCATCCGCTTCCCCAATGAGGAACTGCCCGCCGGGCGGCAGCTGAAGACGACGCCGATCTACGACTTGTTGTCGGCCAAGGGCGCGCAATGGGGCGTCTCCTATGGGCTGGAAGTGCCGCTGTGGTATGCGCCTGCGGGCGTCAAGGACGAGTTCTCGTGGCGGCGTTCGAGCGATTTCACCTACGTTGCGAAGGAAGTCGCGACGGTTCGCGAAGGCGTCGGCCTGGCGGAGATTTCGAACTTCGCTAAATACAAGGTGACAGGCGAGGGGGCAGCCGCCTGGCTCGACCGGATCTTTGCCTGCAAGCTGCCGAAGCCCGGCCGTATGACGCTGGCGCCGATGCTGAAAGACGACGGCAGACTGATCGGCGATTTCACGCTGGCCAACGTCGGCGACGGCGAGTGGTTCATCGCCGGCTCCGGTATCGCCGAGCAGTATCATATGCGCTGGTTCGAGGCGCATTTGCCTCGGGATGGTTCAGTGCGCATCGAGGCTTTGGGGCAAAAGCTCTGCGGTCTCGCCATCGCCGGACCGAAGGCGAGGGACGTGTTGGCGAAAGTCAGCCGCGCAGATGTCGCCAATACGGCGTTTCCGTTCATGGCCGTCGCGAAAATGGATGTCGGCATGGCGCCGTGCCTGGTCGGCCGCGTCAGCTACACCGGCGATCTCGGTTACGAGATCTGGGTGGCGCCGGAATATCAGCGCGCCGCCTTCCAGGCACTGATGGCGGCGGGCGCGGAATTCGGCATCGGCTTTTTCGGCTCGCGCGCGCTCAATGCACTGCGGCTGGAAAAGAATTACGGCTCATGGGCGCGCGAATACCGGCCGATCTACGGGCCGCTGGAAGCCGGGCTCGACCGTTTCGTCGCCTATGGCAAGGACGCCGATTTCATCGGCAAGGCCGGCGCTCTTGTCGAGCGCAAACAAGGCGGCAAGCTCAGGCTGCGCACCTTCATCCTGGATGCCGACGACGCCGATGTCATCGGCGACGAGCCGATCTGGTATGATGGCGCGGTGCGCGGCTGGGTGACGTCAGGCGGCTATGCGCACCATCCGAAAAAGTCCGTCGCTCTCGGCTATGTGCCGAAGGAGATCGCCGACGAGAGCGACGGCTTCGAGATCGAACTTTTGGGCAAACGCCACACGGCGCGCATACAGGCGGCGCCGCTGTTCGATGCCAATTTCGAGCGCATGAGGGGGTGAGGGCTCACCCCCCCCTTTGTCCCGCCCTTGTCAGGCGTTGCGACGGGTGTCGAGCGCGAAGGCGCCGGCGCCGGCAAACACCAGATAGAGGAAGATGAAGCAGAAGGAGATGGCGGTGTCGCCGTTGTTGTTGATCGGGAAAAAGTCGCGCGGGAAATGCGCCATGAAATAGGCGATGGCCATCTCGCCGGCCAGCAGGAAGGCCACAGGTCGGGTGAACAGCCCCAGCGCCAGCAGGATGCCGCCGGCGAATTCGAGAATGCCTGCCGTCGTCGTCAGGCCGGTAAGAGCGTGAGGCTCGGCGCTGACCGGGAAATTGAACAGTTTCTGCGAGCCATGCTCGATGAACTGCAGGGCCGTGACGATGCGCAGGATGCCGAGCATCTGCGGCTGAAATCTGCTGAGACCGTCAAAAAGCTTCATCTAAAACTCCATTTTTCCAACCCTTCGGCCCGGCCATAGATTATCGCCTGGCCTTGGACCATTCACTTCCCATGGCCTGCCATCAACAATCGGTGATTGCAGTTGTTTCCCAGTCTGGACTTCGATATTTGTTCTCGTTATGGTTGCATATGTATCTCTATGGTTGTATATCTGCGTAGACACTCCAAACCAGATGGGTTCCCTCAGCCATGAAAAAAGTCGCCATCAGCCTGTTCGCAATCCTTGCAGGCACCAGCGTTGCCATGGCCGCCGACAGCGGCTGCGATGCCTTCAAATGGCCGGTGACACGCGAGCAGGAACTATTTCCGGCAGCGCCAGCCGCGCAGTCCGGCACGTCGCTGACAGTCGGGCAGGCGGTGGATTTCACGCTCGCAGCGGCTGACACGATCAGCTTTGCCGTGCCGCCGGAACGCGCGCCGGCAGCCGGCACGTTTGGCGCAACGGCGGTTGTGGCCGTGCCTCCGGAGGGCGAGCTCCAGATCAGCCTGTCCGACGAGGCGTGGGTCGACATCATTCAGAATGGTCAAGCCTCGAAGTCCGTGGCTTTCAGCGGCGTGAAGACCTGTCCCGGCATTCGCAAGAGCGTGCGCTTCAAACTTGCGGCCGGGGCGGCCACGATCCAGCTCAGTGGCGCCAAGAAAGAGAACCTCAAGGTCGCTGTGTTGGCGCCGGAATGACTTTGCGTCCCGATGCGTTTCTCATCGCACCGGGCAGTGCGATGAGAGCAGTCCGTGACGATGTAATACCGGATCAGCGTCCCGGCGCGATCAGCGCGAAATAGGCGCCTTGCGGATCGGTGAACTGGGCGATCCATTGGCCGGTCGGCACCGGCATCGGACCCATGACGATCTTGCCGCCATTGTCGGTGACGCGCTTGGCGGCTGCGTCGATGGCGTCGACATTGAAATAGAACAGCCAGACCGGCACCGGCAGCTGCTGCGGCTTGTTCATGATGCCGCCGCCGGATTCAGGGCCAGCCCCGAAGGTCTGGTAGATGCCCATCTCGCCGATGTCCATGCTGCCGGCATCGGTCCAGCCGAACTGGCTTGAGTAGAAGTCGAAGGCCGCCTGCCGGTCCGCTGCATAGAGCTCATGCCAGCCGACATGGCCGGGCGTCGTGGCCGGAAGGACGGGCTGGTCGGGGCCATTGGGCTGCAGAAACATGAAGGCGGCGCCCTGTGGATCGGCGACGACTGAGAAGCGGCCGACGCCGGGAATGTCGTCTGGTTCGCGATAGACAGCCCCGCCGGCGGCCTTCAAGGCCTTGGTCGAGGCATCCGTGTCCCTGGTGTGGATGTAGCCGAGCCAGGCCGGCTTCATACCCATTTTGGCGGCGTCCTCGGGCATGGTCATCAGCCCACCGACGCCACGCTCGGTGGAGTTCACCACGATGTAACGCGGCATGCCTGGCGCCTTGTCGAACGGCTCGGCCCGCCAGCCGACCACGGTGGTGTAGAACGCCTCCGCGGCATCGAGGTCGTTGGTCATCAGCTCGTACCAGAAGAAGGGCATTGGGGTTTTCGGCATTTTTCGGTCTCCTCACCTTCATGCTTCGATCGTTGTCCGATCCATCAAAGGACGATTTCAGCGACGCGAATCCGACAGCGAACCGGAGAAAATTCAACGGCTGCGTTGACACATCGTTCCGCACTTCGCCCCATTCGGTGGCTTGCACGTGCGGCGGTTTTCGACTTTCCTTGGGCGAACGAGGGGTAGTCGTTTCATGCGCCGGATGTCGCTCACGCCTGAGCTTGTTTCGCTGTGTCATCGGCAGGAGGTCGATCCCGGACCCGACGGCAGCTGGACGCACCTGACCGACGAGGACTTCCGCACGCTTGCCGGGCAGCTGTCCGATGAAGCCGATGCAGGGCCGCTCTGGGTGTTCGCCTATGGCTCGCTGATCTGGAAGCCAGCCTTCGAATCCGTCGAGCGACAGCGTGCCACTGCTTTCGGCTGGCATCGCTCGTTTTGCCTCGACATGGTGCGCTGGCGCGGCACCGCAGCGCAGCCGGGCCTGATGATGGCGCTCGAACGCGGCGGGCGATGCGACGGCGTCATCTACCGTTTGCCCGACGGCGACAAGCCGCAGCAGATCGAAAGACTGCTGCGGCGCGAGATCGACGACCATGAGAGTTTCAGCTCGGTCCGGTGGGTTCCGGTGCGCACGGCTCAAGGACCGATGCGGGCGCTCGGGTTCTGGGTCGGGGTGACGGGCAGGGGGACTTCGCTCAGGCAGCCGCTGGACACGGTGGCGCGGGTGTTGGCCCGGGCCTGCGGCCATGTCGGCTCAGGCGCGGAGTATCTCTACAACACCGTCAGCCACCTCGAGGAATTCGGCATCCGCGACCGCAATCTGTGGCGGCTGCAGCAACTGGTCGCCGATGAGATCCGGTCAATCCATAGTAGCGCCCCAGGCTCTGGCTTTTCGGCCGCGCCATAGAGGCATAACATGAGTAAAAAAATCATGTTATTGTCGAAGGTTTTCAGAGGCTTGCACCGAAAATTGACCAATTGATAAAAAAATAAAACGTGCTAGCCTTCCCCAAAACGAAAACATGGGGAACTGACGATGCCAGAAGGCCAGTTCAAGGACGGTATTGCCGGCGGACGGCTCCCGGCCGACCAGTACGCCGAGAATTTTTCCGACCTGCATCCGCCGCTCGATCACCACGAAGCGCTGGTCGAATCCGACCGCTGCTATTTCTGCTATGACGCGCCGTGCATGAACGCATGCCCGACTTCGATCGACATTCCGCTGTTCATCCGCCAGATTTCGACCGGCAATCCGATCGGTTCGGCCAAGACGATCTTCGACCAGAACATTCTGGGCGGCATGTGCGCCCGCGTCTGCCCGACCGAGACGCTGTGCGAAGAGGTCTGCGTGCGTGAGGTGGCCGAAGGCAAGCCGGTGCAGATCGGTCGCCTGCAGCGCTACGCCACCGATGTCGCCATGACCGAGCACAAGCAGTTTTATCCGCGCGCTGAAACAACCGGCAAGTCGGTCGCCGTCGTCGGCGCCGGGCCGGCCGGTCTTGCCGCTGCCCACCGGCTCGCTCGCCATGGCCATGAGGTGACCATTCTCGAAGCCCGCCCGAAGGCCGGCGGCCTCAATGAATATGGCATCGCCGCCTATAAGAGCATCGACAATTTCGCCCAGACGGAGGTCGACTATGTCACCGCCGTCGGTGGCATCGACATCCAGAACGGCAAGGCGCTCGGCCGCGACTATCAGCTGTCGGACCTGACCCGGAACTACGATGCCGTCTTCCTCGGCATGGGGCTTGGCGGCGTCAATGCGCTGCGCGCCGATGGCGAGGACGCCGACGGCGTCACCAATGCGGTCGAGTTCATTGCCGAACTGCGCCAGGCCAGCGATCTCGCGAGCCTGCCGGTCGGCCGGCGCGTGGTCGTAATCGGCGGCGGCATGACGGCGATCGACGCGGCGGTTCAGTCGAAGCTGCTCGGCGCCGAGGAAGTGACGATCTGCTACCGGCGCGGCCAGGAGCACATGAACGCCTCCGAGTTCGAGCAGGATCTGGCCGCCGCCAATGGCGTCACCATCCGCCACTGGCTGCAGCCGAAGCGGGTCATTGCCGACGGTGGCAAAGTGTCAGGCATCGAACTCGAATACACCGCCATGAACGGCGACAAGCTTGCCGGCACCGGCGAGCGGCTGACGCTCGTCGCCGACCAGGTGTTCAAGGCGATCGGCCAGAGCTTTGTGCCGGCAGCGCTCAACGGCAGTGGTGCTGCGATCGAACTCGAAGCCGGCCGCATCAAGGTCGATGCGGAAGGGCGCACCTCGCTCGCCAATGTCTGGGCCGGTGGAGACTGCATCTTCGGCGGCGACGACCTGACGGTCTCGGCCGTGGCACAAGGCCGCGATGCGGCTGAGAGCATCAACAGGAGTCTGACGCAGGGATAGAGATCATGGCCTCGGTGGAATCGGGCATCGCCCGTCACTACGATGTATCGGGTCTTGAGCAGCACATTCTTGCCGTGCTCGCCGATACCGGCGTGGACATTGCCCATCTGCGCGCCGGCGATCTCGAAACGGTCGACGAGTTCCACATTGGCGGTATCGCCGCCACCGGGGAACTCATCGGCCAGATGGGTTTGAAGCCGGGGGCCAGGCTGCTCGACATTGGTTCCGGCGTGGGTGGTCCAGCCCGCTTTGCCGCCAACAATGCCGGCGCCGATGTCACCGGCATTGATCTGACGCAAAGCTATGTCGACATCGCGACCAGCCTGTCGAAGCGGGTGGGAATGGCCGACAAAGTCCGGTTCGTGCAGGGCAGCGCGCTGGACATGCCGTTCAGCAACAAAAGCTTTGATACGGCCATGATCCTGCATGTCGGCATGAACCTTCCCGACAAGAAAAAGCTGATGAGCGAGGCGGCGCGTGTGCTCAAGCCGGGCGGCGTCTTTGCCGTCTACGATGTGATGCGGCTCAAGGCAGGTGCGCTGACCTATCCGCTGCCATGGGCATCCGACGAGAGCATGTCCTTCGTCGCCACGCCCGACGAGTATCGTTCGGCTGCGGCGGCTGCAGGGTTCTCTGTAACCGCCGAGCGCCCACGCGGCGCCTTCGCCATCGAATTTTTCGCCGCGATACGCGCCCGGATGGCTGCGGCGCAAGCGGAAGGCAAGAAACCGCCGCCCGGCGTTAATCTTATCATGGGCGAGAACGCCCTCACCAAGATCGCCAATCTCACCGCCGCGCTTGAAGGCGGCATTCTCGCACCCGTCGAACTGCTTCTTCGTCTCGGCTGAAAGGGACCTGTCATGGCTGACATCCGCAACAATTTCGTCGGCATCAAATCGCCCAACCCCTTCTGGCTGGCCTCGGCGCCGCCGACCGACAAGGCCTACAACGTCATCCGCGCCTTCAAGGCGGGCTGGGGCGGCGTCGTCTGGAAGACGCTGGGCGAAGAAGGCCCGCCGGTGGTCAACGTCAACGGCCCGCGCTATGGCGCGATCTGGGGCGCCGATCGTCGCCTGCTCGGCCTCAACAACATCGAGCTGATCACCGACCGCGATCTGCAGGTCAATCTGCGCGAGATCAAGCAGGTCAAGAAGGACTGGCCCGACCGCGCCATCGTCGTCTCGCTGATGGTGCCGTGCGTCGAGGACGCCTGGAAGGCGATCCTGCCGGTGGTCGAGGAGACCGAAGCCGATGGCATCGAGCTCAATTTCGGTTGCCCACACGGCATGTCGGAACGCGGCATGGGCGCGGCGGTCGGCCAGGTGCCGGAATACATCGAAATGGTGGTGCGCTGGTGCAAGGCCAACACCCGGATGCCGGTCATCACCAAGCTGACGCCCAACATCACCGATGTGCGCAAGCCCGCGCGTGCGGCACTTGCCGGCGGCACCGATGCGGTGTCGCTGATCAACACCATCAATTCGATCACCGGCGTCGATCTCGATAGCTTCGCGCCGCAGCCGACCATCGACGGCAAGGGCTCGCATGGCGGCTATTGCGGCCCGGCGGTGAAGCCGATCGCCATGAACATGGTGGCCGAGATCGCGCGCGACCCCGAAACCCACGGCCTGCCGATCTCCGGCATTGGCGGCATCACCACCTGGCGCGACGCGGCCGAGTTCATGGCGCTCGGCGCCGGCAATGTGCAGGTGTGCACGGCGGCGATGACCTACGGCTTCAAGATCGTGCAGGAGATGATCGCCGGTCTGGAAAACTGGATGGACGAGAAGGGCCATGCCTCGCTCGACGATATTATCGGCCGCGCTACGCCCAACGTGACCGACTGGCAGTATCTCAACCTCAATTACATCGCCAAGGCGCGTATCGACCAGGACGCCTGCATCAAATGCGGCCGCTGCCACATCGCCTGCGAAGACACCTCGCACCAGGCGATCACCAACATGGTCGACGGAGTCAGGCACTTCGAGGTGATCGAGGCCGAATGCGTCGGCTGCAACCTGTGCGTCAATGTCTGCCCGGTGGAAAACTGCATCACCATGGAGCCGCTGGCCGCCGGCGTGATGGACCAGCGCACCGGCAAGCCGGTCTCGCCGGTCTACGCCAACTGGACGACGCACCCGAACAACCCGATGGCCAAGGTGGCCGCGGAGTAGGGAACGGACCTACAGAAAAAGCGGCGCCTTCGGGCGCCGTTTTTCATTTTCCTATTGCGGATAAAAACTATCCACGATAAACGATATCCATGAATTGGAGATCGACCCCATGAAGTTGGGCGAAGGCGTAGAAGCGGCCATCCATTGCGCAGCCACGCTGGCCAGCGTGGAGGGCAACAGCACCATGCCGGGCGCTGCCCTGGCGGAGTCGTTCGGCCTGTCGCCGAGTTATCTCTTGAAGCACCTCAATATGCTGACCGCAGAGCGCATCCTGGAATCGGTGCCGGGCCCGGCGGGCGGCTACCGGCTGGCGCGGCCGGCCGAGCGCATCACGCTGCTCGACATCGTTCTGGCGATCGAAGGGCGTGAGCCTGCTTTCCGCTGCGGCGAGATCCGCCAGCGCGGCCCGGTCAAGATCGATGCTTCGGCCTATGTGAAGCCCTGCGGCATCAATGCCGCAATGCTCAAGGCCGAGCGCGCCTATCGCGCGGCTCTCGCCGAAACCCGGTTGTCCGACATCGTGGCTGATTACGCAGCAGAAGGCGATCCGCGATCGTTTGCCGCCAGCTGCGCCTTCGTTGCGCGCCACCAGCGGCCGCAGAAATCCGCTGCGGCCAAGCAAATTTAACCCCCCGCCAAACAGATGTGAAAGGAAAGACGATGAAACAGAGAGTGCAATTCTACGCCAAGACGCCGGAACTCATGAAGGCCGTGTCGGCGCTCAACAAGGCGGTCGACGAATGCGGGCTTGAAGTGGGCCTGCTGCATTTGATCAAGCTCAGGGCGTCGCAGATCAATGGCTGTTCCTACTGTGTCGAGATGCACAGCCGCGAGGCACGGCGCGACGGCGAGACCGAGACACGGCTCTATCTGGTTTCGGCCTGGAAGGAATCGCCACTGTTTTCCGAGCGGGAACGTGCGGCCTTTGCCTGGACCGAGGCCACGACCCTGATCGCCAACAACGGCGTTTCGGACGAACTCTATGCCAGCACGCTTCGACATTTCTCGGAAGAGGAACTGGTCAAGCTGTCGGTCGCGATCGGTATGATCAACACCTGGAACCGGCTTTGCATCCCGTTCCATGCCATTCATCCGATGCCGGCTGCCAAAGCGGCCTGACCGTCCGGTTTTGCAACGGAGCGCCGTCCGAGAGGGCGGCGCTCCAACTGTTTTTTAAAAGGGGAGAGTTTCATGCCTGTCGATTTGCCTTCGAGCCTGTTGTTTCTCGGCCGGCTGTTGGTCGGCGGCGCCTTCGTTGTCGCCGGCCTGCGCAACGTCCAGAACGAGGCCCTCCTGACTGGGCTGATGACCGCGCGCGGCGTGCCGCAGGCGAAGCTGGCGCTGTGGGCCGGCATCGTCCTGCAAACCATTGCCGGCGCGCTGGTGATGGCGGGTCTGTGGACCGCGATAGCCTGCGCGGTGCTGGTGCTGTTTCTCATCGTCGCCACACCGATGTTCCACAATTTCTGGGACCATCAGGGCGCAGACCGGGCATCGCGCATCAACGGCTTCGTCGGCAATGTCGCGCTGGCCGGCGGATTCCTGACGCTGATCGCGCAGTCGCTCTGACGGCTAAGCCGCAAAGCGCAGGCCGCCGTCGCAGGTCAGCACCTGGCCGGTCATGAAGCCGTTGGAGACGAGGAAGGCGATTGCCGAGGCCACATCTTCGGCGTGGCCGATCCTGCCGACAGGGGTCTTGCCGGCATACTCGCTGAACATCGCCTGTCGCTGGTCGTCGGGTAGAAAATCCCACCACGGCGTGTCGATGACGCCGGGCGCCACGACATTGACGCGCAACGGTTTCAGCTCAACCGCGAGGATCGGTACGACGGTCAACAGCATGCCGTTGACGGCGGCGATTCCGGCAACGCCGGGCGCGGTCAGCTGTGCCGATACCGCCGATATGAAGGTCACCGATCCAGATTTGTTGAGCGTCGGCAGGGCTGCCTGCAGGCATGACAATTGCGGCCGCACCTTTTCGTCGACGCCGCCGGCGATGTCGGCAAGGTCAAGGGTTTCGAACGGCCCAAGTCCCTTGCCGCCGCTGGCGGCCAGAACGAGGTGATCGAAGGGTCCGAGTTGCTTAAAGAACTGGCGTACTTCGTCCGGCTTGGAAGCATCGAAGGCGGCCTTGTCGGCGGCGCCGCCAAGGCTTTTCCAGGCGCTCGTCAGCTTGTCCTCGTTGCGTCCGGTGATGGTCACCTTCATGCCCGGTCCAAGCAGTTTTCGCGCCGTCGCCAGGCCGATGCCGGACGAGCCGCCGATGATCACTGTGTGTTCGATCTTGCTCATGAATGCTGTTCCTTCGATTTGGCGGAAGCCTGGCCAACGAGGTCGAGGCTCAAATTTCGCAATTGTTGTCTGGCCTTGGCGTCATAGGCTTGCGCATCGGCGCGGGCCTCCTTTTGGCCGTCGAAATAGAGGCCGCTGCGGCCCTCCAGTGCGGGCGAGGTCGCGAGGTTCAGGATGGCGTCGGCGCCCGTTTCCACCGAGCTCCATGGCGTGACGCCGGCCTGGCGGACCATGGTGGTGTTCATGTAGCTCGCCGGATGCAGGGCGTTGACGGTAACGCCGCTTCCTTTCAGCTCTCCGGCCAGGTCGATGGTGAACAGGATCTGCGCCAGCTTGCTCTGGCAGTAGGCGCGCACGCCGCCATAGCCATGGTCAGCATGACATCGCCGAAATCGATCGCCTGCTGGCCGGCCGAGGCAACATTGACGATGCGCGATGGCGAACTCGCCTTGAGCAGCGGCAGCAGTTGCGACGTCAGCAGGAAACCGGCGAGATAATTGACGGCAAAGCGCAGTTCGAAGCCGTCGGCGCTGAGCTGTCGCTTGGCGCCGGCGGTGCCGATGCCGGCATTGTTGATGAGGATATCGAGCCGATCGGTGCTGGCGCGCACGGCCTCAGTGAGGCGGCGAACCTCGGCTAGCGAAGCGAGGTCGGCAGCGAGAAACTCGGCTTTGCCGCCAGCGGATTCGATTTCGGCGACGGTCGCCTTGCCGCGCGCGGCATTGCGGCCATGCACCAGGATACGGGCGCCGCCGGCGCCAAGCCGTTGCGCGATGACACGGCCGACGCCGTCGGTCGAGCCGGTGATGAGGATTGTCTTGTCTTTCAGGTCCATATTGTGAGCCTCCATATTCGCTCTGGATGACAAGATGGGGCGATCGGCACGCCGCAAACAGTTCAAACTTTATCCTGGTATCGATACTGCTATATTGAGCGCCATGGATGTTTCCTCGCCATCACCAGAAGACAGCCGCCGGCGCGAACTCGGCGCCTTCCTGCGCTCACGTCGCGAGCGGCTTTCGCCGTCTGCCACCGGCATCGCCGCCGGCGCCAGGCGGCGCACACCCGGGCTGAGGCGCGAAGAGGTGGCTATGATCGCCGGCGTCGGCACCACCTGGTACACCTGGCTGGAGCAGGGCAGGGACGTGCGGCCGTCCGTGGAGGTGCTGACGGCACTCTGCGAGGCTTTACGCCTCGACGCCGCCGAGAAGCGGCATTTATTCACGCTGGCCGGTCGCCAGCAGCCCGAGCGGCGGCGCATCACCCCGGTCAAGGTCGAAGGCCCTTTGCTGCACATGCTGCAGAGCCTGGTCCTGCAGCCGGCCTATATTGTCGGCCCGCGCTGGGATGTGCTGGCCTGGAACGCCGGAGCCGTTGCCATCTTTGGCGATTACGGCCTGCTGGAGGGTGACGCCTGCAACATCATCCATGGCGTGTTCACCGATCCGCACCGGCGCCATTTGCTGGTCGACTGGGAACAGCTGGCACGCGCAACCCTTGCCGCGTTTCGCGCCGAAAGTGCGAAATACACCGGCGATCCGGATTTCGAGCGGCTGATCGCGCTGATGATGCGCTCGAGCCCGGAATTCCGGGAATGGTGGCCGCAGCGCGACGTGGTGCATCGTCTGTCGGGCAAGAAGTATCTGCGCCATCCGACCGCAGGCTCCATGGCGTTCGAGCATATGAGCCTGTCGATCGATGACGGCTCGGACATGAAGCTGATCGTCTACACGCCGCTGGCCGAGCAGAATTCGATCGCAAAGCTGGAAGAACTGCTGAAGGCGCAGCCACAGGAGTTGCGCAGCGCCTGATGCCCAAAGTCAGCCTTTCGGCTTTAGCCCGTCGATGAACAGCTGCTCGAGAAACCGGGCGGCGTCCTCGAAGCGGCCGTCGCCGCCGCGGTCGGGCCCAAGCACGGCGCGGACCTGGACGTCGAAATCGGCATAGTGCTGCGTCGTCGCCCAGATCGAAAAGATCAGATGCCAGGGATCGGTGCGGGCAATCTTGCCGGCGCGCATCCAGCCCTTGATGACATTGGCTTTCTCGTCAACCAGCGTTTTCAGTTCGCCTTCCAGGAGCGGCATGATGCGTGGCGCGCCTTGCAGGATTTCGTTGGCGAACAGCCGGCTCTCCCTGGGAAAATCGCGCGCCATTTCGAGCTTGCGCCTGATGTAGCTCCGGAGCTCGGTCAGCGGATCGCCGATGTCGTCGAGTTCACGCAGCGGCGCCAGCCATGTCGCCAGTAGCCGCTCCATCAGCGTTTCGTGGATGTCTTCCTTGCGGCGGAAATAATAGAGCAGGTTCGGCTTCGACATCCCGGCGGCTTCGGCGATCTGGTCGATGGTCGAGCCGCGAAAGCCGTTGGTGGAGAAGACTTCGAGCGCTGCTTCCAGGATCAGTTCGCGCTTTTCCTGCTGGATGCGGGTGCGGCGAGGGGCGGAGCCTTCCATGGCGTCGGTCATACGGCCAAGCCTTGGCCGCGCGGGTCATCTGGACCAATTCTCTGGACCAGTTTTTCTCTTACCCGTGGAGCGCACTTCGGAGGCCGCATTTCCGCTAGTAATCCCTTGACCGCCGACAGGGCGGTGCTAACGTTTGTCCAATCGGTCAAAATTTGCGTAGCATGAAAACGCAGCAAAGGCCAAGCGTTGGAAAGACCAAGCGTTAGCCGCACCGAAACAGGTTACAAGGGGAAGTCTTGGTCATGTCCAACCGGCTGAAAGTCACGCCGAACGATCTCAGCGCATTCTGGATGCCGTTCACGGCAAACCGGCAGTTCAAACAGGCGCCACGCATGTTCGTGTCCGCCAAGGACATGCATTACACCACCAGCGATGGCCGCAAGGTGCTGGACGGCACTGCGGGCCTCTGGTGCGTCAATGCCGGCCATTGCCGTCCCAAGATCACCGAGGCGATCCAGCATCAGGCCGCCGAACTCGACTATGCGCCGGCCTTCCAGATGGGCCACCCCATCGTGTTCGAACTGGCAAACCGTCTGGTCGACCTCGCGCCCAAGGGCATGGACCATGTCTTCTTCACCAATTCCGGGTCGGAATCGGTCGATACGGCGCTGAAGATGGCGATCGCCTATCACCGCGTGAAGGGCGAGGGCGCGCGCACTCGCCTGATCGGTCGTGAGCGCGGCTATCACGGCGTCAATTTCGGCGGCATCTCGGTCGGCGGCATCGTTTCCAACCGCAAGATGTTCGGCACGCTGCTCGGCGGCGTCGACCACATGCCGCACACGCATCTGCCGGAGAAGAACGCCTTCTCCAAGGGCGTGCCGGAATATGGCGCGGAGCTCGCCAACGAGCTGGAGCGCATCGTGACGCTGCATGACGCCTCGACSATTGCSGCCGTCATCGTCGAGCCGGTCGCCGGTTCCACCGGCGTCATCCTGCCGCCCAAGGGCTATCTGCAGAAGCTTCGCGAAATCTGCACCAAGCACGGCATCCTGCTGATCTTCGACGAGGTCATCACCGGYTTCGGCCGTCTCGGCGCACCGTTTGCCGCCGACTATTTCGGCGTCACGCCCGACATCATGACGACGGCCAAGGGCGTCTCCAACGGCGTCATCCCGATGGGCGCGGTGTTCGTGAAGAAGGAAATCCACGACGCCTTCATGACCGGCCCCGAGCACATGATCGAGTTCTTCCACGGCTACACCTATTCGGGCAATCCGATCGCCTGCGCTGCCGCGCTCGGCACGCTCGACACCTACAAGGAAGAGGGCCTGCTCACCCGGGGCGAGGAACTGGCGCCTTACTGGGAGGACGCGCTGCATTCGCTGAAGGGCGAGCCGCATGTCATCGACATCAGGAATATCGGCCTGATCGGCGCGATCGAACTGGCGCCGATCGCAGGCCAGCCGACCAAGCGTGCCTTCTCGGCCTTCGTCAAGGCGTTCGAGCGCGGCGCGCTGATCCGCACCACCGGCGACATCATCGCGCTGTCGCCGCCGCTGATCATCACCAAGGGCCAGATCAACGAATTGATCGACCATGTGCGTGAAGTGCTGAGGGCGATCGATTGAAGAACTGGGCGCGGATATCCCTCCCCCTCGAGGGGAGGGTGGCCGCGAAGCGGTCGGGTGGGGTCGGTGCGACCGGGCGCCGACCTGATCTTTTGCTCCGAGGCTGCCGCTGATGCCCCGCACTCGCGTGAGCTTCGAAATGCGCCAGAAGGCGCGCGCGCTTCGAGTTCACGCGACCAAGGGCGAATCCCTGCTTTGGTATGAACTGCGGGACTTGAAATCGGCCAGCATCAAGTTTCGCCGCCAATGCCCGATTGGTCCCTATATCGTCGACTTCGCTTGCCTCGCGGTGAAGCTGATCGTTGAGGTCGATGGTGATCTGCACGAACACGAAAAGGGCAAACGCCACGACGCCGTGCGCGATGCCTATCTGCGTTCACTCGGATTCGATATCTTTCGTGTCGACGAGCCCGATGTCATAAACAGCGCGTGGCATGTCGCGCAGGTGGTCAAAGGGAAGGTCGAGTCTATGTCAGGCGACCCCACCCGACCGCTTCGCGGCCACCCTCCCCTCGAGGGGGAGGGGGACGTTGGCGCCCCGCAATCGATAAGGTTTTAGAGCATGGCCGCACCCGGCGAGAATCTGCGAATCAATTCAGACCGTTTGTGGGATTCCATCATGGAGATGGCGAAGATCGGCCCAGGCATTGCCGGCGGCAACAATCGCCAGACCGTGACCGACGAGGACGGCGAAGGCCGGCATCTGTTCAAGCGCTGGTGCGAGGCGGCCGGGCTCGAAATGGGCCTCGACGAGATGGGCACCATGTTTGCCCGCCGGGAAGGCGCCGATCCCAGCCTGCCGCCTGTCTATGTCGGCAGCCATCTCGACACGCAGCCGACGGGCGGCAAGTATGACGGTGTGCTCGGCGTGCTCGGCGGGCTGGAGATCATCCGCTCGCTCAACGATCTCGGCATCACGACCCGGCATCCGATCGTCGTCACCAACTGGACCAACGAGGAAGGCTCGCGCTTTGCCCCGGCGATGATGGCGTCCGGCGTCTTCGCCGGCGTGCTGGAGCAGGCGGACGTGTATCAGCACACCGATAAACAGGGAAAAAAATTCGGCGAGGAGCTGGAGCGCATCGGCTGGAAGGGCACCGAGAAGGTCGGCGATCGCAAGATCCACGCCTTCTTCGAATTGCATATCGAACAGGGGCCGATCCTCGAGGATGAAGGCATCGACATCGGCGTCGTCACCCACGGCCAGGGCCTGAAATGGCTGCAGGTGACGCTGACCGGCAAGGAGGCGCATACCGGCTCGACGCCGATGCCCAAGCGCCGCAATGCTGGGCTCGGCATGGCCCGCGTGATCGAACTGGTGCACGAGATCGCCATGGACTACCAGCCGGACGCCGTCGGCGCCGTCGGCCACATGGAAGTGTTTCCGAACTCGCGCAACATCATCGCCGGGCGTACCGTCTTCACCATCGACATCCGCTCGCCCGAGAAGGAAGTGCTGGACGCGATGGACGGCCGCATCCGCGAGGGCATCGACACGATCTGCGATGCGCTCGACATCCAGTACAAGGTCGAACAGGTCGGCGCTTTCGATCCGGTGACCTTTGACGCCGGCTGCGTCAAGGCGATCCGCGACGCCGCCGATCGGCTCGGCTACTCCCACCGCAACATCGTTTCCGGCGCCGGTCACGATGCCTGCTGGATCAACCGCGTCGCGCCGACCGCCATGGTGATGTGCCCCTGCGTTGACGGGTTGTCACACAACGAAGCCGAGGAAATTTCGAAGGAATGGGCCGGCGCCGGCGCTGACGTGCTGTTCCATGCGGTGGTGGAGACAGCGGGGATCGTGGCGTGAAGCCGCGACGCAATCTCGACGAGGATCGGACGCTCAACGTCCTGTTGGGCTGGAAGGCGGATCCGCCTCCATACCCAACATCTCTTGTCGAACGGGGCAGCATTGCCCTGGCAACGCCGTTGCGGGATCTCACCAAGGAGCAGGTGAGGCTCCTGGTCAGCCAGGGGTTCGGACTGGAGTACGTGGTTCCGAAAGCGATCTCCATCCTGGTTGAAAACCCGCTTGTAGGGGTCACGTTCTACGACGGCGATCTGCTCATGAGCTGTCTCAAGATTCCGCAGCAATTCTGGATGGAGAACCAGCATCTGTGGGTGGAGCTTGACGGGATCTTGCGGTCGCTGGATCAAACCGTTTCGGACATTGGCAAGCACCGGCCACAATTCGAGTCCGCTTGGGAGGCTTGGAACAGTCAGGACGCGAGGTCGAAGAAAGCCTAGACCTGCCAGCGCAAACTTACAGGGGAACAAGAGAATGACCAAAGTCATCCGAAACGGTACCATCGTCACCGCCGACCGCACGTGGAAGGCCGATGTGCTGATGCAGCACGGCAAGATCGTCGCCATCGGCTCGAACCTGCACGGCGACCATGAGTTCGACGCCACCGGCTGCTACATCATGCCGGGCGGCATCGATCCGCACACCCATCTCGAAATGCCGTTCATGGGCACCTATTCGGCCGACGATTTCGAATCCGGCACCCGCGCGGCCCTCTCCGGCGGCACGACGATGGTGGTCGATTTCTGCCTGCCGGCGCCGCAGCAGTCGCTGCTGGAAGCCTTGCAGATGTGGGACAACAAGACCTCGAAGGCGTCTTGCGACTATTCCTTCCACATGGCGATCACCTGGTGGGGCAAGCAGGTGTTCGACGAGATGGCCACCGTGGTCGACAAGGGGATCACCTCGTTCAAGCACTTCATGGCCTACAAGGGCGCGCTGATGGTCGACGACGACGAGATGTATGCATCGTTCCAGCGTTGCGCCGATCTCGGCGCGCTGCCGCTGGTGCATGCCGAAAACGGCGATGTGGTTGCGGCACTGTCGCAAAAGCTGCTCGCTGCCGGCAACAACGGCCCAGAGGGTCATGCCTATTCGCGGCCGCCGGAAGTGGAAGGCGAGGCGACCAACCGCGCCATCATGATCGCCGACATGGCCGGCGTGCCGCTCTATGTCGTGCATGTCTCCTGCGAGCAGAGCCATGAAGCCATCCGCCGGGCGCGGCAGAAAGGTATGCGCGTGTTCGGCGAGCCGCTGATCCAGCATCTGACGCTGGACGAGAGCGAGTATTTCGATAAGGACTGGGACCATGCGGCGCGCCGCGTCATGAGCCCACCCTTCCGCAACAAGCTGCACCAGGATTCGCTGTGGGCCGGACTGCAGGCCGGATCGCTGCAAGTGGTGGCGACCGATCACTGCGCCTTCACCACCAAGCAGAAGCGCAATGGCGTCGGCGATTTCACCAAGATCCCGAACGGCACCGGCGGACTCGAGGACCGGATGCCGGTGCTGTGGACCGCCGGCGTCAACACCGGCCGGCTGACGATGAACGAGTTCGTCGCGGTGACCTCGACCAACATTGCCAAGATCCTCAACATGTATCCGAAGAAGGGCGCCATCGTCGAAGGGGCGGATGCCGACATCGTGGTGTGGGACCCGAAGCGCAAGAAGAAGATCACGTCGAAGAAGCAGCAGTCGGTGATCGACTACAACGTCTTCGAAGGTTTCGAGGTGACCGGCCTGCCGCGCTTCGTGTTTTCGCGCGGCGAATTGTCGATCGAGGAAGCCGAGGTCAAGGCCAAGCCTGGCCATGGCGAGTTTGTCGCCCGCGAACCGAATGCGGCCGTCAACCGGGCGCTGTCGACCTGGAAGGACATCACCGCGCCGCGCAAGGTGGAACGCACCGGCATTCCGGCGACCGGGGTCTGAGGTTGCGGAGCTCCGCAGCGCTCATCTCACTGGTCGTGGCGATCGTCGTCGTTGCTCCGGCAAATGCAGCCAGCGTGCTGGTTGGCTCCTGGGGCAACGATGCCGGTTGCGTCGTCGCAAAGGCCGGTTACCAGGACGGCGACGACTATATCGTCCTGACTGCGGAAGGCATCGAGACCTATGGCAGTGGCTGCCGGTTTGCGCAGCAATTGACCTCGGCGCCGGGTACGCAGTCGCTTGATGCGACCTGTTCCGCCGAGGGCGAGGCTGGGACGACGGCTGAAACCGTCGTGGTCACCAACAAGGGCGAGGGTGGTTTCTTCGTGACCATTCCGGGCCTCGAGGAAATGGGACCGCTGCAGCCTTGTTCATGATTTTGGGGGGAATGAGCATGCGTGGTTTTAGTCTGTCTGTTGCGATGCTTGTCGTTCTGGCCGGTCATGCTTCGGCGGCGGGCATCGACCTGTCCAAGCCTTATGGTGACAAATATGGCTGCATCAACCGCAACGGCCAGGACGTCGCTGCCGATCAGATGCTGCTTTTGACCGACAAGGAATTGGTCACCGCCGCCAGCGCTTGCACGTTCACGGACAAGCAGGCGCAGGCGGATGGTTCCCTGGTGGTGACAGCAACCTGTGAGGCGGAAGGCGAAGAGGGACCGGAGCCTACCAAGTTCACCATCAAGCGCAGCGCGAAAAACCCCAAAAAGCTGACGATTGCCGACGAAGACGGCAACGTCATGGGGGAAGTCTCGCGGTGCAAATGACGGCGATCCCGCCAGTGTCAGGCGACCAGCGCATCCAGTTCCGGCAGCAGGACGACGCTTTCCTGTTCGTTGGGATCGGTGCGGGCGATGACGGCCGAGGATGGAGCGTTGCTCAGATTGGCCGGCAGATGCGGCACGCCGGCGGGGATGTAGAAGAGGTCGCCGGCCTTGACGACGATGTGGTGCTCGAGCCGGTCGCCATACCAGGTGTGGACTTCGCCGGAGAGCACATAGATCGCGGTTTCATGGCTTTGATGCAGGTGCGCCTTGGCGCGGGCGCCGGGCGGCAGGGTGAGCAGATGCATGCAGATGCCGGACGAGCCGACCGTTTCGGCGGCAATGCCGGCGAAATAGGTCAATCCCTGCTTGCCTTCATAAGTGCTTTCAGGGCGGATAAGGTGACAGGTGGGTTTCGGCGACATCGGCAAGGCTCCGGGCGTCGGTTGAGTGGGATTGGACGAGTGGAAAACAACATCAACGCAAATGCAACGGCATTTCATCCTGCGCAGCGGCGGCTACGAGAGGCGGCATGCGGCCAATGACGGGAACCTCGCCAGCCGTCGTTTCGGCAAGCAAACTTGACCTTACCTTTCAGACCAATGACGGTCCGGTACAGGCGCTCTCCAATGTCGACCTGACCATCGGCAAGGGCGAGTTCGTCTCCTTCATCGGCCCATCGGGCTGCGGCAAGACCACCTTGCTGCGCGTCATCGCCGATCTGGAGAAGCCGACATCGGGCACCATCTCCGTCAACGGCATGACGCCGGAGCAGGCGCGCGAGAAACGCGCCTATGGCTACGTCTTCCAGGCGGCCGCGCTTTTCCCGTGGCGCACCATCGAGCGCAATGTCGGGCTGCCGCTGGAGATCATCGGCCTCTCCAGGGCCGAGCAGGCCGAGCGCATCAAGCGCACAATGGAGCTCGTCAACCTGTCTGGCTTCGAGAAGAAATACCCCTGGCAGCTTTCCGGCGGCATGCAGCAACGCGCCTCGATCGCCCGCGCGCTGGCCTTCGACGCCGACCTGCTGTTGATGGACGAGCCATTCGGGGCACTGGACGAGATCGTGCGCGACCATCTCAACGAACAGCTTCTGGAGCTTTGGGGCCGTACCAACAAGACAATCTGCTTCGTCACCCATTCCATTCCCGAGGCGGTGTATCTGTCGACGCGCATCGTCGTCATGTCGCCGCGCCCAGGCCGGGTTACCGACATCATCGAATCGACGCTGCCGAAGGAGCGGCCGCTGGATATCCGCGAGACGCCGGAGTTTTTGGCGATCGCGGCCAGGGTACGCGATGGGCTAAGGGCAGGGCATAGCTATGATGATTGAGGGGGGGCAAGACGGGCTCCCTCCTCTCCCCAACGGGGAGAGGGTGGCCGGAGCGAAGCGGAGGTCGGGTGAGGGGGCGGCGCCGACGCATCCAACCAAGAGGAAGGCCGGGGCAACCGCTCGTGCCCGAGAGCTGCGGTTTGACGAGACAAAGGCCGAATATCGGCTTTGGGGTGAGTTACGGGGCCGTCACCTCAACGGCTACAAGTTCGTAAGGCAAGTGCCACTCGGGCCGTTCTTCGCCGACTTTCTCTGCCGCGAGAAGAGCTTGATCGTCGAAATCGATGGCAGCCAACATGCCGAGTTCCTGACTGATGAAAGCAGAACAACTTGGCTGAACAGCCATGGTTATTCTGTTCTTCGCTTCTGGAATCACGAGGTTCTGGCGGAACGGCGGGCGGTTCTGGATACGATCTTAGCCGTGCTTGAAGGTCAGATACACTCCCCCTCACCCGGCCTTCGCTTCGCTCCGGCCACCCTCTCCCCGGTGGGGAGAGGAGAAGGGGAGCGCTAGATGGACACCTTCCGCGACAAGCTCGTCCCAGTTACCTCCATCCTCCTGGGCGTGGTGGTGCTCTGGTACATCTTCGCCGTCATCCTCAACGCGCCGTTCCAGCGTGATCTCGACCGCCGCGCCAACGAAACCCACGGCACCGTCGAGTTCATCGGCAAGACGCTGTCGCAGCCGAAGCCGACGCTGCCGGCGCCGCATCAGGTGGCGGTGAATTTCTTCGAGAACACCTTTCTGCGGCCCATCACCTCGACCCGCAGCCTCGTCTACAACGCCTGGGTGACGCTGTCGTCGACGCTGCTCGGCTTTGCCTTCGGCACTGCACTCGGCATCATCATTGCCGTCGGCATCGTGCATGTGGCGACGCTCGACCGCAGCCTGATGCCGTGGATCATCGCCTCGCAGACCATTCCGATCCTGGCGGTGGCGCCGATGATCATCGTCGTGCTGGCGGCGATCGGCGTCACCGGGCTGATCCCGAAGGCGATGATCTCGACCTACCTGTCGTTCTTCCCGGTGACGGTGGGCATGGTGAAGGGCCTGCGCTCGCCCGAGCTCATGCATCTCGACCTGATGCACACATACAATGCCAGTGCCTCGCAGACCTTCTGGAAATTGCGCGTGCCAGCCTCGGTGCCGTTCCTGTTCACCTCCATGAAGGTCGCGGTGGCTGCGAGCCTGGTCGGCGCCATTGTCGGCGAACTACCGACCGGCGCGGTCGCCGGCATCGGCGCGAAACTGCTCGCCGGCGCTTATTACAGCCAGTCCATCGATATCTGGTCGGCGCTGGTCGCGGGCTCGGTGGTGGCGGCACTTCTGGTCATGGTGGTCGGCATCGCCGGGCGCCTCGTCGATCGCGCCATGGGCGGGAGGCCGGCATGAACTGGCTGAAGCCATCCTGGCAAGCGGTGCTGGCAATCGTGCTTTGCCTGATTGCGGCCGTGCTCGGCGCGATGTTAAAGCCCGAAGCAGGGGCGGTCGCGCAACCGACTGCGACCATTCATTTCCCCTATCTAGGGGCAAGAGTGTTGATTTTGGGCCGGTTGCTGATCGCGGCGCTGATCTCCATGGTCGCGATCCCTCCAATCGTCGAAGCCGTGGTGTTGTTTATCGGCGCCCATCTGGCCGCTTGGCTATTGATCCGCGGCATAGCCGGTTTCGAAGGCACAGCGCTGGCGCCGTTTTATCTCTTGCTCATCGCCGCTTGGCTGCTCGCATGGCGTTGCGTGACGGTGCTCTCCTCGCTTCATCCCCGGTCGCGCCAAGCAGCCGTGGCGCTGCGCCTCATCATTCCCGCCATCTTCGGCGCCTGGATCCTGATCATCTGGGAAGCAGTGACGCGGGGCGCCGGCATTCCCTTCATCCTGCTGCCGCCGCCCAGCGCTATCGGCGCGCGTATCGCCAGCTCCCTGCCGGTGCTCGGCGCCGATGTCCGCCAGACCATCTTCAAGGCGGTGATCTTCGGTTACGTCGTCGGCAGCGGCGCCGGATTCCTCGTGGCCATCGCGGCCGATCGGGTGCCGTTCCTGCGCCGTGGCCTGCTGCCAATCGGCAACATGGTCTCGGCGCTGCCGATCATCGGTGTAGCGCCGATCATGGTCATGTGGTTCGGTTTCGACTGGCCATCCAAGGCGGCTGTGGTCATCATCATGACCTTCTTCCCGATGCTGGTGAACACGGTCGCAGGCCTTGCCGCCTCCGGCCATATGGAGCGCGACCTGATGCGCACCTACGCGTCGGGCTACTGGCCAACGCTGTTGAAGCTCCGGCTGCCGGCCGCCGCGCCCTTCATCTTCAACGCGCTGAAGATCAACTCGACGCTGGCGCTGATCGGCGCCATCGTCGCCGAATTCTTCGGCACGCCGGTCGTGGGCATGGGCTTCCGCATCTCGACCGAGGTCGGGCGGATGAACATCGACATGGTCTGGGCCGAAATCGCAGTTGCAGCACTGGCGGGTTCGGTCTTTTATGGCGTGGTCGCTCTTATCGAGAGAGCTGTCACGTTTTGGCATCCCTCTGTCCGTGGTGGATAGGGCGGTGGGTTTTGGGTGTTAACTTCAGAGGGTAAAAGCATGAAAAGACTGATTATTCCAGTTCTGGCCGGCGCAATGTCGCTGGCGGCGTTCCAGGCAATGGCCGCCGACAAGGTGACCTTGCAGCTGAAATGGGTCACGCAAGCCCAGTTTGCCGGCTACTACGTCGCCAAGGCCAAGGGTTTCTATGAGGCCGAGGGTCTCGACGTCGACATCAAGCCGGGCGGTCCCGATATCGCGCCGGAGCAGGTGATTGCCGGCGGTGGCGCCGACGTCATCGTCGACTGGATGGGCGGCGCGCTGGCCGCCCGCGAAAAGGGCGTGCCGCTGGTCAACATCGCCCAGCCGTTCAAGAAGGCCGGCATGGAGCTGGTGTGCCCGGCCGACGGCCCGATCAAGACGGAAGCCGATTTCAAGGGCCATACGCTGGGTGTCTGGTTCTTCGGCAACGAGTATCCGTTCTACGCCTGGATGAACAAGCTCGGCCTGAAGACCGAAGGCGGCCCGGACGGCGTCACGGTTCTCAAGCAGAGCTTCGACGTGCAGCCGCTGATCCAGAAGCAGGCGGATTGCATTTCGGTCATGACCTATAACGAGTACTGGCAGCTGATCGACGCCGGCTACAAGCCGGAGCAGCTGACCGTGTTCAACTACTCGGCGATGGGCAACGACCTGCTCGAGGACGGGCTCTATGCCTCGGAAGACAAGCTCAAGGATCCGGCCTTCGAAGATAAGATGGTGCGTTTCGTGCGCGCCTCGATGAAGGGCTGGAAATACGCCATCGACAACAATGACGAAGCCGCAGGCATTGTCATGGACGGCGGTGGCCAGGACGAGAACCACCAGAAGCGCATGATGAGCGAAGTCGCCAAGCTGATCGACAATGCCGACGGCAAGCTCGACCCGGCGACCTACGAGCGTACCGCCAAGGCGTTGCTCGACCAGAAGATCATCACCAAGGCGCCGACCGGCGCCTACACCACGGCCATCACCGACAAGGCGATCAAATAAGCCTGGCCAGCTGTATCTGATCTGTAGAACGGCGCCTCTGGCAAATGTCAGAGGCGCCGTTCCTTTATGGTGTTCATGACGAAGCTGGTCTCGATCGAGGCGACGCATTTCAGCCGTGCGATTTTTTCCTTGATGAAGCGCTCGTACTGGTCGAGGCTGCCGGTCACCACCTTCAGCACATAGTCGCGCGACCCGGTGACGAGGTGACATTCCAGCACCTCTTCCCAGCCGCGGATCGCCTCTTCGAACATGACGATCTCGTCCTCGTTCTGGCGGCTGAGCCTGACAGTGGCGATGGCGACCATGCTCCAACCGAAGGCGGCCGGATCGACCAGCGTGGTATAGCCTCTGATGATGCCGGCTTCCTCAAGCCGCCGCACGCGCCGCAGGCAAGGCGACGGCGACAGGCCGATGCGTTCGGCCAGCTCGTTGTTGGTGATGCGGGCGTCGGCCCGCAATTCACGCAGGATTTTAAGGTCGAAATCGTCGGCTATCTTCTGCTGCAATTTTGGCCACTCCAGGCAATTTGTTGCCGAGATGCAGACATGCGAGGCCGAAAATAGCAAGGACTGCGCGATGGGGATCGCATAAATTGCCGCGCAGCATCCCTCAAAAAGGCAGGAAAAACCATGACCGCGCCCCGCCCGTCGAAAACCCACATCGGCAACCACAAGCTCCATCCGGAGACGCTGATGCTGAGCTATGGCTTCGATCCGCAGCTGTCGGAGGGCGCCGTCAAGCCGCCGGTGTTCTTGACCTCGACCTTCGTGTTCAAGTCGGCGGAAGAGGGACGCGACTTCTTCGATTACACGTCCGGACGCAAGGAACCACCGAGCGGCACGGCTTCCGGCCTGGTCTATTCGCGCTTCAACCATCCCAACTCAGAGATCGTCGAGGACCGGCTGGCGATCTATGAGGGGACGGATGCCTGCATCCTGTTCTCGTCGGGTATGTCGGCGATCGCCACGACCTTGCTCGCCTATGCCCGGCCGGGCGATGTCATCCTGCATTCGCAGCCGCTTTACGGCGGCACCGAGACGCTGCTGACACGCACGCTGTCCGGCTTCGGCATTGGCGCTGTCGGCTTTGCCGACGGCGTCGACGAGAAGGCGGTGCGCGCGGCTGCTGACGCTGCCGTGGCGAAAGGGCGCGTGTCGGTGATCCTGATCGAGACGCCGTCGAACCCGACCAACAGCCTGGTCGATATCGCGCTGATCAGAAAGATTGCCGACGAGATCGGCAGCAAGCAAGGATCGACGCCGATCGTCGTCTGCGACAACACGCTGCTCGGCCCGGTGTTCCAGCGGCCGATCGAACATGGCGCCAATGTCTCGGTCTATTCGCTGACCAAATATGTCGGCGGCCATTCCGACCTGATCGCCGGTGCCGCCATGGGCAGCAAGGCGGTGACCAAGCCGATCAAGGCGCTGCGCGGCGCCATCGGCACGCAACTCGACCCGCATTCCTGCTGGATGCTCGGCCGCTCGCTGGAAACGCTGTCGATCCGCATGGAGCGCGCCAACGACAATGCGCGGCTCGTGGCCGAATTCCTGCGCGACCACGCCAAGGTCGAGAAGGTGCATTATCTGCCGTTCCTCGGCGAGGATACGGCTGCGGGCCGCGCCTACAAGGCGCAGTGCAGCGGCGCCGGCTCGACCTTCTCCTTCGACATCAAAGGCGGCGAGAAGGCCGCCTTCGCCTTTCTCAACGGGCTGCAGATCTTCAAGCTGGCGGTGAGCCTCGGCGGCACGGAATCACTCGCCAGCCACCCGGCGGCCATGACCCATTCCGGCATTCCCTTCGATGTACGTCAGCGCATCGGCGTGCTGGAGACCACGGTCAGGCTGTCTATTGGCGTCGAGCATCCGGACGATCTGATCGCCGACCTGACGCAGGCGCTGGCAGGGGTCTGACGGCTGTTCTTTTGGCGACCGGAAGGGGCGAGAGATCGCCCCTTTTTGGTGCTCCCGGTCACAAAACCGTGTGCGGGGAAACATTGCGCCGCCCAGTCGTTTCAGTAGAGGCATGCGCGCGCCCGGGGGAGCCGCGACGCATGTGACATGCAATCGGAGGTTCTTCATGCGCGCACAATCTTTCCTGCCAGTGCTTTCGGCGCTGGCCATTTCGACCGCTTTCCTGTTCGCATCCCCGGCCATGGCCGAGGTGGTGAAATACAAGGCAACGCTTGATGGCAGCCAGCAAAGCCCACCCGTCACCACAAAGAGCAAGGGAACCGCCACTCTCACATTCGACACCACCAAGAAGAAGCTCAGCTGGAACGTCAAATATTCCGGCCTCAGCGGACCGGCAACGGCGGCGCACATTCATGGCCCGGCGGCGATGGGTGCGAACGCAGCTCCCGCTATCCCGTTCAAAGGCAAGCTCAAGAGCCCGATCAAGGGATCGGCGGAACTGACCGACGCGCAGGCCGCCGACCTGGCTGCCGGCAACTATTACGTCAATGTCCACACTGCGGCGAACAAGGATGGCGAGATCCGCGGCCAGATCGAGGCGGCTAAGTAGGGGCGGATAGAATTGCGATTGTCGGCGGGACAGCGCCCCCCTCTGTCCTGCCGGACATCTCCCCCACTTGGGGGGAGATTGGCCTTCACCGGTGCCGGCTCTCTGTTTTGCAGCGCTGAAAATTTGGCGAAACAGTCGCGAAGTCCGATCTCCCCCCTCGTGGGGGAGATGTCCGGCAGGACAGAGGGGGGCGCGAAGGAACTCGGCTTTCGCTCTTAGAGCACTCAGCTCTTGTCGCGGATTTGCGTCATTGTCCGGGTCGGGGTGATCGCTTCGGGATCGAGCCTGATCTCGACGATCGCCGGCTTACCGCTGGCCCGCGCACGCTCGAAGGCGGGCGCGAAGTCGGCCGTCTTCTCGACCGTCTCGCCGTGACCGCCATAGGCACGTGCAAGGGCGGCGAAGTCCGGGTTCTTCAGGTCGGTGGCGACGACGCGGCCGGGATAATCACGCTCCTGGTGCATGCGGATGGTGCCGTAAATGCCGTTGTTGACGACGATGACGATGATCGGCAAGCCATACTGGACGGCGGTGGCAAATTCCTGGCCGTTCATCAGGAAGCAGCCGTCGCCGGCAAAGGCGATCACGGTGCGGTCCGGATAGAGCGCCTTGGCGGCCACCGCGGCCGGGGTGCCGTAGCCCATCGAGCCGGAGGTGGGCGCGCCTTGCGTGGCAAAGCGGCGGAAGCGGTGGAAGCGATGCACCCAGGTGGCGTAGTTGCCGGCGCCGTTGGTCAGGATGGCGTCGTCGGGCAGAACCTTTTCGAGATAGTTCATGATCGGTCCCATCTGGACCGGGCCGGGGCCGCTTTCCGGCGGCGTCGACCAGTCGAGATAGGCAGCATGTGCTTTCGCTGTCTCGTCCGCCCAAACCGGCGATCCCGAAGGTTTGCGTTTGGCAAAAGCCTCGACGAAAGCCGAGGGCGAGGCGTTGATGGCCAGGGTCGGCCGGTAGACGCGGCCGAGTTCGCCGGCATCGGCATGGACATGCACCAGCGTCTGGTCGGGATAGGGGCTCTTCAGCAACGTATAGTCGGAGGACGGCATCTCGCCCATGCGGCCGCCGATCAGCAGCACCAGGTCGGCCTGCTTGATGGCGGTGGCCAGCTTCGGATTGATGCCGATGCCGACATCGCCGGCATAGTTCGGGTGCAAATGATCGAACAGCATCTGGCGGCGGAAGGAGCAGCCGACCGGCAGCGACCAGGTCTCGGCGATGGTGCGCATTTGTGCCACCGCTTCCTCGTCCCAGCGTGTGCCGCCGAGGATGACGAAGGGACGCTTGGCCTTGCCGAGCAGTTTCTCCAGCGCGTCGAGTTCGGCTTCGCCGGGGCGCGTTTCGACCGGCGTGTGCGGCAAGGCCGCGGGCGCCTCGACCAGGCTGGTCAGCATGTCTTCCGGGAGCGAGATGACGACGGGACCGGGGCGGCCGGATGTCGCGACCGCAAAGGCGCGGGTGACGAATTCGGGGATGCGGGCGGCATCATCGATCTCGACCACCCATTTGGCGATGTCGCCGAAGAAGCGCTTGTAATCCACTTCCTGGAAGGCCTCGCGCTCCTTGGCGTGGCTGGCGACCTGGCCGATGAACAGGATGACGGGTATCGAATCCTGCATGGCAATGTGAATGCCGGCGGACGCATTGGTGGCGCCGGGGCCGCGGGTGACGAAGCAGATGCCGGGTTGGCCGGTCAGCCGCCCCTGGCAGTCGGCCATCATGGCGGCGCCGCCTTCCTGGCGGCAGACAATGGTGCGGATCTTGGAATCGTGCAGCGCGTCGAGCACCGCGAGATAGGATTCGCCCGGCACGCAGAAGATGCGGTCGGTGCCGTTCGCTTCCAGCGCGTCGACGATCAGTTGTCCGCCGGTCTTCATTTTCCAGACTTCTCCAGTTCGGCAAGGATTTCTTCGGTGTGTTCGCCCAGGCGCGGCGAGGGACGCTCATAGACCAGCGGTGTGCCGGACATCACCATCGGCGCGCGCACCGAGGGCAGACGGTTGCCATGGCCGTCATCGAGGTCGAGTCGCATGCCGCGCGCAATGGTCTGCGGGTCGGCGAACATCTGGCCGATATTGTTGATCGGGCTTGCCGGCACGCTTGCCGCTTCGAGCTTGGCCAGCAGCGGGTCGCGGTCCCAATTCTTCAGCGTCTCGATCATGTGCTCGCGCAGTTTCGCCCGGTTGGCGACGCGTGCGGGATTGGTGGCGAAATCGGGATTCGCTGAGAGATGGTCGAGCCCGACGGCAGCGCAGAATTTGGCGAACTGGCCGTCATTGCCGACCGCCAGGATGATGTGGCCGTCCCTGACCGGCACAACCTCATAGGGGGCGATGTTCATATGCGCGTTGCCCATCTGCACCGGCGATTTGCCGGAGACGAGATAGTTGAGGTTTTGGTTGCCGAGTGCCGAGATCTGGGTGTCGAACAGCGCCATGTCGATGTGCTGGCCGTCGCCGGTCTTTTCCGCATAACGAAGGGCTGCCTGAATGGCGATGACTGAATAGAGGCCGGTGAAAATGTCCGAGATGGCGACGCCGGCCTTTTGCGGCTCGCGACCGGCCTCGCCGGTGATCGACATCATGCCGGCCATCGCCTGGATGATGAAGTCGTAGCCAGCACGTGGGGCGTACGGCCCGTCCTGGCCGAAGCCGGTGATCGAACAGTAGACAAGCTTTGGGTTGATCGCCTTCAGGCTCTCGTAATCGAGACCGTATTTTTTGAGCCCGCCCAGCTTGAAGTTCTCGATCAGCACATCGGCCGTGGCGACAAGCCGGCGCACTGTCGCCGCCCCCTCGGGCGTCGAGAAATCGACCGCGATGGAACGCTTGCCGCGGTTGCAGGAATGGTAATAGGCGGCCGACAGGTTCTCGCCGTCATGGCTCATGACGAAGGGCGGGCCCCATTTGCGGGTGTCGTCGCCGCCATCTGGGCTCTCGACCTTGATAACATCGGCGCCGAGATCGGCCAGCAGCTGCCCGGCCCATGGCCCGGCCAGGATGCGGGCCAGTTCGATAATTCGGACGCCCTTCAGCGGAGGTTCAGCCATAAATCACCAGATGGGTCGGAAGTGCAGCCTCTATCAACACCCGATGCGGCTGTCACGAGGCTTGCGCTGGGCCAGCGACGTCACCGTTTCAGCACGCTGTCGGCCCACGCGACGAAATCGTCCATGACGATGTCGCGGTTCACCTCGTTCAGGCTTTCGTGGCGGGTGTCGGCGTAAACCTTTGAAACCAGATGCGAAAAGCCCATCCCGCGCATGCGTTTGGCGAGATGATCGATGCCCTTGCCATAGTCGGAAGCCGGATCTTTTTCGCCGCCGACGATGCTGACGGGGAGGTCGCGCCTTATGCCGGCAAAGCCGGAATCCTTGCCGCCGTTCTGCGCCATCTCTACGACGTCGCGCCACATCGAGATAGAGGCGTCCCAGCCGCAGAGCGGATCGGCGATGTATTTGGCCACTTCCGCCTCGTCGCGCGACAACCAGTCGAACAGCGTCTTGTGGTTGGGCACCGCCTTGCCCCAGGCCTGGAAGGTCAGCTTGGGCAAGATGCGTGACGGAACGTCGGAGCCGAGCCTGAAGCGCTCGTAAGCGAGGATGGCGAGCGCCAGCTGACCAAGCAGGCCAGCTGAGAAATTGCCGTTCCAGATCGCGGCGGCGTGGACGCGTGGCGAGTGCGCCAGGAGGTAGTTGAGCGCCACCGACGCGCCCATCGAATGGCCGAACAGGATGACCGGCAGGCCGGGCTGTTCCTTCGCGATCAGGTCGTGGACGGCGTCGACATCGGCGATGACCTTGGCGCGTCCGTCCGTGCCGGCGAACCTGCCGAGCGGGGCATCGGGCGCCTTGGTCGCGCCGTGGCCGCGATGGTCGTGGACGTAGACATGGATGCCGCGCGGCGCGAGGTAGTCGGCGAAGCGGGCATAGCGTGCGGCATGCTCGGCCAAGCCGTGATTGATCTGGACGACCGCGCTCGGAGAGCCGCTCGCGTGCTTCACATAAAGGTTGAGCGTGGCCCCGGTCGGTGAGGCCAGCGTCGTCTGCCTGTCAAATGCCATGTCTCGCTCCCGTCGGCGACTGTTGGGCGACGGCGCGACCGACGTCAAGGGGAGGTCGGGAAGCGCCAGCCGCACCTTGTGGAGATTGTTTTTACGGCGGACGAAAGAAATCGTAATTCTGACATGTCGTACGTTTCTAGCTTGCGGCATTAAACGCTAGGAGTGCTGGAATGCGGATATCGGCGATATGGGCTGCGGTGTTGGTGGCGCTGGCCGGCGCAGGCATGGCGCAAGCCGATGTGAAGATGAGCGGCTCGTTCGTGGCCGATGCCGCATGTCCGGCGACACAGGCGATCAAGAGCGGCAAGAACCCGGGCAATATCTCGACTGCGGCCGGACAGAGCTACGATCTCCTGGCCGGCAACAAGGATGCGCCGACGCATTACCTCATCCGCGTGCCCGGCGCCGATCCGGAGCGTCGCTGGGTCAAGATCAGCTGTGGCCATGTCTCAGGCGGTAGCGCCTCCACCCAGCCGGCCGCACCCGCCGATCAGGGCAAGCCTGCAGCTTCGGGAAAGCCTGAATATGTCTTTGCGCTGAGCTGGCAGCCGGCCTTCTGCGAAACCAGGTCGAGCAAGCCCGAATGCCAGGCGCAGACGGCGGGCGGTTTCGACGCGTCGCATTTCACCTTGCACGGCCTGTGGCCGCAGCCGAACGGCAATTTCTATTGCCAGGTGCCGGCGAGTGACAAGGCCAATGATAATCCGGCCCATTGGGCCGATCTGCCGCCGGTCGATCTCGATGCCAACACGCGCGCCGAGCTCGATCAGGTGATGCCGGGCACCGCCTCCAAGCTCGAGCGGCATGAGTGGATCAAGCACGGCACCTGCTACGGCAAGAGCCAGCAGGAGTATTTTGCCGAAGCGTTGAACCTGATGCGGGCGGTGAATGCCTCGCCGGTGCGTGAGCTCTTCACCAAGAATGTCGGCAAGCAGCTGACTTCGGACCAGATCCGGAGCGCCTTCGACAGCGCCTTCGGCAATGGAGCCGGCGCGCGGGTGCGCGTCTCTTGTCTGGTCGATCCGTCGAGCGGCAGACGGCTGATCGGCGAGCTGACGCTCGGCTTGACTGGTCCGATCAGCCCGGACAGTTCGCTGGGCAGTCTGATGCTCGCCTCGGCGCCGACGACCAAGGCCGGCTGCCCGAAGGGCTCGGTCGATGCGGCCGGGTTCCAGTAGGATATCCGTCTGTCGCTTGGCGGCGGCGCGGTGATAGGGTCAGGACGCATTTCATTCGGCGGGGTGGCGATGAGTGGCATGACATCGGGCGCGCTGGCGCGGCTGGCTTTCTGGGCCAGGGGGATGACCGCAATCCAGGACGGCCGCGTGGAGTGGCCGGGCTTTTCCTATACGGACGCCGAATGGGCGCGCATGCGCGTGCTTGCCGCGCCGATCGGGGCCGGCCGCTACCAGCTGTTCACGATGGTCAACGCCGCGATCTTCATTGCCATCGCCGCGCTTGGCATCGTCTGTGTCTTCCTGCCGCTGGCAACCCTGTTGTTTCCGGTGCCGGCCGAGACCAGCGCGCTCAAATTCTCGGCTCTGCTAGCGGCTTGCGCCTTCCTCATCATAGGCCTCGGCCTGCCGATCTCGCTGCGTCTGTCCAGTGCGCTCATGACCTCCAGCGAGATGCGCGCCGGTCTTGTCGCGGAAGCTGGCGACGAGGCACTGGCGGCAAAAGTGTCCTGGCAGATCAACCGTATCATGCTCATTATGTGCGGCCTGCTGGTGCCGGGCATCCTGCTGTTCATCGCCTATGATATCGATGCCGGTCCGATCATCACCACGCTGAAATGGCTGGCGATCGCACTGATGGGCGTTTCGGTCGCGGTCGGCGCCCTGCAACGGCGCAAACGGAGCTGACAGGATTAGGCTTTAGCCGCCGATGCCGCGTGTGAGTGTCCGCGCGCCGAAATCTTCGGCATCGTCCCGCGCCTCGCCGATGACACGGTCGCGGCCGGTGGACTTGGCCTTGTAGAGACGTTCGTCGGCAAGGGCGAAGAGATCGGCGAGCGAACCGACGGTGTCGTTGACGGTGGCAATGCCGGCGCTGACGCTGATGTCGAAGCGGTTTGCGGACGCCTTGACCGCATGGCGGATGTTTTCGCCAAGCAATCTGGCGACCGGATGCGGTTGCGGGCAGAGGATGGCGAATTCCTCGCCGCCGATCCTGAAGACCTGGTCCTGCGCGCCGGCTGCCTGGGTCAGCACCTGGGCGATCGATCTCAGCACCCTGTCACCCTCGGCATGGCCGAAGCGATCGTTGATCGATTTGAAATGATCGACGTCGACGATCACCAGGCTGAGCGGCTGGGCCGTGCGCAGGCTGACGGCAACCGACTTTTCGCCATCGCTGTCAAAGCGTCCCCTGTGCAACAGGCCGGTGAGGCCATCGCGGCCGACATGTTCGACCAGGGCTTCGTAGCGCTCGCGATAGGTCAAGGTGTCGAAGACGTCGGACAACCCACGCGCTGCCACGACCTGCCGCGTCTCAAACCATCTGAGGTAGGCGACAAGCATGGCGCTGTAGGCAAAAGCGGCACCCATCTTGGCGAACCAGCCGCCGAAGAAGACCATGATCGGCGCGCCGGCAACGAAATGCAGGGCGGTGAAAAATCCGGCCTGGTCGAAGGTGAGCACGCAGGCGACCGAAATCAGGATGCGGGAGAATGGCGCCTTGCGCAGATAACGCCCGAGCTTTTCGTAAAGCAGTATGATCAGGATGGCGTCGATGAAGAGCAGTGTCGTGCCCCACACCATCAGCCAGCCCATCTGGTCGATGAAGCCGATATCGGGAAGCTTGCCGCCGGAAAGAGCCGAAATGTCATGCAGGCGCAGGATCAGCACCAGCCCGATCATCAAGGCGTTGCCCAGCAGCAAGCCATAGATGGGCTGTCGTACCTTTGCCGCGTCTTCCTTCATGTAGAGCAGAAGCAGCATCACCAGCTTGCCGGAAAACAGCACCGCCGAACCCGGCGAGACCATGCCGAAGGGCAAAGCGACGTAGAAGACGCTGGCGAGGTAGGTTTCCAGGAAATGCATGGCGCCGAGCGCGCAGACGAAGACGCCGAGGCCGATGCGATCCCTGAGGCGGAACAGCGTGACCATGACACTGAAGTAGACCACCGCTTCGGCAAGGAGCAGGAAACTGTTCAGCACTGCCGTCGGTCCGATCTCTATTCTCTCGATCGCGGAAGGCCAGCGATCCCATCCGATCCTGTTTTGACTCTGAAGGGTTAAAAGGAGATTTCAGCACGCCTGCGACCGGCGGAAAACTTGGGAGACAGCGCACATCGGGCTTGAAATGGCGAAAGCGATTGCCGTTCGGCCCGGCATCGCCTACATAGCGCGCAACCTCCATCCAATCCGACATTTTCGGTCAACTGTCAGGGAAAGCGCGCGTGGCACGCCAGTTCATCTATCACATGGCCGGCCTCAACAAGGCCTATGGCACCAAGAAGGTGCTCGAAAACATTCATCTGTCCTTCTACCCGGACGCCAAGATCGGCATCCTCGGCCCCAACGGTTCGGGCAAGTCGACGATCCTCAAGATCATGGCCGGGCTCGACAAGGAGTGGAACGGCGAAGCCTGGCTCGCCGAAGGCGCCACCGTCGGCTATCTGGCGCAGGAGCCGGCGCTCGATGCGAACAAGACGGTGTTCGAGAACATCATGGAAGGCGTCGCCGCCAAGACCGCCATCATCGAGCGCTACAACGAATTGATGATGAACTACTCCGACGAGACGGCGGACGAGTCCGCCAAGCTCCAGGACGAGATGGACCGGCTCAACCTGTGGGATCTCGAACAGCAGGTCGAGATGGCGATGGAAGCGCTGGGCTGTCCGCCCAAGGATTCCGAAGTCACCAAGCTGTCGGGCGGCGAGCGCCGCCGCGTCGCGCTCTGCCAGCTCTTGCTGCGCCAGCCCGACCTGCTGTTGCTCGACGAACCGACCAACCATCTCGACGCCGAGACGACGGCGTGGCTGGAAAAGCATCTGCGCGCCTATCCAGGTGCTGTGATGATCATCACCCACGACCGCTACTTCCTCGACAATGTCACCGGATGGATCCTCGAGCTCGATCGCGGCCGCGGCATTCCCTATGAGGGCAACTACACCAAATACCTCGAAGCCAAGGCCAAGCGCCTCAAGCAGGAAGGCCGCGAAGACGACGCCCGCCAGCGCGCCATCGGCCGCGAGCGCGAGTGGATCCAGTCCTCGCCCAAGGCTCGCCAGACCAAGTCGAAGGCGCGTATCCAGGCCTTCCAGGATCTGCTGGATGCAGCCGACAAGCGGCGTCCGACAGACACCCAGATCGTCATCCCGCATGGCGAGCGGCTCGGCAATGTGGTGATCGAGGTCGACGGCCTGTCGAAAGGCTTTGGCGACACGCTTTTGATCGAAGGGCTGGAATTCAAGCTGCCGCCGGGCGGCATTGTCGGCGTCATCGGTCCGAACGGCGCCGGCAAGACGACGCTGTTTCGCATGATCACCGGCCAGGAAAAGCCGGATGCCGGCTCTGTCCGGGTCGGCGAGACGGTCAAGCTCGGCTATGTCGACCAGAGTCGCGATGCACTCGATCCGTCAAAGACCGTCTGGGAAGAAATCTCGGGCGGCGCCGAAGTGGTCAAGCTCGGCAAGTTCGAGGCCAACACGCGCGCCTATTGCGCGTCGTTCAACTTCCGTGGCGGCGACCAGCAGCAGAAGGTCGGCAACCTCTCCGGCGGCCAGCGCAACCGCGTGCATCTGGCCAAGATGCTGAAGACCGGCGGCAATGTGCTGCTGCTCGACGAACCGACCAACGATCTCGACACGGAAACGCTGGCGGCGCTTGAAGACGCGCTGGAAAACTTCGGCGGCTGCGCCGTCATCATCTCGCACGATCGTATGTTCCTCGACCGTTTGGCGACGCACATCCTCGCCTTCGAGGGTGACAGCCATGTCGAATGGTTCGAGGGCAATTTCGAGGACTACGAGCAGGACAAGATCCGCCGGCTCGGCCCCGAGGCCGTCAACCCGCACCGCATGACCTACAAGAGGCTGACGCGGTAAGGCTGGCAGCGATCCGTTGCAGGCGATGTTCGTTTGACCTAAATTGATCAGGTGGAGTCGTCCATGATCACAGTCAAACTGCCGCAAAAAGCCGAGAAGCTGCTGGCCGATATGGCAAAGGCCAGCGGCCGCACTGTCGATCAGGTCGCAACCGAAGCGATCCTTGAGGCGATCGAGGATTGGTATGATGCCGCGATCGCGGATGAACGCCTGAGAGACGATGACGGTGTGCGCATCCCGCTGGATGACGTGATGCGGAAGCTCGAACGTCGTGAAATCGAGGAGCGTCGCAAGAAGCCTGCCGCTGAATGACTTGGCGTGTCGAGTTCACGCCTCGCGCCGAGAAAGACATCGAACGGCTTTCCACGAAAGATCAACGGCGCATCTTGGAGTTCCTGAACCAGAGAGTTTCGGCGCACCCCAATCCGAGGGCCCTGGCCAAACGCCTGACGGGCACCAAGGAAGAGGCTTGGCGGTTTCGCGTCGGGGACTACAGGATCATCACTCAGTTCCAGGACAGCCGGCTTGTCGTGCTGGTCGTGGAGGTCGGCAATCGTCGTGAGGTCTATCGATGAGCAGCACAACAAAAAAACCCGATTGGTCGGCCGCCCAATATCTGAAGTTCGAGGATGAGCGCACGCGGCCGGCGCGTGATCTCGTCGCGCAGGTGCCGGTCGACTTTCCGCGCCGGGTCGTCGACATCGGTTGCGGGCCGGGCAATTCGACCGAGCTGTTGGTCGAGCGCTGGCCGGATGCGCAGGTTAGCGGTTTCGACACCTCGCCCGACATGATCGAAAAGGCGAGGGCGCGCCTGCCCAGCGTCAATTTCGACCTTGGCGATGCCTCGACTTGGCAGCCGGCCGAGCCGGTCAATGTCATCTTCGCCAACGCGGTGTTCCAGTGGTTGCCCACGCATCCGGCTGTGTTCCAGCGGCTGATGGGCTTTCTCGCGCCCGGCGGTGCGCTCGCCGTCCAGATGCCCGACAATCTGATTGAACCCTCGCATCAGCTGATGCGCGAGACCGCGGCCGAAATGCCGTTCACCGCCAAGATGGCGGGGGCCGCGCGCGGGCCGTTGCCGCCGGTGTCGTTCTACTACGACCTGTTGTCGCCGCTCTCCGACCGGGTGGATATCTGGCATACGGCCTACAATCATCCGCTCGCCGACGCCGAAGCGATCGTCGAGTGGGTGAAGTCGACGGGGCTGAAGCCCTTTCTCGATCCGCTGGACGCTGGCGAGCGCGAGATGTTCCTCGACAGCTACACGGCCAAGATTGCCAAGGCCTATCCGAAGACCGCGAACGGCAAGGTGCTGCTGCGCTTCCCGCGCATCTTCATCGTCGCCAAGCGGGCCGGTTAGTGCTCTGGCGAACGCCGCCAATGCCCTCGGCTTAAGCCGGCGTAAACCGGCCGGGTGAGAAAAGTGTTGCGCCGAGCCTCTTCGTCGCCCACATGAGAACGACAACGCCTGCGCATGAACGGACTGGATATGCATCGCGTCATCATCAGCGGCATCGGCGTTGAAATCCCTGAAGCCAAGATCACCAATGAAGAACTGGTCGCCAGCTTCAATGCGTGGGTCGACACGGAAAATGCACGCCGGCAAGGCACGGACGAGACGCTGCTGCAGAAATCCGACAGCGCCTTCATCGTTCATGCCTCCGGCGTCCAGACGCGCCATGTCATCGAGCGGGAAGGCATTCTCGACCCCACCCGCATGGCGCCGCGCATTCCGGCGCGGCCTGACGATGCGCTGTCGCTGCAGGCCGAGTTCGGCGTTGCCTCGGCAAAAAAAGCGCTCGACCATGCCGGCCTGAAGCCGTCCGACATCGACCTGGTGATCTGCTCGTCCTCGCACCAGCAGCGGCCCTATCCGGCGATCGCCATCGAAATGCAGGAGGCGCTGGGCACCAAAGGCGCCGGTTTCGACATGGGGCTTGGTTGCTCGTCGGCGGCCGCCGCTCTGCACATCGCGGTCAATCTGGTGCGGACGGGCGCGCACAAACGCGTGCTGGTGGTTACCCCGGAGATCATCACCGGCCATCTCAATTTCCGCGACCGGCAGACGCATTTCATCTTCGGCGACGCGTCGGTGGCGATGGTGGTCGAGGGGCTGGCCAAGGGTGAAAAGCGGCCGGGGCGTTTCGAGGTGCTGGACACGCGCACCTGGACGCAGATGTCGAACAACATCCGCACCAATCTGGGCTACCACACCCGCACCGCCCAGGACGATCCCTACATGATCAACCTTGAGGGCAATCTGATCAAACAGGTCGGCAACAAGGTGTTCAAGGAAGTGACCGTCGCCGGCCACAAATTCATCGTCGAGTTTCTGGCCGAGCATGGGCTGACGCCGCAAGCCGTCCGGCGCTTCTGGCTGCATCAGGCCAATGCGCGGATGAACGCCATGATCCTGAAGCTGGCCTTCGGCCACGAGGTCGACCATGACCGCGCGCCGATGGTGCTGGAGCGGCTCGGCAACACCGCCGGCGCCGGCGCCATCATTGCGCTTTCGGAAAACCACGCCGACATGAAGCCCGGCGATTTCGGCGTGCTGTGCGCCTTCGGCGCAGGCTATTCGATTGGCGGCGCGCTGTTGCGAATGCTCTGAAGCGGCCTTGTCAGGCTGGCGTGAACGGCACCAGCATCGGCACCCGTCCGGCATAGTCGTCATACGCGCTACCCAGTTCGCCGCGCAGAAAACGCTCTTCCAACCTTGCCTTCACGACGATGCCGACGGTGAGGAAGACCGCGCCGGCGATGCCCCAGACCGTGCCCTTGGCCGCCATAGTGGCCAGGATCGCCAAGAGCAGTCCGGTGTAGATCGGATGGCGGACCAGCCCGTAGGGACCGGTGTCGACAACACGGTGCTCGGCCTTGGCCGTCACCGAAGCCGACCAGAGACGGCCGAGATGCAGCCGCGCCCACCAGGCGAATATCAGGCCAATGGCGATGAGCCCGACGCAGATCCACGCCTCGGCAAGGGTCGGAAACCAGAGCCTCAGCCGGCCGGCATAGCCATGCGCGGGAATGAACAGCAGCACCGCACCGATCATCCACAAAGCGCGATACCGAAGCTCCGCCTGGATGCCGGCGCGCTTTTTTGCCGGATCGGACCAGAATGCGGCTAGAAACCAGGACACGACCCAGATCAGCCAGAGCAATGTGATTGCCGTCACCGGTCGCATGGGAGGCCTCCACAGACTGTCTCACAATGAAGCCGGTGGAGCACGGCGGCAATGCGGCGCAATACGGAACCCGGTGCCGCTTTCCGGTAAGAAGATCGTGATCCGCGCTCACGGGCCGGAAAACATCCACTGCACGCCAAAGGCATCGACCAGCATGCCGAAACTGGTTCCCCAATGTTGCCGAGCCAGAGGCACGGTGATCCGGCCGCCTGCGGCCATGCGGTCGAAGAGCTCGCGCATTGCGGCCAACTCATCGAACTCCAGCATCATGGCTGAGCCTTTCATCGGCTCCGCATCGTCATTGTCGGAAGCATGAAACAGCACGCCCGGACCTTCGAAACGTGCATGCAGCACCTTTCCGCGCATGGCTTCGGTCCGCACCGGCATGCCGTTGTCGCCCCAGCGCAGCAGGATCGTTCCCCGGCCAAGCCCACACTGCTCGTAGAAGGCCAGCGCCGGCTCGCAATTGGTGGTGAAGAACAGCGAAGGGGAGAGCCGCATCATATCGTTCCTTGTCAGATCAATGCGCGGCGGCGGTTGCGGCCGCCATGAGCGCGTCGCCGGTATACTGCCTGTCGCCAATGCCCCAGCCGCCATCGAGCGCGTTGACGATGTTGATCCAGGTGTTTTCGGGCCTGTGATCGGGTACGCAAAGCTCGGCGACAATCGCTGCAGCAGCGGCGATGAAGGACTTTCGGGCCTCGATCGATGCTAGGCCGACATTGGGCAGTTTCAGTTCGACCATGACGACAGGCCGATTGGCGCCGCCGGCATAGATGTGGTGCGGCGGCAGGATATGGACCGTGCCACCGACGATCGCGGTGAAGAACGAATTGCCGGTGGCGCCGGAAGCTTCGATCAGGGCCGCACTGAGACGCGGAAGGATCTCGCGTTCTCCGGCTGGGGTCAGTACGCCTTGCGGTGCGGTTACGGTGATGGGCATTTTTCTATCCTCTCCTCGCATGGCCTTGCAGTTGCTGCTTGCCATGTTTCGTATCGATTGTTACGTTACGTGGAGAAGGTGAGTCAACAGGTTTCGTATCGATCGCTATGGATAGTTTGGAAAAGCCGCGTGGCGGCCGGCCGCGTGCGTTCGATGCCGACCGAGCGCTGGATGCGGCAATGCACCTGTTCTGGGAGCACGGCTATGAGGCGACGTCGCTGGCCATGCTGCGCGAAGCGATGGGGCTGACGCCGCCGCAGATCTACAATGCCTTCACCGACAAGGAGACCTTGTTCCGCAAAGCGCTTGAGCGTTACCACCAGACCGAGATCGGCTTTGCGCTGGAAGCACTGAGCGCGCCGGTGCCGACCGGGGAGGCGATCCGGCGGTTGCTGCTGGGGGCAGCGGAGGCCTATTCGAGGCCTGGCAAGCCCGGCGGCTGCCTGTTCGTCAGCGGTGCGCTGGCGACCTCGCCGCAGGCACAGGCCATTGCCGATGAGCTCAAGACCTATCGCAAGGCGAGTGAGGCGGCGATCGCGGGGCGGCTGGCGCAAGGCAAGGCAAGAGGCGACCTGCCGGAAGGTTTCTCGGTCGAAGGGTTCGCCAAATACCTGGCCGGGACCATGAACGGCATGTCGATCCAGGCGCGGGACGGCGCTTCGGTGGAAGAGCTGCGCGCTCTGGCTGAAACCGCTCTTGCGGCTCTGCCGAGCGGAGGGCAAAAACGAGCGCATGAATCAAAAACAGAACGCCACGCTGGACCTCTTCCCAGAGTCTGAGAAGCCGGTCGAAATCATCCCTGCCAGGAAGCTGTCCGCCAAAGTCGCGGCGCTCTACGTCGCGCCGTCAGATCATTTCCAGACGCGCCCGGTGGAAGCATTGCAGCTCGGTTTCGATGGCATATCAGGCGATTTCCACGCCGGCGCGACGCGGCGCTCCGGCGGGCGGGAGCCGTGGTATCCGCGCGGCACTGAAATGCGCAACGAACGGCAAATATCGATCGTGGCGGCGGATGAACTCGCCGTCGTCGCCGCGCGCATGGGCCTTGCAGAAATCAAGCCGGGATGGATCGGCGCCAATCTGGTGATCGAAGGCCTGCCGCATCTGTCGATGCTGCCGTCAGGCACGCTGCTGTTCTTCAAAGGCGGGGTGACCATCAAGGTCGACGCACAGAACGGGCCGTGCCGGCTCGCCGGGCGTTCAGTCGCCGAGAATGCCGGCATGGCCGATCACGAGGCCGGCGCGCTGGCCTTCCCGAAGGCGGCGAAGCGGTTGCGCGGCCTGGTTGCCTGGGTCGAGAAACCGGGCCGCATCACGGTCGGCGAAGAGATTTCCGTTCGCTTGCCGGAGCAGTGGATCTATCAAGCCTAGTTCCGGGCAGAGATACGGCTGCGTCGCCGGAGCGACGCAGCCGGATACCTCAACGCGTTCAAGCCGCCTTGCGGTTCTTCTTGGCGCCCTGCGCCTCGACGGAAACGTGGTCCCACTTTTCCCAGAGCGCGATGCGGTTGGCGTATTCCTGCTTGATCATCGGCAGGCCGCCATCGCCGAAGAACACGCGCAGCGGCGGCTCTGCGGCATCGACGATGGCCAGCATCGCCGGTCCGGTGGCCTCGGGGTCGCCGGCAACGGCGCGGCTGCGGCGCTCGGCCATGGCGGCGCGGGCAGGCGCGTAAGCCTCGATCGGCTTGGAAACCTTGGCCGAAGCGCCGGACCAATCGGTGGAGAAGCCGCCCGGCTCGACCAGCGTGACATGGATGCCGAACTCGGCGACCTCGATGTTGAGCGACTGGCTGAAGGCTTCCAGCGCCCATTTCGAGGCGTGGTAGAGGCCGAGCGAGGCAAACGCGTTGACGCCGCCGATCGACGAGATCTGGATGATGTGGCCGGAACGCTGCGCCCGCATGATCGGCAAAGCGGCCTGGGTGACCCAGAGCGCGCCGAAGACATTGGTCTCGATCTGGTCGCGGGCTTCCTGTTCGCTGACCTCCTCGATGGCGCCGAAATGGCCATAGCCGGCATTGTTGATGACGACGTCGAGCCGGCCAAAGCGCTTGTGCGCCTCCGCTATCGCCGTATCGACGGCCTTCTTGTCGGTGACGTCGAGTTTTATCGCGGCGATGTTGTCGCCATATTTCGCGACGAGATCGGCGAGCGTGCCGGCATCGCGCGCGGTTGCGGCGACCCGATCGCCACGAGCGAGCGCTGCCTCGGCCCAGACGCGGCCAAAACCTTTCGACGATCCGGTGATGAACCAAACCTTTGATGTCATGATGTGGAATCCTTGCCCGTGCGGGCCGTGAATTGGGACGGAAACGGAGGCTTCTCCGTTTCTGCCATATACGGTGCATCCCGCGATTTTCCAGAGGCGAGGGGAAATCTTTTTGAGCCTGCCGGTTGAGCAACGCTCGGCTGGTCAGGGATAGCGCACCGGGCTCGCCCAGGCCGGGTCGTCATGCTTTTGCCAGTAGAGCGCCATCAACCGGCTGGTGATTGCGCCTATCTTGCCGTCGGCGACAGGAACGCCGTCGATCACCGTCACCGGCATGATGCCGCCGGCGGTCGAGGTGATGAAGACTTCGTCGGCAGCCTTCAGCGCGGCAACGCTGACATCGGCCGGGGCGGCGGCAAGGCCGGCTTCGGCGCAAAGATCGAACACGGTGCGTCTGGTGATGCCGGGCAGTACACCGACAGCGGGCGTAATCAGGCTGCCGTCCTTGACGCAGAACACGTTGAAGCCGGGCCCTTCTGCAACATTGCCGTTGAAGTCGAGGATCAGCGCGGTCTCGGCGCCACGGTCATAGGCATCGTAGAGGCCGCGCACCAGATCAAGCCAGTGGTAGTTCTTGATCGCCGGGTCGATCGAAGCCGGCGGGATGCGCACCTTGTCGCTGATGGCGACATGCAGGCCGCGCCGCAACTGCTCGGCATTGGCAACCGAGCCGAAGGGAACGGCGAAGGCCATGAAGCGGTTGACCGCCTGGCGCGGGTCGCGGCTGAAGGTTGGCGAGGCGCCGCGCGTGCACAGCATCTCGACATAGGCGGCACGGTGGCCGGACAGCGCCACGCAATTGTGCAGGATCTCGGCCACGCCATCGCAGTCGAACGGGATCGTCATGCGCAGCTTCTCCAGCCCGCCGAAGAAGCGGTCGAGATGCAGGTCGAGCCGGAAGAAGCTTCCGTCCCAGACATGGACGGTGTCGTAGGTGGCGTCGGAATGCAGAAAGCCCCAGTCCAGCACCGAGATTTTTGCCTGCGACATCGGCAAATACTGGCCGTCGAGGAAGGCGATGCCGTCGGGATAGGAATGCGGGTCGATGTGGCAGTCTGACAGAGTTGGCAGTGGCACAATACTACCGGCAGCGGCGCTTCGGTTCATGGTGATTGGTCCCTTCGGCTCAATGCGGCATGGTCAGGCTAGCAACCTTCGGCCGATGCCATAGAGCCACCCGGGCAACGCCGTTTGTCCTAGGTCGGATATTGGATATGCCTTAGGGTCTGCCTTGAAAATATCCGGCCGGGAGGGGCAAAATGGGCAGATTTTTTCAGACGATCATCTTTGCAATTTTCCTCGTCTTCGTCACTGGCGAAGCCTTTGCGCAATGCGCTCGCGAGGGCGAGGAGCTGTGCCAGAACGGCCAGACCTATCGCTGTGAGAAGACGGGCAGCGAATTGACGCCGATCTTCCAGAACGTGCCTTGCGTGGTCAACGCGACGGGGCTGAACGGTATCTGGACCGGCAGCGGTCATCAAAGTCCTGCCGGGGCTGCCGGCGCGGACTGGGCAATCGCCATGACCATTGGCGACGGCGCTGCGTCGATCGACTATCCTTAGCTTGGTTGCGGAGGATCGCTGACCCAGATTTCTCGCGACGACAGCTCGGCGGAATACAGGGAGAACATCACCTACGGTCAGGATAAGTGCATCGACGGCGGCGGCATCACCGTTCGGTTTTTCAAGGGGAACCTGTCCTGGACCTGGGTCGGGCAGGCCGACGGCCAGCCCTACAACGCCGTTGCCGTGCTCAGCCGGCAATAGCTGAGGTCATTCTTCTTCATCGTCGGCGTCGAGCAGGCGCGTGGCGCGCCAACGGGTCAGCACCTTGTTGGTCTGCTCGATGACGAAGAACCGCGCCGAGTCGCGGTCATAGCCTTCCGCCAGCAGCTTCTCATAGTCGGTATGGCCGTGCCTGATATGGGCGATCGTCGCCAGCCACACGGCAATGCTCGGCGGCAATGTCTTCATATGCACCGCACCGGCCTCGGTGCGGATTTTTTCCATATCGGCATAGGGCGCCAGCGGCAGCAGCGCGGTCAGCGCCTTGGCAATGGCGCGGCGGCGGCCGGTGGGGGCGCTCATTTCTCGTCGCGTCCGGCAATGGTTGCCTCGGCAAAGGCATCGGTCGAGGCGAAATAGGGCTTGATGTCGATCACCGGCGTGCCGTCGAGCACATCGATGGCGTCGATGTCGATGCGGCCGGTATCGATGTCGACGGCGATCAGCTTGGCTATGTGCAGCCCGATCGGATTCGGCCGGGCAGGGGAGCGCAGTGAGAAAACGCCTTTCGGTTCAGCTGCATGGCGGGGTTTTTGCACAATCAGTCGCCGCGGCGCGTGATGCAGCCAGGACAGGATGACGATGTGGCTGGCGCGCTCCAGGGCAAGCAGGCCATCGCGATAGGGTGGGTCGATGAAAACCGTCGCCGCCTGTCCCGTCTCGCGGGCCGCGCGCATGTTCTTCGGGCAGCTTTCCCGCGTGGTCCATGGCGAGCCGATGCGGCCGATGAACACGACATGGCCATCCGGCGGCATGTCAGCCGGGTCGGTCTGCAGGAGCTTTTCGCCGTCGCGCGTCTCGAACATGCTTTCGCCTAGCACAGGTTTCCACTCGATCGTGACGGAAAAGCGCTTCCCGCCCATGGGGGCCATGCGTGCGGCATTTTCTTGTCAGGAAGCGACATAGGTCTTGCTATGTCGCTAAAGCTGACATAAACATATGTTTATATCTTTTCAATGAGAATACGCCAATGCATGTCTCACTCGATACGATGGTGGATACGTTGAAGGCGGCCGCCGAATCCAGCCGCTTGCGCATCCTGGCGCTGCTGTCGCGTGGCGACCTTACCGTGTCCGATCTCACCGAGATTCTCAGCCAGTCGCAACCGCGGGTGTCGCGCCATTTGAAGCTGCTGATGGAAGCCGGGCTGATCGGCCGCTACCAGGAGGGCTCCTGGGCCTTTTTCCGGCTGTCCGATACCGATTCTGCTCGCGGCTTCGTCATGGGGCTGGTCTCCGGCATTCGCGGCGCCGATCCGCAGGTCGAGCGCGATCTCGAGCGGCTGGCTGCCGTCAAGCGCAAGCGGCAGGACCGCGCCGCCGAATATTTCTCCGAAAACGCCGCCAGCTGGGATCACATCCGCTCGCTGCACGTGCCTGACCGCGCGGTCGAGGCAGCACTGCTGAAGCTCGTCGGCAAGCGGCCGTTCCAGTCGATGCTCGACCTCGGCACCGGCACCGGACGGCTGTTGGAGATATTCTCGCCGCTCTACCGGCGCGGCGTCGGCATCGATATGTCGCGCGAAATGCTGACGGTGGCGCGCGCCAATCTCGACAAGGCCGGCATTGCCAATGCGCAGGTCCGCCAGGGCGACATTTTTTCGCCGCCGGTCGAGCGCGACGCCTTCGATCTCGTCACCATCCATCAGGTGCTGCACTATCTCGACGATCCGGCGCGGGCCATCCGCGAGGCGGCGAGGCTGTTGCGTCCGGCGGGCCGGCTGGTGATCGTCGACTTCGCGCCGCATGCGCTGGAATTCCTGCGCGACCAGCATGCGCATGTCAGGCTGGGCTTTTCCGATCGGCAGATATCAGAATGGTTTGCCGAGGCCGGGCTCGACCTCGAGGATGCCCAGGAATTCGAGCCGCGCGGCGGCAATGAAGCCAGGCTCACCGTCAAGCTGTGGCTCGGCCGCGACCGCCGCATGCTGATCGCCGAACCTTCGAACGACACTCTGCCGGCCAAAGCATACCAAATTGGGGAAACCGCCTGATGAACCAGTTCCGCTTTTCCCGCCGTCCCGACATTGGCGACAAGGTCCGCGTCTCGTTCGAGTTCTTCCCGCCGAAGACCGACGAGATGGAGGCGAGGTTGTGGGACACCGTCACCAGGCTGGAGCCGCTGAAGCCGAAATTCGTTTCGGTGACCTATGGCGCCGGCGGCTCGACGCGCGAACGCACCGCCCGCACCGTCAAGCGCATCCTCAACGAGACGACGCTGACGCCGGCGGCGCACATGACCTGCGTCGACGCTGCCCGCCATGAGGTCGACGCCGTGGTCCGCGAATTCGCCGAGATGGGCGTGAAGCGCTTCGTCGCCTTGCGCGGCGATCCGGCGGCGGGTGTCGGTACCGCCTACCGACCGCATCCCGATGGCTATGCCAACGGCGCCGAACTGGTCGGGGCGTTGAAGGACGCCGGCGATTTCGACATTTCGGTCTCGGCCTATCCGGAAAAGCATCCGGAAAGCCCTGACTTCGCCACTGATTTCGACATGCTGAAGCGCAAGGCCGAGAATGGCGCGACACGGGCGATCACCCAATTCTTCTTCGACAACGATCTCTACGAGCGTTACGTCGAGAAGGCACGGCGCGCCGGCATCTACATCCCGATCGTGCCCGGCATCCTGCCGGTGCACAATTTCACCCAGGTCGCCAATTTCTCGGCACGCTGCGGTGCGCTGGTGCCGGCCTGGCTGGCCGAGCGTTTCGAAGGGCTGCACAACGACCCACAGACCCATGCGCTGGTTGCGTCGGCGGTGGCGGCCGAGCAGGTGCTGGATCTGGTCGAGCGCGGCGTCAGCGACTTCCACTTCTACACTATGAACCGGGCCGACCTGGTGTTTGCCATCTGCCACATGATCGGCATCCGCTCGCATGAGGCGGAGGCGGCGGGATCGGCCGCAGCCTGAGAGACCGTTTGGAAATTCTACTCCGGCGGCCATCTGATGGCGTTTTCTGCGCTTCCGGTGCTCACGGACCCAAATGTCCGCTGCGCTCCGGTTCTCGAAACCACCATCATATGACTCGCCAGAGCGAATTTCGAAACAGTCTCTGAGTCAATGCGACCTGAAATGCAAAAGGCCGGGCGAAAAACCCGGCCTTTCGAATAGCTTAGACTATTTTGGTGCTGTCTTCTTCCGCTCTGGCGGTTACGGAAGAACGCCTATGATAAGGGCGCCAATGAATGCGAATGCAGCACAGATCATCAATGCGTTGATTGGCCTCGTAAGTCCCATGTCATAGCCTCCTCTATGAAAGAGCTATGGGTGGAGTCTAGGGTCATTTGTGCCACAGGCAAGCGGAAAATATGCTGCAATGCGACGTAATTGTGGAATTTGCGACCTGCCATTTGGCGTTAGGCATTGAAACTCTTCGGCAAATTCCCGCTTGCAGGCTGTGAATAAATTGTGACGGGGCTGTGGCGGAAGCGTGGCATGGCAGCGCTACCAGACCTAAAGCGAGTCGCGTTTGAGCGGATTCACGCGACGCGCTTTAGGTCTTTGTTTTTGTGCATGTCGTTCTCACAAAACCGGGGCCGCTTTTGAGCGACATGCATTAGCGCCGGCCAAACAACCGCCCGTCGATCGTCACCAGGCCGAAGGCGATCAGCGCCATGCCGCAGAACTCAAAGAGGGCTAGCCGCTCGCCGAGGAACAGCAAGCCGAGCAGGATGGCGCTGGCCGGCACAATGAGCGTGACCAGCGAGGCGTTGGTGGCGCCGGCCGAGGCGACAAGGTTGAAATAGAGGATGTAGGCGAAGGCGGTGGAGAGCAGCGCCAGCGCAAACACCGCCGCCCAGACCGGTGGCGAGGCCGAGAACAGGCCGGCCGGGCCATAGGTGAACAGCACGACCGGAATCATGATGATGGTCGACGCCGTCAATTGTCCGGTGGCGATGACCGGCGAGGGCACGCCCTTGAAGCGGCGGGCGATCATCAGCGCAACGGCGTAGGACAGCGAGGCGCCGATCAGCGCGAACTTCGCCCAGACCGGACCGCCGAGACCGGCAAGCAGGCCGGGGCCGATCATGACAGCGGTACCGGCAATGCCGAGCCCGATGCCGGCAAGCTTGTTCCAGGACAGTTTCTCGTCCGATGTCAGCACGTTGGCAAGGATCAGCGTCCAGAACGGCGTCGTTGCATTCAACACCGAGGCGACGCCGGCGCCGAGCGCGGTCTGGCCGGCGAAGATCAGCGAGAACGGCACGACATTGTTGGCGAACGCCAGCAGGAAGAACAGGCCGGCATGCGGCAGAGCGAGGCGGAAGGATGGGCCGCGAATGGCGAGATAGAGCTGCAGCGCAATGGCCGCGATGGCGACGCGAAACAGCACCAGCACCAGCGGGTGCATCTCGGCAACGGCGATGCGGGCAAAGAAGAACGAGCCGCCCCAGATGGCGCCAAGCAGCAGAAGCTGGCCCCAGTCCCTGAGCGTCATCGGTCCGCGCGGCACGGCCGTTGTGGCTATTGCCATTGTGAAATGTCCTCCCCAAGACGGCATGAATGCCAGCCGCTCAGGCAGAAGGCATATCGCGTTCGGCGACAAGGGCCACCCGAAACCTGATCGTTGGCAAACGCGATCCGACGCTAGCCGAAGCGTCAGTGCCCGCCAGACACAGAATTGTTTTCTTTAGCCGCTAGCTTGGATTAATTGTGCGCAGGCGAGAAGTTAGGGGATTCGTCCATGCAGCGATTCGAGAATGCCCGCGAGGCAGCGCTGACGCTTCGTCCGGACGACCCGGTCTACTGCTTTCGCCCGCAGGTGCTGAAGGCGGATGCCAAACAGTTCATGGGCATGTTTCCCGGCAAGACCGCCTATGCGGTCAAGACCAATGGCGAGCAGATCGTGCTGAAGGCGCTGGTCGAAGCCGGCGTCACCGCCTTCGACGTCGCTTCGCCGGGCGAGTTCGCCGCCGTGCGCGCGGTCTCACCCGACGCCGAGATGCTTTACATGCATCCGGTCAAGGCGCAGTCGGACATCAAGCTGGCGCTGGAGAAATACGCCATCCGCGTCATCTCGCTCGACCACGAGGACGAGATCACCAAGCTGACGCGGGTGGTGCGAGCGCTCGACATCGATCCGGGCGCCATCAGCGTCTTCGTGCGCATCCAGACCAAGGGGTCGGCGGCCTACGAACTGTCGAAGAAATTCGGCGCCGGTCCGGCCTATGCGGTCGAACTTGCCGAGCGGCTCAACCGCACCGGCTACAAGGTTGGGCTTTGCTTCCATGTCGGCAGCCAGATCGAGGATCCCGACACCTATGAGCGGGCGCTGGCCTCGGCCGACTGGGTGCGCAACCGGCTGACCTTCGACGTTGCCGGTCTCGATGTCGGCGGTGGTTTCCCCGCCGAATATGGCCATGATCCCAACCGCAAGCAGATCGAGATGCCGTCGCTCGGCCAGATCATGTCGCGGCTGTCGGGCGACCTTAGGGAATACCAGTTCGACCAGATACCGCTGGTGGCCGAGCCCGGCCGGGTGATCGTGGCGCGCTGCCTGTCGCTGATCGTGCGGGTGCTGTTGCGCAAGGGCAAGCGGCTCTACATCAATGACGGCATCTGGGCGTCACTGTCGGATTCATGGACCGGCAAGATCACGCTGCCGGCGCGTTTCATCCCCGATCCGGCGATCCGCTCGCGCAATGGCGAGGAGAAGAACATCGTGCCGTTCAAGGTCTGCGGTGCGACCTGCGATTCCGTCGACATCCTGTCCCGGCCGTTCTGGCTGCCGGAAACTGTCGACACCGGCGACTGGATCGAGATCGGCCATATCGGCGCCTATTCGCTGTCGCTGCGGACCCGCTTCAACGGCTTCTACCCCGACACGTTCGTCGAGGTGACGACGCCCTTCGACGAAGGCGATGCGCCGCAGGGGTTTGCGAGCCTGGAGACGATGGCGGATTAGGCCACCCCGCCACCGGCCTGGATATTCTCGCCGGTCAGCCAGCGGGCCTCGTCGCTGGCCAGGAAGACCGCGACATCGGCAACGTCGCGCGTGGCGCCAATCCTGCCGAAGGGCGACATGCCGGCGGCCACGACGCGGTCGCGATCGGGAAGCAGGTCGGTGTCGGTATAGCCAGGCGACAGCGCGTTGACGGTGACGCCGCGCGGTCCGAGTTCGCGCGAAAGCACCCGAACGAACTGTTCGACGGCGCCCTTGCTGCCGAGATAGAGCGCCGTCTGCGTGAAGAACATCTTGGTGCCGCCGGTGGAGACCGCGATGATGCGGCCCCCGTCTCGCACACGGCGCGCAGCTTCCTGAAGTACGAAGAAGGTGCCCTTGGCATTGGTGCCGAAGACATGGTCGAAATCGGCTTCGGTTGCCTCGGCCAGAGGTTTGATGACGGCGACGCCGACATTGGCAACCACGATATCGATCGCGCCGAATTCACTCTCGGTCTCGTCAAACAGGCGGCGGATATCCGAAACGCTGGCCATGTCGGCCTGGATGGCGATCGCCTTTCCTCCCTTGCCGGCGATGGCGGCCACGACCTCGTCAGCGGCTTTGTGGTTGCCGACATAGTTGACGACGACGGCAGCGCCCTTGGCCGCGAGCCCTTCGGCGACGGCTCGCCCGATGCCGCGCGAACTGCCGGTGACGAGTGCGGTTTTGCCTTGCAAGGACTTGGACATGATACATTTCCTTCAATCATCCAGGCCCGCGCCGGTTTCATCTGTCGGGGCCGATAGTCGAGAAATAGGGCCATGCAACTGATCAGATAATGGCCTATTATCTGACTGGCTTGTTAATCCATGGATACATAATGCGCGGCTCCGAATTCACCGAGCTCAAGGCATTCGCGGCAATCGTGGAAGAGCGTAGCTTCGTCCGCGCCGCCGCCCGGCTGCGTCTGTCCCCGCCGGCGCTCAGCCAGTCGATCCGCCAATTGGAGGCGCGCATCGGCGTCAGGTTGCTGAACCGCACGACGCGCAGTGTTTCACCCACTGCTGCCGGCGAGAAGCTGTTTGCGCGCCTTGCCGTTGCGTTCGAAGAGCTGGAGGGCGCCGTGGCGGACATTCATGCCGCGCGTGATCGGCCGGCGGGTTCGCTGCGCATCAATGTGTCGCGTGTCGCGGCGATGCGTTTCATCGCGCCTATCCTGGGAGACTTCCAGCGCGCCTATCCCGATATCGAGCTGACGGTGATCGTCGACGACATGCTGACCGATATCGTCGAGGGGCGGTTCGATGCCGGGATTCGGCTCGGCGAGCGGTTGCAGAAGGACATGGTGGCGGTCAAGCTCAGCGATGATCTGCAAATGGCGGCAGTCGCTGCTCCGGCCTATCTCGAAGGCCGCGTGATTCCCCGTCATCCCCAGGATCTGCACCAGCACCAATGCATCAATTTTCAATGGCCGGGTGGCGGCAACATCTACCGGTGGGAGTTTTCGCGCGGCAAACGGGTTCTGGAAATTACAGTTCAGGGCAGCCTGACCGTCAACGACACCGACCTGATTCTGAATGCGGCGCTGGGTGGAGCAGGTGTCGCCTACATGATCGACTATCAGGTCCGGTCCTGGATCGAGGCGGGCAGGCTGATCAGATTTCTTGAGCCCTGGTCGCCCAGCTTTCCCGGCTTCTTCCTGTATCACCCAAGTTCGCGACACGTCCCGCCGGCTTTGCGGGTATTTATCGATTTCGTCCGGGCAACGAGTAGGGAATAGGGAATGCAGCTTGGGGAGATTCTACTGCCTACGCCCTACTGCCTACTCGCTCTCTTCACAGCTTCCCCAACAGCTCCGGCGTCGGCCAGCCGTCGACCGCCAGCCCGAGCCGTATCTGTTCCTTGCGGATGGCTTCGCGGGTGTTGGTGCCCAGAATGCCGTCGACGGTACCGACGTCATAGCCCCTGGCTTCGAGCTTGGTCTGCAATTCCTTCATCTGGTCGCCATTGAGCCCGGTTTCGGGGTTGCGCGGGTCGAACTGCTTTGCGCCGGCAAGCCGGGTGGCGAAGTTGGCGGCGGTCAAAGCGTAGGTGAAGGACTGGTTCCATTCGAGATAGACGTCGAAATTGTCATAGGCGAGGAAGGCAGGCCCCTTGCGGCCCATCGGCAGCGCCAGGCCGGCCTTCAGGCCGTTGTCGATCAGCGGCGTGCCGTCGGGGTTGGTGACGCCCCATTGAGCCCATTGCGACAGCGGCAGCTTGTTGGTGCGGCCGGTCTGCTCCCACGGCATGTCCTCGGGCACGCGCACTTCCTCGATCCAGGGCTGGTCGCGTTTCCAGCCACGCGACAGCACCTTGCTGGCCGTGGTCATGATCACGTCGGGCACGCTGCGCCGGAGGTCGACAATGCCGTCGCCGTCGCCGTCGACGCCGCGCGCCAGATAGTCGGAGGGCAGGATCTGCGTCTGGCCAATCTCGCCGGCCCAGGCGCCGGTGACCTCGGCCGGCACGACGCCGCGATCGATCAGCATCAACAGCGGCACCAGTTGCGGCCGGAACAGCTGCGGGCGGCGGCAGTCATGCGACAGCGTCACCAAGGCGCTCAGCGTGTGGAAATCGCCCTGCACGGCGCCGAAATCGGTCTCCAGCCCCCAGAAGGCGGTGATGATCGGCGCCTGGACGCCAAACTGCTGATCTGCGCGGGCGAAGACGTCGGCGTATTTCTTCAGATTGGCCGCGCCCTGCTTCAGCCGGTAGGCCGAGATCATGCGGTTGGAGAACTGGATGAAGGTCTGGGCGAAGACGCCCTGGGCGCGGTCGCGCGCCAGCACCTTGTCGTCGATGTTGGCGTCTTCCAGTGCGTCGAGGCCGATAGCACCGACACCGGCCGCCTTGGCTTCCGCCGCCACGCCTTGCTTCCAGGCTTCGAAGTCGCCGCCGCATTCCTGCGCCGCCGCCGGCATGGCCGCGGCGCTGAGCAGCAGGGCCGCGAGCAGCCCGGGGCGCAGTCGGCTCGTTGACTGTTTCCGGCGTGGATATCCCAGTGGTTGCAGGTAAGTGCGCATGCGACGTCGAAAAGCAGGCGGCAGAGCCGGTGTCAACGGGTGTTCTGCCGCAGCCACTTGTTTCGGACGGCTTCGCTGCCGTTGCACCGGCGACAACGGGCGTTCTGCTGTAGCATCTGTTTCCGGGCGACTTCGCTGCCGTTGCGCTGGTGTCAACGGGTGTTCTGCCGCAGCCACTTTTTCCAGGCGGCCTCGGAGCCGTTGAAGACGTTGATGTCGCTCTTGCCGGTCATGCCGGGAACGATGCCGGTTCCGGTATATTGCCAGAAGGTGAAGGGGTGGCTGCCGTATTTCTGGCGGGGGTGGCCGGCGACCGAGCGCAGCCAGTAGGGATAGCCGCGGAAAGTCGAAAGGTTGTTGTCGTCGAAGAAGTCGACCGAGGTGTAGATGATCGGCTTCTTGCCGTAGTGCCGCTCGACGATTTCGAGAAAGGTGGTCATCTCCGCGCGCACCGTCGCCGAATCCGGGCGCAGCCGGCAGGTCGGCGATTTCGGGTTCCATTCCATGTCGAGCACCGGCGGCATGGCCGAGCGGTCGACCGGCACGTTCTCGATGAACCAGCGCGCCTGGGTGGCGGCCGGCGTGCAGAAATAGAAGAAATGGTAGGCCGCGCGCGGAATGCCACTGGCTTTGGTGCGGGCCCAATGCTCGTTGAAATACTCGTCGAAACGATCGCCGCCCTCGGTCGCCTTGATGAAGGCGAAGGAGATGCCGCTGGCCTTGGCTGTCGGCCAGTCGACCGACGTCTGGTACTTTGAGACATCGGTGCCGTGAACAGCGTAATTCCAGGGCGCGCCGCTGTCCCATTCATGCGGCTTGGAGTCTTCGAAGCGCGGTGCGCGCACCGCAACCGTCGGGCTGCTCGAAGGCGACATCGACGGCATGAGATCGCCTGCGGTCGAGCAGGCGGCCAGCAGCGTCAACGTGATGAGGGCCGCGAAACGGCGCATCGCATTTCCCGAGCCGGAATCAGCCGGTCGCTGTTGGGTTTTGTTGTTGCGGGTGGCCCCACCAGACCAGACGATCGCCCCACAGCATCGCCTGATTCTCTATTCTCGTGCATGTCGTTGTCCCAAAACCGCCGTGCACTTTTGGGCGACATGCACCAGTGATCGCCGATCATGGTTGATAACAGGTTGATGGCGCTCGACAAGAACACCGATTTTGCGGAAGCAATGGCGGCAAATCGATGACATTAATCGAGCCGGGAAGCTACCGGGCAGCGGAAAAGCAGGGACGAAAAGATGCGGATCGTCGTGAAGATCATCAAATGGCTGCTCGGTCTGGTCGTGCTGGCGGTTGCCGCCCTGTTTGCCTGGCTCTACATCGCGCCGCCCGAACTGATCCGCGTCGGCTCGGGCTATTCGGCCAAGATCGTCTGCTCGAATGTTTTTGTCGCTGGACGCGACGCCAATGAGGTGCTCGCCGTCGACGTGCAGGCGCCCGGCCATCCACTGCTCAGGCTGATGAAAGTGTCGGTCGACAAGAACAGGGGGACTGTCTCGGCCGGGCTGCTTGGCTTCCTCGGCAAGAGCGTTGCCGTCGCGCGCGACGGGCTGGGTTGCGCCTCGGTTCCCGATGGCGATGTCGGCAAGGTACGGCGCACGACAATCCCTGCCGAAGCGTCGGTGGCCACCAAGGGCGATCTGTGGCCGGAGGGAGATCGGGTCGATGCCTCGCAGAATCCCGAGATCGGCAAGATCCTCGACGATGCAGGGATGACCGGAACCGGCATGCGGGCGGTGGTGGTGGTGAAGAATGGCCGCATCGTCGCCGAGCGTTATGGCGACGGTTTTTCGGCGAAGACGCCGCTGCTCGGCTGGTCGATGACCAAGACGGTCAATGCCGCGCTCGTCGGCACGCTGGTCAAGGACGGCAAGATGGCGGTGACCAACCAGGGCCTGTTCGGTCCCTGGAAGGCGGACGGCCGTGCCGCCATCAGCCTTGCCGATATGATGGCTATGTCGAGCGGGCTGGAATTCAACGAGGATTATGGCGACGTCGCGGATGTAACGCGCATGCTCTATCTCGAGCCCGACATGGCGGGCTTCGCCGAATCCAAGCCGCTGACCGGCGAAGTCGGCAAGGTCTTCTCCTATTCGAGCGGCACGGCGGTGATGCTGTCGCGGCTGTGGCAGGACGCCATCGGCGACAAAGCCAAGGCGCTGGCGTGGCCGCGCACCGCGTTGTTCGCGCCGCTCGGTATGCAGAGCGCGGTGCTCGAAACCGACGAAGAGGGTACCTTCGTCGGCTCATCCTATCTCTACGCCACCGGCCATGACTGGGCGCGCTTCGGGCAGTTCCTGCTGCAAGGCGGGGTGTGGAACGGCAACCAGATCCTGCCGGCCGGTTTCGTCGACTGGATGCGCGAGCCGGCGCCCGCCTCGAAAGTCTATGGCAAGGGGCAGCTGTGGATCGAGGCTCCCGGAGACGAAGGAAACCCCGGCGCCGGCGTCGCCGCCGGCCTGCCCAAGGATACCTACTGGATGGAGGGCCATGACGGCCAGACGGTCGCCATCATCCCGTCGGAGCAGTTGGTGGTGGTGCGGCTGGGGCTGACCCCGGCCAAACTCGGCTATCGGCCGCAGGTGATGCTTGGAGCGCTGGTGAAGGCGCTGCATTAGCTCCTTTACCCTCCCCTTGATGGGGAGGGTCGGCGCGCAGCGCCGGGGTGGGGTGCCTAGCGCTTCACCCCCACCCGCGCCTTCGGCGCGACCTCCCCCATCGAGGGGGAGGTGAGGTTGCGCGGCCCTATCACCGCCAGCCAGGCGTAGCCACGATAAAGCGTGCGGAAACGGAAGGTTGCGCCGGTTCGCCGAGATTCCGATTCCAGGACTTCGCGCAACGATTCACGCGGCGCGACATGGAATTTTTTGAGCCAGCCGCGCAGCAATGTCCGGAACCAGTTAGGCAAGCCTTCCTGCTGGCCGAAATCGACGACGTGCAGCGAGCCGCCGGGTGCGAGTGCCGCGAGAGCTGCTGAAACCGTCTTTTCCCAACCGGGGATCATCGACAGCGAGTAGGACACGAAGATGCGGTCGAAGCGCTCGACGCCGAACAGGGTTTTGGCATCGAAATCGGTGGCGTCGCCGCGCGCCAGCACGACGCGGCCGGAGAGGCCCTCGCGGGCGACGGCAGCGCTGGCCGTCTCCAGCATCTCGGCCGAAATGTCGAGGCCGTAGAAGCGGGCATCCGGGTAGCGGCGGGCGGCAAGCGCAATGTTGCGTCCGGTGCCGCAGCCGAGTTCGAGCACTGTGCCGTTCGCCGGCACATCCAGCCCCGCTATCATCTGGTCGCGGCCGAGCAGGTAGTACTTGCGGGTCAGGTCGTAGATGTGGCGCTGCCAGCGATAGACGCCGTCCATCAGTTCGGCATGGTCGGCCGGCAGTTCGCTCGTGCTCATGCCGCGCGCTTCAGATAGAGGTGGAAGCCGCCATAGATTGCCGAGCGGTCGCGGGCCGAATAGTCTCGCGAAGCTTCGTCCTCGTAGGTCCACTGGTCGAGCAGCGAGGTTGAGACGCGGCCTGGCAGCAGGCTGGGTTCGGCGGCGGTGCGGAAGATGACGCGGGCGCCGACCGAGGCGGTGCGGGTGATCTCAGACCACAGCGCGTTGAGTTGGTCATCCGTCATCCAGTCCTGTGCGTCGAGCAGGATGAAGCGGTCGACCGTCCCGGCATCCTTGCCGGCCAGGAATTCGATCAGATTGGCATGGTGGATGCCAACGCGACCGACATTGTTGCGGATCGCCTTGTAATTGCGTTCTTCGAGATAGGCGGGAAGGGCGGCCTCACCCGGATTGGGATAGCGGCGAGCAAAAGCCTGCCAGGCGAAGTAATTGTTCTTCAAAGGAAAATCGCAAGCGAGCTTTTCCAGCCGGGCCTTCAGCACGCTGGCCATTGAGCCGTCGCCCGAGGTGATCAGCGAATCGTACTGCGCCGGCGGAATGCCGAGACCGAACAGCGAGGCCTTGCGAGATGTCGCCCAGCGCAACAGCTTCTTGTCGAAGACCGGCGCCAGCTCTTCGTTGAAGAAGCGGCGCTGGTCGCCGATGCTCTTCGACGCCATGATGCCGGCGGGGTCGACACCGAAGAATTTGGCGGTGCGATGGCCCATGGCGATAAACAGGCCGAGCAGGCCGGTCTGGTAGAAATTGCGGTCGAAGACGGTGATGCGACGGCGGCCGCGCCAGTTGCGGCGCTCCCAGTAGTGGCGGCTGACCGGATCGAGATGCGGCGCGATGAAGCGGTCATAGGCTTCCGAATTGTGGCTGGTGTCGGCGGCGCCAAAGAAACGGAACAGGTCGCCCTGCGAAGGTAGGTGGCGCACCGCCTCCAGCTTCATCCGGTTCAAGGCGATGTGGGCGGCGTTGAGATCGACCGCGTCGATGCGTTCAGGCGAACGGGTCAGGTAAGCGAGGATGTTGCAGCCGCCGGAGGCGATGGTGACGACGCGGTGGCCCTGCCCAAGCTGCATGGCCTCCATGTCGACTTCGGGGTCTTCCCAGATCTGCGGATAGACGAGGCCGGAAAACAGGAGCGCAAACAGCCGCTCGGAAAGGCCGGCCTTGGACAGCGGGCGGTTCTGGTAGACGGCTTTTCCAACTTCCTTGCCACGGCGAAAGACCAGATCTGCCGAAACGTCCGTCATGGCTAATGATTCCCCATTTGCTTTGGCGCAAGCGGGTAGCGCAGCGTCATGACAGGCCAGTGACAGGCTGTTGACGCTTCAGGTTGTTGTTTTGATGCAAGTCGTTTTCCCAAAACGAATGAACAATTTTTGGGCGACGTGCTTTAATCTTGACCAAATCCGCCCGGCGTCGGTGTCGTCAGGATGACGGCGTCACCGGCGTCGAGCACGGTCTGGTCGCAAGCCTTCAGCATCTCGACGCTGCCGTCGTTGCGGCGGATCTTGGTCGAACCGACCTCGCCATCACCGCCGCCATCCAGGCCTTGTGGCGGACGGTTGCGATGCGAGGATAGGATCGCACATTCCATCTTTTCGAGGAAACGGATGGTGCGTTTGGTGCCGTCGCCGGCGCTCCATTTGCCTTTGCCGCCGGATCCCAGGCGGATGTGAAAATCCTCGAGCAAAACGGGAAAGCGCAGTTCCAGCACTTCCGGATCGGTGAGGCGCGAATTGGTCATGTGGGTGTGGACGCCGGAGGTGCCGGCAAAGCCACGGCCGGAATTCATCTGCCCGGCCGGCGAGCCCGAGCAGATCGTCTCGTAATACTGGTATTGCTTGTTGCCGAAGGTCAGGTTGTTCATCGTGCCTTGCGCATTGGCCATCGCGCCCATGGCACCGAACAGCGCGTTGGTGACATGCTGCGAGGTCTCGACATTGCCGGCGACGACGGCGGCGGGGTAGGCGGGCTTCAGCATCGAGCCGTCGGGGATGATGATGTTGATGGGCCGCAGGCAGCCGGCATTCATCGGGATCATGTCCTCGACCATGACGCGGAAGGCATAGAGCACAGCCGCGCGGGCGACGGGTTCGGGCGCATTGAAATTGTTCTTCATCACCGGCGACGTGCCGGTAAAGTCGACGGTCGCCTCGCGCTTTTGTCGGTCGACGGTGATCTTCACCTTGATGACCTGGCCAGTGTCGGTCGGGTATTCATATTCGGACGTGTCGGGCAGCCGCTCCAGCACGCGGCGCACGCTTTCGGCGGCGTTGTCCTGGACATGGCCCATATAGGCTTCGACGACATCGAGGCCGAAATGGGCGACCATCTTGCGCAGTTCCGCCACGCCCTTTTCATTGGCGGCGATCTGCGCCTTGAGGTCGGCGATGTTCTGGTGCGGGTTGCGGGCGGGGTAGGGGTGGTCGGTGAGCAGCGTTTGCAGTTCCGCCTCGCGGAATTTTCCGCGATCGACGACGCGGAAATTGTCGAACAGCACGCCTTCCTCGTCGACCGTTGTGGCAAGCGGGGTCATCGAGCCAGGGGCCGTACCACCAATATCGGCATGATGGCCGCGCGAGGCGACGTAGAACAGGATCTTGGGTGATTGGCCAATCTCCCCCCTTGTGGGGGAGATGCCCGGCAGGGCAGAGGGGGGCGCGACAGAACGAGAGGCTGGCGGGACAGCGCCCCCCTCTGTCGGCTTCGCCGACATCTCCCCCACAAGGGGGGAGATTGGGCGCGCTTCCTCGAACACCGGCGTCACCACGGTGATGTCAGGCAGATGCGTGCCGCCATTGTAGGGTGCGTTCAGCGCAAAGACGTCGCCGGGGTGGATGTCGCCGGAGTTCAGCCGGATGATGGTTTCGACCGAGCGGTCCATCGAGCCCAGATGCACCGGCATGTGCGGCGCATTGGCGACCAGCGCGCCGTGACGGTCGAAGACGGCGCAGGAAAAGTCCAGCCTTTCCTTGATGTTGACGGAATAGGCGGTGTTCTGCAGCGTGACGCCCATCTGCTCGGCGATCGACATGAAGAGGTTGTTGAAGACCTCCAGCATCACCGGATCGGCTTCGGTGCCGAGGGCAGCCGTGCGCACTTTCCGTTCCGTGCGGCGAATGACGACGTGATTGACGTCAGTGATTTCGGCGCGCCAGCCCGGTTCGACGACGATGGTCTGGTTCGGCTCGATGATCAGGGCAGGACCTGGAACCAGATTGGAGGGGCGCAGATTTTCGCGACGATGAATGCCGGCCTCGTGCCATCGGCCTTCGGTGTAGATGCGCCGCGTTCCGGAAGCGCCGGCTTCAACCCTTGCCGGTCCGGCAGGCGCATAGGCCTCGGCCCTGGCCTCGGTAATTTCGCTGCCTTCGACGCCGACGGTCTCGACGATCATCGGCTTGTCGTCATAGACGAAACCGAACTGCGCCTTGTGGGCGACTTCGAAATCGCGCCTGGCCTGGAAGATGGAGTCCTGCTCGAAATTCACCGGCAGCGTCGTATCGGTGCCGTCATAGCGGATGTGCAGCACCGGCTTTGCGGCAACCTTGTCCTGCGCGATGCCTTGCGCCGCGAGTTCGGCGATGACGGCCTTTTTCAACGAGGCAATGAGGCTGCCGATCTCGGTCCTGGACTCTTCGGCAAGCGGCTTGAGCAGCGCTTGCTGGCGCGACGCGAAAACGGACGACAGGCCGATGCCATAGGCCGACAGCAGGCCAGAGAAGGGATGGATCAGCACCGCCTCCATGCCGAGCGCGTCGGCAACCAGGCAGGCATGCTGGCCACCGGCGCCGCCAAAGCAATTCAGGAGATATTCGGTGACGTCATAGCCGCGCTGGACGGAGATTTTTTTGATGGCATTGGCCATGTTCTCGACGGCAATAGTGACAAAGCCTTCGGCGACGGCCTCTGGCGTGCGGCCGTCGCCGATTTCGGTGGCGAGTGCGGCGAATTTTTCGCGCACGGCGGCGACGTCCAGCGGCTGGTCCTGGCCGGGTCCGAAAATCGCCGGGAAGAAATCGGGCTGCAGCTTGCCCAGCATCACATTGGCGTCGGTGACGGCGAGCGGGCCACCGCGTCTATAGGCGGCAGGTCCGGGATTGGCGCCGGCGGAATCCGGCCCGGCGCGGAAGCGGCCGGCTTCGTAATGCAGGATCGAGCCGCCGCCGGCGGCGACGGTATGGATGCGCATCATCGGCGCGCGGATGCGCACGCCGGCAACCTCGGTGTCGAAGGCGCGCTCATACTCGCCGTCATAATGGGCGACGTCGGTGGACGTGCCGCCCATGTCGAAACCGATGACTTTCTCGAAGCCGGCGAGCTTTGCTGTCTCGACCATGCCGACGACGCCGCCGGCTGGACCGGACAACAGCGCATCCTTGCCTTGGAACATGTCGGCTGCGGTAAGCCCGCCGGACGACATCATGAACATCAGGCGAGGGGATTGGCCAATCTCCCCCCTCGTGGGGGAGATGCCCGGCAGGGCAGAGGGGGGCGTGACGGAGTGAGGCGCTGGTGGGACAGCGCCCAGTTCTCCCGCCACCCTTTGCACATAGCGCGACAGGATCGGCGACAGATAGGCATCGACCACGGTGGTGTCGCCGCGGCCGACCAGCTTGATCAGCGGCGAGACCTCATGGCTGACCGAAATCTGCGAAAAGCCGATCTTGCGGCAGACTTTCGCCACAGCCTTTTCGTGGTCGGGGTATTTCCAGGCATGCATGAAGACGATCGCCACCGCATCGATGCCGTCGGCGCGAGCCTGTTCGATGGCAGGGCGGCAGGCTGCGATGTCGAGCAGGCGTTCGACATCGCCATTGGCGCGCACGCGCTCGTTGATCTCGATGACCCGCTCATAGAGCTGTTCGGGAAGGATGATCTCCTTGGCGAAGATGTCGGGCCGCGCCTGATAGGCGATCTTCAGCGCATCGCGAAAGCCCTTGGTGATGAGCAACAGCACGCGGTCGCCCTTGCGCTCCAACAGCGCGTTGGTGGCGACGGTGGTGCCCATCTTGATGTCGCCGATCAGACCGGACGGAATGGCGACGCCGGATTTCAGGCCGAGCAACTCGCGGATTCCGGCTATGGCCGCGTCGGGGTAGGCCTCGGGGTTTTCCGACAGGAGTTTCCTGGGATGCAACCCGCCGTCCGGGTCGCGTCCGATCACGTCGGTGAAGGTGCCGCCGCGATCGATCCAAAAATCCCATTTCTTGTCCACGGCTCGGCTCCGGCATTGCATTTGGTTTCAGACTGTTAGTGCGCCATCGCCCGAGCTGCAATCGCCGCTTGGGATGTTACATATGGAAACGCAACGTTACGAAACTCATGGCCGTCTGATGCATTTCCTCTTTGACCGTTCACCGCAATGTGAGCGCGTGTTGAAGGAGAGATGTCATGAAAAAGCTCATTCTTGCTTCCGTTTCCGCCCTGGCCCTGCTCGGCGTTGCCGCCTGCAGCGACAGCGGCACGGATAACACCACCACCCAGAGCACCAATCCGCCGGCCGCCGAACAGCCGATGCAGCCGGCAAATCCCGATACCCCGAAGCCCGCTGAACCGGCTCCGGCAACACCTGCTCCTGCCGCCCCCGCGCAGTAGCAGCAGTCTCGGTCACTTTGATGTGACGGGAGAGGAGGCCGGCTTCGCGCCGGCCTTCCTGCGTTTAGGGCCACGCCGGGCGGTTTCGTGGGCTATAATCGGCTAATTCCTATGATTTGCGATCTGGCGTGTCGGCTGTTTGCGTAAATCGATCCACCCTGCGGCACTGTCTCAGCTTGATAGCGGTGGCCGGCCGCCCTAATAAGCGCTCATGTCGATTTGGGATCGCCTCGGCGAGTTCATCACCCGCGTTTCTTCTTCAGCCACTTCCGGCGTTGCCGAAGTGGTCGAAGCCGTGCGCACGGTTTTCTCCGGCGACCCGGATCTACGCCGGCGCGTTGCCTTCTCGGTGGCGATGATTGCGCTGTCGGCCAAGATGGCCAAGGCCGATGGTATCGTCACCCAGGACGAGGTGCGCGCCTTCCAGGAAATATTCGAGGTGCCGAGAGAGCAGACCCGCAACGTGGCGCGGCTCTACGATCTGGCCAAGCGCGACGTGGCCGGGTTCGAGACCTATGCCGAGCAGATGGCGCGGATGTGCGGTTCTGGCCATTCGAACTGCGCCATGCTGGAAGACATACTCGACGGGCTGTTCCACATCGCCAAGGCCGATGGGCTGGTGCATGAACGCGAAGGCATTTTCCTGCACCGTATTGCCGAGATTTTCCGCATCGACGAGACGCATTACGAAGCGATCATGGCCAGGCACGTCAATCTCGGCGCCGGCGATCCCTATGTCGTGCTCGGCATCGAGCGCGGCAAGCCGTTCGACGAGGTCAAGAAGCGATATCGCAAGCTGGTCTCCGACAATCATCCCGACCGGCTGATCGCGCGCGGCCTGCCGCAGGAGTTCATCAAGATCGCGACGACCAGGGTCGCGGCGATCAATGCGGCCTACGAGATGATCGAGCGGGGCCTCAGGCACGCATGAGCGGCTTCCTGCCCGACGAGCCAGGCGCCGAGGTCAGGGTATCGCCGAATTTCGGCCAGCGGCGCGAGACGCTCAGGCCCGACATGATCGTGCTGCACTATACCGGCATGGCGACGGGGGCCGGGGCGGAAGCCTGGCTGTGCGATCCGGCGAGCGAGGTTTCCTCGCACTACCTGGTCCACGAAGATGGCCGCATCGTCCAGATGGTGCGCGAAAGCGACCGCGCCTGGCATGCCGGCGCAAGTTCATGGTTCGGGCGCACCGACATCAACTCCTGCTCGGTCGGCATCGAAATCGTCAATCCCGGCCATGCGCTCGGCTATTCGACCTTTCCCAAGAGGCAGATCGAGGCGGTGATTTGCCTCTGCAAAGGGATAATCGGGCGGCATTCCATCGCGGCTCAACGCGTGCTCGCCCATTCCGACATCGCGCCGGGGCGCAAGATCGACCCAGGCGAAAAATTCCCCTGGAAGGCGCTGTTTGCGGCCGGGGTCGGCCATCTCGTGCCTGCGTCGTCGATCCGGCGCGGCCCGGTGCTGAAAGCCGGCGATACCGGCGCCGAGGTCGAGGCGCTGCAGTCGATGCTGGCGCTCTACGGCTATGGCGTGGAGATATCCGGTGTCTTCGACCGCCAAACCGAAATCGTCGTCGAAGCGTTTCAGCGGCATTTCCGGCCACGGCTGGTGGATGGCATCGCTGACGGTTCGACGATCCGCACGCTGCAAAGCCTGCTGACTTCCCATAGGGCAGTCTCGTCCAAATAGTCTATCCCAGGTTCTTTAAGTTACAGCCTGTCACTCAAAGTGAATTGCCTCGCCTTGTTCGACACCAATTCCGCCCTCAAAGGCAGTTCGTGCAAGTTATCAGGCCTTCATCCCCCCGGAAGTCCCGATATTGATTAGGCGTTGCTGCGTGAAGATCTTCGCGCGGCCCAGACAGAACAGGACCACATGCAGAAATTGACCGTTGTAACGGCAGCTATTGCTGCCGGCGTGATGACTTTTGCCTTCAGCGCGGCCGATGCCGCACCACTGAGCCAGAGGGCAGACCAGGGCTTCTTCACCGCACCCGCCAAAACCGCCCCCGCCAAAACCGCCCCCGCCAAAACCGCCATGACGAAAGCGAACCCAAAAGCAAAAAGGGCAACCACCGCAAAAGTGCAGAAAGCAGCGGTGGTGAAGGCCAGAAAAGCGACGGCCAAAAGGCATTTGAAGCGCGGCAGGAAAAGCGTCGACCTGACGACGACCGCGTCGATCGGTCCAAGCACCGCAGCGGAATCGACGGCGGCAGCCGCCCTCGGCGGCCAATATTCGGCGATCATTGCCCGCTATGCGGCGGCCGAAGGCGTGCCGGTGTCGCTGGCCAAGGCAGTCATCAAGATCGAGAGCAACTACCGGCCGAATATCGTCGGCAGCGCGGGCGAAATCGGCCTGATGCAGATCAAGCCGGCCACGGCGCGGATGATGGGCTATAGCGGCTCGACCAAGGGTCTGTTCAATCCCGACACCAACATCAAATACGGCATGAAGTATCTCGCCATGGCGCGCAACCTCGGCGGCGGCACGACCTGCGGCACCATCCTGAAATACAATGCCGGCCATGCCGCGACGCGGATGAACCCGGTGTCGGCCGCCTATTGCGGCAAGGTCAAGGTGCAGATGGCAGCCCTTGGATCTCCGGCATAAGTCTGCTTTTTCATTTGCGTTTTCGCACGTGAACCCCTTTATACGCTCTGCCAGCTGGCCGGGCGGCCGCACCCGCAAAGCCGAAAGGCTGCGGGTGAGGAAAGTCCGGGCTCCATGGGAACACGGTGCCGGTTAATGGCCGGCGGGGGCGACCCCAGGGAAAGTGCCACAGAAAGCAAACCGCCACGATTTATCGGGGCAAGGGTGAAAGGGTGGGGTAAGAGCCCACCGCGCGACTGGCAACAGGAGCGGCACGGTAAACCCCACCGGGAGCAAGACCGAATAGGGACGGTGCGAGGGGAAACCTTCGAGGGCTGTTTCCGGCCCACCGTCCGGGTAGGTTGCGTGAGGCGCATGGCAACATGCGCCCAAGATGAATGGCCGCCACGTTCTCGTCCCGCAAGGGGCGAGGGCCATACAAAACCCGGCTTACAGGCCAGCTGGCAATTCTCCACAATATCGCGATTAATCCTTTGAGATCAGCAGGCTGCGCCTTCGGGCACAGCTGTCGATTCATGTGCTTCAGCAATTGAACCAACCGCGCGGGTGGGCTGAGAGCCATGGCGTTCTTGAAGCTGGTGCGATTAAATCGTACCATACCATCGTGATGGATGGATCAAGGAGCACGTCATGGGTCATGTCGACAAACGCAGCATCACGCTTTCGCCGGAACTGGCGGCGGCGGTCGACGATGTGGTGGCTGCCGGCGAATATGCCTCGGCCAGCGAAGTCATTCGTGACGCGCTCCGGCAATGGAAAGACCGCCGCGACCTGCTCGGCTACACGGTCGAGGAGTTGCGCAAACTGGTGCAGGAAGGGATCGACAGCGGGCCGGGACGGTTTGCGTCGATGGATGAAATCAAGGCAGAAGCACGTAGACGATTGAGAGGCGACGACGCAGCATGAGTTTGCTGCCCATCGTCCGCAATGCGCGCGCAGAAGACGACCTGATCGCGATCTGGCTTCATGTTGCACGCAACAGCGATGCTGCGGCCGATCGGTTGCTCGACCGTATCGACGCCCGCTGGCAGCAACTGGCAACGTATCCACACTCAGGCGCTCCGCGCGACGATATCGCACCTGGCATTCGTCATCTGATCGTCGGCGAATATCTCATTTTGTACCGTGTCGGCGGAGACGCGATCGAGATCGTTCGCGTCTTGCACGGCAGGCGCGATATTGGCGCCGACGACCTGGTCACCTAAACCGCCCGTTCAAGCGCCGATCTTGTCAAGCGATGCCTCGATCGCCAGCCAGAGTTCTTCCACCGGCTCGCAACCCACCGACAGGCGCACGAAGCCTGGCGGAACGGCGTCGCCGCGTTTGGCACGACGTTCGGCGGAGGTGTGGACGCCGCCGAAGGACGTTGCCGCCTGCATCAGTGTGCAATTGTTGATGAAATCCTCGGCCTTGTCCTCGGCGGCGAGTTCGAAGGAGACGAGGAAGCCGAAGCGCTCCATCTGGGCACGGGCGAGATTGTGCGACGGGTCTCCTTCCAGCCCGGGATAGCGCAGGCCGCTCACGGCGCGATGGTTTTTGAGGCGCTTGGCGATCTCCTCAGCGGAACTGCACATGCGGTCGAACCGCACATCCAGCGTCTCCAGGCCGCGATGCACCAGCCAGGCTTCGAACGGGCCGGGAATGCCGCCCGCGGTCTCGCGCCAGCCAGTGACGGCGGCGATGATGTCGGGGTTGCGGCTCGCGACATGGCCGAACAGCACATCGGAATGGCCATTGGCCGCCTTGGTGTCGGCGGCAACGACAATGTCGGCGCCAAGATCGAGCGGCCGCTGGCCGAATGGCGTCATCGTCGTGTTGTCGACGACGACGGTCGCACCCGCCCTGTGGGCAGCCTCGGCGACGGCTGTGATGTCGCAGATGTCCAATCGCGGATTTGACGGGGTCTCCACATAGACAAGGCGATAGCCGTCGAAGCCGCCGTCGAGGAAGGTCGGTGTCGGCCTGAGGTCATAGGCGATGCCGAACGGCTTGAGGAAGCGCTCGGCCAGCGCTCGTGTGGCGTGATAGCCATCGGAGGGCAAAAGGACGCGGTCGCCCGATTTCAGCAGCCCGAAAAACACCGCTGAGATGGCCGCCATTCCTGAGGGGAAGCCGACGCAGGGCGCGTCTTCCAGATGCGCCAGCATGTGCTCGACCGCATCCCAGGTGGCGTTGCTGTAACGGCCATACTGACTGTAGCCGGCGCCATCGCCCGGGTTGTGGAAAATGGCGGCCATGGTCAGAGGCAACGGGATCGGGTCGCCTTTGGCAAGCCCGTCGCGACGCAGATGGGCAAGGGACGCCGCGCGTGACCTGGCTGTTTCGGACATGGATTTTCAAACCTTGTTGCTGAGCGGAAAGACGGGCTGACGCTATGCGCGGCCGCGATGCACGGCAAGCCGCCTCCGGTTGGGCCAAGGCCGCTCTAAACGGTTCGTTAGGCTTAATGGACGATAAAGACGGGAGCGTTGTCAAAGCTGCTCTCACCGGTTGTAGCGCGCGCGTTTGTGAAGCCTGATCCCGTTGACGCCCATAGTGCCCCATGATATCCCATTTCGACACCAAAGCCTTCGTTCCGCGTCAGGGTAAAGCGTACGCCAATCGGGCAGCCGCGGCGGCTGTGCGTTTGCGGGGTTTTGCTGTTGGGACCGAAGCAGATTTTCGGCAGGGGACGCGCCTCTCTGGCGCGGACGAAAACATGGAGAGGGGTGCGGCGGCGGAAGCGGCTGTAGCGTGTCATGGACCGGTTTCTGTCAAGCGCGGTGAACAGGATCGATGCGAAGGGGCGGGTCTCCGTTCCGGCGCATTTCCGCGCGGTCGTGCAGAAGCGCGGCTATTCGGAGCTCTACGCGCTGCGCGGGCTGGATGTCCCGGCGATGGATGTCGGCGGCCTCGATTTGCTCGACCGCTACGAGCAGCGCATCGCGCTGGAGGACCCCTTTTTGCAGGCGGCGGACGACATGTCGTTCTTCTGCCATGGCGACGGGACGTTCCTGAAACTCGACCAGGACGGCCGCATCACGATGAGCGATTTCATTCGCGAGCATACGGGCATCACGAGCGAAGTGGCCTTTGTCGGCCGCGGCAATTTCTTTCAAGTTTGGGAACCGGGGCGGCTTGCCGCCTATGGAGCGCAGGCGCGCGCCCGGCTTTTGCAGCTTCGGCAGGGGACGAAGCCTGGGGAGCGACCGGAATGATGGCGGATCACGGCGATGATATCAGCGCCGTTGGCGGATCGGTCCGCCACATTCCGGTCCTCCTTGCCGAAGTGCTGGAAGCGCTCTCGCCCAAAGCCGGCGATGTGATCGTCGACGGCACGTTCGGCGCGGGTGGCTACACCAAAGCGATCCTGGCAAGCGGCGCCTCGGTGGTGGCGATCGATCGCGATCCGGACGCCATTGCCGCTGGACGCAGCCTGGAACAGCAATCCGCCGGCAGGCTGAGGCTGGTGCAGGCGCCGTTCTCGACGCTGGACGAGCACGTCGAAAGCGCAGACGGCGTTGTGCTCGATATCGGTATTTCCTCCATGCAGGTCGACCAGGCCGAGCGCGGTTTCTCGTTCCGCGCCGATGGGCCGCTCGACATGCGCATGGCACAGGCCGGCTTGAGCGCCGCCGATGTCGTCAATTCGTTCAAGATTGGCGATCTCGCCCGCATCTTCGGCTTCCTTGGCGAGGAGCGCAACGCCGGTCGCATCGCCCGCATGATCGAGAGCCGTCGCGAAAAACGTCCGTTCGAGCGCACGCTCGACCTCGCCGACGCCATCGAGACACATATCGGCCGCGCACCGAAGGACAAGATTCACCCGGCTACCCGCGTCTTCCAGGCGCTGCGCATCTTCGTCAATGACGAGCTGGGCGAACTGGCCAAGGCCCTGGTGGCGTCCGAGCGCGTGCTGAAACCCGGCGGGCGGCTTGCCGTGGTGACGTTCCATTCGCTGGAAGACCGCATCGTCAAGCGCTTCATCGCCGATCGCGCCGACGCGGTGACCGGCTCGCGCCATATGCCCGAGGCGCATGCACGTACAGCAACCTTCCGCAAGGCCGGTGGCGGCGCCACGCCCGGCGACGCCGAAATATCAGCCAATCCACGCGCACGCTCGGCCAGACTGCGCGCTGCGATCCGCACCGAGGCGCCGGCGCGCGCCGGCGATCTTTCGATTTTCGGCCTTCCAAAACTTCCCGGCATCCAGGCGCCGCGAGAGAGGTGAACAATTGTTTCGAACCAGCGACATAGTCCTGATCGCCGTCATGGTCTCGGCCGCGGCCCTGACCTACAAGGCCAAGCGCGAGGCCGAGGAACAATTGGCTTCGGTGCAGAAGATCGAGGCGCAGATCCGCTATGAGGAGGACACGATCGACCTGCTCAAGGCCGACTGGAGCCTGCTGACCCAGCCGTCGCGCCTGCAAAAGCTGGCTGAAACCTACAAATCGCAGCTCGCACTCGAGCCGGTCAACGCGCGACAGATCGTCGGTCTCGACGATCTTCCGGCAAAACCGCTCAACATCGAGGACCTGTCGTCGCAGCGGCTTGGCGGCATGGCCGACAATTCCAGCAAAGGACCAGCCGACGGCAAGGATCCCGTGGTGACCGGAGCCATCGTCCAATGATCGCCAAACTTCCATCGATCGGCAAATTGCTGAAGCGCCGCGCAAGGACCGGTGAGGACGGCTCGATCGTCGTCGAAGGCGCGCGCAAGGCGACCGGCGGCAAGGCCAAGACCCGCATCATCATGACGATGGCGGTGTTCTTCGGCATCTATTCGACCATCGCCGGGCGGCTGGTTTATCTCGGTTTCCAGTCCCCCGACATGTCGGGCGGGCCGCAAAGCCGGGTGACGGCGTCGCGTCCCGACATCGTCGACCGCAACGGCGAAGTGCTGGCGACCGACATCAAGACGGCATCGCTGTTTGCCGAGCCGCGCCGCATCGTCGATGCCGACGAGGCGATCGAAAAGCTGTCGACCATTCTGCCTGACATCGACCCCGAGCAGACCTACCACAAGCTCAAGAGCGGCGCCGGCTTCGTCTGGCTGCAGCGGCAGCTGACGCCCAAGCAGCAGGCCGACATCATGCAGCTCGGCATTCCCGGTATCGGCTTTCGCACCGAAAAGCGCCGCTTCTATCCGGCCGGCGTGACCTCGTCCTACATTGTCGGCCTCACCAACATCGACAATCAGGGCATCTCCGGCATGGAGAAATATATCGACGAGCAGGGGCTGAGCGACCTCCAGGCCTCGGGCCTGGCGGTGGCAAAGGACCTGAAGCCGGTGCAGCTCTCGATCGATCTGCGCGTCCAGCATGTGGTGCGCGACGAGATTGCCGCCGGCCTGGAGCGCTATCGCGCCATGGGCGCCGGCGCCGTCGTGCTCAACATCAAGACCGGCGAAGTGGTGGCGATGGCCTCGGTGCCGGATTTCGATCCGAACAATCCCTTTAATGCACAGGACAAGGACCGCCTGAACCGGATGTCGGCCGGCCTCTATGAGATGGGCTCTACGTTCAAGAGCTTTACCTCGGCAATGGCGCTCGATTCCGGCAAGGCTAACATGAACAGCCGTTTCGACGCGTCACACCCGATCCGTGTCGGCCATCAGGCCATCCACGATTTCCATGGCAAGAACCGCGTGTTGTCATTGCCGGAGGTGTTCCTTTACTCCTCCAACATCGGATCGGCCCGTGAGGCCGAAATGGTCGGCATCGAGGGGCACCGCGAATTCCTGCATCGCCTTGGCCTTTTGGACAGGATGCAGACCGAACTGCCTGAAGTCGCGCGCCCGACCGAACCGAAGGTCTGGAAACAGGTCAACTCCTTCACCATCGCGTTCGGCCATGGCGTGTCGACGACGCCGCTGCAGGCCGCTGTCGGCTGCGCGGCGCTGATGCAGGGCTACCTGATCCCGCCGACTTTCCTGGTCCGCAGCCAGCAGGATGCCATGGCGGTGGCCAAGAGAGTGGTCAGCGAAAAGACGGTGGAGGGCATGCGCTACCTCTACACGCTCAATGCCGAGAAAGGCTCGGCTAGAAACGCCAGGGCCCCCGGCTACCGCGTTGGCGGAAAGACCGGAACGGCCGAGAAGGTCATCAATGGCCGCTACTCGAAGGAATTGAATTTCAACACCTTCGTCGCCGCCTTCCCGATGGACGATCCGCAATATCTGGTGTTTACGATTGCCGACGCGCCGCATCCGGAAAAGCCGGGGATGACCGACGTCGCCGCCAACAATGCGGGGGTTATGGCTGGCAACATCATCAGGCGGGCAGCCGCCATGCTTGGCGTGAAGCCAGATTTCAGCCATGAAAATGGTGCAACGCTGGTTTCCTATCAGTGATTCTTGGGGCGCGCCGGCAACTGCGCGCTATTTTGTTGAGATAAACGGGGTTCGATGCACCTGAGAGATTTAGCCGGTATCCTGCCTGTCGAGGGAACAACATCCCGCGATGTGGAGGTAACCGGGATTTCGTCGGATTCCCGCCAGGTGAGGCCGGGCGTCGTCTTCTTCGCGCTCGCCGGCAGCAAGGCGGATGGTGCTGCCTATGCCGCCGATGCGGCTAAGCGCGGCGCGGCGGCGATCGTTGTGGGCAAAGCCAGTTCCGTTACCGGCCTGTCCGTCCCGCTTCTCACAGTCGAGGACCCGCGCCTGGCGCTGGCGCTGAGTGCAGCACGCTTCTTCGGCAAGCAGCCTGAGACCATGGTCGCGGTGACCGGCACCGCGGGCAAGACTTCGGTCGCCGCCTTCACCAGACAGATCTGGGAGCAGGCCGGCTTTGCCGCCGCTTCGATCGGCACCACCGGCGTGGTGGCGCCGGGCCGCAATGATTATGGCTCGCTGACCACGCCCGATCCTGTGGCTTTGCATCAGTTGCTCAAGGAGTTGGCTGAGGCCGGCGTCACCCACGCCTCGATGGAAGCCTCCAGCCACGGTCTCGACCAGCGTCGCCTCGATGGCGTGAAGCTCGCTGCCGGCGGTTTCACCAATCTCGGCCGCGATCATATGGATTACCATCCGACGGTCGAGGACTACCACCGCGCCAAATTGCGCCTGTTCGATGCGTTGCTGCCGAAAGGCGCGCCGGCCGTCATTTTTGCCGATGATCCTTGGTCAGCGCCGACGATCAAGGCAGCGCAGGCTGCCGGGCTCAAGGTGCTGACGGTCGGCCGCCATGGCGATTTTCTCCGCCTGAAGCGGGTCGAGCACGAGCGCCATCGCCAGCGCGCCGAGGTCGAAGCCGACGGCGTGCTCTACGAGATCGACCTGCCGCTGGCTGGCGACTTCCAGATCGCCAATGCCCTGGTTTCGGCGGGTCTGGCGATTTCCACTGGAACACCAGTCGCCAAGGCTTTGATGGCATTGGAGAAACTCCGGGGGGCTCCGGGCCGGCTCGATCTTGTCGGCGCGACCGCCAATGGCGCGCCGGTCTATGTCGACTATGCCCACAAGCCGGATGCGCTGGAAAATGTGCTGGCCGCCGTGCGCCCATTCACCACCGGCCGCGTCATCGTCGTGTTCGGCTGCGGCGGCGACCGCGACCGTGGAAAAAGGCCGATCATGGGCGAGATTGCCACGCGGCTTGCCGATGTCGTCATCGTCACCGACGACAATCCGCGCTCGGAAGTGCCGGAAACCATCCGTGCCGCGATTTTGGCGGCCGCGCCCGGCGCCATCGAGATCGGCGACCGCCGCAAGGCGATCCACGAAGCGGTCGCCGTGTTGAAGGCCGGCGACACGCTGATCGTTGCCGGCAAGGGCCATGAAGAAGGCCAGACCATCGGCGCCGAGACCTTTCCTTTCTCAGATCATGAGGAAGTCCGCTCTGCGCTGCGGGAGCGGGCCGCATGAGCGTGCTGTGGACCGCCGATGCGCTGGTCGACGCCATGGGCGGACGGCCGCTCGGGCCGATGCCGGAGGGCATATCGGGGATCTCGATCGACAGCCGCAGCCTGCAGCCGGGCGATGCTTTCTTCGCCATCAAGGGCGAGGCGATGGATGGCCATGATTTTGCGACCGCGGCGATCAAGGCCGGCGCCGGCGTGCTGGTTGTCGCCGAAGGCAAACTGCCGTCGCTCGGCCGGCTCACAGCGCCGATGATCGTGGTGCAGGATGTGCTGGCAGCACTGGAAAAACTTGGTGTTGCCGCCCGCGCCCGTTCCAAGGCGAAGATCATCGCGGTGACCGGCTCGGCCGGCAAGACCACCACCAAGGAAGCGTTGCGCCATGTGCTGTCGGCCGTCGGCAAGGTGCATGCCTCGGCGCAGTCGTTCAACAACCATTGGGGCGTGCCGCTGACGCTGGCGCGCATGCCGGACGATTGCGACTATGCCGTGTTCGAGATCGGCATGAACCATCCCGGCGAGATCCGGCCGCTGGTCAAGATGGTCCGGCCGCATGTCGCAATCGTCACGCTGATCGCCGCCGCACATCTCGGCTTCTTCAAAAATCTCGACGAGATCGCCAAGGCCAAGGCCGAGATTTTTGAAGGCATCGAGCCCGGCGGCGCGGCATTGCTCAACCGCGACGATGGGCGCTGGAAGCTGCTCGACAAGATGGCACGCGCGGCCGGCGTCGAACATGTCTTCGGCTTCGGCGAAAACGCCCGCTCGACCTACAAGCTCACCAAATGCGAGCTGCATGCCGATCATTCCGACATCACCGCCAGGATCGGCGGGCAGGATGTGACCGCTCGCATCGGGGCGCCCGGCCGCCACATGGTGCAGAATGTGCTGGCGGTTCTGGGCGCGGCGCATCTGGTTGAAGCCGATATCGGCAAGGCGGCGGAGGCGCTGGCCGATCTGTCGGCCGAACGCGGCCGCGGCAAGCGCCATGTGCTGCGCCACCCCAAGGGCTTAATCACGCTGATCGACGAGAGCTACAACGCCAATCCGGCATCGATGGCTGCTGCCATGGCACTGCTCAATGCGACGCCCGTATCGGGCGAGGGGCGGCGGATTGCCGTGCTCGGCGACATGCTCGAGCTCGGCGACCATTCGGCCAAGCTGCATGCCGCCCTAGCCGAATTGATCGTCGGCACCGGGACGCAGACGGTCTTTCTCGGCGGTCCGGAAATGCAGGCGCTGGCCGATGTGTTGCCCGTCGAGATTGCGACGGAATACCGCCCAGGCGCCGAAGAGTTGAAGCCGCTGCTGTTGTCGGCGCTGAAGGCCGGCGACGTGGTGATGATCAAATCGTCGAAAGGCATCGGCTTTTCAAAACTGGTCGAGGCCTTGCTCGGCAAATATCCGGCGGAAGCCGCAGGCACGAAACAGAACTAGTCCCGGGGGACGGAATCGCATGTTTACATTGCTCGTCGATTTTGCGGACAAGGTCTCGGTCTTCAATGTCTTCCGCTACATAACCTTCCGCACCGGCGGCGCGCTGATCACCTCGGCGCTGATCGTCTTCATCTTCGGGCCGACCATCATCAATTCGCTCAGGCTCAGGCAAGGCAAGGGCCAGCCGATCCGCGCCGACGGGCCGCAGACGCATTTCAAGAAGGCCGGCACGCCGACCATGGGCGGGCTGATGATCCTGTGCGGCATCGTCGGCTCGTCGCTTCTATGGGCGAACCTCTCCTCGATCTATGTCTGGGTGGTGCTGCTGGTGACGCTGGGCTTCGGCTCGATCGGCCTTTACGACGATTATCTCAAGGTGACGAAGCAGTCGCATCTCGGCTTTTCCGGCAAGGCGCGGCTGGCGCTGGAATTCGTTATCGCCGGCATTGCCGCCTGGGTGATCATGCACAATGGCCAGGCGCCGTTCTCGTCGTCGCTGACTTTCCCCTTCGCCAAGGAATTCATCATCAATCTCGGCTGGTTCTTCGTGCCGTTCTCCTGCTTCGTCATTGTCGGCGCCGGCAATGCGGTGAATTTGACCGATGGCCTTGACGGGCTGGCGATCGTGCCGATCATGATCGCGGCGGCGTCCTTCGGCGTCATCGCCTATCTCTCCGGCAATGCGGTCTTCGCCGAATATCTGCAGATCCATTTCGTACCCGGCACCGGCGAGCTGGCTGTCGTGCTCGGCGCTGTCATCGGCGCCGGTCTTGGCTTCCTCTGGTTCAACGCGCCGCCGGCGGCAATCTTCATGGGCGACACCGGTTCGCTGGCCATGGGCGGCCTGATCGGGACCGTCGCGGTCGCCACCAAGCACGAGATCGTGCTGGTCATCGTCGGCGGATTGTTTGTCGTGGAAATCCTGTCGGTCATCATCCAGGTTGGCTACTTCAAGATGACCGGCAAGCGCGTCTTCCTGATGGCGCCGATCCACCATCATTTCGAAAAGCTCGGCTGGACCGAAAGCCAGGTGGTGATCCGCTTCTGGATCATCGCCGTCATCCTGGCGCTGGTCGGCCTGTCGACCCTCAAGCTGAGATAGGAGCCCGCTTGATCCCCGCCATATCCTTTTCGGGCAAACGCGTTTCGCTCTTCGGGCTCGGTGGCTCGGGGATCGCCACGGCGCGCGCGCTGATCGAAGGCGGGGCCGACGTGCTGGCCTGGGACGACAATCCCGATAGCGTCGCCAAGGCCGCGGGCCAGGGCATTGCGACCGCCGATCTGCGTGGCGCCGACTGGGCGAAGTTTTCGGCTTTCGTGCTGTCGCCCGGCGTGCCGCTGACGCATCCGAAACCACACTGGACGGTGGAGCTGGCGCGTGGCGCCGGCGTCGAGGTGATCGGCGACATCGAACTGTTCTGCCGTGAGCGGATCGCGCGCGCGCCGACATCGCCGTTCGTCGCCATCACCGGCACCAACGGCAAGTCGACGACCACGGCGCTGACCGCGCATATCCTGAAATCGGCAGGCCGCGACATGCAGATGGGCGGCAATATCGGCCGCGCCATCATGACGCTCGATCCGCCGCAGGCAGACCGGCACTATGTCGTCGAATGCTCGTCCTATCAGATCGATCTCGCGCCCTCGATCAATCCGACGGCCGGCATCCTGCTCAACTTGACGCCCGACCATCTCGACCGCCACGGTACCATGCAGCATTACGCCGCGATCAAGGAGCGGCTGGTGGCCGGCAGCGAGACGGCGATCGTCGGCGTCGACGATAGCTGGTGCGCGCAGATCGCCGACCGGCTGGAGCGGGCGGGCAGGCAGGTGATCCGCATCTCGAAGCGACTGCCGCTGACCGATGGTTATTTCGCCGACGGCACCGATCTGATGGAAGCCGTGCATGGCCGCTATAGCCGCGTCGCCTTCCTCGAAGGCATCGGTTCGTTGCGTGGCCAGCACAATGCGCAGAACGCGCTTGCGGCTGTCGCCGCCTGCCTCAAGGTGGGCTTAAGCCTCGGCGAGATACAGGCCGGGCTCGAGAGCTTTCCCGGTCTCGCGCATCGCATGGAGCAGGTCGGGCGCAAGGACCACGTGCTGTTTGTCAACGATTCCAAGGCGACCAATGCCGATGCGGCGGCACCCGCTCTGTCGAGCTTCCCGCGCATTTACTGGATCGCCGGCGGGCTGCCCAAGGAAGGCGGCATTGAGCCGCTGCGCGGGTTCTTCCCGCGCATCGCCAAGGCCTATCTGATCGGCGAGGCGGCGCCTGCTTTTTCGGCGACGCTGGGCGAAGCCGTGCCCTATGAAATCTCGGGCACGCTGGCCGCCGCGGTCGACCATGCCGCGAACGACGCCGCCAAGGATGACAGCGGCGAGGCGGTGGTGCTGTTGTCGCCGGCCTGCGCCAGTTTCGACCAGTTCAAGAATTTCGAAGTTCGCGGCGAAGCCTTCAGGCAAGCTGCGAATGCTATAGATGGCGTTAAACCCATCGGAGGGGCACGATAATGCAAAGCCGTCTCGACAAAAGCCCGGTTGCGACCTGGTGGTGGACGATCGATCGCTGGTTTCTGGCGGCGTTCCTGTCGCTGATGGGACTTGGCATCGTCTTGTCCTTCGCGGCAAGCCCGGCGGTGGCCGAACGCATCGGCCTCGACAGTTTCCACTTTGCCACCCGGCAGATCATCTTCACCGTGCCGGCGCTCGGCGTGATGCTGGCCGTGTCCTTCCTGGAGTCGCGGCAGATCCGACGCATGGCGCTGATCATCTTGGGCATCATGCTGGTGCTGATGGTGGCCGTGCTCTACATCGGCGTCGAGGTGAAAGGCGCGCGGCGCTGGGTGTCGTTTGTCGGCATGTCGATCCAGCCGTCGGAATTCCTGAAACCCGCCTTCGTCATCGTCTGCGCCTGGCTGTTCGCCGAACACAAGCGCCAGCCTGACATTCCCGGCAATCTGTTCGCGCTGCTTTTGCTGATCCTGGTCATCTCGCTTTTGGTGGCGCAGCCTGATCTCGGCCAGACCATGCTGGTGACCGGCACCTGGGGCGTCATGTTCTTCATGGCCGGCCTGCCATGGCTGTGGATCATCGCGCTTGGCGCCACTGGCGCCAGCGGCCTGTTTGCCGCGTACACGGTGTTCCCGCACGTCGCCGCCCGCATCGACAAGTTCCTGACCGGCGAAGGCGACACGTTCCAGGTCGATATGGGCCGTGAGGCGCTGATCAACGGCCACTGGTTCGGCGTCGGCCCGGGCGAGGGCACGGTCAAACGCGTCATCCCCGACGCGCATGCCGACTTCGTCTTTTCGGTTGCCGGCGAGGAGTTCGGACTGATCATGTGCTTCTTCATCATGTCGATCTTCGCCTTCATCGTGCTGCGCGGCCTCAATACGGCGCTGAAGGAGCATGACGATTTCACCCGCTATGCCGTCGGCGGGCTGGTCACGGTGTTCGGCCTGCAGTCGGTCATCAACATGTGCGTCAACCTGCAGCTGATGCCGGCTAAGGGCATGACGCTGCCTTTCATCTCCTATGGCGGCTCCTCGCAGATCGCCATTGCCATCTCGATGGGCATGGTGCTGGCGCTGACGCGCAAGCGACCGGAAAAACGCAAGCAGATGGGCTTTGCCCTGTCGCAGCGCGCTTTGCCGGCGGAGTGATATGGCGCGGGGTGTCATTCTTCTCGCGGCGGGCGGAACCGGTGGACATCTGTTTCCGGCCGAGGCGCTGGCGCATGAGCTGATCGAGCGCGGCTGGAGCGTGCATCTGGCGACGGATGACCGCGCCGAGCGCTTTGCCGGCCATTTCCCGGCCGCCGCCATCCATCCGATCCAGTCGGCGACGATGGGCTCGAAAAACCCTGTCGCCTTGGTTGGCGCGTTCTGGAAGATCTGGCGCGGTGTGCGGCAGGCTTCCGCCGTGATCGCCAGGATCAAGCCGGATGCGGTTGTCGGCTTCGGCGGCTATCCGACCTTGCCGCCGCTTTATGCCGCGACACGGCGCAAGGTGCCGACGCTGATCCATGAGCAGAATGCGGTGATGGGCCGCGCCAACCGGGCGCTGTCCGGCCGCGTCGACGCCATTGCCGGCGGCTTCCTGCCGCAAGATGAAAGTGCCGTCGGCGCCAAGACGGTGACAACAGGCAATCCGGTCAGGCCGCCGATCCTGGAGGCGGCAAAGACGCCCTATGTGGCATCGCAAGGCGAGGAGCCGTTCAGGCTGCTGGTGTTCGGCGGCAGCCAGGGTGCACAGTTCTTTTCCGATGCCATGCCGGCGGCGATCGGCTTGCTGCCGGAGGCGCAACGCAAGCGGCTGGTGATCACCCAGCAGGCCCGTGCCGACGACGTGGCGCGGGTGAAGGCTGGCTATGCGGCACTTGGCGTCCATGTCGAGGTCTCGCCCTTCTTCACCGACATGGCGCAGCGCATGGCGACGGCGCATCTGGTGATCTCGCGCTCCGGCGCCTCGACGGTCTCCGAAATCGCCGTCATCGGCCGGCCGGCGCTGCTGGTGCCTTATCCCTATGCGCTGGACCACGACCAGGCGGCGAACGCGGCGGCCCTTGCCGCCGCCGGCGGGGGCGAGGTGCATCCGCAATCGTCGCTGTCGCCGGAGCGCATCGCAGCCCTCATTGGCGGTCTGATGGACAATCCCGAGCGGCTGGCGGCCATGGCTGCCGGCGCAAAGTCAGCCGGCCGGCCGGACGCTGCACGGTTGCTCGCCGATCTCACAGAGGCTATTGCGTCCAGAAAAACCGTTTCGGATTTCAGGAAAGGGACGCATTGATGAAGATGCCGGAGACCATCGGCCTGGTGCATTTCATTGGCATTGGCGGCATCGGCATGAGCGGCATCGCCGAGGTGCTACACAATCTCGGCTATAAGGTGCAGGGTTCAGACCAGGCTGATAGCGCCAATGTGCAGCGGCTGCGCGACAAGGGCATCGAATGCTTCGTCGGCCACAAAGCCGAGAATATCGGCGCTGCCGAAGTGGTGGTCGTGTCGACTGCGATCAAGAAGACCAATCCGGAGCTGAAGGCGGCGCGCGAAAAGCTGCTGCCGATCGTGCGCCGCGCCGAGATGCTGGCCGAATTGATGCGCTTCCGTCAGGCCGTCGCCATCGGCGGCACCCATGGCAAGACGACGACAACTTCGATGGTAGCGACGCTGCTCGATGCCGGCGGGCTCGACCCGACCGTGATCAATGGCGGCATCATCAATGCCTATGGCACCAATGCGCGCATGGGCGACGGCGAATGGATGGTCGTCGAGGCCGACGAAAGCGACGGCACCTTTCTCAAGCTGCCGGCCGAAATCGCCGTCGTCACCAACATCGATCCGGAGCATCTCGACCATTACGGGAGCTTCGACAAGGTGCGCGAGGCTTTTCGCCAGTTCGTCGAGAACGTGCCGTTCTACGGCTTTGGCGTGATGTGCACCGACCATCCGGAGGTGCAGGCGCTGGTCAGCCGCATCGAGGACCGCCGCGTCATCACCTATGGCGAGAATGCCCAGGCCGATGTGCGCTTCACCAACCATCGCATGGCCGGTGCGGCAAGCGAATTCGACGTGGTGATCCGCGACCGCAAGACCGGCAGCCAGACGACGATATCGGATCTGCGTCTGCCGATGCCCGGCCGCCACAACGTCTCCAACGCGACCGCGGCGATCGCGGTCGCGCATGAACTCGGCCTGTCGGCTGAGGCGATCAAGAAGGGACTGTCGTCCTTTGCCGGCGTCAAGCGGCGCTTCACCCACACCGGCTCGTGGAATGGTGTCGAAATCTTCGACGATTACGGCCATCACCCGGTCGAGATCACAGCGGTGCTGAAGGCGGCGCGCAGCGCCACCAAGGGCCGCGTCATTGCCATCGCGCAACCGCACCGCTTTAGCCGACTGCACGATCTGTTCGACGAATTCTCGGTCTGCTTCAACGATGCCGACACGGTGATGCTGGCGCCGGTCTATGCGGCGGGCGAGGAGCCGATCGATGGTGTGACCTCGGAGGCGCTGGTGTCGCGCATCCGCTCCGGCGGTCACCGCGATGCGCGTTATATCGACGGTGCGGTGGCCATCGCCCCCGCCATTCGCGAGTTGGCCAAGCCGGGCGACTTCGTCATCTTCCTCGGCGCCGGCAACATCACCCAATGGGCCTATGCGCTGCCCAAAGAACTCAGCGGTGCGGTCTCGTGATGCGCGGCCAGGACCTGCTCGACAAACTTGGCGACCGGCTTGCCGGCCTGCGCGGACGGCTGACGCCCAACGCCGAGATGGACAAGATCACCTGGTTCCGCGCCGGAGGGTTGGCCGAGGTGCTGTTCCAGCCCGCCGACGAGGAGGATTTGGCGGCGTTCCTGCGCGCGGTGCCGGAAGAGATCCCGCTGACTATCGTCGGGGTCGGCTCCAACCTTCTGGTGCGCGACGGCGGTATTCCGGGTTTCGTCATCAGGCTTTCGGCCAAGGGCTTTGGCGAGGCCGAGGTGGTTTCGCCGATCCGCGTCAAGGCGGGTGCGGCGACGCCAGACAAGCGCGTTGCTGCCGTTGCCTATGAGGCCGGCATTGGCGGCTTTCATTTCTATCACGGCATTCCCGGCGCCATCGGTGGGGCGCTCAGGATGAATGCCGGCGCCAATGGCGTCGAGACGCGCGAGCGCGTCGTCGAGGTGCGGGCGCTCGACCGCAAGGGCAATCTCCATACACTCAGTAGTCAAGACATGGGCTATGCCTATCGCCATTCGGCCGCACCTGCCGGGTTGATCTTCACCTCCGCCATTTTCGAAGGTGCTTTGGAAGACAAGGCGGCGATCAAGGCGGCCATGGACGCCGTCCAGACGCATCGCGAGACGGTGCAGCCGATCCGCGAGAAGACGGGTGGCTCGACCTTCAAGAATCCGGAAGGCACCTCGGCCTGGAAAGAGATCGACAAGGCAGGCTGCCGCGGGTTGATGATCGGCGGCGCGCAGATGTCGCCGATGCACTGCAACTTTATGATCAACACCGGAACCGCGACCGGCTACGATCTCGAATATCTCGGCGAGACGGTGCGCGCCCGTGTGCTTGAAAATTCCGGCATCCGGCTGCAGTGGGAAATCAAGCGCCTCGGCAATTTCCGCCCCGGCCATGCCGTGCAGGAATTCCTCGGGCAGCTGCTCTAGGCATCTTGGCGCATGCTGAAGTTAATGTGATGCTTGAACTTCAAACGGTCTGAAACAACAGCGCGACCGTTGCTCGAAAGACTCACAGCGTGCTTTTTGCCGCCGTTTTCGCGGAAAGTGAATCTGTCGGAATCATAAGCACTTGCCAGCGAATCAACTCTCTGATTCTCTGCCCTAAAGCGTTTCCTGATTTGAGTCGTTCGACGCGTCGACCGCGTTTTCCGTCTGGGGGGCAACCTGCCGGGAGACTCGGACTCAATCTGGCCGCTGAATGCGTGGTTGCGGGCCCGCCGTGAGAGGGGATGACGGGAAATGAAGAACAAGCATGTGGCTGTCCTCCTGGGCGGATTCTCGTCGGAGCGGCCCGTGTCTCTGTCTTCGGGAAAGGCGTGTGCGGATGCGCTTGAGAATGAAGGCTACCAGGTTACCCGCGTCGATGTTGCGCGTGATGTCGGCGCCGTGCTCGCGGAACTCAAGCCCGATGTCGTCTTCAACGCGCTGCACGGCCCGTTCGGTGAAGACGGCACTATCCAGGGCATCCTCGAATATCTCGCCATTCCCTACACCCATTCGGGCGTGCTCGCCTCGGCGCTCGCCATGAACAAGGAGCAGGCCAAGAAGGTTGCCAAGGCTGCCGGCATTGCGGTGGCGGAATCGAAGGTTGCCAGCCGCTTCGCCATCCAGAACAAGCACCCGATGAAGCCACCCTATGTGGTCAAGCCGGTCAATGAAGGCTCGAGCTTYGGCGTCGTCATTGTGCATGAAGGTCAGTCGCATCCGCCGCAGGTCATCGGTTCGTCCGAGTGGAAATACGGCGAGACCGTCATGGTCGAGCGCTACATCCATGGCCGCGAGCTGACCTGCGCCGTCATGGGTGATGTGGCCCTTGGCGTCTGCGAGATCATTCCGACCGGCCATTCCTTCTACGACTACGATTCAAAATACGTCGCCGGCGGATCAAAACACGAAATCCCTGCTAAAATTTCACCGAATATTTACCAAAAAATACAGACACTGGCGCTCAAGGCACATCTGGCCATCGGCTGTCGGGGCGTTTCCCGGTCGGACTTCCGCTATGACGATCGTCACTCCGAAAACGGCGAAATTGTCTGGCTCGAGATCAACACTCAGCCCGGCATGACGCCGACGTCCTTGGTGCCTGAAATCGCCGCCCAAGCGGGGCATTCATTCGGCGATCTGTTGAGTTGGATGGTGGAGGACGCTTCGTGTCTGCGTTGAAATGGGGACAGGACAAGGGCAGGGGCGGCGCCGGGCCGGTGCTGTTCGGCATGCCGTTGTCATTCGACCATTTCGTGCTGCCGCGCGTGCTGCGCCGGCCGGTGCGCGTGCTGGCGCGCCTGGGTGGCGGCGACTTCGTCGCGCCGCGCTTTTCCGCGGCCATCCTGTCCGCTTCGCTCATTGCATCGAGCAGCCTCTATGGCGCCATTCTCGGCGGCCATGCCGACGACATCGTCCAGGGCATCACCGCCCGCACCGGCTTTGCCGTTGACCAGATCAAGGTGGTCGGCAACCGCCAGACCTCGGAGATCGACATACTGGACCGGCTTGAGCTCGATGGCTGGACGTCGCTGATCGGCTTCGATGCCGAGGCAGCGCGTGAACGTATCGACACGCTGCCCTGGGTCGAAGTGGCGGCGGTGCGCAAGGTCTATCCGCATACGCTGGAAGTTCGCGTCGAGGAGCGCGAGCCGTTCGCGCTCTGGCAGCAGGGTTCGGAGCTTTCGGTCATCGAGCGCTCCGGCGCGGTGATCGCGCCGTTCTCGGGCGGCAAGCAGGCCTTGCTGCCGCTGATCATAGGCACCGGCGCGCCGGCCAAGGCGCCCGACTTCGTGGCCAAGATCAAGAAATTTCCCGAGCTCGCGGCGCGGGTCAAAGGCTATATCCGCATCGGCGAACGGCGTTGGGACCTGAAGCTGGAAAACGGCATCACGGTGAAGCTGCCGGAGGACGGCGAAGATCAGGCGATTGCCGATCTGGTCCGCATGGATCATGACAACGGTCTTCTGACACGCGATATCGCTGCCGTCGACATGCGCATCTCCGACCGTCTTGTCGTGCAGCTGACGCCGGAAGCGGCGACGCAGCGCCAGGCCGCGCTCAATGAAAAGCCGCAAAATCTGAAGCGCAAGTCGGGGACGAAGATATGAGCTGGCTTGGCGGCAACAGCGATGCCTCTTCGCGCCGTTCCGGCACGCTCACCGTGCTGGATGTCGGGTCGAGCAAAGTCTGCTGCGTGGTGGCGAAACTGAAGCCGCGCGAGGACGGCAAGCTGTTGCGTGGCCGTTCGCATCGCATCCAGGTGATCGGCATCGGCCATCAGAAGTCGCAGGGCGTGAAGTCGGGCGTGGTCGTCGATCTCGACCGCGCCGAGCACGCCATACGCCTGTCCGTCGACGCCGCCGAGCGCATGGCGGGACTGACGGTGGACTCGTTGATCGTCAACATGACGGCCGGCCGGCTGAAGAGCGAAACCTACTCGGCCACCATCAACCTCGGTGGCCATCAGGCCGACGAGGCCGACATCAAGCGCGTGCTTGCCGCCGGCGCCAAGCAAGCGCTCAAGGCCGAGCGCGACGTGATCCATTCCCTACCGGTTGGCTTTTCGCTCGACGCCGAACGCGGCGTGCGCGATCCGCGCGGCATGGTCGGCGACCAACTCGGCGTCGACATGCACGTGCTGACCGGTGACGCCGCACCGCTGCGCAATCTCGAACTCTGCATCAACCGCTCGCATCTGTCGGTCGAGCGCATGGTGGCGACGCCCTATGCCAGCGGGCTTGCAGCGCTTGTCGACGACGAGCTCGAAATGGGTGCGGCCTGCATCGACATGGGCGGCGGCACGACGACGATCTCGGTGTTTTCGGAAGGCAAGTTCGTCCATGGCGACGCCATCGCCATCGGCGGCAATCACGTGACGCTGGATATGGCCAAGGGCCTGTCGACGTCGCTCGACGCCGCCGAACGGCTGAAGGTCATGCATGGTTCGGCGCTGCCCGGCAGTGCCGACGATCGCGACCTGGTCTCGATCCAGCCGATCGGTGAGGACGGCGAGATGCCGCTGCAGATCCCGCGCTCGGTGATGACGCGCATCATCCGTGCCCGCATCGATGAGACGCTGGAGCTTCTGCGCGACCGGCTGAACAAGTCCGGCTACGGCAATGCCGTGGGAAAACGCGTCGTTCTGACCGGCGGCGCCAGCCAGCTTGCCGGCCTGCCGGAAGCGGCGCGCCGGATTCTGGGACGCAATGTGCGCATCGGCCGTCCGCTCGGCGTGGCCGGCCTGCCGGAAGCCGCCAAGGGGCCGGCTTTCTCGACGGCGGTCGGACTGCTGATCTATCCGCAGATGGCGAGCTTCGAGAGCCATCCGGCGAAAGGAATTTCCGGTCTCAGGATGACCGGAACGGGCGGAAAACTGCATCGCATGAGTCAGTGGTTGAGAGACAGTTTCTAATTGACGGGGACAGCCCCATAGGCGGCCGCGGCGGCGAAGCGGCGGGAAAGGCAAAGGACGGAGACAATGACCATCAATCTGCAAAAGCCGGACATCACCGAGCTCAAGCCGCGGATCACCGTGTTCGGTGTCGGCGGCGGCGGCGGCAATGCCGTCAACAACATGATCACCGCCGGCTTGCGCGGCGTTGAGTTCGTGGTGGCCAACACCGACGCGCAGGCGCTGACCATGTCGAAGGCCGACAGGCTGATCCAGCTCGGCGCGCATGTCACCGAAGGCCTCGGCGCGGGCTCGCAGCCGGAGGTTGGGCGCGCGGCGGCGGAGGAGTGCATCGATGAGATTATCGATCACCTCTCCAACACCCATATGTGCTTCGTCACCGCCGGCATGGGCGGCGGCACCGGCACCGGTGCTGCCCCGGTCGTTGCCCGCGCGGCACGCGAAAAGGGCATCCTCACCGTCGGCGTCGTCACCAAGCCGTTCCATTTCGAAGGCCAGCGCCGCATGAAGACGGCGGATATGGGCATCGAGGAATTGCAGAAATGCGTCGATACCCTCATCGTCATCCCCAACCAGAACCTGTTCCGGCTGGCCAATGACAAGACCACCTTCGCCGATGCCTTCGCCATGGCCGACCAGGTGCTCTACTCCGGTGTCGCCTGCATCACCGACCTGATGGTCAAGGAAGGCCTGATCAACCTCGACTTCGCCGACGTGCGTTCGGTGATGCGCGAGATGGGCAAGGCGATGATGGGCACCGGCGAAGCTTCGGGCGAAGGCCGTGCAATGGCCGCCGCCGAGGCTGCGATCGCCAACCCGCTGCTCGACGAAACGACAATGCGCGGCGCCAAGGGCCTGCTGATCTCGATCACCGGCGGGCGCGACCTGACGCTGTTCGAAGTCGACGAAGCGGCGACCCGTATCCGCGAAGAAGTCGACCAGGATGCCAACATCATCCTGGGCGCTACCTTCGACGAGGAACTCGAAGGCGTCATCCGCGTCTCCGTGGTCGCCACCGGCATCGACAAGACGGCGGCCGAAATCGCCGCGGCGCCGATCTCGATCCGCGCCATGCCGCCGCAGCAAAAGCCGGTCAGCCGTCCGGCTCCGGTCGCGGAAGGCCGGCCAGCGCCGGTCCAGCAGACCTATGAGCAGCGCGCGGCCGATCCGGTCGCCGAGGCGATCCAGCTTGCCGAAGCCAACGCCGCTGCCATGGCGCAGGCTCGTCCGGTGCCTATGGCCCAGGCGGACGATTTCCGTCCGCAGAGCAAGATCTTCCAGGCCCCGCCTGCCCAGCCGCAGCCTGTCGTGCAGCAGGTGATGCAGCCGGCGCCGCTCCGGGAAATGCCACAGCCGGTGGCTGCCGCACCGCAGCGCATGCCGAGGGTGGAGGACTTTCCGCCGGTGGTGAAGGCCGAGGTGGAAGCCAAGGGCCGTCCGACCGACCATGAAAACAGCGGGCCGATGGGGCTGCTCAAGCGGCTGACCAACGGTCTGACGCGCCGCGAGGAAGAGCCGGCCCGGCTGCAGCCGGCGCAGCCGCGCGAACCGAAACTGCGCCAGGCGGCACCGGAAATGCGCCGCCTTGCCAGCCAGGATCCGCAGCTTTACGCACCGCGCCGCGGCCAGCTCGACGATCAGGGCCGGTTGACGCCGCAGACCAGGTCAACCCAGGAAGACGACCAGCTGGAGATCCCGGCTTTCCTGCGCCGTCAGGCCAACTGAGCCGTTAACGGTATGTAACACTTGTTAACAGGCAGGCGAGAGATCGTTTGCCTGTTAACACTTAAAGTTATTTAATAACAAGGCGTTACGATGTGACGCTCACAGCCTGTCGCGGTTACACAGAGTAAGAAACCGTGATTTGGAGTCTCCCTGACGGACCACTATCTTTGCCGCAGCACTTTCGGTGTGCTGGGATTCGGGGAGTTGGCCCTGCCTGCCGATATCAAGAGCCGCGCCCTTTGGGGCTATTGAGCGGACACTGGCGTTATGGGCTATGGGGTTTGTCTTGCAGGACTACCAGACGACACTTCGATCGCGTGCGACGCTGACGGGTACCGGCGTTCATAGCGGCAAACCGGTCACTGTCAATTTCCTCCCCGCGGACGCCGACACCGGCGTTGTGTTTCACCTCTCCAATGGAAGCGAGAGCCGCGAATTCCGCGCGCTGGTTGCCGAAGTCGGCGCGACCGACCTCTGCACCATGCTCGGCGACCCGGCAGGCGAACATATTGCCACCGTCGAACATCTGATGGCGACGCTTTTCGGGCTCGGCATCGACAACATCGTCATCGAGATCGACGGCCACGAGGTTCCGATCCTCGACGGCAGTGCCGTGGCGTTCGTGGAAGCCATCGACCAGGCCGGCATCGAGACGCTGGCGGTCAAGCGCCGCTATATCAGGGTGGTCAAGCCGGTCCGCATCGAGAACGGCGCCTCCTGGGCGGAATTCAGGCCCTATAGTGGTACCCGCTTCGAGGTCGAGATCGATTTCGAAAGCCCGGCAATCGGCCGTCAGCTGTTTGCCTCCGACATCAACCCCGACGTGTTCCGCCAGGACATTGCACGCGCCCGCACCTTCGGTTTCATGAAGGATGTCGAGCGGCTGTGGGCGGCCGGCTATGCGCTGGGTTCCTCGCTGGAGAACTCGCTGGTGATCGGCGACGACAACCGGGTGATCAATATGGGCGGCCTGCGCTATCCCAATGAATTCGCCCGCCACAAGACGATGGACGCGATGGGCGATCTGGCGCTGGCCGGAGCCCGTTTCATCGGCTGCTTCCGCTCCTATCGCGGTGGTCACCGGATGAACGCCGCGGCGTTGCGGCGCCTGCTGTCCGACCGTTCGGCCTTCGAGGTTGTCGAGACGACGCGCCGCGAGCGCGGCCGCACCGCCGAGATGAGCGCCGTCACCGGGCCTGTCTTTGCGCCCTGGGTGATCTGATTCTTAACGATTTTCTGGCTTTCTGAGCGCTGGCTGGTGTTGCATGGATGCATCACTGGCCGGTGAAAGCGCATAGCTTTCGGGGCAACGCGAAGCCGCCACAAAAATGTGCGATTGCCTAGACATAGCGTTGCTGGGCAAGGCAGTTATGGTTTATGGCTGCTGCCGTCTGTTAGGTGCATGTCGCTCAAAAGTGGGGACCAGTTTTGAGGGAACGCCATGCGAAAGGCATTGAAATAACGCCGAAAGGGCGGAATCCAATCATGTTCTTCAAGCGAGTTGGTCAATCGAAAGCGCCGTATCGGGCTGTTTTCCTGGCGCTTTCGGTGGTTGTGCCATCGCTGTTCCTCTCGGCCTGCATGTCGTCAGAGAAAGACGTCGATTTGTCGACCTATGTCGACCAGACCGAACCGGCCGACGTCCTTTACAATCAAGGCCTTGCCAATCTCAATGCCGGCCGCCTGGATGAGGCGAGCAAGAAATTCGACGCCGTCGACCGCCAACATCCGTATTCAGAATTCGCCCGCAAATCGATGGTGATGGGTGCCTTCGCCGACTACCGCGCCGGCCACTATGACGAGGCAATCGGCTCGGCCAAGCGCTATCTCACGCTCTATCCGTCGACCGACGACGCCGCTTACGCGCAGTACATCATTGGCCTGAGCTACTACCGCCAGATCAAGGACGTGACCCAGGACCAGAAGGAAGCACGCCAGACCGTGCAGACGATGCAGGATCTGGTGACGCGCTGGCCGACTTCGGAATATGTCGACGACGCCAAGGAAAAGATCCGCTTCGCCAACGACCAGCTGGCCGGCAAGGAGATGCAGATCGGCCGCTACTATCTTGAGCGGCGCGAATACATCGCCGCCGTCAAGCGCTTCCGCAACGTGGTCGAGAACTATTCCAACACCCGCCACGTCGAAGAGGCGCTGGCGCGCCTGACCGAAAGCTACTACGCGATGGGCCTGACCTCGGAAGCGCAGACCGCCGCGGCCGTGCTCGGCACCAACTATCCTGACAGCCAGTGGTACAAGGATTCCTACAAGCTGTTGCAGAGCAACGGGCTTGAGCCGCGCGAGAATGCCGGATCGTGGATATCCAAGGCCGGAAAGCTGATCACCGGCGCCTGACGCCTCGACTGAAGCGATCACAGCGCTTTTCGGATTGATCCGACGCTCAAACAAAAAGATAGTGCGGCGCTGCGACTCCACCGGTCGCATGCCGCATTGAAGCGCGTCGCGCCTTAGTCTCTTGTTTTGTGCATGCCGTTGTCCCAAACCGGTCCGCTTTGGGGCGACATGCGATAGGTTCGGGTTCTGATGCTTTCCAGACTGTCGATCCGCGATATCGTCCTGATCGAGAAGCTGGATATCGACTTCCAGCCCGGCCTTTCCGTGCTGACCGGTGAAACCGGCGCTGGCAAATCCATCCTGCTCGACGCACTGTCGCTGGCGCTTGGCGCGCGCGGCGACGCCTCGCTGGTGCGCCATGGCGCGGCGCAGGGCCAGGTCATCGCCGTGTTCGACGTGCCGCGCAACCATCCGGTGCGCGCTCTGCTGGCCGAAAACGCCATCGAGGACGACGGCGACATCATCCTGCGCCGGCTGCAGACGGCGGATGGCCGCACCCGTGTCTTCGTCAACGACCAGCCGTCGAGCGTCACCCTGATGCGCGACATCGGCCATGCGCTGGTCGAGATCCACGGCCAGCACGATGAGCGCGCTCTGGTCGATCCTGGCGCGCATCGCGAATTGCTGGACAGTTTTGGCGGCCATCTCGGTGCTGCCCGCGCGACCGGCGAGGCGTGGCGCTACTGGCGTGGCTGCGAGCAGGACTTTGCCCGGCACCGCGCCAAGGTCGAGGCGGCGGCGCGCGAGGCCGACTATCTCAGGGCATCGGTCGCTGAACTGGCCAAGCTCGATCCGCAGCCCGGCGAGGAAACGCAACTGGCGGAGCTGCGCGCCACGATGATGCGGGCGGAAAAAATCGCCTCGGAAATACACGATGCGCAGGATGTGTTGTCGGGCCCGTCCTCGCCGCTGCCGCAACTGGCCAGCCTGCTGAGAAGGCTGCAGCGCAAGGCGAGCGAAGCGCCTGGATTGCTCGAGGATGTGGTGAAGTCGCTCGATGAGGCGATGCTGTCGCTGGATGCCGCGCAATCGGGCGTCGAGGCCGCGCTACGCGCCACCGAATACGATCCGCAGCGGCTGGAGAAGGCGGAGGAGCGGTTGTTTTCGCTGCGCGCCGCGTCACGCAAGCACAGCGTCGCTGTCGACGATCTGGCGCAGCTGCGCGACACCATGTCGGCCGACCTCGCCGATCTCGATGCCGGCGAGGGGCGCCTGCATGTCCTGGAGAAACAGGCGGCTGCCGCGCGCGAGGCCTATGACATCTCCGCGGCCCAGCTGTCTTCGCTTCGCCATGCGGCGGCGGTCGGGCTGACCAAGGCTGTCATGGCCGAACTGCCGGCGCTGAAGCTCGAGCGGGCCGAGTTCATTGTCGGGCTGACCAGCGATGGCGAAAACCGCATGGAAGAGGGCATCGACCAGGTCGAGTTCTGGGTGCGCACCAATCCCGGCACCAGGCCCGGCCCGATGATGAAGGTCGCGTCCGGTGGCGAGCTGTCGCGCTTCTTGCTGGCGCTCAAGGTGGCGCTGGCCGATCGCGGCTCGGCGCCGACATTGGTCTTCGACGAGATCGACACCGGGGTGGGTGGCGCCGTGGCCGACGCAATCGGCCAGCGGTTAGCCAGGCTGTCGAAGCGGGTGCAGGTGCTGTCGGTCACCCATGCGCCGCAAGTGGCGGCGCGCGCGGCCACGCATTTCCTGATTTCCAAATCCGGCGGCTCGGACAAGGTCGCCACCGGCATTGCCGAGATGGACAGGGCGGCGCGCCAGGAAGAGATCGCGCGCATGCTGGCCGGCGCCACCATCACCGACGAAGCGCGCGCAGCCGCCGAACGGCTGCTGCGCGAAAACATCGCCGCAGCCTAGTCGTCGCCAGGCTTTCGGACAGAGTCAGGATATGGCTCCATCCCGCTGTTCAGGAATGATTTTTCCGAAATCCTGATTTATGGTGTCGCGCCACCATCCGGGGACCGCCGCATGTCTGAAAAACCAGTCGAATCGTTGAGCGAAGGCGAAGCTGCGGACGAGCTCCAGCGGTTGGCCGAGGAGATCGCCGGCCATGACCGGCGCTACCATGCCGAGGATGCGCCGACGATCACGGACGCCGAATACGATGCACTGCGGCGGCGCAACCTTGCCATCGAGGAGCGCTTTCCCGGTCTGGTGCGTGAGGATTCGCCCTCGCTGCGGGTCGGTGCCGCGCCGGCGGAAGGCTTTGCCAAGGTCCGCCATGCGGTGCCGATGCTCAGCCTCGCCAAGGCCTATACCGACGAGGACGTCACCGATTTCATCGACCGTGGCCGCCGCTTCTTCGACCGCGATAAGGATCTCGATATCGCGTTTACGGCCGAGCCGAAGATCGACGGGCTGTCGGCGTCGCTGCGCTATGAACGCGGCGTGTTCGTGCAGGGTGCTACGCGCGGCGATGGCGCTGTCGGCGAAGACATCACCGCCAACCTCAGGACCATCGCCGACATCCCCGCCAAGCTGAAGGGCTCGGGCTGGCCCGAGACCATCGAGATTCGTGGCGAGGTCTATATGACCTACGCCGAGTTCGAGGCGCTGAAGGCGCGCTCGGCGGCGGTCGGCGGCCAGGACTATGTCAATCCGCGCAACACGGCGGCCGGATCGCTGCGCCAGAAGGATGCCTCGGTCACCGCCAGCCGCAACCTCAAGTTTTTTGCCTATGCCTGGGGCTATACAACGGAGGACCCGGCGCCGACGCAGTACGGTTCGGTGCAGAAATTCGCCGAGTGGGGGTTCAAGGTCAGCCCGCTGATGGTGCGGGCGAAGTCGGTCGAGGAATTGATCGCGCAGTATCACAAGATCGAGGAGCTGCGCTCGTCGCTCGGCTATGACATCGATGGCGTCGTCTACAAGGTCGACCAGCTGGAATTGCAGCGTCGCTGGGGGTTCGTCACCGGCGAACCTCGCTGGGCGGTCGCCCACAAATTCCCGGCCGAACAGGCGATGACGACGGTGCAGAAGATCGACATCCAGGTCGGCCGCACCGGCACGCTGGCACCGGTGGCGCGGCTGGCGCCGGTCACGGTCGGCGGCGTGGTGGTCGAAAACGTCACGCTGCACAATGAGGATTACATCAAGGGCTTCGACAGCAACGGCCTGCCGATCCGCGACGGCATCGATGTGCGCATCGGTGACACGGTTGTCATACAACGGGCGGGCGACGTCATTCCGCAGATCGTCAGCGTCGTCATCGACAAGCGACCGGGCGATGCCGTGCCCTACGAATTCCCGCACATTTGTCCGGTCTGCGGCTCGCCGGCGACGCGCGAGGTCAACGAGAAAACCGGCAAGGAAGATTCCCGCCGGCGCTGCACCGGCGAGCTGATCTGCGCGGCGCAGGCTGTAGAACGGCTACGCCATTTCGTCTCGCGCGGCGCGCTCGACATTGAGGGCCTGGGCGCCGAAAACATCGACCTGTTCTTCAATTCGGGACTGGTCAAGACCGCCGCCGATATCTTTACCCTCAGGGATCGCCGGCCGGCTGTCACCAGGGCGCTGGCCGAGCGGCGCGAGGAGCAGGCCAGGCAGCGCGAGGCGGCATCCGGCAAGGCGCGCAAGAATGTGCGCGGTGTCGAGGACCGCAATTATGAAGGCCTCGACAAGCTGTTCGCCGCAATCGATTCGCGCCGCGAGCCGGAACTCGACCGCTTCATCTTCGCGCTCGGCATCCGCCACATCGGCGAAACGACGGCCGCCGTGCTTGCCAAGACGTTCTCGACCATCGAGGAGGTGATCCGTATCGGCAAGGAGACGGCGAGGGCGGAAGATCCGCACAGCGTCTTCCCCTCGATCAACGGCATCGGCGACACGGTGATCGATGCACTGCGCGATTTCTTCGGCAATGAGCGCAATGACGACGTGCTCGACAAGTTGCTCGAGCAGGTGAAGCCGAAGCCCTATATCGTCACCGTTTCGGCCGACAGCGAGGTTGCCGGCAAGACCATCGTCTTCACCGGCACGCTGGAAAAGATGACACGCTCCGAAGCCAAGGCGATGGCCGAACGGCTCGGCGCTAAGGTGGCGGGTTCGGTGTCGGCGAAAACCGATCTGTTGGTGGCCGGGCCGGGTGCGGGCTCCAAACTGAAGCTTGCCAGTGAACTCGGCGTCGAAGTCATCGACGAGGACACATGGCTGCAACGGGTCGGCAAGGCGTGACCGGCGGCGCGTTCAAAGGGTTTGGGCAAAAAGCCATCCCGTTCCTGAAAGCGCTGGATTTCCACCAGAGCCGCGAGTGGTTTCAGGAAAACCGCGCGCTTTACGACAGCGAACTGCACGAGCCGTTCTGCGATCTGGTCGAGACGCTGACCGAGCGCTTTGCGGCGGCGGGTCTGGGCTTGCGCGGCGACCGCAAGAAATCGCTGTTTCGCATCAACCGCGACGTGCGCTTCGCCAAGGACAAGCGGCCCTATAACCAGCATTTGTCGGCAATGCTGTCGCCGGACGGCACCAAGATGGAGCAGGGCGTGTTCTTCGTCTATGTCGGGGTCGACCGCTGCTTTGCCGATGTCGCCTGGTGGAACCCGGAGCCGCCGCTGCTGCTGGCAATGCGCAAGGCCATCACCACCCGGCCAGCCGAGTTCCGAAAACTGCTTTCAACGCTGAAGAAAAACGGCCTCGAACTCGAAACGGAAGGGCGCATGAAGCGCACGCCGCGCGGTTTCGAGCAGGTCAACGAACCCGATCTTGTCGACGCCATCCGCAACCGGCACTTCTATGTCCAGCACATGATCGATCCGGCCGGCATCCACGCGCCGGCGCTGGTCGACGAACTCGTCGACTTCACATTGCGCGCCAAGCCGTTGCTCGACTGGGGCAGGGCGATCCAAAGCACGGCGCCGCGGAGCTAGCGCGCTGCACGGCTACATGCGCATCAAAAGGCCGCCGTCGACGGCCAGTTCAATCCCGGTGATATAACTTGCTGCGTCGGAGAGCAGGAAGAGCGCGGCGTTGGCCATGTCCTGCGGCGTGCCGATGCGGCCGAGCGGCGCATAATTGGCAACGGCAGCGCGCTTCTCCTCGGTGTCCCAGCGCGCCTGCAGCGGCGTCAGCGCCATGCCCGGGCAGATCGAGTTGGAGCGGATGCCGTCGCTCGCCAACTGCATGGCCAGCGACTTCGAAAGCGCGCAGACGCCAGCCTTGGAGGCCTGGTAGGCATCCTGCGGGGTCGGGTCGCCGCGATACCACTGGATGGTCGAGAAATGCACCATGGCGCCGCCGCGTCCGCCTGCGCGCATATGCGGAACCACCGCCCGCGCCGTGTGCACGAAGGACTTCAGATTGATGTTGAAGACCTGGTCCCAGACATCGAGATCCATCTCGAGGGCCGACTTGTCGCGGCCGAACCAGAGCACGCCTGCGACATTGGCGAGATAGTCGATGCCGCCGCGCTCGCGGCCCGCAGCGTTGATGGTCTGCTCAACAAAGGCGGCGTCGGTGAGGTCGCCCTGGGCGAAGGTGAGCCGGTCGTCATAGGCGGCAAGCGATGCCGGACGCGGCTTGACGTCGATGGCGGTGACCGAGCCGCCGGCATCAAGCAACGCCAAGGTGATGGCTTCACCCATGCCGCCACCAGCGCCGGTGACGACCGCATGCCTGCCGGTGAAATCATAAGCGATCATCTGAACCCCCTCGTTTGCTTCACGACCTGTGACATCAGTTTCGCTGATCTGTTGGCTCAAGCGAATTCGTCTGACTTTTTAGCCGCTCGAACCTACATATCAGCGCGATTTGGGAATGCGAGATGTCAGCTGAGACCTTAAGCGAAAATTCTGCAGCCAGCGATTTCTGGGACGGCGTGCGGCTGTCGATGCCGGTGGTCGTCGCCGCGGCGCCGTTTGGGCTGCTGTTCGGCGCCATTGCTGTCGACAATGGCTTCTCCGTTCTCGAAGCTTCTTTGATGAGCGCGCTGATCTTCGGCGGCGCCAGCCAGATGGTCGGCATCGAATTGTTCGGCCAGCATGTCGCGCCATGGCTGATCGTGCTGTCCATCTTCGCGGTCAATTTCCGTCACGTGCTCTACTCCGCCAGCATCGGCCGACGCATCGCGCATTGGCCGGTTATCCAGCAGGCACTGGGCTATTTCGTGCTCACCGATCCGCAGTTCGCCGTGGCCGAGGCCAGGGCAGAGTCCGGCCGTCCAGTTGGCTTCGTCTGGTATATGGGGCTTGGACTGCCGGTCTATGTGTTCTGGGTGATCGAGAGCGGCCTGGGCGCCGTGTTCGGCAAGCTCATCCCGGACACGCATGCGCTCGGCATCGATTTCCTGCTGCCTATCTATTTTCTCGGCTTGGTCATGGGTTTTCGCAAACGGCCCTTGTGGCTGCCGGTGGTGATTGCCAGTGCCGCCGCGTCGATCATCGCCTACAAGACGGTCGGCTCGCCTTGGCACGTCTCCATCGGCGCCGTTGCCGGCGTGCTTCTGGCCGTCATCCTGCCGCCCCACCATAGCGGCGTGGAGGCAAAGCGATGAGTGCCACCTTCTGGATCATCATTGCCGGTGCGATCGCCACCTATCTCACGCGCGTTGGCGGCCACCTGGTGATCTCGCGCTTCGACCACATCCATCCGCGCGTCGAGGCGGGCCTGAACGCCGTGCCGGCGGCGGTGCTGACGACGCTGGTGGCTCCCGCCGCGCTCAGCGCCGGGCCGGCGGAGTGGGCGGCGCTGGCGGTAGCCGCTGTTGTGTCGCTGCGCGGCGGCCTGATGGCGATGTTTTTGGCCGGTGCGGCGGTGCTGATCCTGGCGCGGCAGTTCGCCGGCTGACTTTTTGTCTTAGTCAGTCCACGTATGCTCACTAACGCAGCGCCGACACATGTAGTGATCGAGGCAATAATTCCTGTCAGGCGCTTCTTGAAAATCGAAGCGATCCACACCGCGCTCAGCCGATTTGCCTCCGATCTCTCCTGATGGGCGTGACGCACAAGGTTGGTGTAAAGGGCCTCGCGCTGCATCGGAGTCAATGCGCCAAGATCGATCGGCCAGTGGCCGAGAGGTTCAGGTGACATTTCCATCTCCCGTGGTTGACCGCCCGAATCGGCGTCAATAACAGGCGATTTACGCGCCGTTGATCATCAGATAAAATGAATTATTAAGATCATTTTATTCTCCGGGAGAGATATATGGATTTGGCCGACCTCCGCATCTTTCGCATGGTGGTGCGCGAGGGCGGTATCACCAAGGCAGCGGAAAAGCTGTTTCGTGTGCAGTCCAACGTGACCACTCGCATCCGGCAGCTTGAAGAGGATCTGGGCGTACGGCTGTTTATCCGCGAAGGCAAGCGGCTGCAGGTGTCGGCAGCCGGCCGAAGGTTGGTTGTCTATGCGGACCGGTTGCTGGCGCTTGCCGAGGAAGCGCGAACGGCGGTCCTCGATCCGCGCCCACGCGGTAAGCTGCGACTTGGCGCCATGGAGAGCACCGCCGCAGCTCGGCTTCCTGGCCTGCTCGCCGAGTACCACGCACGCTATCCCGAGGTGGAGATCCAACTGCGCACCGGCAACCCGCAGGTTCTCGCGGCCGCCATGCTCGCCGGCGAACTCGACGCTGCGCTCGCGGCCGAGCCGCTCGCAGACGCTCCGTTCGAGAAGCAGGCTGCATTTTGCGAGGAGTTGGTCATTGTGTCGGCGGCATCGCGCGGTTCGATTGAGGACCGCAGCGACATGCCCAAAACCATGATAGCCTTCGAGCATGGTTGTCCACATCGCAGGCGGCTGGAAGAATGGTATGCGCGCCGAGGCTTCATGGCCGAGCAAATCGTCGAGCTCGGTTCATATCATGCGATGCTCGGTTGCGTGGCGGCTGGCATGGGCATAGCGCTGATGCCCAAAAGCGTGCTCAAGGGCTTCCCTGAAAGTGGCAGGCTGCAGGTGCATGAACTGCCTTCGGACGAGGACAGTGCCCTGACGGTATTGTTTTGGCGCAAGGGAGCTGGCTCTCCCAACGTCCAGGCTTTGCGGGAGCTGCTTGCGGAGCAAGGCTCCCCAATACCAAGCAAGGTTGCCGCCGCGACTACTGCTTGAGATCGTGCGGCAATGGCGCGGTGGCCTTTCCTAGCCAGGCCAGCGTCTCGCCGTCGAGCATCGGGCCGATCTCGGCCAGCACCCAGGCGTGGTAAGTATCCAGCCAGTGCAACTCCTCGCGCGTCAACAGGTCGGTGCGTATCAGCCTGACGTCGATCGGCGCCAGCGTCAGCGTCTCGAAGCTGTGCATGGCGATGTCGCCGCCTTCGACCGGTTCGGCCGATGTCACCAGGATCAGGTTCTCGATGCGGATGCCGTAAGAGCCTTCCTTGTAATAGCCGGGCTCGTTGGACAGCATCATGCCGGCGAGCAGTTTTTCGGTGCCGGTGCGGGCAATGCGCTGCGGCCCTTCATGGACGGCCAGATAGGAGCCAACGCCGTGGCCGGTGCCATGGGCGAAGTCGCAGCCATGCTTCCACAGCGCCATGCGCGCCACCGCGTCGATTTCGGAACCGCGTGTGCCGGCGGGGAAGCGCAGCGTCGAAATGCCGATCATGCCCTTCAGCACCAGGGTGAAGCGCTCGCGCATCTCTTCGGTCGGCTGGCCGATCGGCACGGTGCGGGTGATGTCGGTGGTGCCGTCCTGATACTGGGCGCCGGAATCGAGCAGGAACAACTCGCCCTTTGCCAGCTTGCGGTTGGTGGCGCGCGACACACGGTAGTGCATGATGGCGCCGTTCGGTCCGGCGCCGGAAATGGTGTCGAAGGAGACGTCGCGCAGCGGCATCTGCGTTTCCTCGCCGGTCTGCCGGCGCATCTCTTCCAGTTTGGTGACGACGGTTATTTCGTCGAGCGAGCCGGGCTTCTGCCGTTCCAGCCAGCACAAGAGCTTTGCCACCGCCGCCCCGTCGCGGCGATGCGCGGCGCGGCTGCCGGCGATCTCGGCCTGGTTCTTGGTGGCACGCGGAATGCGGGCGGGATCGGGGGCGGCGACAACGGTGCCGCCATTGTCCTCGACCAGCATTCTGAGCTTTTCCGCCGCCAGCACCGGGTCAAGCGCGATCCTCGCGCCGCCCTTGGCAAGGGCAACGACCGCCGCCTCGAATTCGCCGGGCTCGTGCAGGTCGGCAAGCTGGGTGAGATAGGCGGCGACCGTGCGCGAGAATTTTCGGCTGTCCATGAACAGCTGGTGCTTGCCGTCGGCTGCGAGGATCGCAAAGCCGAGCGCCAGCGGCGTGTGCGGCACGTCGCCGCCACGGATGTTGAAGGCCCAGGCGATCGAGGAGGGGTCGGTGAGCACGGCATGCGTCGCGCCGTCCTTGCCGATTGCCGCCGCCAGCCGCGCTAGCTTGTCCTTGGCTAGTTCGCCGGCAAAGCCGATGGGGTGGATCTCGACCGGCGCCACCGGCGGTGCCGGCTGATCCTTCCAGATGATGTCGATCGGGTTTTTCTCGAGCGGCACCAGCGTCGCGCCGGATTGTTCGGCCGAGGCTTTCAGCGCCTTGACATCAGCGATCGTGTGCAGCCAGGGGTCGAAGCCAAGCCTGGCGCCCTTGCCGAGATTGTCCTTGATCCAGGCAGGCGGCGGGTTTTCAACGAGGCTTTCGATCGCGAAAATATCGAGATCGACTTCGTGGCGCACCTGCAAGGTATAGCGGCCATCGACGAACATGAAGGCGCGGTCGCGCAGCACCAGCGCGACGCCGGCCGAACCGCTGAAGCCGGTCAGCCATTTCAGCCGCGCCGAGCGGTCAGCGACATATTCGCCCTGGTGCTCGTCGGCGCGGGGCACCAGGAAACCGTCGAGGCCATTGTCCGCCAGCCATCGCCGCAGCAGCTTCACGCGCGGCTTGCCGACGCTGGGATCGCCGGCGGAATCGAAGGTCTGGAACATGGCTGGTCCTCCTGTATTGCGAGCGACCGTAGCGCATGACCCGAAAAACCGGAATCGATTTTCGAGAGCGCGAATTGGTCCAGTTAGTGCTTGAGGTGGATCGTCACCCAGCCTTCGCGGTGCAAGGTCCTGACATGCCGAAAATTCTGGCCGACATACGCCGAGATCACCGCGTTGCACTGGCGATCGAGGATGCCGGACAGCACGATCGAGCCGCCGAGGCTGATGTGCCTGGCCATTTCCGGCGCCAGCCGCATCAGCGGCCGCGCCAAGATGTTGGCGACGATGAGGTCGAAAGGCGCGCGCTTGCCGAAGATCGGGTGGTGGAAGCCGGGGGCCGTCACCGTTTCGACCAGCGCCTTGACGTGGTTGAGGCGAGCATTGGCGGCGGCGACCCTGACAGCGATCGGATCGATGTCGGTCGCCAGCACCGGAATATGCGCCAGCTTGGCAACGGCGATTGCCAGCACCGCGCTGCCGGTGCCGAGGTCGAGAGCATTTCTGGGATGCTCGCGCCGCACGACTTTTTCCAGCATTTCGAGGCAGCCGGCGGTGGTGCCGTGGTGGCCAGTGCCGAAGGCAAGGCCGGCCTCGATCTCGATGGCGAGTTCGCCGCTATGGCGCTTCCGGCGGTCATGCGCGCCATGGACGAAGAAGCGCCCGGCGCGCACCGGCTTCAGCCCTTCCAGCGAACGCGCCACCCAGTCGATGTCGGGCAAGACCTCACGTTCGATCGGCTTCGACAGGGAAAGTCCGGCAAGGCTGTCTTTCAGCCTTGCCTCGACCGCGTCGACATCGCCGTCGGCGTAGAGCGAAACCTCGTAGATGTCGCGGTCCTCATCGACTTCGAGCACGGCGAAGGGCAGGCCTTCATCCTCGAAAGCGACTTCGAACGCGGCAAAGATGCTGTCGGCCTCAACCTTCCCGGCCGTGAAATAGAGTCTGGTCTGCACCATCAGCTGGTCACTTGTTTGAGCATGATCTTTTCCGAAAACCGGTTTCCACTTTTCGGGATCATGCTTAGCCTGCCGCCAGCCGCTTTAGCTTGGCGATCGCCGTATCGGCGCTTTCGCCATAGGCAATGGTGCCCGAAAACTCGCCCTTGGCATTCAGCAGCAGCACCGAGGCTGTGTGGTCCATCGTGTAGTCGCCGTCACCGGTGTCGACCTTCTTCCAGTAGATGCTGAAGGACTTCGCCATCGCGTGCACCTTGTCGGGATCGCCCGATATGCCGACGATGCGGTCGGAAAAATTACCGACATAGGTTTTCATCACCTCGGGCGTGTCGCGCTCGGGGTCGACAGTAACGAAATAGGCGTTGAGGTTCTTGCCGTCGTCGCCCAGGGTCTTCAGCCAACCGGCGAGTTCAAACAGCGTGGTCGGACAGACTTCCGGACAATGGGTGAAGCCGAAGAAGACGACGCTGGGATGGCCGCTCCTTAAGGCGGCTTCGGTGATCGGTTCGCCTTTCTGGTCGACCAGCGCGAAGGCGCCGCCATACGGCTCGCCACCATAATGGCCCTTGTACCAGTCGAAGGTGAGCCAGCCGATGCCGGCCGCCATCAGGACGAGAATGCCGACCAGGATTGAACGCATCATCAGGAAGTGTCCGTCTTGATTTGATGGGCGCCGGATCAGCGCCGTTTGGCGAACAGTCTTAACGGGTTGATCCCGTGCGCGCAAAGATGTCGCGTTGCCGCAACTGGCTTTCGATGCTGCCTCAGCTGTGGTCGGAATTACCAAACCGTAATTTGACCGGTTCGGACCTCTACCTATCTTGACGGTCTGCTCTCTTGCGATGGAACCAGCCCATGTCGGACACGCCTGTAGCCTCCTACTCAAAAACCCAAGTCTGGCTGCATTGGAGCATCGCGGCGCTGATCCTGGTCCAGTTTGTCGCTCCTGACGGCATGCAGCATGTCTGGCGCGCGTTTCGCAGGGGGCAGGAGGTGTCACCCAGCGACGTGCCGCTGGCCTATATGCATGTCGTGATCGGCCTCACGGTTCTGACTTTGGCCGCATGGCGGCTCTGGCTCAGGATCGCACGCGGCGTTCCGCCGGTTTCGGGCATGGAGCGTCCGGCCCTGAGACTGCTGGCGAGAGCGACGCATTTCGTCATCTACGCGCTTATCTTCATCGTTCCGCTTGCCGGCGCGGTCGCCTGGTTCCTGGGTGTATCGGCGGCGGCCCAGGTGCATGTACTGGGCCAGAATGTCCTGCTCTATATTGTGCTCCTGCACACTGCTGGCGCGCTCTTTCAGCATTTTGTCTTCAAGACCGATGTGCTGCGGCGGATGCTGGCATTCCGGCAGGCCTAGCTTGCAAAGCCAGGCTGCTCGTCCCACCTGTGATCGGCAAAACCAGAACCTGAGGAGGCTGCGTTGCAAAGACGGATTGGGCAAAAACTGATCGGCGGCGCATTGGCCGCATGCATTGTCCTTGGCGCCGGTGCTGCCGCGGCAGAGGAGGTCGGCAAGGTCGGCGTCGACTGGGTCGGCAACGACATCATCGTCGAGGCGATCAAGGACCCCAAGGTCGAGGGCGTGACCTGCCATGTCTCCTATTTCGACCGCAGCGTCGTTGACCGCCTGCAGAAAGGCAACTGGTTCGAGGATCCGTCCGATTCCTCGATCTCCTGCCGCCAGACCGGGCCGATCACCATCGGCGACATCGACATGGGCGAGGGCGGCGAAGAGGTGTTCAAGCAAGGCATCAGCCTGATCTGGAAGAAGCAGGTGGTGAACCGCATCTACGACAGGAAGAACGAGACGCTGATCTACCTCTCGCATTCGCGCCAGGTGCAGGACGGCTCGGCGAAAATGTCGGTGACCACGGTGCCGCTGTTCGGCCAGAGCGTGGTGTGGACCAACGGCCAGCCGAAATAGACTCCGGCAGGAGTTGACCGACGATCGACCCCGCTTGCGGGGCCGATCGCTCGGAGGTAAAGCCGCCATATGGACCGTACCGAGAACCTTGTCCTCAAAGACCCTGAGCCGCGTATCCACCCGACCGCGGAGCTGAAGGCGTGCAAGCTTGGCCGCTATGCCTCGATCGGCGAGCGGGTGGTGCTGCGCGAGGTCAATGTCGGCGATTTCTCCTATTTCGAGCGCCATGCCGAGGCGATCTACACGACGATCGGAAAATTCTGCTCGATCGCCGCCAACAGCCGCATCAATGCGCTGGAGCATCCGATCGAGCGGATCACCCAGCACAAGCTCAGCTACCGGCCGAACGAGTATTTCCGCTGGCTGGGCGTCGATGCGGCGTTCCGCGAGCGGCGGCAGGCCAAGGCTGTCAATATCGGACACGATGTCTGGATCGGCCATGGCGCTGTCATCATGCCCGGCATCAGCATCGGCAATGGCGCCATTGTCGGCGCCAATGCGGTGGTGACGAAGGATGTGCCGGCCTACACGATTGTCACCGGCGTGCCGGCGAAGCCATTGCGCCGGCGTTTTCCCGCCGAGATCGCAGCCCGGATCGAAAGGCTCGCCTGGTGGGACTGGTCGCCGGAGAAGCTGGCGAAAGCCGTTCCCGACATGCAGGCCTTGCCGATCGAGGCTTTTCTCGATCGCTGGGAACAAGAGCGTTCCTGAGCGCAGCGGTCAGATTAGCATGCCGCCAGCTCTCGCCGCGCGTGCGCGTCTTCATCGACTGGCTGGTCGAAATCCTCGCACCGAAATTTTGAAGGCGCGCGTGTCGGGGAGAGCTTCCGCCGGTCTCCGGTAACCCCTTCCGCTATGCGGGGGTGGCGCAGCGGAAGGGGCTTTGGAGATAAACCGCCGTGAAGCGGAAGGAGCAGGCTTTCTGGCCTGCACAGGGACTATGGCAACAAACCCATAAGGCGGCTTTTCCCGGCGCTGCGCCTTTGGCGTGTGGTCAATTGCATCAGCGATTGTGAGGCGGACAGGGAACCCGAAGCGGCTGCCGATTGTTTCTTGCTGAGCTACGAACGCGGCGCCGTCCGGCTCACCGCGCTTTGGGACATTGAGGGATTTGAATTGGAAAAGCTGTTTACCAGGATCGCCAACACAGTTGCTCATCTGGCCGGCCTGCCGCTGACCTTTATTGGCTGCTGCGCGATCGTGATCGTCTGGGCAGTCAGCGGGCCATTCTTCGGCTTTTCCGACACGTGGCAGCTGGTCATCAACACCGGAACGACGATCATCACCTTCCTGATGGTGTTCCTGATCCAGAACACGCAGAATCGCGATGGCGCCGCGGTCCAGGCCAAGCTCGACGAACTGATCCGGGTCGGCAAGGGCCACAACCATTTCATCGGCATCGAGCACCTGACGGAATCCGAGGTTGAGGAAATCCGGGACAAATGCGAGCGCGCGGCAAAACGGCATGATCGCGAAATCGCCGAGCTGGCCGCCAAGAAGGCGGTGACGCAGAAGCGCACCTCGAAAAAGCGCGCGGCCTGAGTTCGCTGTCAGCGCTCCATGAAGGCGGCGAAGGCGTCCTTGTGATCGGGGTGCCAGCGCGAGAGGGCAGGGCGGTTCTCGATGATGTCGCCGATCGCCCAGGCCATTCGCTTTTCATCCGTCGGACGCTTCACCTCATTGTCGGGACACAGGATGTAGAAATCGCTGCTGATGAGCGAAGCCAGCATGAAGTCGATCACCTGCTCGCCGGTCCAGGCGGCGGCCGGTTTTTCGGTCGCGCCCTCGGTGATGCCGGTGAAGGTGAAGCCGGGAATGAGAAGATGCGCAGCGACMTTTGCGCCCGGCTCGTTGCGCAGCGCGTGCGCAAGGCCTTCGGTGAAGGTCTTTAGTGCCGATTTGGAAACGTTGTAGGCCAGATTGCCGGGCGGCGTGGTGATGCCTTGCTTGGAACCTGTGTTGATGATCAGGCCAGGCTTTCCCGATGCCAGCATGGCCGGCGCAAAGGCCTCGACGCCATGCACGACACCCCAGAAATTGATGTCGATCAGCCGCTTCCAGGCGTCGCCGTTTTCCCACGGTTTTCCCGGATTGTTGCCGACGCCGGCATTGTTCATCAGCAGCGAGACGGCGCCGAAGGCACTGTGCGTTTTTTCCGCCAGCCGGACGAGCTCGTCAGCTTTCGAGACGTCGGTGGCGACGGCGAGAACGGCATCCTCGCCGGCGATCGCGGCGACCACTTGGCGGGCCGCATCGAGGCGCGCGCCGCCTATATCGGCCAGCACAATCTTCATGCCCATCGCCGCCAGCCTTTTGGCCGCGGCAAGGCCGATGCCGCTGGCGCCGCCGGTGATGACGGCGACATTGCCTGGGCTGAGGGCGGGCAAAGCGGACTGGATTTCGGCGTCGGAGGTCATGATCTTTTCCTTGGGTTCGGGTCGCGCCGAACTTAGCGCGGCAAGCGCTTCGTGCAAGGCCGTCCAGCGTGTTCGGGTTGACCGCATCGGCGGCGGCTGCGCATGTTGCGGCCGAAAAGGGAGACTGCCGATTGACCGACTGGATCGCAATCCTCAAGGAACAGACCGCTACCGGCGACCAGATGGGCCGTGAGGTGCCGCAGATGCTCGCCAATCCCGACATCAGCGAAGCACAGGTGAAGACGCTGTTTTCGGCGCTGGAAAAACAGGCCGAGTTCGTAGAGAAATTGCGCATGGCGCTGGAAAAATTCGGTCATGATTTTTCGATCATCAAGGCGGCCGAAAGGCTGGAAGAGCGCTATGCCGATCTCGCCGCGTCGGTCGCCGAAAAGCTGAAGGCGATGCGCAAGTAGCGCCGGCCGCTACTTTTCGATCACCCGCGAAAAACGCGTATCCGGCACGAACCAGATCGCGGCCACCAACACGTAGATCGCGACGCCGATCCACTGGTTGACGAAAGTCAGCAGCACCGCCGTTGTGTAAAGCGCGACCGAAATCTTGCCCTTTCGGTCACTGCCCAACGCCTTGGCGAAGGCGGTCTCGTTGCCATGCAGATGGTGCAGCTTGGTCACAAGAAACCTGTAGGCGACTCCACACAGCGCCAGGTCGACACCATAGACGGCGACAGGGATCGGCGCGAAATGATTCTCGCCCATGAAGGCTGTCGTTGCCGGGATCAGCGACAGCCAGAATAGAAGGTTGAGGTTGGCCCATAGCACGCGGCCGTCGACGCGCTGCACGGTGTGGAACATGTTGTGCAGATTGTTCCAGTAGATGCCGACATTGATGAAGGACAAGACATAGCTGAAGAAGATCGGCCACAGCGGCGCCAGCGCGGAAAGATCCTCGCCATGCGGCACTTTCAGCTCCAGCACCATGATGGTGATGATGATGGCGACGACGCCATCGGTGAATGCCTCAACCCTGCCTTTGCCCATGATTCCTCCCTCTCGATGGACAGACGTTAAGGGAGGATTTCGGGCAAGGCCATCCTGACAAGATTGTCAGGAGCGGGTTGGGCAAGTGGAACGGCCGTCCTTACATGGACGTTGGGTTTCGATTGGGGCGTTGGGCAACTGGCCGGAGGTTGCCATGACCAGCTATGCCGAGACCATGACGACGCGCGACAATGTGCTCGGCGGCCGTGCAGGGATGGCCGCCGTTGCCGCCATGATCGCAGCTCTGTTCGCCGGCAGCACGGCGCTGACGCCGCTCTATATCATCTACAAGCAGGCGTTCGGCTTCTCGCAGATCACACTGACACTGGTCTACGCCGTCTATGTCGTCGGCAACCTCGGCGCGCTGCTGATGTTCGGACGCTTGTCCGACGGCGTTGGCCGCCGGCCGGCAGCACTGGCAGCGATGGCGGTGGCGGTGGCCAGCGCGCTGGTGTTCCTGCTGGCCGAGAATGTCGCCTGGCTCGATGTCGCCCGCATTCTGAGCGGACTTGGCATTGGCGTCGGTGCGGGAACCGGAACTGCCTGGCTTGCGGAGTTGATCGAGGGCGAAGACAAGTCGCGCGCGGCCGTCATCGCCACCAGCACCAATTTCGTCGGGCGCGCTGGTGTCCGGGCTTCTTGCCGAATACGCGCCTTGGCCGCTCAGGCTGACATTCGCCGTCTATCTGGCGATGCTTGTCGTGGTCACGCTGCTGATCTGGCGCACCCGCGAAGCGGTCTCGCGGCCGGGGAGGTTGGCCGATGTTTCGCTGCAGCCGCGGCTGTCGGTTCCGGCTGACATCCGCGCCGCTTTCGTAGCGCCGGCCGTCACCGGTTTCGGCGCCATGGCGCTGGTCGGCTTTTATGCGGCACTGGCGCCGAGCATCCTGGCGCAGCAGCTGCATGTGGCCAACCATGCCGAGGCCGGCGGGCTGTTCTTCGAACTGTCGATCGTTGCGGCCGTGACCATCCTAGGCACGACCAGACTGTCCAGCCGCGCCGGCATGCTGGCGGCGCTGGCGCTGATGATCCCGGCGGTAGTGCTGGTGGTTGCGGCGCAGATCTTTGCCTCGATGTCGCTGATGATTGCCGCCACCACCCTGTGCGGCGTGGCGGCGGCGCTCGGCTATCGCGGCGGCCTGCAAGTGGTGAGCCAGATCGCGCCCGCCGACCGCCGCGCCGAAGTGGTGTCGGCGTTCTTCATCTGCTGCTTCTGCGGCAATGCGCTGCCGGTGATCGGCATCGGCCTGCTGTCGAGTTGGACCAGCGCCGCCACCGCAAGCCTGGCCTTTGCCGGCATGATCACGGTCTTTTCGGTAATAGCACTGGGATTTGGCGCCAAATATGCGCGCTGAGCTTCAGTCGAGGTCCGCATCGGCTCGCTCAATCAGGCCATCGGCATTGAGGACGATCTTCAGAATACCGGTCTCGTGACCGAAATCTCCGGTGAAATCGAGACGGACATCCGCATGGACCTTATCTGTCGTTTCGATGGACAGAAGTTTACTCACCGTATGGTAGCCAACGAAAAACCGCTCGAGGTAAAGGCGTACGCCGTCCGTGCCGACGAACGCGTCTCCAACCGAGACGTCGTCGATAATGGCGTCGGGTGCAAACAGGGTGAGCGCACCGTCGATATTGCCGGCGTTGGTTGTCTCGATGAAAGTTTCGATCAGTTGCTGCATGGGACTGCCTCGCAAATTGCCTGACCTTAGGGTTACGGATGCTGCCAGCTCTTGTAGACGCCCTCGAGGCTGTAGCCGTCCGGGTCGAAGACGTTGGCGGCGTAGTAGCGGGGGTCGTAGTAGAGGCGCGCGGCCGGCTTGCCGTTGTCGCTGGCTCCCGCCTTCATGGCGGCGACGTAGAATTCATTCACCTCCGCCTCGCTTTTGGCGACAAAGCCGATGTGCGCCGATCGTGGATCGGCAGCCCCTTGCCGAAGCCAGAAAAAGATCCGGCCGTTCGCCCCGAACCCCTTGAGGTCGGGATGGCCTTCAGGCCCGTCCTTGCCGTCATAGTTGTGCACATGAGCGATGCCGAGCGGTGCGAGCGCTGCCTCGTAGAACGCTATCGAGCGGTCGATGTCGCTGACTGTGATGAAGATGTGGTCCAGCATTGCGCAGTCCTCCAGTTCAGATGATGTAGCCGCCGGCGACTTCGATGTTCTGTGCGTTGATCCAGCGGCTGTCCTCGGAAAGCAAGCCGGCAATGACGCCGCCGATCTCTTCGGGTTCGCCGACGCGGCCAAGCGCGGTCTGCCCGGCGAGCAGGGCCTCAAATTCGTCGTTCAGCCCACCGCCGAGCTCGGTCCTGATTGCACCGGGCGCGATGGAATTCGCCCTGATACCACGCTCGCCAAATTTCTTGGCCATGTAGCGCGTCAGAACTTCCAGGCCGCCCTTGAACGCGGCGTAGGGGGCGACACCGGCCGTTGCGACGCGGCTCGTGGCGCTCGTCATGTTGATGATATGGCCGCCATCTTCCATCAGGGGAAGCAAGATCTGGGTGAGGAAGAACGGCCCCTTGAGGTGAACATTGAACAGGCCGTCGAACTGCGCTTCCGTGACCGTCGAAATCGGATTGTAAAGACCGTATCCCGCATTGTTGACGAGGTAGTCGAAGGTCTGGCGGCCCCAGACTGCCTGGAGCAGTGCGGTGACTGCGTCCCTGAATTTGGGAAACGAGCTGATATCACCGACATCGAGCTTCAGCGCCATGGCCTTCCCGCCACGTGACGCGATCGCCGCCACGACCTCATCGGCCTTTGCCCGATTGTTGTTGTAGGTGACGATGACGCCCATGCCGCGCTCCGCGCATTTGAGTGCGGTGCTGGCTCCGAGGCCACGGCTGCCGCCGGTGACGATGACGATCTTCATATTGTTTTTCCTCATGTGTTCGGTGTGACCTGAAACTAGGTCGATCGTGGGTCGCGCACTCACCCGATCCTCTTCAAAGATTGCCTATTTCTGCTTTTAGCTTGTGCTGAAGCCGGGCATCCGTCAGAGTCGGACCATGGAACAGCAATTGCGGGAATTACGGGCTCGGGCCTCCAGGGCGGAAAACAGGCGCACGGAAACCGGTATTCCGCGTGTCGCCATGGTTCAGGGCGAGATTCCCGAACACCGGCTTGCCGCTGTCTACGATCCGATGGTCAACCTGATCCTGACGGGTAGCAAAACCATGACCGTCGGAGACCGGACGTTCCACTACGACCCGGCGACCTATTTCGTCATGTCGGTCGACCTTCCCGCGGTCGGTTCCGTACACCCCTCGGCCAAAGGAGAGCCGTATCTGGCCATCAGCCTGACGCTCGATCCCACAATCGTCGCCAGCCTCCTGGCCGATATCTCGAAGCCGTCCGGTGGGGGGCTTTATGCCCACGGTTTCTCGGTCGCTCCGGTGACGCCAGAGCTACTCGATGCCTGGCTGCGGATGATGCGTCTGCTCGATCACGCGGACGAGATCGCTGCGCTGGCTCCCGCCTATGAGCGGGAAATCCTGTTTCGTGTCCTTCGGGGACCACATGGCTGGATGCTGAGGGACATCGCGACCCCGGACACGGCGCTGTCGCGGATCAGCGTTGCGATCGACTGGATCAGACGGAATTTTGCGCAGGAGATCCGGGTGGAGGCGCTGGCGGAGATGGCGGCGCTCAGTGTTTCGGCGTTTCATCGTCACTTCAAGGCGGTGACGGCGCTCAGCCCGCTCCAGTATCAGAAGCGCATTCGTCTTCTCTACGCCCGGTCCCAGCTGATCGCAGGGCAGGGAAGTGCGACATCAATCGCTTTCAGTGTCGGTTATGAAAGCCCAAACCAGTTCAGCCGTGAGTATGCCCGGCTGTTCGGGCTGCCGCCTTCCCGAGACCTGGTGAAGGTGACTCAGAGCTTGCGGCGGCCTGGAAGTCAGTCAAATCACGCCGGCGCGCTGTAGCAGCTTCACCCGTTCGGCGTCTCGGGAGCCATGTTGGCGCGCTGGCGCGGGATGCCGAGGCCGGTGTCGGGCGGCTCGCCGGCTGCCGGCCGGTCCTCCATCATGTGCATGGTGCGCCAGTGGCCGAAACGATAGTAGGCGGCGGCCAGCAGCAGCGAGGTGATCGTGCCGGCCGGAAAGCTCCACCACAGCGCTTCCTGGCCGATGTAGCTCCTGAAGAAATAGGCAAAGCCGGTGCGTACCACGAGCACCGAGATCACCAGGATGATCAGCGGCGGCATGACCGCGCCGGTGGAGCGCACGGTGGCGAACAGCACGATGGTGACGCCGAACAGGATGAACGACCAGGAGGCGATCTTGTTGATGTGGGCGGCGATATCGATCGCGGTGCTGTCGCTGCTGAGGAACAGGCTGAGTATCGAGCGATCGAAGAACCACAGCAGCACCACCAAAGCGCCGGTGAGCACAAGGTTGAAGCCGACGCCGGAGGCGGCGATGCGGTCGATGCGATCCCAGCGCCCGGCGCCGACATTCTGCGCCGCCATGGAAGAGACCGCGGCGCCGATGGCGAGCGCCGGCATCTGGATATAGGTCCACAGCTGCGCGGCGATGCCGTAGGCGGCGGCGACTTGCGAGCCGTAGGAATTGACGATGCCCATCACCGTGAGAGCGGCCGCCGAAATCACGATCATCTGCAGGCCCATCGGCACGCCCTTGAAGACGACGATCCTGAGCAGCGCCGGGTCCGGCCGCAGCAAAGCGAGGTCGGCGCCGGCGATCCGCAGCGGATGCTTGCGTGCGTACAGCACGATGAGGATGGCGATCACGCTGATCGTCTGGCCGATCAGCGTCGAGGCGGCGGAGCCGGCAATGCCGAGCTCGGGGAAGGGGCCGATGCCGCGAATGAGCAGCGGGTTGAGCACGATGTCGAGCACGACGGCGAGCGCCATGAAGAAGAACGGCGTGCGCGAATCGCCGGCGCCGCGCAGCACCGTCATGACGAAGGACAGGAGGTTCATCATCGGCACGGCGACGAAGATGATGCGCAGATAGGAGCGCGCCAGCGGCAGCGCGTCGGCCGGCGTGCCGAGCGTGCTGAGGATGGCGTCGACCCAGATCCAGCCGCAGACCGCAAAGACGACCGAGACGAGGAAGAAGAAGGTGGCGCTGGTGCCGACAATGCGCCGCGCCTCGGGCAGGTCGCGGGCGCCGACCGATTGCGCCACCAGGATAGTCGCCGCCATGCCGATGCCGAACACCGTGCCGAGGATGAGGAACAGCACCAGATTGGCGTTGGACGTCGCGGTCAGCGCCGATTCGCCGAGGAAGCGGCCGACCCAGACGGCATTGATCGACCCGTTGAGCGACTGTAGCACGTTGGAGCCGAGCACCGGCAGCGCGAACAACAGCAGCGTGCGCGGGATCGGGCCGCTGGTGAGGTCGCCGGTGCGCCGGCGCGGTGGCATTTTTTCGTCCATGGCGGGCACCCGGCGCTGTCTCAGTCCGGTCGCAATGATCGCCGATCTGACCGACAAGGTCGATGCGGCATCGGAACATTCCGCTTTGCGTGCCTCGCGCCAATCAGGTTCTCAAAGCATCCGGAATGGGATATGGATCGTCGCCGCGTGGGGCCGCGAACCGGGGGGATCATGTCCGACAATCCGCTTTTCTCTGAGCGCCTGAACAGACGCGCGTTTCTGGGTGCATCCGCTTTGGGCGCGGCATCCATGGCGCTTTCGGCATGCACGACCACTGATGTGGTGGTCCCGCCAACACCGGCGCCGGCGCCCCCATCCGAGCCGGCTGTCGGCGATGCCGAAACCATGTATTCGGCGCGCGTCGACAAGGGGTTTTCATTGCCGGCAATCCCGATATCCAAGCTCGATCCGAAGTTCGTGCGCCAGATCGTGGACGATCCGACCGGAGAAAAGCCCGGCACCATCGTCGTCGATACGTCGGAGCACTTCCTCTATCTGGTGCGCGATGGCGGCAAGGCGATCCGTTACGGCGTCAGCCTTGGCAAGGCAGGTTTTGGCTGGACCGGCAGCGCCGTGGTCCAGGCGCGCAAGAAGTGGCCGGTGTGGACGCCGCCGCCGGAAATGATCCAGCGCCGGCCGGAACTGGCGAAATACAAGGATGGCATGCCGCCGGGACCGCAGAGCCCGCTCGGCGCTCGCGCGCTCTATCTGTTCCGCGACGGCAAGGACACAATGTACCGGCTGCACGGTACGCCGGAATGGGATTCCATCGGCAAGAACGCATCGTCGGGCTGCGTGCGCTTCATGAACCAGGACATCATCGACCTCTACAGCCGGGTCAACGGCGTCGCCCAGGTCTATGTGCGGCCGAACCTGTCGGCGGCCGGCAAGATCACCGCGGTGTCGAACAGGACCGCCGAGCCGATCGATGCCGGCGTGCCGAAGGACGCCGAGATCTTGAAGTAAGGCGTCAGCGATGCGCTGAGCGCCGACAAAAAAGGCGGACGCGCCAGCGCGTCCGCTTTTTTCTGTCTGTTGTCTTCGATTACTTCTTGGCGAGGCCCGGCAGCGTGACCTGATAGACCAGGAACATGGTGTCGACATCGGCGCCGTCCTCGGCCTTGTAGGGCGCGCCGACCTGAAAACCGTCCTGGGCGAGGAAGTCGTTGTCGTTGCCGACGAACAGGAAATAGTCATCGGGCAGCGCCGGATCGAGCACGCTGACCACCGACATCGCCTCCCACTTCTCCGACAGGTTGTTCTTGTCGTTCGGCTTGCCGTCATGCAGGCCGAAGCGGCCGAGTTCCTTGTTGTCGTTGATGTCGATGAACGGCGTCAGCTTGGCCGGGGCCACCGAGGGGTCGAGGACGCCCTTGGGCGCCAGCGGCTTGTCGGCGGCATCGAAGGCGCCGCCGGCGATGTCGGTCGCGGCCGAGACATCGACGACGAAGATCTGGCGCACCAGCGAGGTGTCGCCCTTCACGCCCTGGCCGTTGCCGCTGTCGCGCGCCAGCATCAGGAAGGTCTTGTCGGACAGTGCCACGATCTCGCTCTGTGCCGCGATCTTGGTCTTGCCCTTGTCGTCCTTGAACACCGGCAGCGGCACGACATATTCGTGCGCCAGCTTGAGGTGCGCCGGGTCGGAGGCGTCATAGACCAGCGCGCGGGTGTTCTGGCGCGTGGCGCCAGAATCGCCACCATCCTGGCGGGGGGCGGACTGCAGCACCGCGATCAGCGACTTGCCGTCTGGCGTCAGCGCCATGCCTTCGAGGCCCTGATTGTTCTGGCGGCCGGTCTCGGGATCCTTCGGATCGGGTTCGGCGGCACCGGGGCCTGGATTGTCGGAGGCGAAGTTCGGCGTGCCCTTGCGCATCGGCACCAAAGCGGCCGGCGGCTGCGTCGCCGACATCAGATGGCCGTCGGCCGAGAAGCGATAGATGTTGGGGCCGTATTCGTCGGAGATGAACATGGTGCCGTCGGGCAACCGCGCGATCGCCTCATTGTCGAGCGCCAGCTTGCCGTTGGCCTCGGGCAGGATCGGCATGTCGCCGCTTGCCGCGCGCACGCCGTTGAGCGGGTCGAGGCCGGTGGCGTCAGCGCCCTTGTCGTCGGTGAGCAGCAGGGAATCGGCAAGCGTTGCCTTGACGCCGGTCTGTTCCTGGCCGGCGGCGGGAGCAGCGCCCAATGCTGTCGGCGTGAACTCGATGCCGATGGTGTTGATGCGCGGCCGATAGTCGGTGGTGCCGACGACATTGTAGCCGCGATCCGGCAGCAGCCAGAGCGAACCCTTGTAGCCGTCGGCGCCACGCGTCCAGCCGGCGGTGTCGATCGACATGCCGGAGCCGGAGCCGAAGGTCTCGCCAAACTTGTCCTTCAGGTCGGCCGGGATGCGGCCGACGCCGACAAGGCCCTGTTGACAAAGCTGACACCGCCAACGGTGGCGGTGCTGTCGGCAAGGGCAGGGGTCAAAGCGGTAAACAGCGCCAATGCGGTGCCGAGCGACACGGTTCGGTGCGAGATTTTCATGGAGATCCTCTTTGTGACAAAGCCTTGAGCGGCGCAAAGGGCCCCGCATCGCATCGACGATGTCGCAAGCGCCCTCCCGCAAAGCGGTCTAGGACTCCAACATGATACTTGCGTGACAGGCGGGGCCTCTTCCTTCTCCCCTTGTGGGAGAAGGTGGATCGGCGCGTAGCGCCGAGACGGATGAGGGTGTTGGACGGAGTGCCGCCGTTGCCAAGCTGGAGCACCCCTCATCCGACCTCGCTTCGCGAGGCCACCTTCTCCCACAGGGGGGAGAAGGGAAGGGCGCACATCAATCGCTGTCGCGGGCGATCAGCTCCAGCGGCCAGACTTCGCGGATGATGCGCGGACCGTCCGGACCGGCAAAGGCCGGGATCGTCGCCAGCAGCATTTCGGCCAGCCGCCTTCCCATCGGTTCCAGCGCCGGGCGGAAGGCAGTCAGCGCCGGCGAGAAATAGCGGCAGAGCGGGGTGTCGACGATGACGGTCACGGCGATGTCGTGGCCCGGCCGGATGCCCATCTCAACCAGCGCCTTGCAACCGCCGAGCGCCATGGCGTCATTGTTGAAGATGATGGCCGTCGGCCTATCCTTTGCCAGCATCACGCGCGGCGTCACCTGGTAGCCACCGGCCTCGTTGATGAAGCCGTCGGCGATCAGCGCCGGATCGACCTCGATGCCGTGCCGTTTGAGCGCCTTGCGGTAGCCATCGAGGAACAGATAGCCAAAATTCAGATTGAGCGACGGGCGGATAGCGGCGATGCGGCGATGGCCGCGCGCCACCAGCCTGTCGACGGCATCGCTGCCGGCCTTTTCGAAATCGAGGTCGAGCGAGGGATAGGCCTTGCCGCCGCTGCGGCTGCGTCCGAGCGTGGCGAAGGGGAAGCCGGCCTCGAGCAGATAGTCGATGCGCTCGTCCTCGCGCCGCGTCCAAGCCAGCACCACGGCATCGGCGCGGCGGGTCTCGACGACGCGGCGCAGGCGCTCCTGCTGATAGTCGCCGGGCGCGCCCATCACCACGGTGAGGTCAAGCCCGCTTTCGGCAAGCCGGCCCTGCAGGCCGATAAGGAACGGGATGAAGAACGGTTCGCCATATTGCTGGTCGCCCGGATGCGGCTGCAGCATGAAGGCGATCGAATGGGTGGCGCCTTGCCGCAGACTGCGGCCGGACTGGTTGGGCGAGTAGTTCAGCTGCTTGGCTGCGGCCAGCACGCGCTGGCGGGTGTCGGCATTGACGTCGGCGCGGCCGTTCAGCGCCCGCGACACGGTGCCGATCGAAATGTTCAGGTGACGCGCAAGGTCGTGGATGCTGGACGCCAAAGGATAGTCTCCCCCTGCCTTGGCCGGAGCAATTCCAGGAAAAGTGCGAAGCGGTTTTCCGCCCGGAATTGCGTCAAAAACAAAGAGTTAGAGCGGCTCGCCGTTTTCGAAACGGCGAACTGCTCTAGCACCGGCTGCCGCTCAGGCCAAGGCTTCGGGATGATTTTTGCTGGCAGCCGATTGACATTCTACGCCATCGGGTGTGTTCTCGTAAACGTTTACGGGAAAACGTTTACGGTGACGCCGTGGATGCCGTGACATTCGGTCTGGAGGGACCGGACGGGAGGAATGCCGGATGATGAATGCCGTCCTCGTCGGCTGTGGAGCGATGAGCAAGGCCTGGCTCGAAGCCGCGAGGCAGATCGACGGGCTCGCCATTGTCGGCCTTGTCGATCTCGACGCCGAGCGGGCGAAGGCGAGGGCGCGCGAATACGGGCTCGACGGCGCCGTCATCGGAACTAATCTTGACGCTGTCCTCGACCAGACCAAACCGCAAACAGTGTTTGATGTCGTGGTTCCCGCCGCCCGGCGCGATGTCGCCTTTGCCGCCTTTGCCCACAATTGCCATCTGCTCACCGAAAAGCCGCTGGCCGACACCCCTGAAAATGCGCGCGCCATTGTTGAAGCGGCCCGCCGGGCAGGGCGCGTTCATGCCGTGGTCCAGAACCGCCGCTATGTCGCCAATGTCCGGCGCATCAGGCGGTTTCTCGACTCCGGCGCTATCGGCAAACCGACCAGCATTCACGCGGATTTCTTCGTCGCGCCGCATTTCGGCGGCTTTCGCGAAGAGATGGCGCATGTGCTGTTGCTCGACATGGCGATCCACACATTCGACGCCGCCCGCTACATGGTCGGCGGGGAGCCCGCCGGGGTCTTTTGCCAGGAATGGGAGCCGGCCAATTCCTGGTACAGGCAGGGCTCATCGGCCAGCGCCGTCTTCGATCTCGGCGGCGGCAAGGTCTTCACCTATGCCGGTTCCTGGTGTGCCGACGGCTTCCGCACCAGCTGGGAAGGCAGCTGGCGCATCGTCGCCGAGCGCGGCAGCGTGACCTGGGACGGCAGTGACGCGTTGAAGGCGGAGGCCGTAGTGCCGGGCCGCGATGGGATTTTCGACAAGACGCAAGCGATCGAAGTGCCGGCGCTCGATCCGGCTGACCGCGTCGGCGGCCATGTCGGCATCATCAGGGATTTCATCCACGCCATCGAGACCGGCAGCGAGCCGGAGACGCATGGCGCCGACAACATCAAAAGCCTGGCCATGGTTTTCGGTGCCATCGAAAGCGCCGAGACCGGCCGGCGCGTCGCCATCACAGAGGATGCACAATGACGCCGAACCCGCTTCTCGACATCCGCATCGGCACCATGGTGCGGGCCAATCTCGACGACCCTGCGGCTTACATCAAGCAGATCCTGCCGCTCGGCTTCGAGAGCATCCAGCCCTTCTTCTGGCAGACGCTGGGCGGCAAGGATTTGCCGCGGCTGGCCGGTGAGATTCGCGAGGCGATCGGCGATGCCGATGTCGCCGTGTCCTCGATCGGCGTGTTCGGCAATCCGCTCGAGGATGGCGAGGTCGATCGCGGCGTGCTCGCGGCCTGGGAAACAGTGATCGACAACGCGCATTTGTTCGGCGCCTCGATGGTCAGCGGCTTCACCGGCCGCCTACGCGGCAAGAAGCTGACCGACAGCCTGCCGCGCTTCCGCGAGGTGTGGGGGCCGCTGGCCAAACGCGCCGCCGACAAGGGCGTGCGCATCGCTTTCGAGAATTGCGCCATGGACGGCAACTGGGCCGCCGGCGACTGGAACATCGCCCACAATCCCGATGCCTGGGAACTGATGTTCAACGAATTGCCCGACGACAATCTCGGGCTGGAATGGGAGCCCTGCCATCAGCTGGTCTATCTCATCGATCCGCTGCCGCAGATCCGCAAATGGGCGCCGCGCATCTTCCACGTGCATGGCAAGGACGCGACGGTGCGCTGGGACGTGATCCGCGAGCATGGCGTCTTCGGCCGGCTGCCCTTCGTGCAGATGCGCACGCCGGGCTTTGGCGACAGCGACTGGACGCGGGTGATCGGCGAATTGCGGCTGGCCGGTTTCAAGGGCGCCATCGACATCGAAGGCTGGCACGACCCGGTCTATCGCGGCGACCTCGAAATCACAGGTCAGGTGCGCGGGCTGGAATACCTCAAGCAATGCCGGGGAGGAGCGACCTACCTGCCGAACCCGGCGTGAGAAGCGGCCGGCGGGAGGAGCCGGCCTGAACAGATTGCCAAGCACTGCTGAAAGCGAATGACGAAGCCCCTCGGCTCACCGAGGACAAAAGGGAGGAACGTGCATGAGCATCGCAATGAGAACGACACTTCTGCGCTCGACCGTCGTGGCCGCCGCCACCGCGCTCTGCGCCGCCATCTCCACTCTGCCGGCCCACGCGCTCGACGCCCAGTGGTGCAAGGATGTCCACATCCGCTTCTTCGTCGGTGGCGCCGAGGGCGACGCTTTCGGCACCATCGTCTATAATGGCGCCAAGCAGGCCGCGGCCGATCTAGGGCCGAAGGTCGACTACATCTTCTCCCAGTGGGACGTCGAGAAGATGGTGCAGCAATTGCGCGAAGCCGTCGCCGTGAAGCCCAATGGCATTGCCATGATGGGCCATCCCGGCGACGCCGCGATCATGCCGCTGGCCGAACAGGCGCATAAGGACGGCATCAAGATGATGTACCAGAACGTGCCGGTGCCGAAAGTGGTGGAAGCGTTCGGCGGCGGCTATGTCGGCGCCCAGCAGGAGCAGCAGGGCCGTGCGCTCGGCGCCGAGGCGTTCAAGCTCGGCAAGCTCAAGGCCGGCGACAAGGCGATCATGATCGGACCGTTCGAGAACGAGGCCCGCGGCGCGCGCGAGCGCGGCACGGTCGCAGCATTGAAGGAGGCCGGCGTCGAGGTGATCCAGCTGTCGTCACCGCCGAGCGGCGAATGGGCGTCCGACCCCAATCTTGCGATCCCGGTGATCACCGCGGCACTGCTCAACAATCCTGAAGTCAAGGCGGTCGGCTATCCCGGCGGCCAGATGCTCGGCAATGTCGCCACCTACATGCAGGCGGCGGGCAGGAAGCCCGGCGACATCTTCAATTTCGGCTTCGACACCAGCCCGCAGATCGTCGAGGCGTTCAAGGGCGGCTGGGTGCAGCTGACGGCCGACCAGCAGCCGTTCCTGCAGGGCTATCTGCCGATCCTCAGCCTTTGCCAGCAGGTGGTGCTGGGCCTGGCGCCGATGAATGTCGACACCGGCGCGGGCTTCGTCACGCCGCAGAATTACGAGATCGTCGCCGAGCTCGCCAAGCAGGCGCTGCGCTAACCTCCCAAGCTGTCGGCTGGGCTCAAGCCCGGCCGGCAGGACCGCTGGCGAGAATGCCGGCAAGCGACAATCAAGCGAGGATCGCATGGCCGAACGCATCATCGAACTGCGCGACATCAGCAAATCCTACGGCCAGGTCTATGCGCTGGGCGGGGTCAATCTCTCGGTCGATCGCGGCGAGGTGGTCGGCCTGATTGGCGACAATGGCGCCGGCAAGTCGACGCTGATCAAGATTCTGTCCGGCGTGGTCAAGCCGACCAGCGGCGAGATCCTGGTGCGCGGCAAGCCGGTGACCGGCTGGAGTGCAGCGCGCTCGCGCGACGCCGGCATCGAGACGGTGTTCCAGGACCGGGCGCTGGCGGTACAGCAGACCATCGTGCGCAACATCTTCATGGGCCGCGAACTCACCGGCTTCATGGGCTTTCTGAAGGTCAACAAGGAGATCGAGGAGGCGAGCCGGCTGATGCGCGAGATCGGCTTCACCTCGAAAGTGTTCACGCCGCATTCGATCGTCGGCCAACTCTCGGGCGGTGAACGCCAGGGCGTGGCGATCGCGCGCGCCATCTACAAGCAGGCCGAGCTGATTATCCTCGACGAGCCGACGACGGCGCTGTCGCTGACCGAGACCGCCAAGGTGTTTCATTTCGTGCGCCAGGTGCGGGCGAGCGGCCGCTCGATCCTGTTCATCGGCCACAACATCCACCACGTCTTCGACATTGCCGACCGCTTCGTGGTGATTGACCGCGGCAAGGTGGCGCTGACCGCCGACCGCAGTCAGGTCAAGTCGGCCGAAGAGCTGATCAACTTCATGGAAGACGTCGCGCATCCCGGCGGATTGCCCGGACTGCACGAGGCCGATGAGAGGGCAGCGCGATGAGCAAGACCATGGAACCCGATCTGCAGACCCCTCTCAGCAGCGGCGAGGCAGCCCGCACCGAGTGGAAGCATCCGTCCGACCACTGGCTGCGCGGCTTCGTCCTCGACAACCGCGCCGCGCTCGGCACGCTGGCCGTGTTCATCGTCATGATGGCGGCGTTCATGATTGCCAACCCGAAGGTGTTCACCACCTGGTATCTCTACAGTTCGGTGCTGACGACGCTTCCCGTTGCGCTGTTCGTGGTGGTGCCGCTGGTCTTCGTCGTCACCTGTGGCGAGATCGACCTGTCGTTTCCGGCAACGATGGGCTTTGCCTCCTGGGTCTTCGCGCTGGTGGTGCAGGCCGGCTACGATCCGTTCCTCGGCATTGCCGCGGCAATCGTCACCGGCACGCTGCTCGGCTTCCTTGTCGGGTCGCTGGTCGTCTATGGCGGGCTGTCGTCGCTGATCGCCACGCTCGGCATGAATTTCCTCCTGCGCGGCCTGATCCAGATCATCAACGAAGGCAAGTCGACGGCGCTGAGCGGTCTCAGCGACAGCTGGGCCTATGCCATCTTCTCCAGCCAGGTGTGGGGCATCCCGGTGCAGATCTTCTGGGCACTCGCCTTCGTCGTTTTGTCGGCAATGCTCTACAACCGTCACCGCTTCGGCGCGCAGGTCAGGGTGGTCGGCGACAATCCCGACAGCGCCCAGCAGATGGGCATCGACGTCAAGCGCGTGCGGGTGAAAGTGTTCGTCTTCGTCGGCATTGGTGCTGCGATCGCCGGCACGTTTTCGGTGATGATCAACTTCACCTGGTGGCCGACGGCCGGCGACGGCTATCTCTTGCCGGTGCTGGCCTCGGTGTTCGTCGGCGGCACGCCGACCTGGGGCGGCATCGGCACCGTGGCCGGTGGCGCCATCGGCGCGGTCACCGTGTCCTTCATCCAGACCGGCGTTGTGGCGGCGGGCTTGAGCGGCTTCTATGTGCAGTTCTTCAACGGCCTGATCATCATCCTGTCGCTGCTGGGGCACAAGTGGAACCAGGCAAGGTATCGGTGAGGGACTGTTCGGCTGTGCGGCAGGCAGGATCAAAACCTTCACCGAAGGGGTTAGCGATCGAGAGATTCTGGAAACGATGGTTGAGGCTCTTTGCCCAGTCGAAGGATCACTTAGGATGGATTTGGCTCCTATGACGTGCGCACCACTTTTTGATGAACACCACACCACGTTTTCGCGGGAGCGGTATGGAGCCGTCTGAAATCAGGGAGACATCTGGAAGCGGTTGAGGCAGCACGTCGCCAACGATGTGTGAAACCCGCCTGATCAGTGGCCACACAATATTATACATAATCTGCCATAAAAAATTGACCCCAATTCCATAATGGTGCATACCACGCCTGCTGCACCTGATGCGGCGGCAGATGAGGGAATGAATTATGGAAATACGGGCAGACATCGGCCCGATTGAAGCTGTTCGCAGGTTCATCACGGCCAATCCTACGGGAACGAAAGCGCAGCTGATCGAACAGCTCGGCGAAACTTACAACCACGGCACTCTCAGCACGCAATTTGCAAAGCAATCGCGGGAGATCGCGGCCAAGCTTGCACCGGCTCAGCCTGTCGACAAGATCAGCCGTACAAGATGGTTTGATACGATCACCGACGCGCTCAACGATACGCCTGTGCCTCACGGCTGGCGTATCGAGGCCAACGAAATCAACATTTCATCAAACAAGGTGCGGATCGAATTCGTCCTGGCCAAACAGCACAAGGAAGACGACGACATGGATATTCGAGATATAGACTTCGACGCGATCAAGGCCAATTTCACGCCCGCCACCGAAACAGCAGATGCCATCGGTGCTTTCGATGCCTGTGATGCCTTCAATTTCAGAGTAAAAGACATGTCAATTGGTCGCCGCATTCAGACAATCGTGTCTCGTATCGGTGTCAAGGAACACACCGCAAGATGCCAGACCATTCGATATTATATGGCGACGGTTGTGCGCGGCATGACTGGCGATGGCATCAAGACGGAAATGACGCGGAGTGGCAAATACTCTTCGCATGTTGGCGTCGATACCAAAGGCGTTGACGGACCCGCCGAGAGCATCCCTAATCTCAATATTGTGTTCTGATCGACCACAGCGACTGTACGTCATCGGTCAGCGCGTACACCTTGACGGCGTGCCAGTTATAGTGAAGCCAACAAAGCAAAACGCCGTTTTATGAATGCCCTTCAAGTTATGGATGGACGGTTTACAGAGGAATTGGGGATCGACCGTCGGACGCTTCATTACGTGTTCAGAGAAATGATGCCACTAGTCGATATGATAGAAGTTGATGACGGTGATCGTGCCGACAAAAATCAAAGAAAACGAGTTACCGGCATTACCGATGTCGAGATCGAGTAGCGTCAAGCTCTCACACCACCGCGACAAACCCGTCCAGCACGCGTTTCTGGCCGGCCTTATCGAAGTCGATGGTCAGCTTGTTGCCTTCGATGTTGGAAATGTTGCCGTTGCCGAATTTCTGGTGGAAGACGCGGTCGCCGACGCTGAAGGGTGACGGTGTGTCGGCAACGGATTTGGCGACCAGTTCGCCGTCGATGGTGCGGCCTTTGACCGAGGTGCGGCCGGCGCCGTATCCGGAGTCGGTCTCGCCATAGCCAATGCGCTCGACCTGGTGGCCGGAGCGCGAACCCCAGTTGCGGTCGGTTGCCTCGGTGCGATTGGCCTGGGCGCGCTGCCAGCCGGGCGTGGCATAGGTGTTGGAGAAGGCGCCGGATTTTTCCGCGCCGACATTGTCGAAGCGAGAGGCGCCATAGGGGTTCTGCCGTCCTGCCCCCTGGCCGCCACGGCCGGAGGCGAACGAGCCGCCGCCATAGGAATTGCCGTAGCCGCCGTAGGAGTTGCCGCTTTCGGCAATCTCGACATGGGCGTTCGGCAACTCTTCGAGGAACCGCGACGGGATGGTCGACTGCCACAGGCCATGGATGCGGCGGTTGGAGACGAACCACAAATGCAGGTTCTTCTTGGCGCGGGTCAGGCCGACATAGGCGAGGCGCCGCTCCTCCTCCAGGCCGGAGCGGCCGCCTTCATCCAGCGCGCGCTGATGCGGGAACAGGCCTTCCTCCCAGCCCGGCAGAAAAACCGTCTCGAATTCGAGGCCCTTGGCCGAATGCAGCGTCATGATGTTGACGGCGTCGAGCTCGGCGTTCTGCTCGGCGTCCATGACCAGCGCGACATGTTCGAGGAAAGAGCGCAGCGATTCATACTCCTCCATGGAGCGGATCAGTTCTTTCAGGTTCTCCAGCCGGCCCGGCGCTTCGACCGAGCGGTCGTTCTTCCACATGTCGGTGTAGCCGCTCTCCTCCAGAATGGTCTCGGCGAGTTCGGTGTGCGGCGTGGTTTCCAGCGCCTTCTGCCAGCGCTCGAAATTGGCCGCGACTTCGCGCAAGGCGGCGCGCGGTTTCGGCTTCAGCTCGTCGCTTTCGGCGAGCTTGGCGGCGGCTTCCAGCATCGGGATGCGCAGCGCTCGCGCCGTGTCGTGGATCTGGCGGATGGTGGCTTCGCCCAGGCCGCGCTTCGGCACATTGACGATGCGCTCGAAGGCGAGGTCGTCGGCACCTTGCGCGACGACGCGGAAGAAGGCCAGCGCGTCGCGAATTTCCATGCGCTCATAGAAGCGCGGGCCACCGATGACGCGGTAGTTGAGGCCAAGCGTGACGAAGCGGTCTTCGAATTCGCGCATCTGGAAGGACGCGCGGACCAGAATGGCCATGTCGTTGAGCTTGTGCTTGGCGCGCTGATAGGTCTCGATGGTTTCGCCGACGGCGCGCGCCTCCTCCTCGGAATCCCAGGCGGCGTGGACATGCACCTTCTCGTCGTCCTCGGCGACCTTCTCGGTGAACAGCGTCTTGCCGAAACGGCCCTCATTGTGGGCGATAAGGTGCGAGGCGGTGCCGAGGATGTGCGCGGTCGAGCGATAGTTGCGCTCCAGCCGGATGATGGTGGCGCCGGGGAAATCCTTGTCGAAGCGCAGGATGTTGTCGACCTCGGCGCCACGCCAGCCATAGATCGATTGGTCGTCGTCGCCGACGCAGCAGATGTTTACGGGGGCGCGGGTTTCGGCCGAAGAGCGCCCAATCTCCCCCCTTGTGGGGGAGATGTCGGCGGAGCCGACAGAGGGGGGCGCTGTCCCGCCGGCATTTGCATTTTGATTATCAGAGACGCCGCGATCCTTCGCGCCCCCCTCTGTCCTGCCGGACATCTCCCCCACTTGGGGGGAGATCGGCTTGCCGCCGGCGTTCGCGCTTTTTCCCACACCTTCAGGCCGTTGCGCCAGCAAGCGCAGCCACATGTATTGCGCGGTGTTGGTGTCCTGGTATTCGTCGACGAGGATGTATTTGAAGCGCTTGTGGTATTCCTTGAGCACGTCCGGGTTGGCGCGGAAGATGCGGATCGGGTGGCAGAGCAGATCGCCGAAGTCGCAGGCGTTCAGCGTCTGCAGCCGTTCCTGATAGGCCTTGTAGAGCTCGCGGCCCTTGCCGTTGGCGAAGCTGCGCGCGTCACCCTCGGGAATGTCGGCAGGGCCGAGGCCCTTGTTCTTCCAGCCGTCGATCATCTGGGCAAATTGCTTGGCCGGCCAGCGCTTGTCGTCGAGGCCTTCGGCCTGGATCAGCTGCTTGATCAGCCGCACGACATCGTCGGTGTCGAGGATGGTGAAATCGGATTTCAGCCCGGCCAGCTCGGCATGGCGGCGCAACAGTTTTACGCCGATCGAGTGGAAGGTGCCGAGCCACGGCATGCCCTCGACGGCCTCGCCGACGAGATGGCCGATGCGCTGCTTCATCTCGCGCGCGGCCTTGTTGGTGAAGGTCACGGCCAGGATCTGCGACGGGAAGGCCCTGCCGGTGGCGAGGATGTGAGCGATGCGGGTGGTCAGCACGCGCGTCTTGCCGGTGCCGGCGCCGGCCAGCACCAGGACCGGACCTTCGGTGGTTTCGACCGCCAGCCGCTGCTCGGGGTTGAGGCCGCTGAGATAATCGGGCGCGCTGTTGTGGCCGCTGCGGGCGGCCATGGCGCGCGCAGCTATGCCCGACGGGGCCGCGGGCCGCGCATTGGGTTCGTCAAAAAAAGGCATGTCTTCCGAAAAGCCGGACATCGCCCCCGAATGTAGTGATTCGGTGGCGAAAGACCAGAAGTGTCTACGTTTTGTTCCGGTTTGGAAGCCAGATTCCCGGGCGCTGTGCGAATATTATCGCCCCGGCGCCCGGTGGCCTGTGCAAAACCTCTCGGCCTGCCTGCTTGGCTGCAGCCCGCATCCGCTCGCCGATCTTGTCGGCGACATGGAAGGCATCTCGCGCCGCGCCATGGATCATGGTGGACGAGGTCGAGTGCTGGAAATGCAGGCCGCAGACATAGAGGCCGATCGCCCAGGTGCCGACCGAGATGGTGGTTGCGCATGTCCAGCGCGCGACCGGCCAGAATCTCATGGATGTGCTGCAGCGCTGAGCCGGCGCGAAAGGATCAGAAGCACCATTGTTCTCAACCTGCGCGGTCAGCCTTGCTTGACAGGCACGGCGGGCGGGAGAAAGTTGTACCCTCGGGGGCAGGGACGGGATGCCGGCTACCCATGGCCGCGTCGCGGAACGCGCATCAGTCGAAGGAGTATCGTCTTGGCTGTCGTCCTCACCTCCCTCATCCTGTTCCTCATCGGCCTGGCACTTGGCGGCGGCGGCATCCGGCTCGTGATGCTGGGCGGCAGCTGGTACTATGTCATCACCGGTCTCGCCTTCCTGATCACCGCCTGGCTGCTCTTCCGGCGCAAGTCGACGGCGCTGTGGCTTTACGCGGCGATCGTGATCGGCACGCTGGCCTGGGCGGTGTGGGAAATCGGCTTCGACTGGTGGGAACTGGGCCCGCGCGGCGGCGTCATCGTGCTGCTGGCGCTGTGGCTGCTGACGCCATGGGCAAGGCGAGGACTGACCGGCCCCGATGCGCGCGCGCCGCTCATCCTGGCGGTGCTCGCCTCACTCGCGGTGGCCGGCTATTCGATGACCGCCGACCCCAAGGACATTGCCGGCGACCTCAGCGCCGACAAGGTAACGCCTACCGCCGATCTCGGCGGCAATGTGCCTCCCGGCGAATGGCACTTCTACGGCCGCACGCCGTACGGCCAGCGCTATTCGGCGCTCGATCAGATCACGCCTGACAACGTTGCCAAATTGCAGCCGGCCTGGACCTACCAGACCGGTGACGTGAAGGGTCCGGATGACATCGGCGAGACCACCTATCAGGTGACGCCGCTGAAGATCGGCGACGCGCTGTACATCTGCACGCCGCATAATTTGGCCATCGCCGTCGATGCCGCGACCGGCAAGGAGAAATGGCGCTTCGACCCCAAGATCAAGCTCGACAAGGACCGCCAGCATCAGACCTGCCGCGGCGTGTCTTACTATGCCGATGCCAACGCCGCCGGCCAGCCTTGCGCGGCGCGCGTCTATCTGCCGACCTCGGATGCGCGCCTGATCGCGCTTGATGCCGCCAACGGCCAGGTCTGCCCGTCCTTCGCCGAAGCCGGCACGCTGAACCTTCTGACCGGTATGCCATACCCGAAGTCGGGCTATTATTATTCGACCTCGGCGCCGCTGATCGTTGCTGGCAAAATCATCGTCGGCGGCGCGGTCAACGACAATTATTCGACGCAGGAACCGTCCGGCGTCATCCGCGCCTTCGATGTCGACACCGGCGCCCTGGTGTGGAACTGGGATTCCGGCAATCCGGAGCAGACGACGCCCTTGGCGGCGGGCCAGACCTACACCGCCAACTCGCCCAATATGTGGTCGACGCCGAGCGCGGACGAGAAGCTCGGCCTGCTCTATGTGCCGCTCGGCAACCAGACGCCGGACCAGCTCGGCGCCGGGCGCAGCGCCAATGTCGAGAAGTTTTCCTCGTCGATCACCGCGCTCGATCTTGCCACCGGGCAATTGCGCTGGGTGCGGCAGACCGTGCATCACGACCTCTGGGACATGGACGTGCCGGCGCAGCCGACGCTGGTCGACATCACCACCGCTGCCGGCGTTGTGCCGGGACTGGTCGGGCCGACCAAGCAGGGCGACCTCTATGTGCTCGACCGGCGCAGCGGCGAGCCGATCATTCCGGTCAAGGAAGTGCCGGCGCCGGGTGGCGCCATCGAGGGCGACCATGCCTCGCCGACGCAGCCGTCTTCGGATCTCTCCTTCAATCCGCAACCGCTGACTGGCGCCGACATGTGGGGCATCACCATGTTCGACCAGCTGGCCTGCCGTATCGCGCTGAAGAAGCTGCGCTATGAGGGCCGCTACACCCCGCCTTCGGTGCAGGGATCGCTGATCTATCCCGGCAATTTCGGCGTCTTCAACTGGGGCGGCGTCGCCGTCGATCCAGTCCGCCAGGTGATGTTCGGCATGCCGACCTATCTCGCCTTTACCTCCAGGCTTGTGCCGCGCGCGGATGTGCCGGCGCCGAGCGACAACACCAAGGGCAGCGAGCAAGGGCTGAACCGCAATGAGGGCGCGCCCTATGCGGTGGTGATGGGGCCGTTCCTGTCGCCGCTAGGCATTCCCTGCCAGGCGCCGCCATGGGGCTACGTCGCGGGAGCGGATCTGCGGACCGGCAAGATCGCCTACAAGCATCGCAACGGCACCATCTACGACATGACGCCGTTGCCGCTGCCGCTGAAAGTCGGCGTGCCGGGCATTGGCGGACCGATGATCACCGCCGGCGGCGTCGCCTTCTTGGGTGCGGCGGTCGACGACTATCTGCGCGCCTATGACGTGACATCTGGCAAGCAGCTTTGGCAGGCGAGGCTGCCGGCCGGCGGGCAATCGACGCCGATGACCTACACGGTCGCAGACGGCCGCCAGTTCGTGGTCATCGTCGCCGGCGGCCACGGCTCGGTCGGCACCAAGCCGGGCGACTATGTGATGGCGTATACGCTGCCGAAGTAAGGGCGGAGGTGCGGGTTTCTCAGGCGACTGCCCGTGCGGGCAGCGCCGGCAACACCTTGATCGCAAAGACGGTTTCGCCACCTTGCGCCAGCGCGAAGATCTCGCCGAAGGGCGCCGGCCGGCCGAGAAGAAAACCTTGCGCCTCGTTGCAGCCTTCGGCGCGCAGGATCGACAACTGGCTTTGCGTCTCGACGCCTTCGGCCAGCACTGGGATATCGAGGCTCTGGCCGAGCGCCAGCACGGCGCGGATGATGGCCTTGGCCTGCGGGCTGGTCTCGACCTCGGACATGAACGAGCGATCGAGCTTGATCTTGTCGAAGGGGAAGGCGCGCAGCGTTTCCAGGGACGAATAGCCGGTGCCGAAATCGTCGATGGCGATGGTGACGCCCAGCGCCTTGATGCGCCGCAATATGGTCAAGGTGCGGTTCTTGTCGGCGATGATGGTGGATTCGGTGATTTCCAGCTCAAGCCGGCTTGGCCGCAGGCCCGTCTCGATCAGGATTTCATGAATGAGTTTCGGCAGGTCCGCATGCGCGAACTGGACCGGGGAGAGATTGACCGCCACCTTGTATGGATGCTCCCATGAGGCGGCCTCCCTGCATGCGGTGCGCAGAACCCATTCGCCGACCGGCAGAATGAGACCGTTCTCCTCGGCCAGCGGAATGAAGTCGAGTGGTGGAATATTGCCGCGCGTCGGGTGCTTCCAGCGCAGCAGCGCTTCATAGCCCCTGATGTCGCCGGTCAGGACCGAGGTTTGCACCTGATAATGCAGGTCGAGTTGTCCGTTTTCCACCGCGTCGCGCAGATCGTTGGCCAGCGTGCGGTTGGCACGGACGGCCTCGTCCATGGCTTGCTCGTAGAAGCAGACAGTCTGGGTCACATTCGCCTTGGCGCGATACATTGCCAGATCGGCGTTGTTGACCAGCGCTTCCCTGAGCGCGTCATTGGGATAGATCGCCACCCCGAGGCTGGCGCCGGTTGCTGTCTCGAAGTCGGCGATCCTGAGCGGCGCAGACAGCGCTGCCTCAAGCCGCGACACGAAGTCCACGAGGTCCGACTGGCCCTTCATGCGTTTTATGCCGGCAAACTCATCGCCCCCGAGACGCGCGACGAATTCGCCCTCCTGCAGCAACGCACTCATGCGTTCCGCCAGGGTCTTCAGGGCCACGTCGCCGGCGCCGTGGCCCCAGAGGTCGTTGATTTCCTTGAAACGGTCGAGATCGATGCCGACTACCGCCACCTTGCAACCGAGCTCCTTTGCGCGGTCGATCTCGCGGTCGAGATAGTCGTTGAAGTTCGCCCGGTTCGGCAGCCCGGTGAGCGTGTCGTTCATCGCCAGATGGTGCAGGCGGCGAAAGGCTTCGGAGCGCGTGCGGTCATCGATCAGGTAGCTGGCAAGGCCGGTGCCGATAATGATCAATCCGGCCACGGCAACGCCAAGCGCCATGGCTCGCAAGGCAGCAGGATCGGTGTAGTCGCCCCGCATGGCCATCGGCGTCACCTGCAACGCCGCCATGGCGGTGAAATGCAGGCTGACGATGGCCACCACTAGGATCGTCGCGGCCCAGTATTTGTGGCCGGATAAGCGCTCGTTCAATGCGACGTTGATCGCCAGGCAGGCAAAGACCGCCGACAGCACGATCGAGACGACGAGATAGGTCATGTCCCATTCGACCAGGCCGTCGACATGGTAGGCGGCCATGCCGGTGTAGTGCATGCCGGAGATGGCCAGCCCGACGATGATGCCGCCGACGGAGGGGGCAATGCCTGGAGCACGGGCCGTTGCTGCGATGAAGCCGGCGGCGGTGCCCGCCATGGCGATGAACAGCGAGGCGATCGTCAACACCGGATCGAAGGCGACGGGCGCACCTGGATCGTAGGCCAGCATGGCGACGAAATGCGTGCACCAGATCGATGATCCCGCACAGACCGAGGTCAGGAAATGCCAGCCGATCTGTTGCAGGCCGGAGGCTTCGTTGGCACGCAGGAAGAGCCTGATCGTCGCCCATGAGCCGGCGCTGCAGACCAGCGCCGCGACAAGCACCAGCCAAAGGTTGTGCTCCATTGTCACACAGGAGATGACGCGCATCATGATCGTGACGCCTTCTTCGCTTTTGGCGGAGGTGCCGCGCCTTCCGCCTCGATCAATCCGCCGCCCGGTGCCGTCCGTGAACGGCTGACATGCCCAGTTCGAGCGGGGGGTGACAAAGGCGAGAAGGCAGCCGCCCCCAAAACGCGGTTGCCGATAAACCCAACCCTGGGGTTCAACTTCTAATAGGTGGTTAATTGCATTCGCCGGCGCTTGCGCGTCTCGATGCATGGTTTCCAGAAAGTGTATAATAATTTCGAAAGCACAATAATATCGATATTTCTGGTGCTTTGAGGCGCCCGCGGGACTGTATCGGCCGGGTAGCCTTGACACCGACCGATCGGTCAAAGCGCCACGCTGCGCTGGATCATGTCTGCGGAGGTAAGGCGCGATCAGAGCCCGAGATGGCCTTTAAGGCTGGGCACCGAGCCCAGCACTTCGTTGGTCAGCTGCGGTCCCGCCGCGGCTTCTGCCTGCTGGACCAGCGTTGCGCCGGCCTTCTGGATCTGCGCCATGTCGAGGCCGGAGGCTTTCAACGCGGCGACGCCGTTGATCAGCGCGCCTGTCTTTTCGCCGAGCACGCCGCCAAGCGCACCCTGCAGCGATGACAGGAAGCCACCGCCACCAGCCGGCGCTGCCGCCATGACATCATATTTCTGCGCCAGCGCATCGGCGCCCGGTATCTTGGCGAAGAATGACGAGGCTGCGGTGCCTTCGGCTTCATGCTCGAGAACCGAGAAGATAGTGCCGACGACCTTTTCGGTGACGGCCTGATCGAGGCCGGCTTTCTCGGCGACGGTGTTCACGATGCTCTGGGCGTTCATGGTATTTCCCCTCGGTGTTGCTGTCGGTTATCGGGTTTCCGAACGGCGCCGGTCGACCCGGACCTTCACCATCCGCCTGGCAGCTTCCGACGCGGCGGAGCGCAGGGCCAGCAAGGCCGCGCCGGCAAGGACGAGTGCGCTTAAAAGGATCGGAGTGGACAAGGTCATGGCGTCGTTCCTTTTCGTCAGGCCCGCCGCGACAGGCGAACCCACAGTCAGCTTCCCTTCATGAACCCACAGTCAGCTTCCCTTCATATTGTGGCGGCACCATCAACATTCTCTGAAATGACCAAAATGTGATGACAGTCTGGCGATTTGCTCAGGGCCAGCCGCGCGATATTACCTCGCGGAGGGAGCGTCACTCACCCGTGACTGGACCGTGCGAGCTTGCACCCTATCTTGATCCGCGAGGTCATCTCTGAGTGACCGTGAGGTCATCTCGGAGAGACCGTGAGGTCATCTCCTAGCGAGGAGCATGCCATGACGAAACCCACCGCCGAATCCGCCAAGCCTGCCAGCCCCGCCATCACCCAGGCGATGATCGACGCCTATGACGAGTACACGCATCTGACGCTCGACCGCCGCCGCTTCATGGAGCAGCTGACCAGGCTTGCCGGGTCGGGCGCCGCAGCGGCCACGATCGCGCCTCTCTTGGCCGCCAACTCCGCGCAGGCGGCTGTTGTCGCCGGCGACGATCCGCGCGTGAAGGCCGAAGACATTACCTATCCCGGCAGCAGCGGTGAGATGAAAGGCTATCTGGTCAAGCCGGCGAACCAGGCGGGCAAGCTCGGCACCGTCATCGTGGTACACGAGAACAGGGGCCTCAACCCGCATATAAGGGATATCGCGCGGCGCGTGGCGCTGGAAGGTTTCGTGGCGCTGGCGCCGGATTTCCTGTCGCCGCTTGGCGGCACGCCCGCTGACGAAGACAAGGCGCGCGACATATTCACCAAGCTCGACGCCAGCCAGGTTACCGCCGACGGCCTGGCGACCATCGCCTATCTCAAGGGCGAGAAGGACGGCAATGGCAAGGTCGGCGCGGTAGGCTTCTGCTGGGGTGGCGGCACCGTCAACACGCTGGCCGTCAACGCGCCTGATCTTGCGGCCGGCGTCGCCTATTACGGCATGCAGCCGAAGGCCGAGGATGCGGCGAAGATCAAGGCGGCGCTTTTGCTGCACTATGCCGGGCTCGACGAGCGCATCGACGCCGGCATCGATGCCTACAAAAAGGCGCTCGACGCCGCCCATGTCGAATACACGGTCTATGTCTATGACGGCGTCAATCACGCCTTCAACAACGACACGTCAGCCGCGCGCTACGACAAGAAGGCCGCCGATCTGGCGTGGGGCAGGACGATCGCTTTCCTCAAGGAAAAGCTGGCTTAGAGCCCCGCTCGTCAGGGCGACCGACAGCGCCACATGGTCGCTGGCTGCGGTTGTCAAAAACTGGTGAACGTCAGGCGTGGCCGCGTTTCATGCGCGCCTGCTTCAGGATGGCGCGCCAGCGGATCATGTCGAAGGGGATCGGCTCGTTGTTGTTGGCGATGTGGAAGATCTCGTTGTTGACGTTCTTCAACGAGCGCCAGAAATCATAGTCGGTGATACGCGGATCGGCAGCCAGCCTGTCCACTTCGACCTTGATGTCGGTTTTCATGCACGTTCCTCGAACCGCCTGTGCCCGCCGCCTGCATCGCAACTCGGATCAACCCGTTCTCAAACGGTCTGCTGAGTCGTTCAATGGCTCAAATGGCTTGTTCACGTTAAAACCTTGGTAAGGTTAACGCGGGCGTCGGAGGGCTTCAAGCGGTCTTGCGGCGAATACCGATCGAACGGCCGGCGCGTTCGGGCATCGGCAGTGCGGAGTGGGCGGCGCGCATGGCTTCCACCTTGGCCTGCACGTCGGCGGGGAAGGGCGCGACCTTCGGCCCGGACATGTCGACATGCAGCGACAGGGTTTCCGAGGTGGCGGCGAGCCAGCCGTCGACATGGCGGATTTCCTGGTAGGCCCTGAGCCGCTTGTCGTCGTGATCGATCAGCTGGAACGAGACGACGACCTTGTGTTCGAGATGCAGCTCCTGGACGTAGCAGACATGGACCTCGGCCGTGTAGATGGTCAGGCGCCGCTCTTTGACATAGTCCAGCCCCATGCCCATCGCCTCGAACGCTTCGTCCGAGCAGCGGTCGAACAGCACGTTGTAATAGGCCATGTTGAGGTGGCCGTTATAGTCGATCCAGTCTTTTTCGATGTCCATCGGTTTGGAAACGAAGGGGGCGGGGATGGGCATGGAAACTTCCTTGTTCTGGTGCTGGACCGAGTTGGTGCTGGACAGGGCGTGGCGGGCAAGACTACGCATCCATAATCGCATAACAAGCATGGACGCTGGTCCATTCGCGGAGGAATTCATGGCTCTGAGCGACCTCAATCCGGTCGAACGCAACGAGGAGGGCATCGCCGCCGTGCTCGGTATCCTCAAACAGCAGTTCGGCGAGCGCTTCCAGACCGGTGAGGCGATCCGTTCTCAGCATGCGCACACCACCACCTATATCCCGACGCAGGCGCCCGATGGCGTCGCTTTCCCGGAGACGACGGTCGAGGTGCAGGAGATCGTGCGCGCCTGCGCCACGCATCGCGTGCCTGTGATCGCCTTTGGTGTCGGCTCCTCGCTGGAAGGCCACACCAATGCGCCGGGTGGCGGCATCTCGGTCGATACCTCACGCATGAACCGCATCCTGTCGGTCAACCCTTGGGATCTCGACTGTACCGTCGAGCCCGGCGTGACGCGCGAGGACCTCAACCGGCATTTGCGCGACACCGGCCTGTTCTTCCCCATCGACCCCGGCGCCAATGCCTCGCTGGGCGGCATGGCGGCGACGCGAGCCTCCGGTACCAACGCGGTGCGCTACGGCACAATGCGCGAGAACGTGCTGTCGCTGACGGCGGTGATGGCCGATGGCGAGACGGTAACGACCGGCAAGCGCGCCAAGAAGAGCTCGGCCGGCTACGACCTGACGCGGCTGCTGGTCGGCTCGGAAGGCACGCTCGGCATCATCACGTCGCTGACCTTGAAGTTGCAAGGCATTCCGCAGGCGATTTCGGGCGGCGTCTGCCCGTTTCCGAGCCTGGAGGCGGCTTGCAATGCGGTGATCGCCACGATCCAGATGGGCATTCCTGTCGCGCGTATCGAATTGGTCAACGCGCTGCAGATGCGGGCGATGAAGAATTATTCCAAGCTCGATTATCCCGAGAGCCCGTGCCTGTTCGTCGAGTTCCACGGCAGCGATGCCGGCGTTGCCGAACAGGCCGAAACCTTCGGCGCCATCGCCGAGGACAATGGCGGCGGACCGTTCCTGTGGACCAGCGTCGCCGAGGAGCGGACGAAATTGTGGAAGGCGAGGCACGACGCCTACTGGGCATCGCTGACGCTGCGGCCGGGCACCAAGGGCCTGTCGACCGATGTCTGCGTTCCGATCTCGCGGCTGGCCGAATGCGTTGCCGAAACCGAGGCCGACATTACCGAGATGGGCCTGGTCGCGCCGATCGTCGGCCACGCCGGCGACGGCAATTTCCATGTGCTGGTGCTGATGGATGTGAATGATCCCAAGGAGATCGCGCTGGCAGAGAAATTCGTCGCGCGGCTGAACATGCGGGCGATCGCCATGGACGGCACCTGCACCGGCGAACACGGCATCGGCCAGGGCAAGATCGGGTTCCTGCGCCATGAACTCGGCCATGGCGTCGACATCATGCGCTCCATCAAAAAAGCGCTCGACCCGCAAGACATCATGAACCCGGGCAAGATATTACCTGCATAGCCGAAATGTGAGGAGCGGCAATGCGATATGGGACCGAGACTATGGAGCCCCTGGTTATAAGCGCATCGCGCGGCAAGACACTGTTGTTTTTGTCGGCCAGCCTCTTCTTTGTCCTGGCCTGCGCTTTCCTGATCTATGTCTCCGAGGACGGCGACACCGCCGGCCTTTGGTGGTGCGTGGCCTTTTTCGGGCTGGGCGCGTTGGTGTTTGCCTGGCAGCTTGTGCGCCCGCAGATTCTGGTGCTGAACGGACAAGGTTTCAGTCTCGGCGGCGGTCTTGTTCGATCGCCCAAGCTGGTCCCCTGGAAGGATATCGAGGGCTTCTTCGTCGTCCATCGTCGGCGCAGGATCGGCGATATGATCGGGTACAATTTCGCACCGGGGGTCAAGAAAAGCTCCGTCATGCGCAGCGTCACCAAAAGCCTGGGGGCCGAAGCTGCATTGCCCAGGGTTTGGACATTGTCGCCCGAGGAGATGGTCGTGCTGCTGAACGAATACCGCCAAAGGGCCATTGCGGGATAGGACCGCGGAGCGCGAGAATTGCCTTTATACCGAGGGAGGGCCAATAGATGCCGACATCAGAGGCGTTGTTGCCGATCGACGTGCCGTTATCGTCCGCCGGCGCGCCCTTGCCGCATGTCTTTGCCGATGAGGAAAGGCTGCTCGTTGCCTACATCGTCAACACTCCGGATCCGTCATTCGACGGCACCAGTCCGCGCTCGATCTCGCCGGCGACTGCCGACCAGTCGATCGCCATCCTGACGGCTGATCCTTATCGGGTATTTCAATTTGGCCCGCCAAATGACGAGGCCATTCGCGGGCACCGCTTGTATGGGCTGGGGCTGCAGCCCTATTCCGCGTTCGAAGTCCTCAATTCGTCCTGGATCGCCTCCTTCGAGAAGGCAAATCGGGTTCATTCGTCCCACACGCCGGCGCTGTTTTCCGACTATCGGCACTTGATCCTGACGTTCCATGATTCGACGCTGGAATTCATTGCCCGAAGCTTTTCGATCAACCTTCACCAGGGAACGGTTCTGACGGCCTTGATGGAGAGCGTCGGCGATCCCACGCCTTGATCGGATCGCCGTTTGGACGCAGACTTCCGTGCGGGAAGACCGGGAAGACGCGGGCTTCACCAAAGGGAGAAACGATGCCATGGCGATGTCACGCAAGGAAGAGGCGCGGGCGCTGAGCGCCGATGAACAGGGTCTGGTCGAGAAGTCGCATCACCCGGCAGTGCAGGACCTTGCCGATACCGAACTTGGCAATCTGGTCAAGCTGCTGCGGGAGCGGCGCAACAAGGCGCAGACCGAGGCGCATCGGCGCCGCCGCGAAATACGCGGCAAAGGCGCGCCAAAGGGCGCCACGCCTTCAAAGGCCGATGGCGGCTCACAGCTCAAGCTCGAGGTTCTGGCGATGGCCATGCGGCGACTGAACGGCGAGGCCGAACGCCGCCGGCAACTGGCAGCGCGGGTCTCGTTGGTCACGAATGCCCGCAACGCACTGGCCAGGAAGCAAGAGGCCGCCGCGAACGGGCCGGATTTCAACGCGCGCACCGCACACAAGGGCATGCGGTCGGTGGCCAATCAGCGGCCCCCGGATCTGGTTCGGCCGGCGGAGCGCGGCCGGCAGCGGCAGGCGGCCAAGGTGGCGCAGGCAAAGCGCGACGCGCGCTGACCTTTGGTGTGGACGGCCTGGATGAAGATTGCAGCCTAAGGCGCGCCGCGCCAAGGAAATTGCCTCTTTATCGACACGCTGATGCGGGTAGAGTGCGGCTGACTTTCAATCAACCCGTTCGGAGCTGATGCTCGCACGCCTGTTCGTGATCTTCGGTGGCTTGTTCGTGCTGGTGCTGCTTGCGGCGCTGGTGGTGCCGTATTTTATCGACTGGACCGGCTACCGCGCTGAGTTCGAGCGCGAGGCGAGCGCCATTCTCGGCCGCAAGGTGACGGTGCAGGGCGACGCCACGGCAAGGCTGTTGCCGTTCCCGTCGGTCACCTTCTCCAACGTCACCGTCGCCGGCGGCCCCGGCGGCCAACCGGCAATGACCGTCGAGACGTTTTCGATGGACGCGGAGCTGGCGCCGTTCCTGCGCGGCGAAGTGCTGATCTTCGACATGCGGCTGGTGCACCCGAAGGCGACGATCGACATCGCCGATGACGGTACGGTCGACTGGGCGATGCGGCCGTCCTCGCCTTTCGATGTCAACCAGATCTCGATCGAGAAGCTGACGGTGACGGACGGCGAGATTGCGCTCAGCCATGCCGCGGGCGGGCGCAGCCATCTCATTTCAGAGATCAATTCGACAATCTCGGCCAAGTCGCTGGCCGGGCCGTGGCGCATGGACGGCACGTTGCGGCTCGACGGCCTGCGCTCGACTGTTGCCGCCTCGACCGGCAAGGCCGAGGGCAATGGCCAGATGCGGCTCCGGCTCAAGGTCGATCCCGATGCCTATCCGCTGGTCATCGAGACCGACGGCAATGCCGGTATCGTCAACGGGGCTGCCGTCTACTCCGGCCAGTTCAAGATTTCCGGAAATGACAAGAACGACAAAGGTTCGGTCGCGCTGCGCGGCACCGATGGCGAGGTTGTCGAGGTCAATACGGGCAAGGTCAGTGCCGGCAAGCCCGATCCGGGGTTTCGGCTGAACGGCAAGTTCTCGCTCGACCACCAGAAGCTCGGTGTCGACGAATTCCGCTTCGAGACCGGGCCGCTCGACAATCCCTACACCGCCGACGGCAAGGCTTCGGTCGATCTCGGCCTGAAGCCGAGCTTCGCCATCGAAGCCAATGGCGCGCAGGTGCAACTGGACGAGGCGGTGGGTGCGGAGAAGGGCGCCGGCCTGACACTGGATCAGCGTATTGCCGGAATCGAGCAGGCGCTGCTCGACCTGCCGAACCCGACCATACCCGGCACCGTCGAGGTCAAGCTGCCGGCGGTCGTAGCCGGCGACACCACCGTGCGCGACGTGCATCTCTCCGCCGAGCCGGTCGAGGGCGGCTGGTCGGTGAAGTCGATGGCCGCGACCTTGCCCGGGCGCACCACGCTGGAAGCCAGCGGCATGCTAAGCGTCGAGGATCATTTCGGCTTCAGCGGCTCGCTGCTTTTGGCGGTGGCGCAGCCTTCCGGCTTTGCCGCCTGGCTATCGAAAGATGTCGACGAGGCGATCCGTCGCCTGCCGGCCGCCGGCTTCAAGGCCAAGGTCGATCTTTCCGAGAACCGCCAGGCGTTCAGCGACCTCGAACTGATCCTTGGCAAGGCAAAGTTTTCCGGCCGCATCGATTCCAGCCAGCCGGACGGCGCCAGGCCGTCGGTGCTGATGCGGCTCACGGGCGGCGAACTCGACGTCGACGGGCTGACGGCCTTCGCCTCGATCTTCGTCAGCGACAAGGGCGCCAACCGCTTTTCCGACCGCGACCTCGATTTCCAGATCAAGGCCGGGCCTGTCAGCGCCGGTGGGCTGACCGCCGACACGGTCGATACCGCGCTCAGGCTGCGCGATGGCCTGCTCGAAATCGACCGGCTGTCGATTGGCGGCCTTGCTGGCGCCTCGATCAGCGCCACCGGCCGGATCAAGGATTTCCCGGCAAGCCCGACCGGCAAGCTCGACGCCTCGGTGGTCGCCGTCGATCTGAAGCCGCTGATCGACATTGCCGCGCAACACTATCCCGACAGTGATTTGCTGAAGGGGCTGGCAAGCCGCACTGCTGCCTATCCCGAACTGTTCCAGGACGCCCGTGTCGATCTGGTGGCAAGTGCCGCCGATAATGGCGACGGCACGACAGGGCTGGCGGTGAGCGGGCAGGGCAAGGCCGGCGGCTCGTCCTTTTCGGCGTCGCTGTCGGGCAAAGGGGCCGTCGGCCAGCTGCTCGAGGCGCCGGTGACGCTGACCTTCAACGCCAAAAACCCCGACGCCACGGCGCTGCTGGCGCTCTATGGTTTGCCGGCGCTGCCGCTCGGCATGCTCGGCCAAGCAAGCACCGACATCTCGGCGAAAGGCACGCTTGGCGGCGGCCTGGCGACGAGCTTCAATCTCGCCGCCGATGATTTCAAGGCAACGTTCGACGGCACCGTCGCCGAAAGCCCGCAAGGCGCCACCGTCAAAGGCAAGATCGGCCTCGACGCCTCCGACATCGAGCCTTGGCTGATGACGACCGGCGTCGGCCTGCCGGGCATGGGGACGGGCACCTCGACCTCGCTCAGTGCGGATGCCGATTTCGGCAATGGCCTGCTGGTGCTAAGCGGCCTCAGCGGATCCATCAACGAAGCGGCGGTGTCGGGCGACGTCAACATCGATGCGAAGCAGGGCCTGCCGCATCTCTCGGGTGCGCTGGTGCTGGACGAGCTCGATCTCGATCCGATAGCGGTGGCGCTGTTTGGCGACCAATCGTTCCTTACCAGCAATGGGAGCTGGCCGACGGAGCCATTCAGCCAGAAATCCCGCCTGCCGTTCAGCGCCGACCTCGATTTGACGACGGCCACCCTTGCCGCCGGGCCAATGGCAACGGCCTATGACGCGACGCTATCGCTGAAGCTCGACGAGGAAGGCATCCGCGTTTCGGATCTGAAGGCTAAGCTGCTCGGCGGCGCGCTCACCGGGCTGTTCGAGTTGAAGAACACCGACGGCACCGGGCTGTTCTCGGGTCAGATGAGACTTGCCGGCGCCGATCTGGCGACCGTGCTGCCTAGTGCCGGTCTAAGCGGCAGCGGCGATTTCTCGACGGGACTGTCGACCAGCGGCAAATCGGTCGATGCGATGATTGCGGCACTCTCCGGCTCCGGCACTGCGGCGCTGAAGGGGCTGACCATTGCCGGCGTCAATCCCGATGCCTTCGGCGCCTTGATTGCCAAGGCCGACGCGATCGGGCGCGACATCGACGTGGCCAAGACCGCGGGCTTTGCGCCTGACATTGCCGGTGACGGCAGTTTCGCGGCCGGCGATACCGACATCGCCTTTACAGTCGCCGGCGGCACGCTCAGGGCGCCGCCGGTCAAGCTGGAAAATGCCGGCGCGGCGCTGTCCGCCGACATCACGGCGGACCTGAACACCAGCACTGTCGCTGCTAAGGGCACAATCACCTACAAGCCCGGCGACGAGGCGCTGGTCGGATCGGATCCCTCAGTCAATTTCAGTGTCGACGGGCCGTTCGGCGCGATGAAGAAGCAGTTCGACAGCGAGCCGCTGGCACAGTTCCTGACCCAGCGCGCGCTGGAAAAAGAGCAGCAGCGGGTCGAGGCGATGCAGGCAGCACTGCTCGAGAAGCAGCGGCTGCGGCGCGAAGTGCGCTATTACGCCGCCCTGCAGACCGAGCGCGAGAATGCCGCCGAGGAATTGCGCAAGCAGGAGGAAGCGGCGCGGCTGAAAGCCGAGGCCGACGCCAAGGCGAAAGCGGAAGCCGATGCGAAGGCGCAAGCCGAAGCGGAGGCGAAGGCCAAGGCGGATGCTGAAGCAAAGGCAGACGCCGATGCGAAAGCGCAGGCGGAGGCAGACGCCAAGGCCAAGGCAGATGCCGACGCGAAGGCGCAGGCCGAAGAGCAGGCTGCCGAAGACGCCGCAAAGGCCGAAGACGAACGCAAGAAGGCTGAGCAGGCGATGCGGATTGCTTCGCAGGAAAAGGCCAAGCTGGAGGCCGAACGCAAGGCTCAGGAGGCGCCGAAGGTCGACCGCTCATTGCCTGGCGTCAATGACGGTTCGGCCCCTGCGCCACCGAAGCCCAAGACAAATCCGTTCTCGGTCGACAATCTGCTGAAGTCGCTGGGCAATTAGGACGGGTTCATTCCACGCTTCGCCCAGTCCAGTACGTAGAGCCGGAGCGCCGAGGAGAGATTGGCATCGCGGGGCCGGGTCTCGTCGATTTCGGCGACAAGGGCCGCGAGCGTCAGCTTTCGTGCCGCAGCAATGGTGACGAGATCGTCGTAAAAGGGTTTTTCGAGCGAATAGCTGGTGCGGTGGCCGCGGATCGTCACCGAGCGTTTTTCGACCGGGCTCACCGCAGGCTGCCCATCAATCGCCCTGGTCTTCGGGGCGTTCGCGGCGGTGGCCGGCAACGAAGTTTTCAGCCTTGTCGGAAATCAGCCGGTCGCGGGTTTTTTCGGCTTTGGAACGGCCATGCAGAGCGCGGTTCTCGCCGGCGAGCTTTTCCTTTTCGGTGCGCGCCTTTTGCTTACGGACCTGGCGAAGGTTGACGACATCGCCCATGCCGCCGTCCGTCCCGCTACTTCTTGCGGAAGGCGTCGAGCGAAACGACGTCGGCGCCCTTGCCGGCGGCGACATCGGCCACGGCCGGCTTCTTCTCGGCTTCGGCCGCAGCCGCCTTCTTTTCGGCCTTCGGTTTTTTCTCGGAGACGATGGCCAAGGGCTCGGGAGCCGGCTGTGCCGGTGCGTCGTCTTCCGCAGGGACGTCTGTCTTGACGTCGAATTCGAGTTCGAAATTGACCGACGGGTCGTAGAAGCCGCGCACGGCCGAGAACGGGATTTCCAGTTTCTCCGGCACATCGGAGAAGGACAGCCCGACCTCGAAGCCGGTATCGGTCACCTTCAGGTCCCAGTACTGGAACTGGATGACGATGGTCATCTGTTCGGGATAGCGCTCGCGTAGCCTGGACGACACGCGCACGCCCGGCGCGCCGGTCAGGAAGGTGATGAAGAAATGATGATTGCCGGGAAGGCCGGTGCGCGCGACTTCGGCCAGGACCTTGCGCATGACGCCGCGCAACGCCTCCTGGGCCAGAATGTCGTAGCGGATGTGGTCGTCGGCCATGTGCTGGTCGGGTTCCGTTGAATCGTCCGCATAGCTGTAATCAAGCTTGAGGGCGGCGTAAACCGGATATAGATCGCAGGCACGCCGAAGCGAAGCCTATCTCTGACGATTTGATCGCTCGGTTCGATCAGGCGCTGGCCAGCAGGGCCTGCTTTTCCACCGCTGCCGCGGACCTGCGCTTGCCGAAGGCGCGCAGGAAGGTGCGCACACCGTGGGTGGCAGATTGCAGCACTTCATCCTCCGACGGCATGCCGCCGAGCATGAAGGTGGTCTGCAGTTCGGCGTTGGCCAGGGCGAGGAACTGGCGGGCAGCGACGTCGGGGTCATCGATCGCGAGGTGGCCGGCATGGGCGAGGCGGGCAAAACGAGCGGCAAGTGCCGGCCAGGTCCGACCCGGACCCTGGTCGCGCCATTCGGCAAACAGTTCGGGATAACGCTCGCCCTCGGTCTGGATCAGCTTGCGCAGGAAGCGTCCATCGCGATTGCAGATGCAGTTCTGGTTCATGCGCACGGCAAAGCCGATCAAATCGGCTTCGAGTTCCCTGGGCTGGTCGGGGAAGCTGGCAAAGGTGGCAAAGATGCCGGCATTGCAGCGCTCGGTCAGATCGCGCACCACGGCCATGAAGAGCTTCTCCTTGTCGCGGTGGTGATTGTAGATGGTCTGGCGCGAGACGCCGGCTTCCATCGCGATCAGGTCGATATTGGCGCCGGCGAAGCCTTCGCGGCAAAAGACCGAGGCCGCCGCGTCGATGATCGACATACGCTTGGCCTCGTGGCCGCGTGGCGGAAAAATGTCAGGAGAGACGGCGAGCTTCATTAAAATCTATATAGAGGTGATTGACGAATTAGACAAGAGTGTCTAATTTTGTGGACATAACAAAGAGAGATTTCTTTCCGGAGAGGCGGTTTAATTCGCTCTGGAGTCGGAATTTCAAGGGATGGAACGTCCTAGGGTTAGACGTCGCTCGCCGGCGGCAACCAGATTCGAAAGAAGCCTTTATCATGAGTCCCAAATTCCTCCGCATCGCGGTCGTGCTCGGCTTGTTGTCCGCCATCGGCCCCTTCGCCATCGATATGTATCTGCCCGCGCTGCCGTCGATCGGTCAGGATCTGCATGCCGGCACCGCTGCCGTGCAGATGAGCCTGCTGATCTTCTTCCTGTCGATGGGCTTCGGCCAGATCGTCGTCGGGCCGATCTCGGACATGGTCGGTCGCAAGCTGCCGCTCTATGGCGGGCTTGCGCTGTTTATGGTCGGCGGCATCGGTTCGGCCATGGCGCCGACCATCGAATGGCTGATCGCCTTCCGCTTCCTGCAAGGCCTCGGCGCCAGCGCCGGCATGGCGGTGCCGCGCGCCATCGTGCGCGACCTGCACACTGGCACGGAAGCCGCCAAGCTGATGTCCTTGCTGATGCTGGTGTTTTCGGTGTCGCCGATCCTGGCGCCGCTGACCGGCAGCCAGATTATCGAGAACTTTGGTTGGCGCGCCGTGTTCTGGACGGTAACGGGCGCGGCTCTGCTGGCGACCATTCTTTTGGCGACCTCGCTCAAGGAGACGCGGCCGGCGGAAGAACGCGTCGGTTCCTCCTTCGGAACCGCACTCGCCGGCTATCGCTTCCTGATGGGTGACCGCAATTTCCTCGGCCTGGTGGCGATCGCCGGCTTCGGCATTGCCAGCTTCTTCGTCTATCTGTCGAGCTCGTCCTTCATCCTGATCGACCATTACGGGCTGTCGCCATCGGTCTACAGCGTGTTCTTCTCGATCAATGCGGTGGCCTTCATCGGCATGTCGCAGTTGACCGGACTCCTGTCGGAGCGCTTTGGCCTGAAGCGCGTCGTCTGGGTGGCGGTGACCGGCTACGCCACGACCATGGTTGTGCTGTTCGCGGTCATGGCGACCGGCGTCGACAGGCTCGACGTGATGGCGGCGCTGCTCTTCGTCGGCTACGGCTTCCTCGGCCTGGTCATCCCGACGACGTCGGTGCTGGCCATGGAAGAGCATGGCGAGATCGCCGGCACCGCCTCGGCGCTGATGGGCACGCTGCATTTCGCCATCGGCGCGCTGGCCATGGGCGTCGCCGGCATCTTCTTCGACGGCACGCCGCTGCCGATGGTGGCCGGCATCACGCTGTGCGCCGTGATCTCGTTCACGCTGGCCAAGCTGACGCTCGGCCGCTCGCGCGAAGCGATCGAAGCGCCGGCGGAGTAGACAGCCACAGACAAATGAAAAAGGCCGGGTTTTCCCGGCCTTTTTCATTTAAATCCGGTTTCCGCCAGAATGAAGCGTATCCGCTCTTCGACCGGTGCGCGGGGCAGCGGCACCAACTCATAGTTCAACTCGCTGTAGACGCCGACCAGGGCGTTATAGGTGCGCTCGGCCTCGTCGAGCGTCTGCTTTCGCTCTTCGTCCTGGGTGAAGATGTCCGGCCAAAGCGGGGCAATGAAGACGCGGCTGTTGTAGCGGAATTTTGCCGCGGCGTTTGTGACGTGGGCAGGCGTCGGCAGTCCGATCAGCCTGTAATAGCCCAGCGTGTCCGGCACGCCGCGATCGAAGAAGACGGGGCCAGTCAGGTCGCCAGCGGCCTGCCATGAGCGCAGCTCCCAGGACAGCATCAGTTCGGAAAACAGCGCCCTGCCAGGGCAGGGCATTTCCACCGATTGCCAGCTGGTCGCGGATGATGCCGCGCCCGGCTTCGGGCGAGGTGGAGAAGCCGGCGACGCTGAGCGCTTCGATGAGTGTGGTCTTGCCGGAACCGGGACCGCCGGTCAGTACGAAGAAGCGATCGCAGTCGTTTTTCATCTCTTGTTCCATGGAGAAGGGCGCACGCGGCTCGACGGCTTCGCGGCCCATGGCCATGCGAAGTCTGGCCAACGCCAGCCGACGTTGCACGTAGGATATTAAGGGAAGGGGAGAAGTGGAGGTTTCTGTTGCCAGGTACCTCCGAACCCCGCCTAGAAGTGCGAACCTCTAGGGCTTGATTTGAAGCTATCGCACCGCTTACGCGGCGAGACGTGCTTCCGCATAGTTGTCATTTGCAACTACAGGTTTAGCCCGATGACGGTGGTACCATGCCGGGCAAAAGTACGATCTTTACACCTTCGTCGATCCTATTTCGCCCCCAGCAAGAACCGCTTTGTCGTGAAAGCGGCTTTTGGTGGAGGCGCCGGGTACCGCCCCCGGGTCCGAACGGCTTATTACATCGCCCATTTATCGCCATAGTCGGTCAAGCCGACAAAACGAATATAGGGGGCTGGTGCTGAAAATGAAAGGCCGCATTGGCACTTCTTAGCCGTACCAAACTGTGATGCCGAGGGTTGACTTGAGCGCGGTCTCAACCGAAGCTTTGCGGCGGTGAGGAGTAACGACCTAACGCACAGGTTGCGTAGCGCGCCACAGCCCTCATCGATCGGATCCGTGGCGCCGACAGGGGAAGTCTGATGGCCGACTATCTTGCGGACGTGAAGAAATACGACGCCGCGGCAAATGCCGATGTGGTTGCCAAGATTGTGAAGCATCTGGGCATTGCGCTGCGCAACCGCGATTCCTCGCTGGTGTCCTGCACCGACCCCAAGGAGTTGGAGCGCGTCAAGACCAACTGGGTCGCCAAGAAGCTCGGCGTCGCCGACGGCGCCAAGGCGGATGCGTCGATCGAGAAGACCTGCAAGGCGATGGCTGCCGACAACACCAAAAGCCGGGTGACCTTCTACTATCTGGTCGCCAAGGATCTCGGCAAGCTCGGCTCGCTGTAGAGATTATCACTGATAGGCAGAGCGCGCGTTTGATTTGCTCCTGACGGGACGTCAGTGCTGCCCCTCATTGCCCTGCCGGGCATTTCTCCCCGTATAGTGACGGGGAGAAAGGGCTGACCGCAGCCTTGGCACTCGTTCTTCGACATTTGTTATTGGCGAAACCATCGGCGACAGCGCCCCTCTCCCCGTCACTAGACGGGGAGAGGATGCCGGCAGGCAGGTGAGGGGCGGCGCCAACGCTCGAAAAGAGTGGTGGGACAAGCAGCGCTGACGACCTTTGCTGTGTTCGGCCGGTGGCCAGTCAGCTATGATGCTGGCAACCCCGAATCGAGGCGAAGCCGATGCGCCAATATCTCGACCTTTTGCAGCATGTGCTGGACAACGGCGCCGATCGCGGCGACCGCACCGGTACTGGTACGCGTGGGGTGTTCGGCTACCAGATGCGCTTTGATCTCAGCCGCGGCTTTCCGGTCACCACGACCAAGAAGCTGCATCTGAAGTCGATCATCCATGAGCTTTTATGGTTCCTGGCCGGCGACACCAACATCAAATACCTTAGGGATCATGGCGTTTCGATCTGGGACGAGTGGGCCGACGAGAATGGCGACCTCGGCCCGGTCTACGGCAAACAGTGGCGCTCCTGGCCGGATGGTCATGGCGGGTCGATCGACCAGATTGCCAATCTTCTCAAGGAGATACGCAAGAATCCGAATTCGCGGCGTCTGATCGTTTCGGCGTGGAACCCAGCCGAAGTCGAGGCCATGGCGTTGCCGCCCTGCCACTGCCTGTTCCAGTTCTACGTCTCGGAAGGCAAGCTCTCCTGCCAGCTCTATCAGCGCTCGGCCGACATCTTCCTCGGCGTGCCCTTCAACATCGCGTCCTACGCGCTGCTGACCCTGATGGTGGCGCAGGTCACCGGGCTGAAACCCGGCGATTTCATCCATACGCTGGGCGATGCGCATCTCTACTCCAACCATTTCGAGCAGGCGCGCGAGCAATTGCGCCGCACGCCCAAGGCGCTGCCGACGCTGTGGATCAACCCGGAGGTGAAGGACCTGTTCGCCTTCCGCTTCGAGGATTTCCGGCTGGAAAACTATTTTGCTGACGCGTCGATCAAGGCGCCGATTGCGGTATGACGCTAGAAAGGGCCGCGCTCCAGGCGATAGCCAACGCGAAGCTGCACGACGCCGAACTCCTATTTCAAAACGAACGCTATTCGAATGCTTACTACCTATTCGGATATGCGGCAGAAATTGCCATAAAGTCACGAATTTCGAGGCTTTTTCAGTCCGATACCATTCCTGACAAGAAATTCGTTCAAGACATTTACAGCCATGACCTCAACAGGCTTATCGCGTTGGCCGGCTTATCTGCAGACCTTACCGAAAGCCGGACGGCGTCGCCTGTATTCGATGGCCATTGGTCGGCGGTCTCAGATTGGAATGAGGCTTCGCGTTACGATATGATAGATGTGTTTGAGGCGACGGCCATGCGAAACGCCATGGTCGACGAGGAGCAAGGAATATTCAGATGGCTTCAGGAACGTTGGTGAGGACCGACATTGATGCCGGTATCAACTTAATTCGTGCTCTTGATGGAAAGGGATTCGGAGTCGCGGCTGCGCTGTGGTTGTACAACAGCGATGTCGACAATTGGCGTATGATCATCGCCTATCGCGGTCCGCGAAAGGATCTTGAGAAAAAATATCTCGATGCGGCAACCATAGCCGCCGACTGGCGTAAGGCACGTCCGCAAGAACCTATCTTGGATCTCAGCAAGGTGAAGATCACGTCGGCGGACGACCGGCTCATCGCCGGCCTAGGTATCGCCATGCGGGTTGATGGTCTCGGTGAGGTGCGATTTTCTCACAACACCATCAATGGCATCTATGTCGAAGATGCGCTGATCCATAGGCTTGCCGCCTGAACTTTGTAAATTAGGAAACCGCTCAGTCGATGCCGACCATGACGTCCGAGGCCTTGATCACGGCATAGGCCTGCTTGCCCTTTTCGAGCTTGAGATCGGCGACGGCCTCGTTGGTGATCGATGCGGTGACGATCGAGCCGCCGACCTCTATGCGCACATGCGAGGTGGTGGCGCCTTTGACGATCTCAACGATCGTCCCCTTGAGGATGTTGCGGGCGCTGATTTTCATGAGGACTTCCTTTCCAGGGTTTCAGCGCCCGTCATAACCAGAACAATCGATACCGAACAGGCGCTTTCGCAAGGTGGCGGCCTTCCCTTGTTATATTCATCCGGATATATCGATCGACAGGCGTCGAGCCGAGCGGATTTCAAACCCAGGGAGAGTTTTCATGTTGAGGCACACAGGTTTTGGATTGAGGGCGATCGCGATTGGCGGCTTTGCTGCAGCGTTGATGGCCGCGGTGCCGGCGGCTCACGCAGACGACAAGGTGATCGTATTTGCCGCCGCCAGCCTCAAGGACGGGCTCGATGCGGTCAACAAGGCCTGCGAAGCCGATATCGGCGAGGCCGCGACCGTGTCCTACGCCGCGAGCTCGGCACTGGCCAAGCAGATCGAGGGTGGCGCTCCCGCCGACGTCTTCATCTCCGCCGATCTCGACTGGATGAAATATCTCTCCGACAAGAAGCTGACCAAGCCGGACACTGAGGTGAAATTGCTCGGCAACCAGATCGTGCTGGTGGCGCTGAAGGATTCCAAGGTCGAGACCAAGATCGAGAAAGGTTTCGACCTCGCCAAGCTGGTCGGCGACGGCAAGCTCGCCATGGGCGACTTCAAGGCGGTGCCGGCCGGCAAATACGGCAAGGCCGCGCTGGAATCGCTTGGCGTCTGGTCGTCGGTCGAAGGCAAGGTGGCGCAGGCCGAAAATGTGCGCGCGGCACTGAAGCTGGTTTCGACTGGTGAAGCGGCGCTCGGCATCGTCTATGCCACCGACGCGCACGCCGACAAGAACGTCAAGGTGGTCGGCACCTTCCCGGAGGATTCGCACCCGCCGATCATCTACCCCGTTGCCCAGACCGCCGATTCGAAGGACAAGGATACGGCGGCTTTCCTGAAGTGCCTGCAGTCCGCCAAGGCGGCGGAATTGTTCAAGGATCAGGGTTTCACTGTGCTCGCGCCGAGCAATTAAGGTAACGCCTGTCGCATGAACTGGCTGCTGGACCTCACTCCCGACGAATGGAATGCGGTCCGGCTGTCGATCAAGGTGGCGACGGTGGCAATGCTTTTCAGCCTGCCACCGGGCATCCTGATCGCGCTGCTGCTGGCCCGCGGAAAATTCTGGGGCAAGACGCTGCTTAATGGCGTGGTGCATCTGCCGCTGATCCTGCCGCCGGTAGTCACCGGCTATTTGCTGCTGCTCACCTTCGGTAGGCGCGGGCCGGCTGGTGCATTCCTCGCTGAGCATTTCGGCATCGTTTTCTCGTTTCGCTGGACGGGCGCCGCACTCGCCTGCGGCATCATGGGCTTTCCTCTTATGGTGCGGGCGATCCGGCTGTCGATCGAGGCGGTCGACCGCAAGATGGAGGCTGCGGCGGGAACACTCGGCGCCAATCCGCTCTGGGTCTTCGCTACCATCACGTTGCCGCTGATCCTGCCCGGCCTGATCGCCGGCTCCATCCTGTCCTTCGCCAAGGCAATGGGTGAGTTCGGCGCGACCATCACCTTCGTCTCCAACATTCCCAACGAGACGCAGACGCTGCCGTCGGCGATCTACACCTTTACGCAGGTGCCGGGCGGCGACGAGGGCGCATTGCGGCTGACGCTGATCTCGATCGTCATCTCGATGGCCGCGCTGGTCGCCTCGGAGGTGCTGGCGCGGCGTGTCGGCCGGCGGATGGACATCGAATGAGCGTGCTGGTCGACATCAGCCATCGGCTCGGCGATTTCGCCATCGACGCGCGTTTCGAAAGCGCTGGACGGCTGACGGCGCTGTTCGGCCCCTCGGGCTCCGGCAAGACGACGCTGATCAACCTGATTGCCGGCCTGATCCGGCCGGACAAGGGGCGTATCGCGGCAGACGGCCGCGTGCTCGTCGATACCGATGCCGGCATTTTCGTGCCAAAGCACAAGCGCCGGATCGGCATGGTGTTCCAGGATGCGCGGTTGTTTCCGCATATGAGCGTGGCCGGCAATCTGCGCTATGGCCGCTGGTTCACGCCGCCGGCGGAGCGTTACGCTGACATGGCGGCCGTTGTCGAACTGCTCGGCATCGGTCCACTGCTTGACCGGCGGCCAGCAAAGCTGTCGGGCGGCGAGAAGCAGCGCGTGGCGATCGGCCGGGCGCTGCTCGCCAGCCCGAAACTGCTGTTGATGGACGAGCCGCTGGCCTCGCTCGACGATGCGCGCAAGGCCGAGATCCTGCCCTACATCGAAAGGCTTCGCGACGAGACCAAGCTGCCCATCGTCTATGTCAGCCACTCCGTCGCCGAAGTGGCACGGCTGGCCAGCGACGTGGTGGTGATGGCGCAAGGCAAGGTCGCTGCTTCAGGTCCGACCGGCACGATCATGCAGCGGCTCGACCTGTTGCCGGCGGAAGAACGCGGCGAGGGGGGTGCTGTGCTCGACACCAAGGTTCTGCGCCATGACGAGGCTTTTGGTATGACCGTGCTCGGCTCGGCGGCGGGCGAAATCCGGGTGCCGCGGCTGGCTGTCGCGACCGGCGCGCCGGTGCGCATCCGCATCCGCGCCCGCGACGTGATGATCGCCACCGAACGGCCGGCGGGGCTCAGCGCGCTCAACATCCTGCCTGGCATCATCGTCGCGATCAGCCCGGGCGAGGGGCCAACGGTCGAGATCGGCATCGACTGCAATGGCGCAACCGTGCTTGCCCGCATCACTGAACAGTCCAGGCAGGCGCTGAAACTTCATCTCGGCGGCAAGGTGTTCGCGGTGATCAAGACGGTGAGTTTCGACCGCGCCAACACCGGCGCCGGGCTGCCGGCCGAAGCGGATGGCTGATAGCCGCTATATCGTTTTGGAATAGCGCTGTGGGTCGAGAGGGGCTAGTGTGACCGTGGAGGACAAGAGATGCCGTCGCTGAGCCTGCGGATAAATCTCGATCCGGACGGGCGCATAGGTCCGGGCAAGATCGAATTGCTCGAACAGATCGCCACCTTCGGCTCGATCTCGGCCGCCGCGCGCGGCATGGAGATGTCCTACAAGCACGCCTGGGATTTGGTCGAGGACATGAACCGGGTGTTCGGCAAGCCGCTGGTCGCGGCGCAGACCGGCGGCCGCAAAGGTGGCGGTGCGCAACTGACCTCGGTCGGACTGGCGGTGGTCAGCCGTTTTCGCGCCATCGAGCGGGCTGCGGCTGCGGCGGCGGCAACGCATATGGAGGCACTGCAGGCCGAGATTGATGCGGGGTAGGGAGTAGGGACTAGTCGTCTTCTCCTGCCTTGCGCAGCAGATAGGTGTCCATGATCCAGCCCTTTCTCTTGCGGGCTTCTTCGCTCGTCCTCTCAATCTCCTCGCCGACATCGCCTAGGCGGCCTGAAACAATGATTTCGTCCGGCGTGCCGAGATAGGCGCCCCAGTGGATGATCAGATCCTTGTCGGCCAGCGTGTTGAAGGCGCATTTGCCGTCGAGCATGACCACCGCGCTGCCGGCATTTTGCGGCATGCCTTGCTCGGTCAGGCGGCGGCCGGTGGTGATGAGCACGGGGTCGCCGATACGGTTCAGCGCCATTTTGTGGCTGGCGGCGAGCGCCTGGACTGCGGTGATGCCGGGGACGACCTCCAGCTCGAACCCGACATTGCCCCGTAGGCGCACACGCTCAAGAATGCGCAGCGCGCTATCGTAAAGAGAAGGATCGCCCCAGATCAGGAAGGCGCCGCAGCCATTTTCGGCAAGTTCGTCGCGGATCAGGCCTTCATAGATTTCGGCGATGGCCTCGTGCCAGTCGTCGACGGTCGAGCGGTAGGACGGCGCCGGCTCGGCGCGCACCGGGACGTCGAACTCGACGCGGCGCGACTTCGGATTGCTGACGAAGCGGTCGCAGATCTGGCGGCGGAGTTCGGCAAGGTCGTTCTTCTTCGCCCCCTTGTCTGGAATAAACAGGACGTCCGCCCGGTTCAGGCCTTCTATGGCCTGCACGGTCATATGATCGGGATTGCCGGCGCCGATGCCGATGACGAGAAGCTTGCGCATGACGCGAACTCCTGCCCGATCGAAACCTGTTAGTCCAGACCGCCGATTGGCGTGTCCAGACACTGTGGCGTCCCGCCGGGAGACGGAAGGGCTTTGAAACGCCACATTGAAACGGCTAGGGTCGCGGCATTCCTGGCGAGGGGCTTCGATGTTGCGATATGTTCTGACTGTAGCGCTGGCGCTTTCAGCCACGCCCGCACTGGCCAACGATTCGACTGCCGAACTAGGCACCGGTGGCCTGATCCTGTCACGCAGCGATGCGGTGGCGATGCAAAGCGAGGACCTCACCATCTCGCCGGAAAAGGTCACGGTCGACTACGTCTTCCACAACAACACCGACAAGGACGTCGATGCCATCGTCGCCTTCCCGTTGCCTGATATCGAAGGTGACCCGGAGGAAATGCCGGCGATCCCGGAAAACCAGAGCGACAATTTCCTCGGCTTCGAGGTAACGATCGATGGCGCGCCGGTAAAGCCGCAGCTCGAGCAGAAGGTGTTCGCTGTCGGCATCGATATCGGCGCCGATCTGAAGGCGCAGAACGTGCCGTTCAATCCATTCGGCGACGCGGCCAAGGCGGCCCTGGCGAAATTGCCGAAGGCGGTCGCCGAGGATTGGGAGAACCGCGGCATCATCATCGAGGATACGGGCAGCGACGGTACTGAGGCGAACAAGGTCTATACGCCGTGGTGGCAGTTGCGCTCGACCTATTGGTGGCGCTCGACATTTCCGGCCAACAAGGATGTCCATGTCTCGCACCGCTACAAGCCCAGCGTCGGCGGCACGTCATCGGTCAGCTTCTTCTATGACGGCAAGTTCTCCGAGAGCAGCCAATATACAAGCTACAAGACCCGGTTCTGCATGGACGACGCGTTCGAGAATGCCGTGCGCCAGGCCGCCAAGGCCGACGGCTATCCGCATTTTTATGAGAACCGCATTCAATATATCCTGACCACCGGCGGCAATTGGGCGAACGGCAGCATCGGCAAGTTCAAGCTGACCGTCGACAAGGGCAATCCGAAAGCGCTGATTTCGTTCTGCGGCTACAATGTCAAAAAGGTCGGGCCGACGACCTTCGAGACGACGGCGAAGGATTTCTATCCCGAGCACAACATCGACATATTGCTGCTGGTGCCGTCGGATGACAGCGCCGGGGAGGCCAATTGATGGACGTCGCGATCTATGTCGCCATCGCCGAGAACGGCGTCATCGGACGCGAGGGCGGCCTGCCGTGGCGGCTGCCCACCGATCTCAAGCGCTTCAAGGCCGACACGATGGGCAAGCCCGTCATCATGGGCCGCAAGACCTATGAAGGCATCGGCCGGCCGCTGCCGGGCAGATTGAACATTGTGGTGACCCGCGACAAGGCCTGGCGCGCCGAGGGCGTTGAAACAGCAAATTCGCTGGAAGCCGCGATCCAGCTGGCCACGGTGCGCGGGCGTTGCATGAGCGGCGTCGATGAAATCTGCGTCATCGGTGGCGGCGAGATCTATGCGCAGGCGCTGCCGCTCGCCGACCGCCTGCACGTCACCCATGTGCTGGCCAAGGTCGACGGCGATGCGCATTTCCCTGACATCGATCCGGCCAGCTGGCGAATTGTGCGTTCGCAGGATTTTCCAGCTGGTGAAAAGGACAGCCACGCAACGCGCTATACGGTTTACGAGCGCAGCCGGCCCATGACACAGATATCTCCATGACGGCCAACAAGCATCCGCCGCTCGGCACTTTCATGGATTTGCTCGGCACAGAAATACGCTCGCGTATGGGAAATGACCCGGCGCGCGCGGCCGCGCACCGGCGGATTTTCGGTAACGCCGCGATTGAGGCGCCGCAGGGGAGCGGTGAGCAACCCCAGCGTCAGCCGGCTTGTCGTCACCTCGCGGAATGCTTTGCCGAGCTTGAAAAGGTCGGCGGCAATCTCGGCAAGCTCGCGGCCGCGCTGCGCGAGATCGAGCCGCATCTCAGCTGGAACAATCAAAGCGAGCGTCGCAAGTCCGCGGTGCTGGCCGAGAATTACGCCGATTCCTTTATTGTCGGTCCCGACGGCTTCGTCCCGAGCAGCACTATCGAGATCGGAGTCTCGGTCATGGCGCCGCACACGACGTATCCAGATCATCGGCATCCGCCGGAAGAGCTCTACCTTGTCCTGTCTCAAGGGGAATGGCGGCAGAATGCCGAGGCGTGGCATGAGCCCGGGGTCGGCGGCGTCGTCTACAATCCACCTGACATCGTTCATGCCATGCGCGCGGATGCCAGGCCGCTTTTTGCCATTTGGTGCCTTCCCCTCGACAATACGCCGCATTCATAAGGCGACTTATTGGAATTTGCTGCTTGCAGCGGTCCAAATCGGACGGTGCAGTGTCGGATCGCGTTGAAAGCGCATCGCGGCGTCCCTATAGAAGAACAACTGGATTTTGCGCCGCAAGGCCGGCGCTGAGGGAATTCCAAGCGAAAGGACATTCATGCCCTGGAACGACAAGAGCGGTGGCGGCGGCGGCCCATGGGGCGGCGGCGGCAACAATCAGGGGCCCTGGGGGCAGGGACCGAAGGGGCCTAGCGGCCCGCAAGGGTCACCTCCCGATCTCGAGGACATCATCCGCCGCGGCCAGGACCGGCTGCGGCGCGCGTTGCCCGGTGGCGGCGGCGCCAGCCCGGCCGTGTTTGCGCTGATTGCGGCGGTACTGATCGTGCTGTGGGCATTCAAGGCGGTCTACACCGTGCAGCCGGACGAGGTTGCGGTAGAGTTGCGCTTCGGCAAGCCGAAGGCGGAGCTGTCGCAGCCGGGTCTGCATTTCCATTGGTGGCCCGTTGAAACCGTCGAGACGGCCAACATCGCCGAGCAGCTCGTCGATATCGGTGGTGGCGGCGCGACGAGTGGCAACACTTCCGGGCTGATGCTTACCGGCGACCAGAATATCGTCAACGTCCAGTTCTCGGTGGCCTACCAGGTCTCCGATCCAAGAGCCTACCTGTTCGACGTCTCCGATCCCGAAGGCATGCTGCAGCAGGTCGCTGAAAGCGCCATGCGTGAAGCCGTCGGCCGGCGACCGGCCCAGGACATTTTCCGCGACGATCGCCAAGGCATCGCCGCGTCGGTGCGTGAAATCATCCAGACGACGCTGGACGGCTACAAGGCCGGCCTGAACGTCAATGCGGTTTCGATCGAGGACGCGGCGCCGCCGCGTGAAGTGGCGGACGCGTTTGACGAAGTGCAGCGCGCCGAACAGGACGAGGACAAGTTCGTCGAACAGGCCAACCAGTATTCCAACCAGAAGCTCGGCCAGGCGCGCGGTGAGGCCGCACAGGTCCGTGAAGACGCGGCGGCCTACAAGAACCGTGTCGTGCAGGAGGCCGAAGGCGAGGCGCAGCGCTTCATCTCGGTCTATGACGAATACGCCAAGGCCCCCGATGTGACGCGCAAGCGCCTCTATCTGGAAACGATGGAGAAGGTCCTGAAAGACTCCAGCAAGGTCATCGTCGAACAGGGCAATGGGCAAGGGGTCGTCCCCTATTTGCCGCTGCCGGCACTACAGCCGAAGGCGCCGGCGCCCCTTGGCGCCACGACCGGAGGAGCCCAGTGATGGCCAATCGTCTTCCCATCCTCGCCGTCATCGCGGCCGTGCTTCTGTTCCTGCTCTACTCCTCGGTCTTCGTGGTCAACGCGCGCCAGCAGGCGCTCGTGCTGCGGTTCGGCGAGATCGTCGATGTCAAGAATGAACCCGGCATCTATTTCAAGGCGCCTTTCGCCTTCTTCGATGCCGACAGCGTGCAATTGATCGAAAACAGGGTGCTGCGCTTCGATCTCGACAACATCCGCGTCCAGGTTTCGGGCGGCAAGTTCTACGAGGTCGACGCTTTCATCGCTTACCGTATCTCGGATCCGCGCGTGTTCCGCTCCGCCGTGTCCGGTCAGATCACACTGGCCGAAGCCCGGCTGAGGACGCGTCTCGATGCAGCGCTCCGCCGTGTCTACGGTCTGCGCGACTTCGAAGCGGCGCTCTCGGAAGAGCGGGCCGTGATGATGCGCGAAGTGCGCGATCAACTTCGGCCGGACGCGACGTCGCTCGGTCTGCAGATCGAGGATGTGCGCATCCGCCGGACCGACCTGACGGCTGAGGTTTCGCAGCAGACTTTTGACCGCATGAAGGCCGAACGCCTGGCTGAGGCCGAACGGCTGAGAGCGCGCGGCAAAGAGGCCGCGCAGCGCATCACCGCACGCGCCGACCGCGAAGTGGTGGAAATCGTCGCCGAAGCGCGCAAGGAATCGGAAATCCTGCGCGGCGAGGGCGAGGCCCAGCGCAGCGCGACCTTCGCCGATGCCTACAAACGCGATCCGGCCTTCTTCGACTTCTACCGGTCGATGAATGCCTATGGCACGGCGCTGGACAACTCGGGGACGACGATGGTGCTATCGCCGAACTCGGAGTTCTTCCGCTTCTTCCGCAACCCCGACGGCACGGACGCGAAGCCGGCGGCACCTGCGGCTCCGGCGACGGCACCTGCCGCCCCGGCGGCACAACCTGCACCCGCCCAGTAGGGCGGTGCAGGATTTCCTTGCGGCCATAGGCCTGGTCCTCGTCATAGAGGGCCTGGTCTATGGTGGTTTTCCCGGTCTCGCCAAGAAGCTTGCCGGCGAAGTGCTGTCGATGCCGGAGAATGCGCTGAGAGTAGGCGGCCTGGCGGCGATCGCCATCGGTGTCGGCATTGTCTGGCTGGTGCGTGGCTGAGGACCGGTGGTATCAGGTGTAACGGAGGATTTATCCTCCTGATGTGGCCATAGCCGCAAACGTGCCGTATTTCTTGCCAACATGACGCGACGCGGCGTTTGCCGAAGCGCTTTTTCTTTTTAGCAATTCCGGGAGGCTCTCGATGACATCCAACACCCTTCTGCGCGCGGCGCGGCGGACGTTCATCGCAGGTGCCGCGGCACTTATGGTCGGCGCGCTTGCCGTTCCGGCTTTCGTGACGCCGACGGTGGCCGCGGACGGACCGGCTTCGGTCGCTGACCTCGCCGAAGGCCTGCTCGGTGCGGTGGTCAACATCTCGACCTCGCAGACCGTGAAGGGCACGGAAGGTCCAGGCGCGGTGCCGATGCCGCAACTGCCGGAGGGCTCGCCGTTCCAGGACTTCTTCGACGATTTCTTCAAGAACCGTGGCGGCGACAAGGATGGTGGCGCGCAAAAGGTGCAGTCGCTGGGATCGGGCTTCGTGGTCGATGCCGAGCAAGGCATTGTCGTCACCAACAACCACGTGATCGCGGATGCCGACGACATCGAGGTGAATTTCTCCGACGGCGTGACGCTCAAGGCGACGCTGGTGGGCACCGACACCAAGACCGATGTCGCGGTGCTCAAGGTCGACCCGAAGGGCCACAAGCTGACCGCGGTAAAGTTCGGCGATTCCAACAAGATGCGCGTCGGCGACTGGGTGATGGCCATCGGCAATCCGTTCGGCCTCGGCGGTACGGTGACGGTCGGCATCGTCTCGGCGCGCAACCGCGACATCAATTCCGGCCCCTATGACGACTTCATCCAGACCGACGCCGCCATCAACCGCGGCAATTCCGGTGGGCCGCTGTTCAACAGCCTGGGCGAGGTCATCGGCATCAATACCGCGATCATCTCGCCGTCGGGCGGCTCGATCGGCATCGGCTTCTCCATCCCCTCGCAGCTCGCCTCGGGCGTCGTCGACCAGCTGCGCCAGTTCGGCGAAACCCGCCGCGGCTGGCTCGGCGTGCGCATCCAGCCGGTGACTGACGACATTGCCGAAAGCCTCGGCATGGCGACCGCCAAGGGCGCGCTGGTGGCCGGCGTCATCAAGGGCGGACCGGTCGACAACGGCACAATTCTCGCCGGTGACGTCATCATCAAGTTCGACGGCAAGGACATCCATGAAATGCGCGACCTCCCGCGCGTCGTGGCGGAAAGCCCGGTCGGCAAGGCGGTCGACGTGATCATCGTGCGCAAGGGCGTCGAGCAGACGGTGAAGGTGACGCTTGGCCGGCTCGAAGACGGCGAGAAGCTCTCCAGCGGCGAAGACGGCACGACCGACGAGGACAAGGGCGGCGACAAGGAGCCCGCGGTTTCGACGGCTTCGGTGCTCGGCATGACCGTCGGCGAACTCAATGACGAGACGCGGACCAAGTTCGGCATCGCGGCCGATGTTTCGGGCGTGGTCATTACCGACGTCACCAAGGACTCAGCTGCCGCCGAGCGGGGCATCCAGGCCGGCGAGGTGATCACCGAGATTGCCCAGGAATCGGTCGCGACCCCGAAGGACGTGATGGACCGGATCGGCGCGCTGAAGGAACAGGGGCGCAAGAATGCGCTGCTGATGCTGGCGTCCAAGACCGGCGAGTTGCGGTTTGTCACGATCCGGATGGATTGAGTCCGGTCAGGCCTGCAACGATCTGATTTTGAAATGAAAAGGGCGGCTAGTGAGCCGCCCTTTTTCGTGTCTGCCAGTCCTTGCGCGATAGGGCGTACAGGACATGTCGCTTGAGATGCGGGTGGCTGTCAGGGATGGATGGGTGGTCGAAATCGCGAGCCGGGTCGGAGCTCATGCCGAGGCGTTCCATGACCGCGGTCGAGCGGCGGTTGGCGGCGACGGCGAAGGATACGATCTCTTCGCGGTCAAGCGTTTCGAAGCCAAAGGCGAGCCAGGCTTCGGAGGCCTCGGTGACATAGCCCTTGCCCCAGAATTCCGGCGCCAGCCGCCAGCCGATCTCGATCGTATCGGATGGCATGGACGGCACGTGATCGGTCTCTAAGAGGCCGACAAAGCCAATGCATTCGCCCGTCGCGGCAATCTCGGCGGCGGCAAAACCAAAGCCGTCCTCGGCGATCCAGCCCCGAAATTCGTCCATCTTGGCATCCGTCTCGGCGCGGTCGCGGCGAAACGGAAAGAATTCCATCACCTGCTCGTCGGAATTGATGCGATGGAAGAGCTCGCGGTCGCGCTCTTCCCAATTGCGCAGGATCAGGCGTTCGGTGCGCATCGGTTTCATACGACGAATTCCTCCTGCCGGTAGCCTTGCACGTAAAGCAGCGCGGTGAGGTCGCCATGGTCGATGCGGACCTTGGCTTCGGCAGCGACGGTGGGCTTGGCGTGGAGCGCAACACCGGTGCCGGCAAGCCGGATCATGTCGAGGTCGTTGGCGCCGTCGCCGACGGCAATGGCGTCGGCCGGAGTCAGGCCGAGACGGGTCGAAATCTCGTTCAGCGCATCGGCTTTGGCGGCGCGGCCGAGGATCGGTTCGGCGACCAGGCCGGCAAAGCGCCCGTTTTCCTCGATCAGGCGGTTGGCGCGGTTTTCCTGAAAACCGAGCATGTCCGCTATGCGGCTGGTAAACACGTCGAAGCCGCCGGAGACGAGTGCCGTCCAGGCGCCATTGGCCCGCATCGTCTGCACCAGGGCGCGGCCGCCCGACGCCAGCGTTAGGCGGTTGGCGATAATGCGGTCGACAACCGCGGTATCGAGGCCTTTCAGCAATGCCACGCGTTCGCGCAGCGCTGGCTCGAAGGCGATCTCGCCATTCATCGAGCGCGCCGTGATGGCGGCAACGCGATCCTTGACGCCGATCTCGTCGGCGAGTTCGTCGATGCATTCCTGGTCGATCATGGTCGAATCCATGTCGGCGAGCAGGATTGTCTTGCGGCGCGTTTCAGCCTGCTGAACGATCACGTCGACTGGTTCGGAGGCAAGCACGGCGCGCAAAGCGGCACTTGCCTCAGCGGCTGCCGCCCCTTCAGCTAGCACCAGATCGCAGGCGACGCCTTCGCCCAGCCAGTGAACAGCGCTTGCGCCGACCGACCGTGAGGCCATATTCGCAAGCGAGGCCGAGACAGCGCGGCTGACGGGGTGGGACACAAGCGTGGCAATGAGCGGCATCGAGACTTCCGGCGGGCAGGCGGGCGAGGGCCGCGTGAAGAACGCGATCCTGATAGCCGGGCCAACCGCCAGCGGCAAGTCGGCGCTGGCGCTCGATCTCGCCGAGCGCAAGGGCGGTGTCATCGTCAACACCGATTCCATGCAGGGCTATTCGGTGCTCGATGTGCTGACGGCACGGCCGAGTGCAGCCGATCTCACCCGCGCGCCGCACTTTCTCTACGGCCACGTGCATCCCTCCACCGCCTATTCCACAGGCGCCTGGCTGCGCGACGTAATGAAGCTGATCGACGACGGTACGCTTGCCCGGCGGCCCGATGGCGCTGGCTTCGAACGGCCGGTGATTTTCGTCGGCGGCACCGGGCTCTATTTTCGCGCGCTTGCCGAGGGCATTTCGGAAATGCCCGACATTCCGCAGCAGGTGCGCGACCGCTGGCGCTGCGAACTCAAGGAGCAAGGCGCGGCCAAGCTGCACCGCATCCTGATGCACGAGGATTCCGCGGTTGCCATGCAGCTGAAGCCGACCGACGGCCAGCGCATCGTGCGCGCGCTCGAGGTGCTTGACGCATCCGGCCGCTCCATTCTCGAATGGCAAGCGGCGCGCGGCCGGCCGCTGATCGACCGCGACAGTGCGCGTTTCTTCGTCATCGAACCGGACCGCGCGGCCCTTGTCGAGCGGATCGAGCGCCGGTTCGATCGTATGCTCGATCTTGGCGCTCTCGATGAAGTCAAACGGCTTGTGGCGCTTGGCCTCGATCCTGATTTGCCGGCGATGAAGGCGATCGGCGTTCGCGAACTCTCGGCCGCGATGGCTGATGACATCAGCTTTCCCGAGGCCATCGAGCGCTGCAAGGCGGCGACGCGGCAATATGCCAAACGGCAAACGACGTGGTTTCGCCATCAACTGGGCCCAGAATGGCTGAGATTGCAGCCCGGCGACGACCCGAACAAAGCGTTTTGATTTTCCTGTTGCTAATGCAATTACAGAAACAGGAGCTGAAATGAACATTCCCGTTCCGGTTGTCTGGATTAACAGTCCGTAAGGCGCCGGCATGCCATAAATCAGGCGGGTACTTTTCCAACGGGGAGCAGATGCGTTTCCACAAGGCGGAATCCGCATTTTTCGTCTTTATTTTCGTGATCCTCGCCGCAGGCCTGGTGACGCTTCACGCCTATGGTCTTTTGCAGGGCATTGCCGCCGACATGGATACGGCTTCCCGCATCGAGAGGATCGTCTACCTTAACAGGCTGCTGTTCATCACCGGCGTGCTTCTGGCGACGGCGCTTTTCTTCGGCGTATTCTTCATCTACCCGCTGATCCGCAGCCAGGCGACGGAAGAGGGCAAGCTGCGGGCGATGACGGTGTCGCTCAGTGCCCGTTCGGAAACATTGCAGCATGCGGCGCTGACCGATGGTCTCACCGGCATGCAGAACCGGCGCTATTTCGACGATGCGCTGAAGGAATATCTCGAGGAATTCCGCCGCATCGAAAAGCCTGTCGGGCTGATGATCCTCGACCTCGATCATTTCAAGCAGGTCAACGACACACATGGCCACGATGTCGGCGACGAGGTGCTGCGGGCGGTCGCCAATTGCCTCAAAGGCATGACGCGCTATCATGACGTGGTGGCGCGGCTCGGCGGCGAGGAGTTTGCCGTGGTCACGCCCAACATGGACGCCGAGCTGCTGGGGAAATTCGCCGAACGCATCCGTAAGGCAATTGCCAACATGTCGGTGCTGTCGGGCAATGTCCGCCTCAAGATCACCACCAGCGTCGGCCTGGCTGTATGGGACCGCAAGGAAACGGCCGAGGAATTTTACCGCCGCGCCGACCGCCAGCTTTATGAGGCGAAGAGGCAGGGCCGCAACCGCGTCTGCGCCTGAAATCCCGACATTAAATTCGTGAGGCTGGCCGCCTGGCGCCGTTTTCCGCGCTTCCGGTGCTCACGGACTAATGTCCGCTCCGCTCCGGTTCTCGAAAACGACGCCATCCGACTCAGCCTGACGAATTTTCTGACGGGATTTGGCCAAAGGGGCCAACGCCGCCCAGGCTTCGACGCCGGCGCGGCTTTTCAATCGGCGGTAGAAGGACGTTACGCTGAAGCTCAGTCGCTTTGCGAGCGCATGCCGAAGGTGGCTGGCTTGAGGCCGTAGCGCATGTCGAAATCGTCGTCGGGCTGGACGCGCGGTGCGGTGGCCGGCTTGCGGTAATCGGGATCGCCGGCCTGGCGGCCGGAATCCACCGCCTCGGCGAAGGCCATCTGCTGCTGCGTTTTCGGCACGTTGCGCAGCCGTTCGACGATGGCCGCGAGATCGACGTCGTTGCCGTCCAGCGAGAACTCATCCTGCTCTCGCTTGGCGGTGCCGGGGATCAGGTTCTCCGCCAGTTTTTCGAATTTCAGCCGCATGGTCGTCGCCACGCCTTCACCGAAGGCGATGGCTTCGCGCTGGCCCATGGACGACAGGAAGGCCAGCGTCGAGGCCGAGGAATCGGCGATCGCCGAGCGGATGATTGCCTGGTCCTGCTCGTTGGCCAGCCGCATGGCGAAGAAGGTCGAGCACTGCGACAGGATGGTTGGATCGAGCTCGCCCGGGCGCTGGGTGACGACGCCGAGATAGCAGCCATATTTGCGGCCTTCCTTGGCGATGCGCGACAAAGCATGCCTGGTCGGCGCGAAGCCGAGGCGTGGATCGGCCGGCATGTATCGGTGCGCTTCCTCGCACAGCAGCAAAAGTTTCAGCCGGCCGTCGCTCCACAGAGCAAGGTCGAAGGCGAGCCGTGCCAGCACCGAGCAGACGGAGTTGACCACTTCGGACGGCATGCCGGCCATCTCGAAGCAGGTCACCGGGCGGCCATGATGCGGCACCCGGAAAATGTTGCCGATCGTCTCGTGGATCGTGTCCTCGATCAATCGCGAATTGAACATGAAGCGATAGCGCGGGTCGGACGCAGCAGACTCGATGCGCGTCTTCAGCGATTTCAGCGTCGGACGGTCGTTCTTGCTTTCCAGGAGGCCCATGCGCTCGTCTATCTGCTTGATGAGATCGACCATGCGGTAGGGCACCGGCGTGTCGGCGGTCAGCGCATCGCTGCCGCGCCGCACATAGCTGCCGGAATTCGGGTTGCGATAGAGGTTCTTGGCAGCGGGGATCAGGTCACGCAGGACATCGACTTCTTCCGGCACGACCTCGCGGCCGCGAAACAGCACTTCTGCGAACTCCTCCAGCCTGAACATCCAGAACGGCAGATCAAGCGTCTTGGAATCGACCCGGACGCAGAATTCCGGCAGCGACGCCGCGAATTCATTGTGCGGATCGAGGATCAGGATGCGCAGATCCGGCCGGGCGGCGATCGATTTGCGCAAGAGCAGCGAGACGGCGGTGGATTTACCGACGCCGGTCGTGCCGACAATGGCGAAGTGACGCGCCAGCGTGTCGTCGATGGCGATGTTGGCGTCGATCGCCTCATCCTGCGACAGCGTGCCGATGGTGATCGAGTGACGCCCGGCAAGGTCGTAGACCGCCCGCAGGTCGCGGCTGCGGATGCGGTGGGCAATGGCGCCGATATGCGGATAGGTCGTGATGCCGCGGTCGAAGATCGGGCGGTCGCCGGGCTCGGCGCCGTCGCGCACCTCGCCGATCAGTTCGACGCTGACCTCGATCGGATTCTGCCCCTCATTGCTCCAGGCGCGATCCGACTTGCCGATCTCATAGACCAGGCCAACGGTGCGCGATGTCCCGAGGTTGATGGAAATCATCTTGCCGACCGTCCACAGGCCGGTGACCGCGCCTTCGATGTCGTCGGCATAGGCGCTGATGGTGGCGCGTGCGCCGTCGCACTGCACGACATTGCCCAGAATACGCTTGTCGTTCTGCTCGGCGCGGCGACGCTCCTGCGAGGTCGGTTCTCCAACGGAGGCTTCGCGCTCGACAAACATACAGTTCGATCCCCATTCCCGTGGAGCGTCGACCCTACACAAACGGGGTTAAGGTGGCGTGTGGCGGGATGGTGTAGCAGGCGTTAACCCGTCAGCGAAAATTGACTCTACCGGCTCTTCCCTGAATTCAGAATTTCGATATATTAGACGAATGACTGATATAGCGAATGATATTTCCACCACGATCGGCAAAAGAATCCACGCCGAAAGAACCTTGCGGAACTGGTCGCTGGCGGAGCTGGCGGATCGCTCCGGCGTCTCCAAAGCCATGCTCAGCACCATTGAGCGCGGCATGACCAGCCCAACCGCGGCGCTCTTGGTGCGCATCGCCGCCGCCTTCGGCATGACGCTGTCGACGCTGATTGCACGCGCCGAGCAGCAAGGTGGCGGTCTGTTGCGCGCAAGCGAGCAGCCGGTGTGGCGCGATCCCGGCACGGGCTATGTCAGGCGGCATCTGTCGCCGGTCTCCGACATGCCGCTCGAACTTATCCGGGTGCAGCTGCCGGCCGGCGCCAAGGTCAGCTTTCCGGCGGCGTCCTATGCCTTCATCAAGCAGCAGATGTGGCTGATCTCCGGGCGGCTCGAATTCACCGAAGGCGACGTCGTGCACAGTCTCGAGCCCGGCGACTGCCTGGCGCTCGGCGCGCCGTCGGACTGCATATTCCACGCGGTGGGGCCGCAGCCGGCCGACTATCTGGTCGCGCTGGTCAGAGGCTGAGGTCGTGGCAAGACGTCCCAAGCGCTCCGACAATGGCGGACCGCCGCTCGACGATTACAAGGGTCCGCCATGGGGCAAGGGCGATCCATACATCTTCCTCGCCTGGCAGGCGGCGCATGCCAAGGCGTGGAAGGCGCCGAGCCGTGAGGTGATGCTGATGCGCATGGAAAAGGCCGAGCAGCTCGGCCTGACCTATGAGGAATACACGCTCGAAATCCTCGAACGCGGGCTGCATCTGCAGCCGAAAGATGCCGATCGCATTGCCGCGATCAAGGCAGGACGAAAACGGCGCCGCGTCGCGCGGCTGGATTGATGGCAGCAAGGATAGTGCAAGCATGAGTTCCATCGAAATCAGGGCGCTGACTGCGGAAACACGCGACATGCTGGCCGACCTGCTGATCGAGACGGTCGCGGCCGGCGGATCCGTCAGCTTCATGCATCCATTATCTAGGCAAGTGGCGGAAACCTTCTGGGACAATTCGCTGATGGCGGCAAAGAGGGGTGAAAGAGCGGTGCTGGGCGCCTGGCAGGGAGACGCTCTCGTCGGCACCGTGACCTTGCTGCTCGACTTCCCCGTCAACCAGCCGCACCGGGCCGAGATCGCCAAGCTGATGACCCGGCTCGCGCATCGCGGCAAGGGCATAGCGAGCCGGCTGATGCGCGCAGCCGAAACCCTCGCCGTCGAGAAAGGCCGCACGCTGCTGGTGCTGGACACGGCGACCGAGGAGGGCGCTTCCGGCCTTTATGAGAAACTCGGCTTCACGCTTACCGGCGAGATACCGGATTTTGCCTTGAAGCCGCATGGCGGGCTGACCGGCACGCTCATCTACTGGAAGCGCATCGGCCAATCCTCTGATGGTGCTGCCTAACCCTTGTGATGAACCTGCTGCAGCGCGTAGACCGGCGTCGCGATGCCTGCCATGCGCGCCTTCAGCTGCAGCGACAGGAACTGCGAGTAATGGCGCGACTGGTGCAGATTGCCGCCATGGAACCACAGCGCCTCCTGCTGCGTCGGCTTCCACATGTTGCGTAGCTCGCCTTCCCAGGGACCTGGGTCCTTGGTGGTGTTCGAGCCGAGGCCCCAGCATTTGCCGACCTTGTCGGCGACGTCCCGTGAGATCAAATCGGCTGCCCAGCCGTTCATCGAACCGTAGCCGGTGGCGTAGACGATAAGATCGGCCGGCAGTTCGGATCCGTCGGAGAGCAGTACTGAATGCGCCTTGATCTCCTTCGCCTCGACACTGCTCTTCAATTTGATCGAACCGTCGATGATCAGGTCGGAGGCGCCGACATCGATGTAATAGCCCGAGCCGCGCCTCAGATACTTCATGAACAGGCCGGAGTCGTCGTCGCCCCAATCGAGCATGAAGCCGGCCTTCTCCAGGCCTTTGTAGAAGCTGGCGTCGCGCTTCTTCATCTCGGCATAGGCGGGGATCTGGAACTCGTGCAGGATCTTGTAGGGCAGGGAGGCGAAGACGAGGTCGGCCTTGGCGGTGGTCATGCCGCTCTCGACCGCCTTTTCCGAATAGAGCGAGCCCAGCCCGATCTCCATCAGCGTGTCCGACTTGACGATATGCGTGGTCGAGCGCTGCACCATGGTGACGTCGGCGCCGGCTTCCCAAAGCGCGGCCGCGATGTCATGGGCGGAGTTGTTGGAACCAATGATGACCGCCTTCTTGCCGGCATAAGCGTCGGGGCCGGGGTGCTTCGAGGAGTGATGCTGGTCGCCCTTGAATGTGTCCATGCCCTTGAAGCTCGGCATGTTGGCCTTGCCGGATTGGCCGGTGGCCAGCACCAGCTGCTTCGGCTTCAGCATGATGTCCTTGCCGTCGCGGCGCACGACAACCGTCCATTCTTTTTTCTTGTCGTCATAGACAGCGCTTTTGGCCTCGGTTGAGGACCAATAGTTCAGCTCCATCACCTTGGCGTACATTTCCAGCCAGTCGCCGATCTTGTCCTTGGGCGCGAAGACCGGCCAGTTCCTGGGGAAGTCGATATAGGGCAGATGGTCGTACCAGACCGGGTCGTGCAGGCAGAGCGACTTGTAGCGCTTGCGCCAGCTGTCGCCGGCACGTTCGTTCTTCTCGACGATGATGGTCGGCACGCCGAGTTGCCTGAGCCGCGCGCCGAGCGCGATGCCGCCCTGGCCGCCGCCGATGATGAGCGTATAGGGCTGCGTCTTGAAGCCGAGTTCGGCGGCCTCCTTCTCGCGCTCCTCCTTCCAGGTCGGGCGGTTCTTGCCATGGCCATGCTTGGCGCCGAGCGGGCGGTCGAAGCCGGCCGGCTCCTCATGGCCCTTCAACTCGACCATGGTGGTCAGCAGCGTCCAGATCTTGCCGTCCTTCAGCCTGATGTGACCGAAGCCACGCGCCACCGCCGTCTCGAAGCTGATCCAGCCGTCGAGCACGCCGTCGTTTTCCGTGGCGTCCTCGCCCTTAGCGATCGCCCAGTTCGACGGTTTGGTCTTGGCCAATTGGCTGACCAGCATGTCGCGCACCTGATCGCGGCCCTCCATCGTCTTGATGTTCCAGGTGAAGGTGACGAGATCGCGCCAGTAACAATCCTCCTGGAAGCAGGCGACAGCCTTGTCGATATCGCCGGCGGTGAGTGCCGCGCCGAAGCGATCGAGCAGGTCGGAAAGCTTCTTGTTGGGGGCCTTGTCGAGCATTGAATTTCCTCCGCGATTTTTTCCTGGCCGCCTGTAGCGAGCGGAACCCTGCCGAAGCTTGACGTCCGGCCTTGCGCAGTATCGCGGCAAATTATGCGCCGCGTCACGTCGTCCAATAGTTTGGCGCGTTTTCAGCGGCTTATCGAAAATTGCCGATGCGGACGGCGCCCGGCTCAAATGCTACGGCGGTCTGCCATGCGCTGGCCGAAGACGGTTGCGAACCAGTGACGGACATCGTCCTCGGCGCGGCTGAGATGGGCGCCGGAAGGGGCGGTCAGGTAGTGGCCGGCGCCGCCTGACAGCGCAAATTCGGAAAGCGTAACCAGAGATCCGTCGTGCAGTGCCGCATCGGCCAGGGGGCGCGATCCCAGCACCATGCCGGCGCCGTGCCTTGCCGCCTCGAGTGCGGCGACGAAACTGTCGAATTTGTGCGCCGGCCCGATGGTGGGCTTCATGCGTGCGGCGGCGAACCATTCGCCCCACATTTCGCGCGCGCCGACAACGGTGAGTTTCGGCAATTCGGTCCAATCCGCCACTTTGGCGAGACCGGGCGCGGCCATCGGCGTCAATGTTTCCCGGGTGAGCCGATCGGCCTGACGCCCGGCAAAGGAGCCATTGCCGAAACGGATGTCGAGCATGCCGGAGCGCTCGCCATAGTCGGCTGGCGTATGGATGGTCTCGATCTGCAGTTGGACATGCGGCAGGCTGCTTGCCATTTCGGGCAGGACCGGCGCGATCATCAGCACGGCAAAGGAGATCGGCGAGCGTATCGTCACGCTCTGGATCGTTCTCGGTTCGAACAGCTCACGCGTGCTATTGCCGATCACGGCGAAGGCCGATTGCAGATGCGGCAGATAGGCCGCTGCCTCCGGCGTCAATTCGACGCCGCGCGCTAGGCGGATGAACAAGGGATGCTTCAGCCGCTGTTCAAGCGAGCGGATGTGCTGGCTTACGGCCGCCTGGGTCAGGCCGAGCTCGGCAGCGGCGGCGGTGAAATTCGACAGCCGCGCGGCGGCCTCGAAACTGCGCAGCCAGTCGAGTGGGGGCAAGGGCAGGGCTGTTTGAGCCATTAGAAATTTATGGCCATTGACCGGAAAATCATAATTTGAGTTATGCCTCTTCCCTGGTCAATATGCAATCGAAGCCCCACGGAACTGGAGTACAGCGGACAGGAACGGATCTCCATGCTTACCCACGCGCTGATCGGCGACGAAGGCAGAACAATCGAACTTGGTTGGAAAGATGGGACGCGCACCCGCTTTCACGCCATGTGGCTGCGCGACAATGCGCTCGACGACAAGACACGCAGCGCCGGCAATGGTCAGCGGCTGATCACCATTCTCGACATTCCGGCGCAAACACGGATCGACGCTGCCGCGATCAAGGGCGATGCCCTCGAAATCAGCTTCGTGCCCGAACAGAAGACCGTCAGCTTCCCCGCGGCCTGGCTGAGCGCCAATGCCTATGACCGCGATGCCGCCCGCCAGCCCGGCTGGACAGGCGAGGGCACGGTGCGGTGGACCAAGGCCTCGATGCAGAATTCGGTGCCGCGCGCCGGCTATGTCGCGGCCAGCCGCGACCGCGCCGTGCTAGCGCAATGGCTGTCGGCGGTGAAAACCTATGGCTTTGCCGTAATGGACGATCTGCCGGCCGAATCCGGGGCGCTGGTCAAAGTGTCCGATCTGTTCGGTTATATCAGGGAGACCAACTACGGCCGCTGGTTCGAAGTCCGCGCCGAGGTCAATCCGACCAATCTGGCCTACACCAATCTTGGCCTGCAGGCGCACACCGACAACCCCTATCGCGATCCGGTGCCGACGCTGCAGATCCTGTCCTGCATCGAAAATACGGTCGAGGGCGGTGAATCCAGCGTCGTCGACGGCTTTGCCGTCGCGGCCGCGCTGCAAGCCGAAAATCCCGAAGGCTTCCGCCTGTTGAGTTCATACCCGGCGCGCTTCGAATATGCCGGTTCGGCTGGTGTGCGGCTGCAGGCCAAGCGGCCGATGATCGAGCTCGGCCCGGATGGCGAGCTCATCTCCATCCGCTTCAACAACCGCTCGCTGGCGCCGACCGTCGATGTGCCGTTCGCCGACATGGAGGCCTATTACGCCGCCTATCGCCGGTTTGCCGAACTGATCGAGGATACTTCCTTCGAAGTGACCTTCAAGCTCGAGGCCGGGCAGGCCTTCATCGTCGACAACACCCGCGTCATGCATGCCCGCAAGCAATTTTCCGGTACCGGCAAGCGCTGGCTGCAGGGATGCTACGCCGACAAGGATGGCCTGTTGTCGACGCTTTCGGCTATCGAACATGCGTTCAAGGAGGCGGCGGAATGAGCGGCCAGGATCTGAACGCGGACAATATCGTCGAGTTCATCGCCGATATTTTCGAGCGCCGAGGGGCGGAATCCTATCTCGGCGAACCCGTCACCATGTCGGAGCATATGCTGCAGGCCGCCTGGTTCGCCGAGAAGGACGGCGCCCCTGACGTGCTGGTGGCGGCAGCGCTGCTGCACGATATCGGCCACTACACCAGCGAGTTCGGCACCTATTCGCCCGGCGATGTCGAGGACAAGCATCACGACGAAGCCGGCGGCGAGGTGCTGGCGCCGTTCTTCCCGCCTGTCATCGTCGAGTGTGTGCGGCTGCATGTCTCGGCCAAGCGCTACCTCTGCGCCACCGACCCCACTTATTTCGGCAGGCTCTCGCAGGCCTCGGTCCACACCCTGTCGCTGCAGGGCGGGCCGATGAATGCCGAAGAGGTGGCCGAGTTCCGCAAGAACCCGTTCCACGAGGAAGCGGTGCGGGTTCGCATCTGGGACGAAGCCGGCAAGATCGCCAACATGAAGACCCGGAAATTTCGCGACTACGTGCCGCTGCTGAAGCGCGTCGTTCGCGACTTCGCCAATCACACCTGATCGCAAATCCATACTCGAGAGGGAACGGCCATGTGCTTCCGCTTCGATAGTCAATGCGCGGTGATGGCTCACAGGCCGGATAAATGCCGGGAGCACGCGCTCCCGGCCAGTTCCTCCGAGCCATCGCCAATTGCTTCTCGCGGGAAATTGAACGAAGCGCATACTGCGGGCGGATCTGAGCCCGATGCGGCTGCCCACATTGCCCGTTGACAGCGGCGCAAAAGCAATTCTATTGTCCGCCACGATGAAAAAGGCACTCATTCTCGTAGGAAAGCGCGTGGGCAAGGCGGTGTAACCGCCGGGCGAAAACCTCCCATGCGCAACACACAGGCTCCCTCGGGGGCCTTTTTTATTGCCCAAAACACGACTAAACGACCAATAACACCCAAATGGCAACGCCCATGGGGCGACAGTACGGGACCAGACCGATGAGCAACGGACAGAACGAACGGCGTGAGATGCCAAGCAGGGAAATGACTGGCGCCGAAATGGTGGTGCAGGCGCTGAAGGACAATGGCGTCAAGCATGTCTTCGGTTATCCCGGCGGCGCGGTGCTTCCGATCTATGACGAAATCTTCCAGCAGGACGAGGTCGAGCACATTCTGGTCCGCCACGAGCAGGGCGCAGGGCACGCGGCGGAAGGCTATGCGCGCTCGACCGGCAAGGCCGGCGTCATGCTGGTGACCTCGGGGCCGGGCGCCACCAATGCGGTGACGCCGCTGCAGGACGCGCTGATGGATTCGATCCCGCTGGTCTGTCTGACCGGGCAGGTGCCGACCTCACTGATCGGCTCGGACGCCTTCCAGGAGTGCGACACGGTCGGCATTACACGACCCTGCACCAAGCACAATTGGCTGGTGAAGGACGTCAACGAACTCGCCGCCACCATCCACGAGGCTTTTCATGTCGCCACGACCGGCCGTCCCGGTCCGGTGGTGGTCGATATTCCGAAGGACGTGCAGTTCGCCAAAGGCATCTATGTGCCGCCGCAGACGGCGCCGCGCACCAGCTACCAGCCGAAGGTCCAGGGCGATCTGGAGAAGATCAAGGCAGCGGTCGAACTGATGGCCGGCGCCAAAAAGCCGATCATCTATTCGGGCGGCGGCGTCATCAATTCCGGCCCGGAGGCGAGCCATCTGCTGCGCGAACTGGTCGATCTCACCGGCTTCCCCATCACCTCGACGCTGATGGGGCTCGGCGCCTATCCGGCCTCGGGCAAGAACTGGATGGGCATGCTGGGCATGCACGGCACCTACGAAGCCAATATGGCGATGCACGATTGCGACGTGATGATCTGCATCGGCGCGCGCTTCGACGACCGCATCACCGGCCGGCTGACCGCGTTCTCGCCGAACTCGAAGAAGATCCACATCGACATCGATCCGTCGTCGATCAACAAGAACGTCCACACCGACGTGCCGATCATCGGCGATGTCGGCCGTGTGCTGGAAGACATGGTGCGGCTGTGGCGGGCGTCCACCAAGACCGACAAGAAGGCGCTCTACCCCTGGTGGGAGCAGATCGCCAAATGGCGCGCGCGCGATTCACTCGCCTACAAGATGAACAATGACGTGATCATGCCGCAATATGCGGTCCAGCGGCTCTACGAACTGACCAAGGACATGGACACCTACATCACCACGGAGGTCGGCCAGCACCAGATGTGGGCGGCGCAGCACTATCATTTCGAGAAGCCGAACCGCTGGATGACATCGGGCGGGCTGGGCACGATGGGCTACGGCCTGCCGGCCGCACTTGGTGTGCAGATCGCGCACCCCGATGCACTGGTCATCGACATCGCCGGCGACGCCTCGGTGCAGATGACCATGCAGGAGATGAGTGCTGCCGTGCAGCACAATGCGCCGATCAAGATCTTCATCCTCAACAACCAGTATATGGGCATGGTGCGGCAGTGGCAGCAGCTGCTGCACGGCAACCGGCTGTCGCATTCCTACACCGAGGCGATGCCGGACTTCGTCAAGCTGGCCGACGCCTATGGCGGCCACGGCATTCGCTGCGAGAAGCCGGACGAACTGGATGACGCGATCAAGGAGATGATCGCGGTCAACAAGCCTGTGCTGTTCGATTGCCGCGTGGCGACGCTCGCCAACTGCTTCCCGATGATCCCGTCGGGCAAGGCGCATAATGAAATGCTCCTGCCGGACGAGGCGACCGACGAAGCCGTGGCCAACGCCATCGACGCCAAGGGCAGGGAACTGGTCTAGGACAAGCCAAGGCAGGGCTTGGAAGCCGTGCGCAAACAGAGAATTAGCTCAAAAGTCTGAAATCGAGATTCATGTCATGAACGCACAGCTTCAACCGACCGGCTCCGCCTATTTCATCGCCAAGGAAACCGAGAAGCCGGAGAACCACACGCTCTCCGTGCTGGTCGACAACGAGCCGGGCGTGCTAGCCCGGGTCATCGGCCTGTTTTCCGGCCGCGGCTACAACATCGAGAGCCTGACGGTCTCCGAGACCGAGCACGAAAAGCACCTGTCGCGCATCACCATTGTGACGCGCGGCACGCCGCACGTGCTGGAGCAGATCAAGCACCAGCTCGAGCGCATCGTGCCGGTGCACCGCGTCGTCGACCTCACCGTGCGCTCGCACGAATTCGGTCAGGAACGGCCGCTGGAGCGCGAACTGGCGCTGGTCAAGGTTGCCGGCACCGGCGAAGCCCGTGTCGAGGCGCTGCGGCTGGCGGACGCCTTTCGCGCGTCGGTCATCGACGCCAACACCGAGCATTTCATCTTCGAGATCACCGGCAAGGGCTCCAAGCTCGACCAGTTCATCGCCATCATGAAGCCGCTCGGCCTGGTCGAGATCTGCCGCACCGGCGTGGCGGCGATGAACCGCGGCCCGCAAGGCATGTAGGCATTCATGCGAAATTAAAGTTCCGCAATCAGGGTCGGCCAGACAGTCGGACAGCCGGCTTGAGAATTGGTGACGCATGACTCCGCGCAAAGAGCTGATCATACATGTGATGATGTACGCTCTGATCGCGTACTCGATCTGGGTGCTTGCCCATGCCTGGGTAACGATGACGGTCCCTGTCGGGCGAACCTATAGCCTGGTTGCGTATGCGGACAATCCGACCAGATTCTGGGATGGGATCCTGTTCCACGCCGGATCCATCGTCGTCTTCAGTTGGTTTCTCTGGGCACTGAAGTATCGCCGTCGGAATTGATGCGGCGGGGGCTTCCTCGCAGATGCAATCGGGATATCAGCCGGCGGATTTTGTCAGCTTGGCATCGACCTTGCCGCTCGCCAGTTCCTTGCTCTCCCGTTTGATCGGGCGCGAGACCGGGCAGACGTCCTGGACGAAGCCGTTCAGCGTGTTGACCAGATTATTCTGGACCAGCGAGTAGTGGATGAACTGTCCCTGCCGCTCCCTGGCGATGAGCCCGGCCGTTTCCAGAATGCTTAAGTGCTGCGAGATCGACGGCTTCGACATGTCGAAGCGCGCCGCGATCTCGCCCGCGGTCAGCGACGAGTGTGCGAGATAGGCGAGGATCTTGCGCCGAGGCTGCGACGACAGCGCCTCGAACACACGCTGTATGGCGCCGCTGCCGGCGGCCGTTTCGCCATCCGAGATGTCGTCTTCGATCACAATTCCTGCCTCGTAGGTCGCGAAGGCGTTCGCCTCCGGTCTGTATTTCTCTGGCATTTAGACTATTGCCTAAATACCTAATTCGATATAGTAGATAATTAGCTTACTGCCTAAATAAGCGCCGGCTTGGCGAAAGGCAAGGCTCTGGTTCGGAAATGTTTCCTGCAGAGGAGGGGTACCGATGAAGACCATATCCACAGGCAGAATGATATCGCAGCCGTTGAGCGACGCCGAGGACGGCGAGGTCGTCTGGATGCCTGCCAAGTCGATCTGGGTCGGCACGAWGACGCTGATGGCCCTGGTGTTCGGGCCGCTGACCTTCAGCTGGAGCGCTTTCGCCCTGTTCGTCGGGACAACGGCGGTGACGATCTGCGCGGGACATTCGGTCGGCATGCATCGGCTGCTCATCCATCGCTCGTTCAAGGTGCATATCTTCATCGAGCATGCGCTGGTCTATCTCGGCACGCTGGTCGGCATGGCCGGCCCTTTCGGCATGATCTATGCGCATGACATCAGAGACTGGGCGCAGCGCCAGACGGCGTGCCACGATCTCCATGCCCACCGCCGGCCCTTCTTCACCGACGCCTTCTGGCAGATGCATTGCGCGGTCGCGTTGCGCAATCCGCCCGACTTCGTCATCGAGCCATCGATCCGCAACGACCGCTTCTACAAATTCGTCGAGCGTACCTGGATGCTGCAGCAACTGCCGTGGGCGATCCTTTTCTTTCTGCTCGGCGGCTGGAGCTGGGTGGTCTGGGGCATCGCCGTGCGCGTCTCGGTTTCGCTCACCGGGCACTGGCTGGTCGGGCATTTCGCCCATCGCAGCGGGCAGCAGGGCTGGCGCGTCGATGGCGTCGCCGTGCAAGGCTACAATCTGCCGCGTTTCGGGTTGGTGACCTTCGGCGAGAGTTTTCACGGCAATCACCATGCGTTTCCCGAATCCGCTAGGCTCGGCCTGGAACGCGGGCAGATCGACCTCGGCTGGGTCTTCATCCGCATTCTTGCGGCTCTTGGCCTCGCGCATGGCGTAAAGCTTCCGGACAACATCCCGAAGCGCAAAGGTCTGCGGCGTATGGCTAGCCATCAAGAGACGGCCGCCGCTCCCGGCCTGTTGTCGGCACGGCCCCACGGCAGGTAGACTATGCCGGCCGTGACAAGGCTGGCGACAGGGGCAGACGACGACAGGGCGTATTGGACCAATCGAATGAAGTTGCGTCCGGACGCCCGGTCGATTTAAGTCAGTATTCCTGACCTTTATGAGCCGTCATGTCCCTCGACGCCTTCCTTGCCCTTTTGGTCTATGCCTTCGTGACCTCGATCACACCGGGGCCGAACAACCTTATGCTTCTGGCGTCGGGCGTAAATTTCGGCATCGTCAGGACCATTCCGCATATGCTCGGCATCAGCATTGGCTTTTTCGTGCTGCTGCTGGCCGTCGGCTTCGGCCTCGGCGCGGTGCTGACGGCGTTTCCGGCAATGCACACGGGATTGAAGGTCGCCGGCGCAGCCTATCTGCTTTACCTCGCCTGGAAGATCGCCATGTCGCGCTCGCTGAGCGCAAAGGGCGAGGTTGAGGCAAAGCCGATGCGCTTCATCGATGCTGCCGCATTCCAGTGGGTCAATCCCAAGGCCTGGGTGATGGCGATCACCGCCATGGCTGTCTACACCAACGCCGACCACCCATTCCTGTCGGTGGCGCTGATCTCGCTCGCCTTCGCCATCGTCAACCTACCGAGCGTGTCGGTGTGGGCCGGTTTCGGCACCGCGCTGCGCGGCTTCCTGTCGGATCCGGTGCGGCTGAAATGGTTCAACATCGCCATGGGCGTGCTGCTCGCGGCGACGCTATGGCCGATGCTGAAATAGACGCATCTGGCCTGAAATCTCAGCCACATCCTGGCTGGTTTTCCGACCCTTGAGCCGGCTGCATAGTCATTGTGCAGTGCACATTAAATCTTCGTAATGCCGCGTTTTGGCCCTTTTCCGACAAAGGCGTGTCCTATCTACTTCGGCAAAATCGCGGCAAGGCGCCGTGATTTGCGGTTGAATGAGACCACCGGGTTCGGCGTGTCGGATCATAGGGCTCGTAGTCGATGCGCGGAAAAGTCGTTCTGGCGGTGGTGGTGGCAGCGGCCTGTGTCGCCGCCGCATGGGTCTATTTTTCGCCGGCGGCTATGGGCAGTCTGCAGCAGATGCTGCCAGGCGCCAGGCAGACGGCGGCGGACAAGCCGGCTGGATCGGACAAGGCTTCGGCTGACAAGGCTGGGGGCAAATCCGGCGCCGGCGGAAATGCCGCCCGCTCGGCCTCGATCGTTTCGGCCACCGCAACGACAGCCGATTTTCCGATCCGCCGCTACGCCATCGGCTTCGTCTCTTCGCCGGCCGTGGTCAACATCAATGCGCGCGTGTCGAGCCAGATCGTGTCGATCGACGTCAAGGACGGCCAGATGGTGAAGGTCGGCGACCTTTTGTTCTCGCTCGACGACCGGGCGCTGAAGGCGCAGCTTGCCAAGGACCAGGCGACGCTCGCCAAGGACCAGGCAATGCTGGCGAGCTCGGTGTCAGATCTCGAGCGCGCCAAGGATCTCGTCGCCAAGCAGGCCGGCACGCAGCAGACCTATGACCAGGCGGTGGCGGCGCAAAAGGCGGCCGCGGCGACCGTCGATGCCGACAAGGCGACGATCGACGCCGACAATGTCCAGCTCGGCTTTGCCACGATCACGGCGCCGATTTCCGGCAGGCTGGGCGCGGTCAGCGTCGCGGTCGGTGATCTCGTCACCGTCAGTAACGGCAATAGCACTACGGCGACGCCGCTGGTGACGATCACCCAGATCGATCCGCTGCAGGTCAACTTCAATCTGCCGGAGAGCAATCTGGCCCTGCTGCACAAGGCGCTGGCCAACCCGCAGCAAGGCGCGGTCACGCTGACCAAGGACGGCGCCCCGACGCCGATCGGCAAGGGCACGCTCGACTTCGTCGATTCCAGCGTCGACACTGCTTCCGGCACCATCGCGACGCGTGCAAGCATACCCAATGCCGATCTGTCGCTGTGGCCCGGGCAATACGTGAATGTCGTGCTCGACGCCGGCATCATGCCGCAGATGACGTCCGTTCCGACGGTGGCGGTGCAGCCCAGCCAGAAGGGGCCGTTCGTCTATGTGGTCAAGCCGGACAACACGGTCGAGATGCGGCCGGTGCAGGTGGCGCTGACCGAAGGCGAAAGCAGCGCCATCAGCGAAGGCGTCAAGTCAGGCGAGAAGGTGGTCGTCGAGGGCCAGACCAGGCTGAAGGACGGCGCCGCCGTGCATGAGGGCAAGGCGGCCGGCGGTGATCAGGCCGCGCCAAAGGTCGCGCAAGCCGACAAGGCGGGCGGGACACAGCCATGATTTCCGAATTCTGCATACGCAGGCCCGTTGCAACGCTGCTGATGTCGTTCGCCCTCGTGCTGGGTGGGCTGTTTGCCTACAAATTCCTGCCGGTTGCAGCACTGCCAAGTGCTGAATTTCCGGTCGTCAACGTCTCGGCCTCGCTGCCCGGCGCTTCGCCCGAAACCATGGCGACCTCGGTGGCAACGCCGCTGATCAAGCAGTTCGCCACCATTGCCGGCATCGATTCGATCTCGACCACCAACTCGCTCGGCCAGACCTCGATCGCCATCCAGTTCGTGCTCAACCGCGACATCGACGCCGCCGCCGCCGACGTGCAGGCGGCGATCGCGCGTACGCAGAAATCGCTGCCGCTGGAAATGACGTCGCCGCCGAGCTATCGCAAGGTCAATCCGGCCGACGCGCCGATCCTGCTGATGTCGCTGGTCAGCGACACGGTTCCGTTGACCGATCTCGATGCCTTCGCAGAAAACGTCATCTCGCCGTCGCTGTCGACCATCGACGGGGTGGCGCAGGTCTCGATCTTCGGCCAGCAGAAATATGCGGTGCGCATCCAGATCGATCCGACCGCGCTTGCCGCGCGCGGCATCTCGATCGACCAGCTGCAGACGGCGATCGCTTCGGCCAACAGCAACACGCCGCTCGGCGTGCTGCAGAATGACAAGCAACAGCTGACCATCACCGCCAATACGCAGCTCACCAACGCCGCCGGCTTCTCCAACCTCATCATCGCCACCAAGGATGGCCACCCGGTGCGGTTGGGCGAGGTGACCCGCGTCGTCGATTCGGTGCAGACCACCACGACCGCTAGTTGGTACGATGGTACCCGCGCGATCATCATGGCCGTGCAGCGCCAGCCCGACGCCAATACGGTCGACGTCGTCGACAAGGTCAAGGCGATGCTGCCGTCCTTCCAGGACCAGATGCCGGCCGCCGCCCAGATCAAGCTGCTCAACGACCGTTCGACCTCGATCCGCCAGGCCGTCGACGATGTGCAGTTCACGCTGCTCTTGACCATCGCTTTGGTGGTGATGGTGATCTTCGTCTTCCTGCGCCGCGTCACCGCAACCATCATTCCGGCCGTGGCGGTGCCGATCTCGCTGATCGCCACGCTGGGCGCGATGTTCCTGTTCGGATTTTCCATCGACAATATTTCGCTGATGGGGCTGACGCTTGCCGTCGGCCTCGTCGTCGACGACGCCATCGTCATGCTGGAAAACATCTTCCGCCACATGGAGGAGGATGGGTTGTCGGCCTTCGACGCATCGCTGAAAGGCGCGCGCGAAATCGGCTTCACCATTATCTCGATCTCGATCTCGCTGGTGGCGGTGTTCATCCCGGTGCTTTTGATGGGTGGCGTCATCGGCCGCATCTTCAACGAGTTTGCCGTGGTGGTGACGGTCGCCATCCTGGCGTCGATGTTCGTGTCGCTGACGCTGACGCCGATGCTGTGCTCGCGGCTGCTGTCCGTGACCAAGGCCGACCGCGACAAGCATGGCCCTGGCCACAAGCAGGACTTCGTCACACGCGGCTATGACCGGCTTCTAACCTTCTGCCTGCGCCACACTTTCCTGGTGTTCCTCGTCTTCCTCGGAACCGCGGCAGGGTCGGTGTGGCTGATCGAGGTGTCGCCGAAGGGCTTCTTCCCGCAGGAGGATATCGGCCAGATATCGGTGACGACAATCGCCCGCCAAGACATCTCGTTCGACGCCATGTCGAGGCTGCAGGGGCAGGTCGCCAGCGTCTTCTCGCATTCACCCTATGTCGATCATGTGGCGTGGTCGGCGGGCAGCGGCAGCAATGCGCTCAACCAGGGGCAGCTTTTCGTCCAGCTCAAGGGCAAGGACCAGCGCCCCGATATCGAGAAAGTGCTTTCGGATCTAAGGCGACAACTGGCCGGTGTGGCGGGTATCGAAACCTACATGCAGCCGGTGCAGAACCTGCGGCTCGGTTCGCGCTCGTCAGCCAGCGCCTACCAGCTGGTCGTGCAGGGCCTGGATACCGGCCAGACCGACATCTGGGCGCAGAAGCTGAATGACGCGATGGCGGCCGACCATACGAATTTCACCGACGTCACCAGCGACTTGCAGAACAATGCCCTGCAGGCATCCCTGGTGGTCGACCGCGACAAGGCCGCCCAACTGGGCATCGACACCGACACGCTGCGCTCCGCCCTCTATGGCGGGTTCGGCACCGACCAGGTTTCGACAATCTTCGGTTCGGCCGACAGCTATGAAGTTATCACCGAGCTCGATCCCAACATCGAATGGTCCCCCGAGCGCATGCTCGCCATCCAGATGAGGACGGCGAGCGGCAGCCTGGTGCCGCTTGGCGCCTTTGCCCGCGTCGACCGCACCGCCGGCGCCTTGACGGTCAACCAGCTCGGCCAGCTTCCGGCGGTGACCATCTCCTACAATCTGCCGCAAGGCGTGGCGCTCGGCGACAGTACGGCCCGCATCGACGCGCTGAAGGAGCAGATCGGCATGCCGACGGCGATCTCGACCAGCTTCGCCGGCACGGCTAAAACCTTCCAGGATTCGCTTGCCAATCAGGGCCTGCTGATCGGCGGCGCCATCCTGACGATCTATATCGTGCTTGGCATCCTCTATGAGAGTTTTATCCATCCGCTGACCATCTTGACCGGCCTGCCTTCGGCGGTGCTGGGTGCGGTGGTGGCGCTGCGCTTTGCCGGCATGGACCTGTCCGTCATCGCGGTGATCGGCATCCTGATGCTGATCGGCATCGTCAAGAAGAACGGCATCATGATGGTCGACGTCGCGCTCGAACTGCGACGAGAAGGCATGTCGGCGACCGAGTCCATCCACAAGGCCTGCCTGATGCGGTTCAGGCCGATCATGATGACGACGCTGGCGGCACTGATGGGCACGTTCCCGATCGCGCTCGGCACCGGCGCCAGCGCAGAACTCCGCCAGCCGCTCGGCGTCGCCGTCGTCGGCGGTCTCTTGGCCTCGCAGGCGCTCACACTGTTCGTCACGCCGGTGATCTACGTCTATTTCGAGAATTTTTCTGGCTGGCTGATGAGCTTTTTCACCTCGAAGAAGCGGCCGGCGTTGCATGCCGTCGAGAGCGACGAGCAGGCTTCGCTGTTCGGCCCCGAAGATCGACTCATCGAACCGCAAAAGGCTGCCGCCGAATAGGCGGCGGCGTCTGGCCCAAGGCGTGGTGCTTGCGGCGGCAGACCGGTGATCCTAATTTGCGGTCATGTCCCATGATCATGACCACGACAACGAGCTTGACCCTTTTGCTGCGCGGGTGCGCGCGCTGGAAACCATCCTCACCGAAAAAGGCCTGATCGATCCGGCGGCGATCGACGTCATCGTCGACACGTACGAGACGAAGATCGGGCCGCGCAACGGCGCCAGGGTCGTCGCAAAAGCCTGGAGCGATCCGGCCTATGCCGACTGGCTGAGGCGCGATGCGACGGCGGCGATCGAATCGCTGAGCTATACCGGCCGCCAGGGCGAGCACATGCAGGCGGTGTTCAACACGGAGGAGACGCACAACCTCGTCGTCTGCACGCTGTGCTCCTGCTATCCGTGGTCCGTGCTTGGCCTGCCGCCGGTCTGGTACAAGGCGCCGCCTTACCGCTCACGCGCGGTGATCGACCCTCGTGGCGTGCTCGAGGAATTCGGGCTGAGACTGCCGGCGGACAAAAAAATCCGCGTCTGGGATTCGACGGCTGAATTGCGCTACCTCGTGGTGCCGATGCGGCCGCAAAACACCGAAGGCTGGAGCGAGGAGCAACTGGCCGAACTGGTCAGCCGCGATGCGATGATCGGCACGGCCGTGGCGGGACAGCGGGCATGAACGGGCCGCAGGATCTCGGCGGGCAGATGGGGTTCGGGCCGGTCGCGCCCGAAAGGGACGAGCCTTATTTCCATGCCGACTGGGAGAGGCGGGCGCTGGGCGTGACGCTGACCGCCGGCGCCATGGGCGCCTGGAACATTGACGAGGGCAGGCACGCGCGGGAATCGCTGCATCCGGCCGTCTACTATTCGTCGAGCTACTACCAGATCTGGATCAAGGCGCTGGAGGTGCTGCTCAAACGCCACGGCTTTGTCAGTGAACGCGACTTGGCCGAGGGCCGGCCCGTCGATCCGGCGGCGACCCCGAAAAGGGTGTTGAAGGCCGAAAACGTGCCGTCGGTGCTGGCCAAGGGCGGGCCTTGCGATCGGCCGGTTGCGACACCGGCACGGTTCAAGGCCGGCCAGCCCGTGCGGACGAAGAATTTCAACCCCACCGGCCACACCAGGCTGCCGCGCTATGCGCGCGATAAGCAGGGTGTGATCGAGGCTGTGCGTGACGGTTTTGTCTTCCCCGACACCAACGCGCATGGAAAGGGCGAAAACCCGCAATGGGTCTACACGGTGGTCTTCGATGGCGCCGAAATCTGGGGCGAGGGCGCAGACCCTACGCTCAGCGTCTCGATCGATGCCTGGGAGAGCTATCTTGAGCCGGCATGAAGGCGCATTGCCTAGAGATTTGGACGAGCCGGTGTTTTCCGAGCCATGGCAGGCGGAAGCCTTCGCCATGACGGTGGCGCTGCACGACAAGGGCCTGTTCTCCTGGGGCGAATGGGCAGATGCGCTGTCCGCCGAAGTGAAGAAGCCGGGCGCCGCAAGCGATGGCCACGATTACTACGAGCATTGGCTGGCGGCGCTGGAAAGCCTGCTGGCGGCCAAGGGCGTCGCCGGCAAGAATGATGTCGATTCACTCGCCGCCGCCTGGGAGCGCGCCGCTCATGCGACGCCGCACGGCAAGCCGATCCTGCTGGAGAACGATCCCGGGCTGTAGGTCGTTGCTCCGGGTTCGTTTGTTCCCTTTACGTTCCGATGTGCGCCTGATAGTTTGCGCCTCTGGAGGCGGGCGGCGGCGCCATCTTCGGCATTGATGGTGACGGCCTTGTCTTTCCCTTGCGAATCCGGTCTCTCGCGCTGATGGAATTCTCTCCCCAACAGGATGAGGCGTTGAAGGCGGTGGCGCGCTGGCTTAGGGAAGGCCGGCCGCAGATTTTCCGGCTGTTCGGCTATGCGGGCACCGGCAAGACGACACTGGCGCGCTATTTTGCCGAGCATGTCGACGGACAGGTGCAGTTCGCGGCCTTCACCGGCAAGGCAGCGCAGGTGCTGCGTTCGAAGGGCGCGGTCAATGCACGCACCATCCATTCGCTGATCTACCGGCCGAAGGGCGAGGAATCGGTGGCCGACGAGGTGACCGGCAAGACGTCGATGTCGCCGACGTTCTCGCTCAACCGGCAAAGCCCGATCTCGCGCGCCAAGCTGGTCGTCATCGACGAGTGCTCGATGGTCGACGAGCAGCTCGGCCGCGACCTCCTGAGTTTTGGCACGCCGATCCTGGTGCTCGGCGATCCGGCGCAGCTGCCGCCGATATCGGGCGGCGGCTTCTTCACCGAGCACGAGCCGGACGTGCTCTTGACCGAAATCCACCGCCAGGCGCGCGACAATCCGATCATCCAGCTGGCGCTCGACGTGCGCGAGGGCCGCGAGTTCATGCGGGGCGACTACGGGACCGCGCAGGTGATCGGCAAGGAGGACGTCACCCAGGAGCTGGTGCTGAAGGCGGACCAGGTGTTGGTCGGCACCAACCGCACGCGCCGCCGTTACAATCAGCGCCTGCGCGAGCTGAAAGGCTTTAATGCCGATTACCCGCAGGCCGGCGACAAGCTGGTCTGCCTGCGCAACGACCCCGCCAAGGGTCTGCTCAACGGTTCGCTGTGGAAGGTGATGACCTCGTCGCGCGAGACGATAAAACCCGGCATTAATCTGCTGGTCTCGCCGGAGGAGGACGATCCCGACCGCGGCGTCGCCAAGATCAAGCTGCTGAAGTCGGCGTTTGAGGATCCGGACGCAGATATTCCCTGGCAGCAGAAGAAGCGCTTTGACGATTTCGACTATGGCTACGCGTTGACCGTGCACAAGGCGCAGGGTTCGCAATGGAACGACGTCGTGCTGTTCGACGAGAGCTGGGCGTTCAAGGAAACCCGCCAGCGCTGGCTTTACACCGCCATCACCCGTGCGGCAGAGCGGCTGACCATCGTCAGATAGGTGGCGTCAGGTTGCAGCTGACGTAGCAGGGCTGAGCTGCGTCGCGCCCAGCCATTGCCAGGCGTCCGCTTCATCCTCGACCTTGAAGTGCCTGAACTCGATGGGTGATGACGCCGGCAGGAAGCTTTGCGCATCCGCTATCCAGTCCGGCTCGCCGATCGTCGCGCAACGGGCGACATGCTCCAGGGCGTGAACCGTGCCCTGTTTCAGCGTCTCGTCGGCAACATCCGTCCAGTCGACGCCCTCATGATCGACCAGCCGCACCAACACGTCGATCCTTGGGTGAAGCGCATAGGCAGCCTCCAGCAATCCGAACAGATTTTCGCCGTCTGCCGCCGAGACATGGCCGACGACATCAATGGCGAAAAGGTCATCACGGTCGGTTTCGATACGGCGGATCGCGGGCACGGATTGGAGAAAATTCATCGGCTGGTCCTCCGCTAGAGCGTTTCGCCGTTTCGCGGAAACGGCGACCAACTCTAGCTCTTTGATTTGACGCAGTTCCCAAGGGAAAGCGCTACGCGGTTTTCCCGGGAAAACCGTGTGACACTTTTCCTGGAACTGCTCTCGCAGGGCACATACCTGACTGGAACACCCGAAACCCCTGTCTGTTCCCATCAAAGGCAGTATAGATGCGCTGCCAAAACGCCTCCTGACCGGACTCAAAAACCATGCCAGCCAAGCTTTCCGTCAACCTCAACGCCATCGCCATGCTGCGCAATCGCCGCGACCTGCCGTGGCCGAGCGTCACCGGGCTCGGGCGTCTGGCGCTGGCCGCCGGCGCGCACGGGCTGACAGTGCATCCGCGGCCCGACGAGCGCCACACCAGGCATTCCGACCTGCCGGAGATCCGGGCGCTGATCGACGATGAATTCCCCAAGGCGGAATTCAACATCGAGGGCTACCCTACGGAAGATTTTCTGGTGCTTGTGGAAAAGCACCAGCCCGAACAGGTGACCCTGGTGCCCGACGATCCTGCGCAGGCGACCTCCGACCATGGCTGGAACTTTGCCGCCGAGGCGGCGTTCCTTAACCCGATCGTCAAGCGCCTGAAAAAAGGGGGCTTTCGCGTGTCGCTGTTTTCCGATCCGGATCCCGCCGGCGTCAATGCTGCGCGCGACACCGGTGCCGACCGGATCGAACTCTATACCGGGCCCTATGGCAGCTTCCATTCCGATTCCGCCAAGGCGCAGAAGGAATTGGAAAGATTGGGAAAAACCGCCGATGCCGCACTCGCGGCCGGGCTTCAGGTCAATGCCGGGCACGATCTGGTGGTGAACAATCTGCCGGCGCTGGCAAAGCGCATCCCGGCATTGGCCGAAGTGTCAATCGGACATGGGTTGACAGCCGATGCGTTGGAGTATGGCATGGCCGGCACGGTGGTGCGGTTCCTTAAGGCATGCGGATGGTAGAGGGCAGATGGCTGGCATTACCGCATATCAGCCATTACGTGAGGGCACTTGATATTGCATCGCAGCAAGCGTAGAGCACCGCGCGCTTATCGGAGTGTCGTCCATGGCCCTTACCAATACTGGTAGTGAGGCAGAACCCGTCGAACAATCGAGCCATCCCGAAATCGAACAGCATAGCACCAAGGTGCTGATGCTGGGCGCGCTCGGCGTGGTCTATGGCGACATCGGCACCAGCCCGATCTACGCGTTTCGCGAAGCGCTGGTGGCGTCGTCCGGCGGCGAGGTCGCCGACCGCGGCGATATTCTGGGCGTGCTGTCGCTGATCATCTGGTCGCTGACGATCATCGTCACCATCAAATACATCATGTTCGTGCTGAGGGCCGACAACCGCGGCGAGGGTGGCGTGCTGTCGCTGATGGCGCTGGCACGCGGCAGTTTCCCGACGCGTTCGGCGCTGATCCTGGCCATCGGCATTGTCGGTGCGTCGCTGTTCTTCGGCGATGCCGTCATCACGCCGGCGATCTCGGTGCTTTCGGCGGTCGAAGGCATGAATGTCGTTACCCCGGCGTTCCAGCCCTATGTCGTGCCGCTGACGCTGGTGATCCTGGCGATCCTGTTTTCGGTACAGCGTTTCGGTACCGGCGGCGTCGCGCTGATCTTCGGGCCGATCACCGCGGTCTGGTTCCTGGCCATCGGCCTTTCGGGCCTGAACCACATCATCGCCGATCCGGAAATTCTGTGGGCGGTCAGCCCGCACTACATCGTCGCCTTTCTGATCAATTCGCCCGATGTCGCCTTCGTCACCATCGGCGCCATCTTCCTCGCCGTCACCGGCGCCGAAGCGCTTTACGCCGATCTCGGCCATTTCGGCCGCAAGCCGATCGTGCTCGCCTGGCTGGCGATCGTGTTTCCCTGCCTGCTGCTCAACTATGCCGGGCAGGGCGCTTTCGTGCTGGCCAAGAACGGCGTGGTCGGCCATCCGTTCTTCGAAATGAACGAAGGCTGGACGCTGATACCCATGGTGGTGCTGGCGACGGCGGCGACGGTTATCGCCAGCCAGGCGGTCATATCAGGCGCCTTTTCGCTGACCAGACAGGCGGTGCAGCTCAACATGCTGCCGCGCCTCGAAATCCTGCATACGTCGGAACGGCAGTCCGGCCAGATCTACATGCCGCGCGTCAACCTTTTGCTGGCGCTGGTGGTGATGTTGCTGGTGGTCGGCTTCGGCGAATCGAGCAAGCTCGCCTCCGCCTACGGCATCTCGGTAACCGGCAACATGCTGGTGACGACCGTGCTGCTGTTCGTTGTCATGACGCGCATCTGGAAATGGCGGCTGTGGGTGGCGGTGGCGATGACAGCGGTGTTCATGTTCATCGACATCGGCTTCTTTGCCTCCAACATCGTCAAGGTGTTCGAGGGTGGCTGGGCCTCGCTGGCGGTGGCTTTCACCATCGTCTTGGCGATGTGGACCTGGGTGCGCGGCAGCCGCTATCTCTTCGACAAGACCCGCCGCAACGAAATCCCGCTCGATTTCCTCGCCGGCAATCTGTTGAAGAAGAAACCGCAGCTGGTGTCCGGCACCGCCGTGTTCCTGACCAGCGATCCGCAAAGCGCGCCGACCGCGCTGATGCACAGCCTGAAGCACTACAAGGTGCTGCACGAGCAGAACGTCATCCTCTCGGTGGTGACTGCGCCGCAGCCGCTGGTGCCCGACAGCGAGCGCGTCAAGATGGAGACGGTCAACGAGCTGTTCATGCGGGTGACGCTGACCTTCGGCTATATGGAACAGCCCAACATTCCGCGCGCGCTGGCAATCTGCCGCAAGCAGGGTTGGAAGTTCGACATCATGACGACCTCGTTCTTCCTGTCCCGGCGCTCGCTCAAGGCCTCGCCCAATTCCGGCATGCCGGTGTGGCAGGACAAGCTGTTCATCGGGCTCGCCCGCACGGCGGCCGACGCGACGGAATATTTCCAGATTCCCACGGGGCGCGTGGTCGAGATCGGCACGCAGGTGGCGATCTAGAGGGCAAAGGCCGCGTCCCACGGCACGGCCTTTGCCGTTTCGCACTACGGCGTGGTTCTACCCGGCCAGCGCGGCCTTGTTCGTCTCCAAGAACTGCTTCAACGTTTGCGGCTTGCGGCCTGACAGCGTCTCAACCGCATCGGTCGCCATCGCAATGCGGCCGGAGCGCGTGTTGGCGTCGAAGGAGACGATGATGCGGGCGATGTCCTCCGGAAAGCCCGCCGCCTTCACGCCTTCGGTCAGGGCCTCGTCGGGCAGCTGAACAACCTGGAGCGGTTTGCCTGTGACTTCGCTGACCAAAGCGGCGATTTCGGCCGTCGTATAGGCCTGCGGGCCGGTCAGCGTGTAGACCTTGCTGTCGGTCGAGCCGGAAGCGAGGCCGGCAGCGATTGCGGCCGCCATATCGTCGCGCGCGCCGTGGGCGATGCGGCCGTCACCGGCTGCGCTATACCATTGTCCCGATGCAATGGCGTGCGGTAGCGCGATCAGCAGGTTCTCCTGGTACCAGCCGTTGCGGAAGATGGTGTAGCGGATGCCGCTGGCCTCGATCGCCCGCTCGGTGCCGTAGTGGTCGCTGGCAAACAGAACCGGCGAGCCAGGCTCGGGATTGGGCATCGAGGTGTAAAGCAGGTGCGAGACGCCGGCTGCCCTGGCTGCGGCCACCGCAGTCTGATGCTGCTTCAGCCGACGGTCGCTCTTGAGGTCGAGGTCGCCAGTCGAGATGATCAGCACCCGGTCAGCGCCTGCAAACGCCTTCTCCAGGGAAACCGGATCGTTGAAGTCGGCAGCCCTGACAGTGATGCCAAGCGTTGCCAGATCGGCGAGATTTTCGGGGTCGCGCGTGGTGGCGATGATGTCTGCCGGCGCGACTCTCTGTGCGTCCAGCAGATGACGGATGACACTGCGGCCAAGCTGGCCGGAAGCGCCGGTGACGAGAAGGGTTTTGGGCATGGGAGATCCTGATTTTTGCGCCGATTTGGCGGGTGCTTTGGCAGTCTCAAAAAGAGACCAGCACTAAAATAGGAATTGACCTGATGCCGTAAAGAAGGCAGTTTTCCGGGACGTAGGCACACGCAGGGAACCAGCGATGGACGGCAAGATCGTCAATCTGAAATCGAAGCTCGAGGTCTACAGAGCCATGACGGACGGCGCCAATTTCGCCGATTGCCCGGTTCGTGACGTGATCAAGGGCATCAACGGCAAATGGAGCCCCTTGCTGGCGATGGCGCTGGCGGAAAAGCCTTATCGCTTCGGTGAACTTCGGCGGCTCGTTCCTGATATCTCGCAGCGCATGCTCACCCAGACGCTGCTTGAGCTGCAGCGCGACGGCTATGTGCATCGCGAAGTGTTCCCGACCAAGCCGCCGAGCGTCGAATACAGCCTGACCGACCTCGGGCGCTCGATGTTCGGCGCCCTGCATCAATTGATCCTGTGGGCCGAACTCAACCACGATGCGGTGCGCGACGCGCGAGCCGCCTTCGACGCCGGTGGCTGATATTTTGGCGCATGCCGCAATGGCTTGATTTGGCAGGGTCGCTGAAGGATTGTCCGCCATTGGTTGGGCGGGCAATGGAAAAATCTCTCGACATCGCGATTGCCGGCGCCGGACCGGCGGGGCTGGCCACGGCGCTCTATCTCAAGCGCGCCGGGCACAACGTCACCGTCTTCGAACGTTTCGATGAACCAAAGCCGGTCGGCTCCGGCCTGATCCTGCAGCCGACCGGGTTGAGCGTGCTTGCCGATCTCGGCCTGCTCGACGACATTCTGGTGCTGGGCAGCCGCATCGAGCGTTTGCATGGCGCGGACGCGAGCACTGGCCGCACCGTGCTCGCTGTGCGCTACGATGCACAGCCTGGCGGTCGCTTTGGCCTGGCGGTGCACCGGGCGGCGCTGTTCAACGTGTTGTTCCGCGCCGCGCAGCGCCAAGGCATCGCCATCGAAACCGGTGTCGAGATCGAGACGCTGGACGTCGGCGACCGGGCCCACCTGGTCTTCGATACTGGCAGATGGGCAGGGCCGTTCGACCTTGTCGTCGACGCCAGTGGCTCGCGCTCGAAACTGCGCCGGTGCCTCAACGATCCGGCCGAGCCACGGCCGCTCATCTATGGCGCGTTCTGGGCGTCGCTCGGCTGGCGCGAAGGGTTCGACGAAAATGCGCTGCTGCAGCGCTACGACAAGGCCAGTGTGATGATCGGCGTGCTGCCGATCGGCCGGCCGCAGCCAGGCGCGGAAAAGATGGCGGCGTTCTTCTGGAGCCTGAAGCCGGCGGATGTCGACAGCGTGCGCGCGGCGGGGCTCGACGCCTGGAAGGCGAGGCTGGTCTCGCTGTGGCCGGAGTGCGAGGCGTTCACCAGCCAGATCGACAGTTTCGACCAGCTGTCGCTGGCCCGCTACGGCCACCACACGATGAAGGTGCCGGCGGGACGGAGGCTGGCGGTGATCGGTGACGCCGCGCATTCGACCAGCCCGCAGCTCGGGCAGGGCGCGAACATGGCGCTGCTCGACGCGGCCGCGCTCAGCCATGCCTTGGCACAGACGGGCGACGTCGAGCTGGCGCTGGAAACGTATGCCCGGGCGCGGCGATGGCACGTCCGGATCTTCCAGCTGCTGTCGTTGGCGCTGACGCCGTTCTACCAGTCCGACGGCACGATGCTGCCGTTCTTCCGCGACAGGCTGGTGGCAACCATCGCAAAGGTGCCGCCACTGCCAGGCGTGCTCGCCTCGATGGTGGCCGGCACGGTGATCGATCCGTTCAGGCGGATCGGGCTAGAGGAGGCAGACTGGCGAGATCATCCCGCGGGATTAAGGTCGAGAGAAACGAATTTTTCGCACGCAGGAATTGACGCAGCCGCTGCGGATAGTCAGCCGCCACGGCGGCCTTGATCGAGGCGCGTTCGCTTAACGCCTTGCGCCAGGCCTGGACCAGCGGCTTGCCGTCCAGAATGCCGAAATTGCTGATCCGGTCGAAGGCGTCGAGATAGCGGAAGACCGGGCCGTAGACGGCATCGACGAGGCAAAAGTGCTCGCCGTTGAACCACGGCCCGGCCTGGTCGGCCAATTCGTCCTCCAGGCGATCGAACATGGCTGATAGTGCTGCGGACTCAGCCAGGAAGGCTGCCTCCGTCGACGCGGAGTAGAAACGCCCGATGGCATTCAATGTCGCCGAGCCGAACTCGATCCAGGCGCGGTGCCGGGCGCGGGCGTGAGCGTCGGCCGGGTGGAGGGGATTGGCTTGCGTCTCCTCCAGGAATTCGAGGATGACGGCGGATTCGAAGATCACCGTCTCCTCGCCATTTGCCTGAGTGATGAGCAGCGGCACTTTGCCGAGCGGCGAGATCGCCTTGAACCAGTCCGGCTTGTCGGCGAGGTCGATGGTGACGCGCTCGAACGGCACACCCTTTTCAGCCAGCGAAATCGCCGCGCGCTGGACGTACGGGCACAGATGATGGCTGACGAGAATGAGCTTGTCGGTCATGTCACTCTCCCCAAACATAGTTCAACGCGCCGTCCTCGATGCGCGTCGACAGGAACATCAGGCGGGAGGCTTTTGGCGCCGGACCTTCGAGCCGGTCGCCTGATGTCATGTCGAAAGCAGCGCCGTGCCATTGGCAGACCAGCCTGCCATCCTTGCAGTCTAGCGGCCCGCCGAAATGCAGACAGACATTGGCGGCAGCGCGGATGCGATCGCCGCTGCGCCAGACATGGACCTCGCGGCCGAAGAACGGCGCGATCAGGCTGCCCGTCTGCGGGACGTCGGCGACTTTGCAAATTTCGTGTCTCATGGATTTTTCCCGGATTGATGCGATTGCATGTATATAGATGCAGATGCATTGACCGCAAGCTTGATGCAGTTGCATCTATCATCTAGGATGCGGGCATGACCGTGAAAGCCACGCCTTCGCCCGAAGCCATCAAGGCCTGGGCGCGCCTGATGCGCGTTTCGCGCCAGCTCATCGAACAGGCCGAACAGGCTTTGAAGGACAGCGGCTTGCCGCCGCTCGACTGGTACGACGTGCTGCACGAGCTGGCCGAAGCGGGCGAGGGCGGCCTGCGGCCGTTCCAGCTGATCGAGCGCACCCTGTTTGCGCAGTACAACATCTCACGGCTGCTGGCGCGGCTCGAGGCCGACGGCCTGGTCGAGAAGCTGAAGGTCGCCGATGACGGTCGTGGGCAGACCATCCGTATTTCCGCCAAGGGCCGCGAGACGCGCCGACGGATGTGGGCGGTCTACGGGCGCTCGATCATGGAGCTGGTTGGTGCAAAGCTCTCGGTGGATGAGTTGAGCACGGTGTCGGCGTTGCTCGGCCGTCTGCGCCTGCCGCCTGCAACGGACTGAGAGAGCCGCGCTGCCGGCCTGACCATATCCGGCCGGCTGTCAGGCCGGATGGCTGCCCCAGAGAAAGGCCAGCGTCGCCAGCACACCCAGTCCGGCGCGCACCAGGTGCAGGCTGCCCCATTTGACGATCAGGGCTCTGGCTTGCGGATTGTCGGCGCTGGCGTCCATCGCCTCCAACAACTTGTTGGTCGGCATCATAACCATCAGCGTCCACGGCCAGGGCAGGATGATCAGGATCGCGCCGAGCAGGAAGGCGAAGCCATCAGTCTGCCACCAGGCGATCAGGCCGAGAAGGCAGGCGATGACGGCAATCGACGCCTGCATGGCCGCGCCGCGCCTATAGGAAGGCTGCCATTCCCTGAGCAGCGACTTTTCATCGAGGCCAAGCCGCGCCGGTTGTTCGGCGACGCTGAGATAGATCGCGGCGCCGGAGAACACGGCGGCGACCGTCAAGGCGAGCAATCCGGTCAGCATCTTCTTTCCCCGCGGTAGACGGTCCAGCGGCGAACCGTCCAGGATGAGATAGGGCTTGCAAGGCTGAGAGCAATACGGCATAGAAGCGGCGAACCGTAACGTACGGTACGGCTTGCCGCTTCTGCTGGCTAGCCCTGCCGCCGAGGAACGACCGTGTTGCAGACAAACGCCGACATCGACACAAGCGCGACGCTGACGGAGCGGCAGAAGGCCGTTCTGGATGCTGCCTTGCGCCTGCTGGTCGAGGAGGGCGACAATCTGACCATGACCGCGGTTGCGCGCCGCGCCAGTTGCTCTAAGGAAACGCTCTATAAATGGTTCGGCGACCGCGACGGGCTGCTGACGGCGACGGTGCAATGGCAGGCATCCAAGGTGCGCGTGGTGCCGGTCGACGGCGAGAGGCTCGATCTCACTTCGCTGACGGCAAGCCTCGAAGGTTTCGCTTCCGACTGGCTGAAGGTGATTTCGAGCGACACGTCGATTGCGCTGAACCGCGTGGCGGTCGGCCACGCCGGATCCGGAAAGGACGATCTCGGCGCCATCGTGCTGGAGAATGGCCGGTTCGCGCTGGCCAGGCGGCTGAAGCCGGTGCTGCTTGCCGGCAAACAGGCCGGGTTGCTCGATTTCGCGGATGCCGAAACGGCATTCCGCAGCTTTTTCGGGCTGGTCGCCCGCGACGTGCAGATCCGCCTCTTGCTCGGCGACCGGCTGGAATTGACTGAAGCGGCGATCGGCGGCGATGCCGTCCGGGCGACGCAACAGTTTCTCGCTCTTTTCGGAGCAAAAACCAGGCCGCAGGGCCTCTGATCTATAAAAACGGGAAGGAAGACAAAATGCGTGTCTATTACGATCGCGACGCCGATCTCAACCTGATCAAGGGCAAGAAGGTCGCCATTATCGGCTATGGCAGCCAGGGCCGGGCACATGCGCTCAACCTCAAGGATTCCGGCGCCAAGGAGATCGCCATCGGTCTCAAGGCCGGCTCGGCGACCGCCAAGAAGGTCGAGGCCGACGGGCTCAAGGTGATGAGCGTGGCGGACGCCGCCAAATGGGCCGACCTGATGATGATGGCGACGCCCGACGAATTGCAGGCCGACATCTACAAAAACGAAATCGCCCCGAACATTCGCGACGGCGCGGCTATCGCCTTCGCGCACGGCCTCAACGTGCATTTCGGCCTGATCGAGCCGAAGGCTTCGGTTGACGTCGTCATGATCGCCCCGAAGGGCCCCGGCCACACGGTGCGCGGCGAATACCAGAAGGGCGGCGGCGTGCCGTGCCTGGTCGCCGTCAACCAGGACGCTTCGGGCAATGCGCTCGATCTCGCTCTGTCCTACGCCTGCGGCGTCGGCGGCGGTCGTTCGGGCATCATCGAGACCAATTTCCGCGAGGAATGCGAGACCGATCTATTCGGCGAGCAGGTGGTTCTGTGCGGCGGCCTGGTCGAGCTGATCCGAGCCGGTTTCGAGACGCTGGTGGAAGCCGGCTACGCACCGGAAATGGCCTATTTCGAGTGCCTGCACGAGGTGAAGCTGATCGTCGACCTGATCTATGAAGGCGGCATCGCCAACATGAACTACTCGATCTCGAACACCGCCGAATGGGGCGAATATGTCTCGGGCCCGCGCATCATCACCGCCGAGACCAAGGCCGAGATGAAGCGCGTGCTGAAGGACATCCAGACCGGCAAGTTCACCTCGGAATGGATGCAGGAATACCGCGCCGGCATGTCGCGCTTCAAGGGCATCCGCCGCAACAATGACAGCCACCAGATCGAGGAAGTCGGCGCCAAGCTGCGTGCGATGATGCCGTGGATTTCCAAGAACAAGCTGGTCGACAAGGCGAAAAATTGATCTGCGATTTCATCGCTGAATAGGAAGGCCGGCGGAGCGATCCGCCGGCTTTTTCATGCCTGTTGTCGATCAGGGTAAGAACGGTCAGCCATAGTGCCAGTGCGGCTTCGGCTCGGTGCCGGTGAACTCGACGCCGATGCGGTCGTCGCGGCGCCAGCGCACGATGGCCTTGTAGCCGATGCCGTCGACCGGCACATACAGCAGGAACTCGTCCGGCACGCGCGCGTCTATCGGCACTTTCAATTCGGCGCCACCGGCATGCATGTTGCGCACCGTGCACGTGACCTCGGAATTGGTGAGGCCGGTCAGGATCGTCGCGCCTTTCAGCACGCGCGCCCGGTGTTTGTTTCTCAATTCGTCGGCCATGACGGCACGTCCTTCGCGACCGGATCGGCGCGATCGTCAGATGGGGAACCGTATCATGGATAGACCGAGCCGATAAACATATGGTTAGCGGCGATCGTGTCCAGCCCTCGCTCCCAAATGGAAACGGCGCCGCGGGGGGCGGCGCCGTCATGCGTTGTCGCTTATAGTTCAGCTATAGGGCGACCAGCATTGCTGGCGCGGGCCATTATAGGGCTGGAACGTGTTGTCCCAGGACCGGTAAGACCGGTAGCGGTCGTAGCACCACTGGACATGGGCGCTGGAAAGATGCTGCGTGCGATAATAGCGGCGGGGCGCGTAGTAGCCGTTATTGTAGTAGCCGTTGTTATAATAACCGTTGTTGTAGATGCTGCCGAGGCCGAGACCCAGGCCCAAGCCGAGAACCGCGGCGGCGCCGCTATCAAAATCGCTGCCGTGGTGATGGCGATGATGGCGCCAGCGCCAGTTGTCGCCGCCATCCCAGTTGCCGCCATTGTTCCAGTTGCCGTTGTTCCAGTTGCCTGACCGGGAAAAGCGACGGCCGTCGTGGCGGCGCCACTGCCAATCGTTAAAGGAGCGGCGGTCATTGCCGCCCGCCCAGTCGTCGCGAACCGGCGTGACCGTCGGGGCTGCTGTGCTTGTCGGCACAGACAGGTTTGGCTGCAGGATCGGGCCGGCGGCGGACGGCGCCGTGAGACCCGAGACGAGACCGAGCGCTATCAGCCCGGATTTGACCGTGGAAGAAAAGAGCGAGTTCATTGCACTCTCCAAGAGATACAGGCCCCACGCCCAGAATACCCCAGGGAAGAGGCCTATTGATGGACCTTTCCATCTGAACGGAGGATGAACAGAAAGGTTCCATCAACCCTGGCGAGCAAGGGCGAAGCCCTTGTTTTCGACACCGCTTGCAGGCAAAGGTCACGGCCATGTCGCTGCGCCTCGCTACCTTCAATGTCGAAAACCTGATGAACAGGTTCGATTTCTCCGGCTACCGCAATCAGCTCAACGAAGACCGCACGCTGGCGCTTTTCGATATCCAGAGCGAGGCCGAATACAAGATGCTTGAGCAGGCGCGCGCCATTGCCCAGTCCGACGATACGCGCCAGTTGACGGCGCTGGCGATAGCCGCCACCCGTGCCGACATCATCTGCATGCAGGAGGTCGATAATATCGAGGCGCTGAAGGCCTTCGAATATGGCTATCTCTTCAAGATGGTGGGCGAGGGCTACCGGCAGAAATACACCACGGCCGGCAATGATTCGCGCGGCATCGACGTTGCCGTGATGATGCGCAACGAGACGGCGCAGGGCCAGCCGATCGAATTCGTGCGCATGACCAGCCACGCCTATGTCACCTTCGAACAGTTCGGCCTGTTCACGCCGGAGCTGGAGGCACTCGGAAACCAGGCCAATGAGCGGATATTCCGGCGCGACTGCCTGGAGATCGACCTCAAGGTCGGCGGTGTGCCGCTGACGCTCTATCTCGTGCATTTCAAATCGATGGGCTCGCCGCGCAACGGGCTCGACGGGCGCGAAGCGACGATGCCGATGCGCATCGCCGAGGCGCAGGCCGTACGACACATCATCGAGGAGCGCTTCGGCAAGGATCACGCCGCCGACAAGCGCTGGGCGATCTGCGGCGACATGAACGACTACCGGCAGCGGGTGAAGATCGAGGGCGACGCCGTCGACGGCTACCGTTTCCAGGTGATCGACGAGAGCCAGTCCTGTCTCAATGTGCTGACATCAGGCGGTTTTTGCGAGAATGTCGTCGAACGCCGGCCGGAGATGGACCGCTGGAGTTTCTACCACACGCGCGGGCCGAAGGAACGGCATCTGTGCCAGCTCGATTACATCCTGTTGTCGAAAGGGCTGGCGGCGAAGAATGCGACCGCCGTTCCCGACATCATCCGCAACGGCCAGCCCTGGCGCACCATCTTTCCGGCCGGCCAGGCGGTGGAACGCTTTCCACGCGCCGGCTGGGACCGGCCGAAGGCGTCGGACCATTGTCCGGTGGCGATCACCCTGGACATGGCCTGAGCGTGAGTTTCGACCTGCCGCGCAACGTCATCCTGCCGGTCGACGAGATCGACGTTCGGCTCGACCCAGGCCCGCATCCGTTCGAGCGCGACAATCGGGTGGCGATCGAGGAGAACTGGCACCGGGAAATCGCTGCCAAGCCGGCTTTGTTCGACGGTACCGTGGTTTTGCTTTCGGCACTCGCCTGGCGCGACAACCGTCTCGTCGGGCGCTGTCACGCTGTGAAGTATTCGACCTTCATGCTGTGGCGCAAGAACCGGCAGGGGACCGGCGCCGAGCATGCCTATGGCCACGCCATGCTGGTCGCCGGCGACAATGCGCTGGTGGCGATCCGCATGGGTCCGCACACGGTCATGGCTGGTCGCGTCTATTTCGCTGCCGGCTCGTTCGAGCCGATCGATTTTCGCGACGGCCGCGTCGATGTCGATTTCAACATGATCCGCGAAGTGCGCGAGGAGACCGGGCTTGACCTGACAGGCGCCGCGCGCGGCAGGCGCTACCATGCGCTGTCGACTTCGACCGGCACGGTTCTCTTCCGCCGCTACCACGTCGATGAGCCGACCAGTGAGATTGCGCGGCGCATCTCGGCCTTCGTCGCCACCGAGGCCGATCCCGAGATCGAAGGACCGGTGATCATCCGCCATGCCGAAGATCTGCCGGAAGGGCTGGCGCCGCATATGAAGCCGCTGATCGAGTGGCATTTTGCCAACGGTGGCGAGGACCCCTGACCTGTCACGGAAACAGCGGCGGCAGCGTCTCCTGTGGCTCGCTTTCCCGAGGTTCAGAGATCGCTGCCGGTTGCGGCCGGGTCGGGGCGCCATCGTCCTTGTAGTAATAGCTGTAGCCGTTGATCGCCGGCGCGCCGCCGAGATGCGCGTAGAGAATTTTTGACCCCACGGGGAAGAAGCCTTTGCGGGTCAGGTCGATCAGGCCCTGCATCGACTTTCCCTCATAGACCGGGTCGGTGATCATCGCCTCGGTGCGGGCCGCCAGCCGGATCGCGTCGTTGGTCTCGTCGGAGGGAACGCCGTAGGCCGGATAGGCATAGTCGGGATTGATGACGATCTCGTCGTCGCGCACAGTGCGGCCGAGCCCGACGAGGGCTGCGGTGTCGTCGACGATGCGGCGGACCTGGGCGCGGGTCTGGTCGAGTGTCCCCGAGGCGTCGATGCCGATCACGCGGTCGGCACGACCTTGAGCGGCGAAGCCGACGATCATGCCGGCCTGCGTCGACCCGGTCACCACGCACACGATGATGTAGTCGAAGGTGAAGCCGAGTTCGGCTTCCTGGCTCGCCACCTCTTCGGCAAAACCGATATAGCCGAGCCCGCCGAATTTGTGCACGGAGGCGCCGGCCGGGATCGGATAGGGTTTGCCGCCGGCGTCCTTCACCGACTGGATGGCGTCTTCCCAGCTCTTGCGGATGCCGATGTCGAAACCGTCATCGACAAGCCGGCTGTCGGCGCCCATTAGCCGCGTCAGCAGGATGTTTCCGACCCGGTCATAAACCGCGTCATAATGGGGCACCCATTTCTCCTGGATCACCACGCACTTCATGCCGATCTTGGCGGCTGTCGCGGCGACCATGCGCGTATGGTTCGACTGGACGCCGCCAATCGACACCAGCGTGTCGGCGCCGGATGCGATGGCATCCGGCACGATGTATTCGAGCTTTCGCAGTTTGTTTCCGCCCATCGCCAGGCCGGAATTGCAATCGTCGCGCTTGGCGTAGACCTCCACCTTTCCGCCCAGCGCCGCGCTCAGCCGCGGCAGATGCTCGATCGGCGTCGTGCCGAAGGTCAGGGGATAGCGTTCGAACTTTGCGAGAAGTGACACAATCTGCCTCCGCCATGGTCGTTTTCGATCGGCTGAAGATAGGCGCAGTTATGCGAAAGGTGCTCTCGAACTTGCGTCAAGGATTTTTACATGCTTCACAAATGAGCGATCTGATTGCCTGGATCATCCATGAAGGATCATTGAAATGGAAGAATCTTCCACACAGGCTCTTGACCGGATCGACATGAAAATCCTGCGCGCCCTTCAGGCCGAGGGACGGCTGACCAATGCGGAGCTGGCGGCGCGCGTCAATGTCAGTGCCGCCACCTGCCACCGGCGCACGCAACGTCTGTTCGAAGAGGGCTACATCACCGGGGTGAGGGCGGAGATCGCGCCGGTCGCGGTCGGCCTTGGCGCGCTGGTCATGGTCGGCGTCGTGCTCGATCGCTCGACACCGGAAAGCTTCGCCGCTTTCGAAAAGGCTGTGCTCGAGCTCAAGGAGGTGCTGGACTGCAATCTCGTGGCCGGCGACTTCGACTATCTCCTGAAGATCAGGGTCCGCGATATGGCGGACTTCAACAAGCTGCATGGGCAAAAGCTGATTGCGCTGCCGGGCGTTCGGCAAACAAGGACCTTCTTCGTCATGAAGGAGGTCAAGGAGAATGCGCGACTGCCGTTCTGACAGGCTTCAAGCGTAGCTCAGCGTTGCGCTTTTTGCTGCGCCGCCTTGCGGTCGCTGCGGGCTGCGGCGACAAACAGGATTAAGCCGAGACCCAGCAGCCCGCCCATCGCGGTCCCCATCGTCTGGCCGACGACCGTCTGGAAATCGCCGGTAACGCGGTCGGGGTTGGCCATGCCGTAGCGGGCGAGATACCACCAGAGGCCGGCAAGGGCGCCTTCGATGATCACCATCGCCAGGATCAACCGCACCTTCTTGCTCATTGCCATTCCTCGACCAGAGAATGCTTTGCCCTAGCATCGCAGACTGGACGACGACAGTGTTGTCGGCGTAGGCAAGCGCATGTGCTTGTGGATAGCGGTTGGTTGCGGTGGAGCTGATCTGACGCTTACTCGTGCCGCAGCGCGTCGATCGGATCGAGCCTGGCGCCGCGCAGCGCCGGGAAGAAGCCGAACACCATGCCGATCAGAGCGGAAAAGCCGACGGCAAGCAGGATGACGGCCGGGCTCGGCGCGAACGGTATGGTCAGCGTCGCCGCAGCGAGGCCGGCCAGCGCCAGACCGATCAGGATGCCGATGATGCCGCCGAGCAGCGACAGCACCGTCGCCTCGACCAGGAACTGGATGAGGATGTGCTTTTCATGCGCGCCGATGGCGAGCCTGATGCCGATCTCGCGGGTGCGCTCGGTGACCGACACCAGCATGATGTTCATGATGCCGATGCCGCCGACCAAAAGGCTGACGCCGGCGACCGCGCCCAGCATGCCGGTCATGGTCGTGGTGGCGCTGGCCATGGCGTCGGCGATCTGGGTCATGTCGCGGATCGAGAAATCGTCTTCGCGGTCGGGCGTGATGCGCCTTGTGTCGCGCAAGATGTCCTCGACGCGCGTCTGCAATTCGGTGGTCGGCGTGCGGTCGTCGGCGGCGACATAGATGTTGTCTATGTCGCGGTTGCCGGCGATGCGGCGCTGGTAGGCGGCGAGCGGGATCAGCACGACATTGTCCTGGTCCTGGCCAAAGCCGGTGTAGCCCTTGGGTTCGAGCAGGCCGATGATCTTGCATGAGGTGCGGTTGACGCGGATAATCTCGCCATCGGGCTCGCCGGCGCCGAAGAACTGCTGGCGCACCGTCTCGCCGATCAGGCATACGCCGGTGCCGGAGCGTGTTTCGGAATCGCTGAACGGGCGACCCGAGACCAGCTTCCAGTCGCGGGCGTCGAGATAGGCGCTGTCGGTGCCGGTGACGCCCGAGGTCAGGCTCTCGGTGCCGAAGATGACGCGGACTTGTTTCTGCGAAGCCGGTGCAATGGCGCGCGCTCCGGTCAGATGCGCGACGAGGGCTGCAACATCCTTGTCGGCCAGCGGCCGCACCGCCTGGTCGAGACCTCCCGGTCCGCCAGTGCTTGCAGGGCGGCCAGGGCGGACGACGAGCAGATTGCTGCCGAGCTTGGCGATGTCCGATTTGACCTTGGCCGTGGTGCCGGAGCCAATGGTCAGCATAGCGATGACGGCGGCGACGCCGATGACGATGCCGAGCAGCGTCAGGAACGAGCGCAGCACGTTGCGGCGGATGGAGCGCAGCGACAGGCGGACGGTTTCCCAGATCATGACGCCACCTCCAGCCTGGCCGTGTCGGAGGCGACGTGGCCGTCGAGGAAGCGGATGGTGCGCTGGGCATATCCGGCGACATCGGCCTCATGGGTGACCATGGCGATGGTCAGGCCAAGCTCGGTGTTCAGCCGCGTCAACAGCTCCATGATCTCATGCGTGCGGGCGGTGTCGAGATTGCCGGTCGGCTCGTCGGCGACAAGCAGCGTCGGCCTGGTGACGATGGCGCGTGCGATCGCCACGCGCTGCTGCTGGCCGCCGGAGAGTTCGGCCGGCGTATGGTGCTCGCGCCCGACAAGACCGACCTCGGCCAGCGCCTGCATGGCGAGATCGCGACGCTCGCGGGCAGGCGCGCCGCGATAGATCAGCGGCAGCTCGACATTTTCCGCCGCCGTGGTGCGCGGCAGCAGATTGTAGCCCTGGAAGACGAAGCCGATATAGAGATTGCGCAGAAGCGCGCGACGGTTGCGGTCGAGCCGGCCCGCATCGATGCCCATAAAGGAATAGGTTCCGGCGGTCGGCGTGTCGAGGCAGCCGATGATGTTCATGGCCGTCGACTTGCCCGAACCCGACGGACCCATGATGGCAACGAATTCGCCCCGCTGAATGGCGAGGTCGACGCCGGCCAGTGCATGCACCTTGGCTTCGCCCTGGCCATAGCTCTTCCAGACCGTGTCGAAACCAATGAGGGTCGCGCCCGCGGCCACGGCGTCAGCTCCGCAGCTGCGAGGCTGTGATCACCTCTGCGCCTTCGTCGAGGCCGGAGGTGATCTCGGTCAGTTCGCCGTCGGTGGAACCGATCTTGACGTTGACCGGATGCGGCCGGCCGTTTTCCAGCACGTAGAGCGTGCGTGAGCCGTCGGTGGGCGCCGCCACCTGCTGGCGGCGGTCGCCGCCGGGACGGCCCATGCGGCCGGTAAACAGGTCACTCAGGCTCCAGGCGCGGGCGGCCTGCTGCGCCGGCCGGTAGCGGAAAGCGGTGGACGGCACGGTGAGCACGCCCTTGGCCTGCCGGGTAACGACCGAAACGGTGGCGGTCATGCCGGGCCGCAGCAGCAGCTCGTTGTTGTTGACTTCCAACCGCGCATTGTAGGTGACGACGCCGTCGGTGGTGACGGAGGCGTAGGAGATGTCGCGAATCTCGGCGTCGAACGGCCGCTCCGGAAAGGCATCGACGGTGAAGCGCGCATGCTGGCCTGATTTGACAGCGCCGATATCGGCCTCGTCGACCGCCGCCACCAGTTCCATGTTTCTGAGATCGGCAGCGATGATGAACAGCACCGGCGCCTGCAGCGAGGAGGCGACAGTCTGGCCGGGGTCGACCGAACGGGTCAGCACGATGCCGTCGATCGGGGCGTAGATCGTGCTCTTGGCGAGATCGGTCTGCTGCGCCTTGAGGTCGGCCTGGGCGATAGCGAGATTGGCCTCTGCACTGTCGAGCGCTGCCTTGGAGCGGTCGCGCGTGGCGGTCGCCGCCTCAAGCGACTGGTCGGTGGCCATGCCGCGCTTGGTTAGTTCGGCGGCGCGCACCAGCGCCCTCTCGTTCTCGGACAGCGTGACCGTGGCGTCCTCGACATTGGCGGCCGCGGCCTTGGCCGAGGCCTCGGCGCGTTCGATCTGGACCTCGAGCTTCACCGTGTCGAGCGTCGCCAGCACGTCCCCCTTCTTGACCTGCTGGTTTTCCTCGGCCGAGACTGAGCGGATGATGCCGGAGAGCTCGCTTGAAATGTCGACCTGGGTGAGCGGCTGCAGCGTGCCGGTCGCCGACACCGCGACGGTGAGGTCGGCAATAGTGGCCGGCGTGGTGGTGTAGTCGATCTTGGCGGGGGAACCGGCATACCATTGGTAGCCGGCGAGGCCAGCGGCAACGGCAATCAGCGCCAGCAGCGCGTAAAGCCAGCCGCGACGGCGCTTCTTGCGCACGCCAGTCTGGTCTAGTCCAAGCGCCGCCTCGATGGCGGAATCCGATTCCGTCTTTGGCAGATTGACAAGCTGGTCCACGCTGGACCCCTATGAGAGCCTAATGTCCCTATATGTGCACAGATCAGGCTTAGTGGCCCGAATATCAAATTAAATTTCGGCCATGTTCGGATTGAGGCGGAAGGTTTCCAAGATGCAGACGCGCAATTACTTGCTTTATGATGTGTTTACGACGGAACTGCTGGCTGGCAATCCGCTGGCTGTCGTGCTGGACAGCAAGGGGCTGGGTACGCCAGCCATGCAGGCCATTGCGCGCGAGTTCAACCTGTCCGAATCCGTCTTCGTGCTGCCGCCGGACAATCCCAAGCATCGCAACCGCATCCGCATCTTCACGCCCGACTATGAAATGCCGTTTGCCGGCCACCCGACCGTCGGCGCCGCGATTGCGCTGGCCGAACTGGCAGGCGAGGGCGAAGCCGGCATCTTCGTGCTGGAGGAGAATATCGGCCCGGTGCGCTGCGCCGTCAGCCGGCACGATGGCGCCACCTTTGCCGAGTTCGACCTGGCGAAGCTGCCGGAACCGCTAGAGCTCGATGCCGATCCGCAAGCGATTGGCGCAGCCCTTGGCCTGGCGCCGCATGAAATCGGCTTCGAGAATCATCTGGTGTCGTTCTGGTCGGCAGGGGTGCCTTACGTAACCATCCCTGTGGCCAATCTAGAGGCCGCGGGCCGGATCAAGCTCGACAACCAGGCGTGGTCGGAACTGGCGCCGCGCAAGAGCGAATGGGCCTTCGCCAGCCCATATGTCTATTGCCGCCAGACGGTGAACCACGACAGCGCCTTCCACGTCCGCATGATCGTGCCGGGCACGCCGTCCTATGAAGACCCGGCGACCGGTTCGGCGGCGGCGGCCTTTGCCGGCGCCATCATGCATTTCGACCGCCCGACCGACGGCATTTCGCAGCTGTGGATCGAGCAGGGGCTGGAGATGGGCCGCCCCTCGCGCATCCGCCTCGAACTCACTGTCGAGGCCGGAAAACTGGCCTCCGCGCGCATCGGCGGCCATGCCATCAAGGTGGCGGAAGGCAAGCTGTTCGTCTGACCGCCTGCGGCAGTTCAGCTATTTGTCGGGAAATGATTCCGGCAGGGCTGGACAGGACCGGTATCGGCGGCTATATGCCCGCCGACGCCGGTTTTACCGGTCGAGTGGGTGCGTAGCTCAGTTGGTAGAGCAGCTGACTCTTAATCAGCGGGTCCACAGTTCAATCCTGTGCGCACCCACMAAATTTTCAAGAAAATTGGTGGAAAGACCCTGGAACGAGGGAAATGAAACGACTCACCTCAAGGTGAGCCGTTCGCGTCTGGTTCAAAGACCGCGATTGCCGCGCCGAAAAACGCGGCGCAGAAATCTGCCGAACCGAAAAGCAATCCCGCCATCCGCGCTCTGACGTCCGTCGGCTTCGACGCTGGCCTTTCTTCCGGAGAAATCGCTGACCAGCCACCAGAAAAATACCAGAAAGACAACAAGGATAGCGGTGTCGAGCGGTCCGTAGGTTGTGTATCCGCTACGCCGATACACACCAGCAAGAACGGCGGCGATAGCTATAGCAGCAGCAAGCGGACGGAGCTTCATCATCCTGCAACTCTACTGAAGAGTTTTCAGGAATAAAAGATACTTCCTACCAACGCGGTCCCACAAGCCGCTCTGGTCTACTTCTCCGACACACCAGCCTCAGCGAAACTCGCCATGCTGGTGTGGCATTCCAGCGCCGAACGAACGATGTTGACGGCGAGGCAGGCGCCGGAGCCTTCGCCGAGCCGCATGCCGAGGTCGAGCAGCGGCGGCAGGCCGAGTGCTTCTAACAGGCGGCGGTGGCCGGATTCGGCCGAGACATGGGCGGCGATGGTGTGGGCGAGGCCGCTCGGGTGCAGCCTTGCCAGGGGCGCCGCCGCAGCAGTGCAGACGAAACCGTCGAGCAGCACCGGGACGTTGTTGCGCCTTGCGGCAAGCGTGGCGCCAAAAATGGCGGCGAGTTCGCGCCCGCCAAGGGCGGCGGCGATCTTCAGCGGATCGGACAGCGCATCGGCATGGCGCTTGAGGCCGGCTTCGATGGCCGTGACCTTGCGCTTCAGGCCGGCATCGTCGACGCCGGTGCCGCGCCCGGTCCATTTTTCAGCACCGCCGCCGAACAGGGCAGTCGAAATGGCGGCCGCCGGCGTGGTGTTGCCGATGCCCATTTCGCCGAAGCAGACGAGGTCTAGGTCTTTCGTCACCGCGTCATAGCCGGCCGAGACAGCGGCGAGGAAGGCCTTTTCGTCCATTGCTGCTGTCTGCGTGAAGTCGCCAGTCGGATGGTCGAGATCGAGCGGGATGACGTCGAGTTCCGCGCCGGCGATGCGGGCAAGCTGGTTGATGGCGGCGCCGCCGCCGGCGAAATTCGCCACCATCTGCACGGTCACTTCCGAGGGGAAGGCCGATACGCCTTGTGCTGTCACGCCATGGTTGCCGGCGAAGACGAAGACTTTTACGCGATCGAGCTTCGGCATGTCGCGGCCCTGCCAGCGCGCCAGCCAGGCGGCAATGGTTTCGAGCCGGCCAAGGCTGCCTTGCGGCTTGGTCAGTGTGTCCTGGCGGCGGGCGACGGCATTGGCCGCGCTATCGCTGCCGGTGGGCAGGTCGAGACAGGCGGCGCGCAATTCATCAAGCGATTTGAAGGGCATGGGGGAACGATCTCCGGAAGTGATTCAGGTGAGGGAAACGGATGCGACGAGGAGGACGGTGATCTCGCCGAACTGCTGCAAGGCGCCGATGGTGTCACCGGTCTGGCCGCCAATCTGGTTGAGGCAGAGCGCGCGCAAGGCGCTGAACACCAGCGCCAGCAGGATCAGTGCGACAAACGCGCCGCCCACGCCCAGCGCCAGCAAGGCGACGGCGCCGAGCACGGCGCCGACAACACCGGTTTGCGCCGAGACGGTGCCTGCGCCGGCCGACAGGCCGTCGCTGCGCGCCGGCGGCGCCAGATGCATGAAGGCGCCGAGCAGGCCGCGCGAAGCGGCATGGGCGGCTATCAGCGCCAAGAGGACGCTTGTCGGATTGGCCAGCTGCGACAGCGCGCTCCAGCGGATGAGCAGTGACAGGCCGAGTGCCGAGGCGCCATAGGCGCCTATGCGGCTGTCGCGCATGATCTCCAGCTTTCGCTCGCGCGTCTTGCCGCCGCCAAAACCGTCGGCGACATCGGACAGCCCATCTTCATGCAGGCAGCCGGTGGCGAGCAGCATTGCGGCAAGCGTGAGCGCCGCCGCCGGACCGGCGGCAAGGCCGAGCTTTACCCCGATGGCGTAGACGACGGCGCCAACCACTGCCACCGCGAGGCCGGCGATGGGGGCCGCCCAGATCGCATCGGCAAGGCTGCGGCTGCGAAAGTCGAACACCGGCAGCGGCAACCTTGTGAAGAAGACGAGGCAGAGCGCGATGTCGTCGAGGGCCTGCCGGGGCGAGGGGACTGTGCTCATCCACCCCTCGCAATGGCGTGGAAGAAGGTGCCGCTGACATGGCCGCGCCGATAGCCGGACGCGCCCAGCGGATTGCCCTGGCCGTCGGCGAGGTCGGCCAGCGGCTCGTCATTGCCGGTCGCAATCATTTGCGCATAGTGGAATTCGTGGCCGCGGATCAGCGCGCCTTGCGCACCCAGGGGACAGGCGGCGCGCAGCCGCGCCTCGCGGTAGCCGAGGTTCATCTTGCGTTTGGCAAAGCTGGTGGAATGGCCGAGCATGCCGAGCATTACGTGTGTCTCCCCGGCCGCATCCTCCAGCGCTTCGCCCAGCACCATGAAGCCACCGCACTCGCCATGGACGGGCTTGCTCGCGGCAAAGCGCGCCATGCCGGCGTGGAAATTCGTTGCCGCCGCCAGGCGGCCGGCGTAAAGCTCGGGATAGCCGCCGGGCAGCCAGCAGACGTCGCAATCCTGCTCCGGCGCTTCGTCGGCGAGCGGCGAGAACGGCACGATTTCAGCACCCGCCTTGCGCCAGTGAGCGGCGACATGCGGATAGAGGAAGGTGAAGGCTGCGTCTTCCGCCAGCGCGATGCGCTGGCCGGGCGGCGGCAAGGCGTTTTCGAAACTGCCCGATGCCGGTGAGAATGGAGCGGCCAGCGCCATGATGGCATCGAGGTCGAGGGATTTCTCGACCATGTCGGCGAGACGATCGAGATGCGCCATCAGATCATCGTACTCGCCGGCCTGGACGAGGCCGAGATGGCGCTCCGGCAGGTTGAGCGAGGGATCGCGAAGGATGGCGCCGACGACCGGCAGGCCAAGCGCTTCGATCGCCTCGCCGCACAGCTTGCGGTGGCGTTCGCTGCCCAGGCGGTTGAGCACCACGCCGGCCATGCGCACATCCGGGTCGTAAGTGGCAAAACCCTTGGCGACGGCGGCCGCCGTCGTCGACTGGCCGGAGACGTCGAGCACCAAAAGCACCGGCAGATGGTAGAGCCGCGCCAGATCGGCGGCCGAGCCGGTTCGGCCTTCGGCAGCTGGGATTCCGTCGAACAGGCCCATGGCGCTTTCGAGGAAAATGAAATCGGCATCCTCGGTGGCGTTGCCGGCCAGCGCATTGAGCAGGTCGGGCGACATCGCCCAGCTGTCGAGATTGACGCCGGAGAGGCCGGTCGCCGCGGTGTGGAAGCCGGGATCGATATAGTCGGGGCCGGATTTGGCGCCGCGCACCTTGATGCCGCGCCGCGCGAGCGCGCGCAAAATGCCGATGGTGACGCTGGTCTTGCCGGAGCCCGAGCGCGGCGCGCCGATGATGATGGCGCGGGTCATTGATCGCCCGCCAGTGCCGCGCGCATGGCGACGATGCCGCCGACGACAATGAGCGCCGGCGAGGCGAGCCCCGCTGCGGCGGCCGCTTCGGAAATGGTGGCGAGCGTGGCGACGACGGTGCGCTCCTGCGGCGTCGTCGCCGAAACGATGACCGCCGCCGGCGTCGATGGCGCCAGCCCGCCTTCGAGCAGCGACGCGGCGATGGCAGGCAGATTGGCCATGCCCATGTAGATGACGACCGGCTGGCCGGTGCGGGCGATTGCTGCCCAGTCGAGATCGTCATCGGTGCCGGCGGCGTGTCCGGTCGCCAGGATCACCGCCTTGTTGATGCCGCGCATGGTGGCAGGGATGCTGGTGGCGGCGAGCGCGCTCAGCCCCGATGTCAGGCCGGGCAGGACGCGGAACGGGATGTTTTCGCGCGCCAGCGCCAGCGCCTCTTCGCCGCCACGGCCGAAAATATAGGGATCGCCGCCTTTCAGCCTGACGACACGGCGGCCGTCGCGCGCCAGCCGCACCAGCAGAGCGGTGATGTCATCCTGCTTCATCGACGGTTTGCCGCCGCGTTTTCCCGCAAAGAACAGTTCGGCATTTTGCGCAACAGCGACAACGTCGGGCGAGACCAGCGCGTCGTAGACCAGCGCATCGGCTTCGGCCAAAGCCGCCAGCACTTCCAGCGTCAGGCAGCCGGGATCGCCGGGACCGGCGCCGGCCAGCCAGACATGGCCAGGCTCCAGCGCACGCGGCTTGAAGTTCAGCCGCGCAAGCGCCTGTTCGAGCGTGGCGTTTTCGCTTTTGGTCTTGCCGCTCACAATCCGTCCCGTCCGCGAAAACGCCGCTGATAGTTGGCGTCGTACAATGAACTCTCGCCAAAACCTTCCGCCGCCAGCGACGAACCGACGAAGATGATCGCCGTGCGCTCCATCGGGTCGGCGGCGAGCAGCGCTTCGATGGTCGCCAGCGTGCCGGTCAGCACGCGCTCGTCGGGCCAGGAGGCGCGAAAGACAATCGCCACCGGGCAATCGCCGCCATAATGCGGCATCAATTCGGCGACGACGCGGTCGATGGCGTGGATGGCGAGATGAATGGCCAGCGTAGCGCCGGTGCGGCCGAAGCCGGCCAGCGTTTCGCCCGGCGGCATTTTGGAGGCGCGGCCGGAGACGCGAGTCAGCACCAGGCTTTGCGCGACTTCAGGAATGGTCAGTTCGCGGCGAAGAGCGGCGGCAGCGGCGGCGAAGGAGGGAACGCCGGGCGTCAGCGTGTAAGGGATACCGTGCTTTTCCAGCCGGCGGATCTGCTCGGCCACGGCGCTCCACACCGACAGGTCGCCGGAATGCAGGCGGGCGACATCGTGACCGGCCTGGTGAGCGGCGACATATTCAGCCTCGATCTCGTCGAGCGACATCGGTGCCGTGTCGATCAGTTTCGTTCCCGGCGCGCAGTGCTGCAGCAGTTCAGGGGCGACGATCGAGCCGGCATGCAGGCAAACCGGGCAGCTTGCCAGGAGTTTCGCGCCGCGCAGGGTGATGAGGTCGGCGGCCCCGGGACCGGCGCCGATGAAATGAACGGTCATGGCGCATCTCCGCTGATGGCGATGGCGCAGGTGACCGGGCCGAGCACGGTGCGCGGCCCGAGCAGTTTTGCACCGACGCCGGCGACGGCAAGGGCCGAGGCTTCGGAGACGGAGCGTGTGCCGGCGAGTTCCTGCGAGAGATCGGATTTGCTGAGCATCCCCGACGGGACGGCCTGAAGCGCTGCGTCATCGACGATGATGACCGGAAGGTTTAGCGCGCGGCCAGCGGCAGCGATCGCTTCTTCGTCCTTCTTCAGCGCCGCCGTGGCCAGCGCGGACAACGCCGTCATCGTCAGGCCGTGCGTTTCAACAGCGGTTTCGATCGCTGCCAGCACGTCTTCGACGCTCACGCCCTTCCGGCTGCCGATGCCCGCGACCATCATGGTTTCACCCAGCTCCATTGCGTGACCGGCATGGCCGGCCGCCAGGCCTGCATCGAGCCGACCGGGGAAGCGCGGGAAATGGCGATGCGGGTGAGATCGCCGCCGCGTTTTGTGTGCTGGGCGAGGAGCAAGGTTTCCATCTCCAGAGTGACGGCATTGGCGACGAGACGGCCGCCGGCGCGCAGGGCCTTGATGGCGGCGTTCAACACGCCTGAAACACTGCCGCCGCCGCCGATAAAGATCGCATCCGGCGTGGCCAGCCCGGCAAGCGCCTTGGGCGCAGGCCCTTCCACCACGACGAGGCCGGGAACGCCGCAATGCGCGGCGTTGCGGGCGATACGGGCTGCGCGATCGCTGTTGGCCTCGATGGCGATGGCGCGCATCGAGGGGTGAGCGAGCATCCATTCGATGCCGATGGAGCCGGAGCCGGCGCCGATGTCCCACAGCAACTCGCCACGCCTCGGCGCCAGCGCCGACAGGGTAATGGCGCGGATATCGTGCTTTGTGATTTGGCCGTCATGCTCAAACAGATGATCGGCGCGGCCAACGGTCAGCGGCAGGATGCGCGCTTCCGGTGTCGATTCAAGTTCGAGGGCCAAAATGTTGAGTGGATTGATATCTCTAAGATCGAAGGCGTCGGCGCGGGCCGAACGCTGCTTCTCGTTTGGCCCGCCCAGCGCCTCCAGAACGGTCAGCCGCGAGGCGCCGAAATCGAGCTCCGTGAGCAGGCGCGCGATTGCCGCTGGTGCTTCACCGTCCGATGTCAGCGCCAGGATGCGGGTCTTGGGCTGCAGCAGCGGCCGGATCAGGTCGAGCGGTCTTCCATGCAGCGAGATGGTCTCGATGTCCTGCAGTGCCCAGCCGAGGCGGGCGGCGGCCAGCGAAATCGCCGATGGTGCGGGGATGACATGCATCTCCTGAGACTTGAGCTTGCGGGCAAGGGTGACGCCGACACCGTGGAAGAACGGATCGCCGGAGGCGAGCACGCAGACGCGCCGGCCGGCAAGCGCCAGCACATCAGCCGTGCCGGCATCGAAGGGCACCGGCCAGGGGCGCGGCTCGCCCTTGGTCAGCGAAGCGACCAGCGCCAGATGCCGCTTGCCGCCGACGACGAATTCGGCCCCGGCGATCAGCCGCTTGGCGTCGTCGCCGAGACCCGCTAAACCGTCCTCGCCGATGCCGACGATGGAGAGCCATCTGGTGCCGCGCGGACCCTTAGCAGGCATGATGACCCACCGCATTCTGATCCTTGGCGGCACCAGCGAAGCCCGGCAACTGGCGGGAAAGCTGGCCGCGCGGAGCGATCTGTCTATTATCCTGTCGCTGGCTGGCCGCACCGAAAGCCCGGTCGCGCAAGGCGTGCCGGWGCGCAGCGGAGGATTTGGTGGCGCCGATGGGCTGGCCGCCTATCTCAGGGAGACGCGCACCGATCTCCTGATCGACGCCACGCATCCCTATGCCGCGCAAATCTCCGCCAATGCAGCGCGAGCCGCGCACCTGACCGGAGTACCGATCCTGGCGCTGCGCCGTTCCGGCTGGGAGCCTGTCGACGGCGACCACTGGATGATGGTGGATACGGTTGGCGATGCCGTGCAAGCGCTTGGACAGGCGCCGCGCCGCGTTTTCCTGGCGCTCGGTCGGCAAGAGGTTGCGGCTTTCGAGGCGGCGCCCCAGCACCACTATCTCATCCGTAGCGTCGATCCAGTCGAGCCGAAACTGGCGGTGCCGGATGCGACTTACCTGCTGGCGCGTGGGCCATTCCGCGAGGCGGATGAACGCGCGCTGCTCGAAAGCCATCGCATCGATGTTGTCGTCTCCAAGAACAGCGGCGGCGAGGCCACGTACGGCAAGATCGCGGCGGCGCGGGCGCTTGGCATCGAGGTGGTCATGGTGCGCAGGCCCGTCCTGCCGGGCGTGCCTTCGGCTGAAACCGTCGATGAGCTCGCCGCGCTGGTCAATCATTTGCTCGACCCCGTCGCGGAGCGCGGCGTGTAGACCAGCGCCGGCTTGTCGCCGCGCTTGATGATCCTTGTTTCCGGCGAGCCGATGATGATGCAGGTCGCCATATCGGCCTTTTCCGCCTCGACATCGGCCAGCAGAAAAACCTCGATGCGCTCGTCCGGGCGGCCGGCGGCGCGGCCGAAGATCACCGGCGTGGTGCCGGGCAGGATGGCGGTCAGGCACTCGAAGGCGCGGCCAAGCTGCCAGGGGCGTGCCTTGCTGATCGGGTTGTAGAGCGCGATGACGAAGCCGGCGCCGGCGGCCGCGAGCAGGCGCAGTTCGATCAGGTCCCACGGCTTCAGATTGTCGGACAGCGAGATGGCGCAGAAATCATGGCCGAGCGGCGCGCCGATGCGAGCGGCGACCGCCAGCATGGCGGTAATCCCCGGAACGACGGCGACGTCGACCGAGCGCCATTCGGCCGGGCCGGCCTCGATCGCTTCGCAGACGGCGGCGGCCATGGCGAAGACACCGGGATCGCCGCCGGAGACGACGGCGACGTCATGGCCCTCGGCGGCCTTAGTGAGCGCGTCCTTGGAGCGGGCGAGTTCCTCGCGATTGTCGGAGGCGACGCGGGTCTGATCCGCACGCAGTTCCAGCCGGTCGAGATAGGGCTTGTAGCCATAGAAGAATTTTGCTTCGGCCACGGCCCGGCTGGCTTCCGGCGTCACCTGATCGGTATTGCCGGGCCCGAGGCCGATAACGGTGAGCCGGCCGCTCATGGCTTGGCCCCCATTCCCACAACGCCAGGTCGGCCGGACCAGCCGGCGACCAGCACGATGGCGAAATACGGCGCCTTGTCGTCGGGCTTGTCGGCCAGTTTCATCGAGACGCTGCCGGCCATGGTGCCGCGCTCGACATAGACGGCGCGGGTGAGCTTGCCGGTTGCTTCCAGCGCCCGCCTGATCTTGGGCAGGTTGCGGCCGACCTTCATGATGACGGCAGCGTCGGTATCGGCCAGCCGGCGGGTCAGTTCGAACTCGCTCATCGTGCCGGGCAAAACCGTCAGCACATCGTCGCCCTGGACGATCGGCACGCCGGTCTGCGACCAGCAGCCGGACATGGCGGTGACGCCGGGGATGACTTCGGTCGGGAAGCGATGGGCGAGGCGCACATGCAAGTGCATGTAGGAGCCGTAAAACAGCGGATCGCCTTCCGACAGCACGGCAACCATGCGGCCGGCTTCGAGGTGTTCGGCGACCTTCTCGGCCGACTGTTCGTAGAAGTCCGTGATCTGCGCGCGGTAGTCGTCGTGATCCTTGTCGATTTCGGTGGTGACGGGATAGAGCAGCGACAGTTCCAGCATGTCCGGCCGGAAGCGCGCCTCGACAATGGCGCGCGCGTTGCTGTTGTTGCCGCGCTTGGCGAAATAGGCGACGACGTCGGCCTCGGCCAGGACGCGGGCGGCCTTCAGCGTCAGCAGTTCGGGATCGCCGGGACCGGTGCCGACGCCGACGAGACGGCCTTTTGGAAGCGCGTTCACAGGCCGGGCCTCGCCAGCGAGTTGAGCGCGGCGGCGGTCATGGCGCTGCCGCCGAGCCGACCCCGCACGATGGCGTAAGGCACGCCATAGGAATTCTCGGCCAGCGCATCCTTGGATTCGGCGGCACCGACGAAGCCGACCGGCATGCCGATGATCGCCGCCGGCTTCGGCGCGCCATCGCGCAGCTTTTCCAGCAGGTAGAAGAGCGCTGTCGGCGCATTGCCGATGGCGACGATCGAACCGGCTATGCGCTCGCCCCAAAGGTCTATTGCCGCGGCCGAGCGGGTGTTGCCGATCTCCCTGGCGATGTCGTGCGTGCGCGGGTCGCGCAACGTGCAGATCACTTCGTTGCCGGCCGGCAGGCGAGCGCGGGTGACGCCGTGCGAGACCATTTCGGCGTCGCAGAAGATCGGCGCACCGGCCGCCAAAGCGGTGCGGGCGGCGGCGACGAAATCGCTGGAGAAGACAAAATGGCTGGCGGCTTCGACCTGGCCGCAGGCATGGATCATGCGGATGGCGACATCGGCTTCCGCCTCGGAAAAGCGCGACAGGTCGGCCTCGGCGCGGATGATGGCGAAGGAGCGCTCGTAGATCGCGTTGCCGTCATGGATATAGTCGTAGGCGGCCATGCTCATTTCCGTTTTTTAGTTTGTCGGTAAGCCTCGGCGATAGCCGCCGGCCCAAGCCTTGTCAGGCAAGCGGTGGCGGTTTCGCCTTGATTTCGTGCGCTGCGGACCATCGCGGCGACGCGACTGACGCCGCGCGCGGCGTCATAGCCCGGCCTGTAACCCGCAGGAAGGGCCTTTGCCGTCGCGTTCACGACAAGTCCGGCTCCGTTTTCGCCGCCGACCAGAGTTAGCGCCGCCGAACCGGGATGCGCACAGCCCTTGGCGCAGCCGGAAATGTGCAGCGTGAAGTCGAGAATGTCGGCGTTTTGCGCGGCGATGGTCTCGGCGATGTCGCGGGTGGCGATGCGGCCGGAGGCGCAGGCCGGGGTGCCGGGGCACGCGGCGATGCGGGTGCGCGGATCGGAGGGGGAGGTGACGAAGCCGAGTGCGGCGGCGGTGGCTTGGAGGGGGTGGTTTGCGGTAGGTGGTTGGCCGAGGAAGAGCAAAGCGCGGCCTGGGGCGAGGCGGATTTCGGTGGTGCCGAGGGTGAGGGCACTTTGGATGAGGGCGATGAGTTTTTCGGCCGGCATGCTGCCGAAGGGGAGGGCGATGCCGAGGACGATGGTGGTTGCGTTCAACTCGAAAGTTCCGATAGGCCTGCGATCCTTCGCGCCCCCCTCTGTCCTGCCGGACATCTCCCCCGCAAGGGGGAAGATTGAGCTCTCATCTCGGATTTCGCCAATCATCAACGCTGCAGTTGGAGTGCCGGCAGAGGAGCTGCTGATCTCCCCCCTTGTGGGGGAGATGTCCGGCAGGACAGAGGGGGGCGCGACAGAGTGCCAACCTGCGAGAGAAGCCAATTGCCTCTCCGACAAATCCCTCGCGTGGGCCTCACGGCCTTTCTCGGCAACCATCCTGAGCACGGCAACGGCGATGTCACGGGCCGCATCTTGTTCGACCAGGACGAGTGGTTTCGCGCCGGCAACAGATACAGTCCACAGGGTGCCAGCGCCGGCCCGCATCGCATTCAACCTGACATCGGCCGTGACCGCATCCATGGCCAGTTGCCCGCCGCCGTCGACGACAACCGAAACCTTCGGGCCGAGGCGTTGTGACAGCCCTGCCTCCTCGGTGGCGGTCCGAATGCGTTCGGCCAGCGGGCGCGGGTCTGCGACCTCTTGCGGGTCGAGCCCGGCCAGCGGGCCGGTCTCCACCGGCACGCCGGTACGTACCGCAATGCCCAGCGCATCGACCTCCGCTGCTAGCAGCCGCGCGCTTGCTTCCGTCAGGCCGCGGATCTGCAAGCTGCCGCGCGCGGTGACTTCCATGATGCCGTTGCCGTGCTTTAAGGCGGATTCAGCGAGTCCGATCAGAAGCTTCGGCGACAATCCTCCAGCGACCGGGTTGAGCCGCACCAACAGCCCGTCGCCGGTCTGCATCGGCGCCGACAGGGCCGGGCATGCGCCGCGGCGCGAAAAGGCGTTCATGCCGCGACCCCGAGCGCCTCGGCTTCGGTGATCAAGGCCGCGAGATCGTCGTCGACGGAATTGCGCAGGGGATGCCAGAGCCCGCGCCGACGCGCCGACAGGAAGCGTTCGGCGATCACTTTGGCGGCGGCCGGGTTTTCGCGCAGGATGAAGGCACGGACATCGGGATCGCCGACATAGGCGTCGTGCACGGCCTCGATCAGCGCACCTGAAATAGCGTGGGTGGTCTCGGCGAAGCCGATGAGACGGTCGACCGTCTCGGCGAATTCGGAGGCGCCGCGCGGGCCGTGCCGCATCTGGCCAGATATGAAGCGAGGATTGACGGCGCGTGCCCGCACCACCCGCGATACTGCCTCGCTGACCGAGCGCGGTTTTGGCTTTTGCGCGTCCGTGGTGTCGAGGACGATGACGTCGGCGTTCCGGCCGAGTGCTGCAAGCGCCGCCGAAAAGCCACCGATGAAGGCGACGTCGGCGGAACCTTCGAGAATGTCGCGGCCGGGGTCGTCGCCGGTGTGGACCAGCAGATCGGCCTCGGCGATGCGGGTTTCGAACGCGCCGGGCGAGGCGATGCCTTCGCCCTCGGCGCCGCCATAGGCATGCGATGTCGCGTCGAGATAGGCGCGGCCGATCTCTTCGCGCGCGCCCCAGTCGCCGCTCGACAAAAGATCCTCGACGCCGGCACCATAGGTGCCGGGCGAGGTACCGAAGATGCGCGGGCTGATCTTGCCGTCGGCGCGGGTCTTTGCGGCGAGCGGGTTTTGCGAATCGTCCTCGTCGCGGGCGGCGACCGCGTTGGCGGCGGCGTCGATCAGCGCGATCTGGGTCGGGAACATGTCGCGGAACAGGCCTGAAATGCGCCAGGTGACATCGACGCGCGGCCGGCTGAGGGTGGCCGGCGGCAGCACCTCGATGCCGGTGATGCGGCCGGTGGCAGAATCCCATTGCGGCCGGCAGCCCATCAGCGCCAGGCCTTGCGCGATCTCCTCGCCGCCGGTGCGCAGCGAGGCCGAGCCCCAGAGATCGATAACCAGCGAGCGCGGCCAGTCGCCATGCGACTGCATGTAGCCGCGCACGACTTCTTCCGCCGCCGCCTTGCCCAGATCATAGGCGGTCGGCGTCGGCATGGTGCGCGGGTCTGAGGTGAAGAGGTTGCGGCCGGTGGGCAGCACGTCGGAACGGCCGCGCGCCGGTGCGCCGGCCGGACCTGCCTTGACATGGCGGCCGTCCAGCGCGGCAAGCAGCGCCGTCTTCTCGGCTTCGGCGCTTTGCCGGCGCATGGCGTCGGGCTCGTCGTTTGGTGTGCGGCCATAGATGTGCAGGCCGTCCTTGATGGCGAAATCCTTGAGGTCGCAGAGCCAGGCATCGATGCGGCGCAGCGCCTCGTCGGGCGCGTCGGTCCTGGCGACACCGGCTTCGGAGGCAAGCCCGGTTTTTTGCGCGGTGTCGACGATCAGTTTCGCCAGCCGATCACGGCGGCGGCGGTCGAGGCCGTCGGCCTGGGCGTATTCGTCGACCAGCCGTTCGAGCTTGTGCTGCTCCTCGTCAAGGCCAGCACCAGTCAGCGGCGGCGGCAGATGGCCGAGGGTGACGGCGGCGATGCGCCGCTTGGCTTGTGCCGCCTCGCCGGGGTTGGAGACGATGAAGGGGTAGATGACGGGCAGCGGGCCGGTGACGATCTCGGGAAAGCAGGCTTGCGACAGCGCGACCGTCTTGCCGGGCAGCCATTCCAGCGTGCCGTGGGCGCCGACATGGATGAGGGCGTGGATGCCTAGGGATTTGCGCAGCCACAGGCCGAAGGCGATCAGGTCGTGGCGCGGCGGGAGTGTCGGGTCGTGGTAGTCGGCGCGGCGATCGGCCGAGCGGCCACGGTCGGGGGCAAGGGCGACGGTGACGTTGCCGAAGATGGCGGCGCGGAAGGGGAAGTGTTTTTCGCGAGTGCTCCGCGAATGTCGGCGTTCTGTCGCGCCCCCCTCTGTCCTGCCGGACATCTCCCCCACTTGGGGGGAGATTGGCAGTTCCGTTGCCGGCTCTCTTCCTGCAACGGTTGAGATTAGCGAAAGCGGAGATGACGGCACAATCTCCCCCCTTGTGGGGGAGATGTCCGGCAGGACAGAGGGGGGCGCCTCGCGCAAACCCGTCTCGTCTTCAGCCTTTCCCCAAGCGGCCGCTACTTTGGCAATTGCCTCAACCGGCAACTCCTTCGATAAGTCGAGATACTCCTCCAACCACAACCCATCACCGCTGCGCTCCAACGCATCCAGCAACCCACGCGGGGTTTGCGGAATCCCTTCAACCACATAACCCTGCTCCTTCAGGTCATGCAGCATGGCCAGCACGCTCGACGGCACATCCAGGCCCACGGCATAGCCGGTGCGGCCGGGGGCGCTCGGATAGTCCGGGATCACGATCGCCAGCTTGCGCTTGGCGCGGGGCGCCTCCTGCAACCGGATGAAAGCCGCTACCCTATCCGCCACCTGCGCCACGCGATCCGGCTCCGGCCGGTTGGCGAAGGCGCGGTGGCCGAGTGCGGGGTCGGTCTCGCTTTCGCCCTTGAAGGAAATCGCGCCGGCGAGGATGCGGCCGTCCAGTTCGGGCAGCACGACATGCATGGCAAGGTCGGCCGGTGCCAGGCCGCGCTGGTTGTTGTCCCAGACGTCGCGGCGGGTGGTGGCGACGATGACTTGGAAGACCGGCACGCCGGCGCGGTCGAACAGGGTTTCGACGCCCGGTTCGGCGCCGGAGGCAAAGGCGGTCGCGGTGATGATGGCGGCGGGTTTTAGCGAGGCAAGTGCTGTTTCGACGAAGGCGAGCGAGGTTGGGTCTTTGAGGCTGGAGACGAAGATTGGAACAGGGGTGATGCCGCGCTGGCGGAGTGCTGCAAAAAGCGCGTCGATGGGCGCGACATCGGCGGCCAGCAGCATTGAGCGGTAGAAGAGGATGGGGATGATGGGAGCGGCGTCTCCCTCCCCCTCGAGGGGAGGGTGGCCCGCAGGGCCGGGTGGGGTCGGTACGACTGGATGTGGCGCTTCTTTAGGTCGGCGCGCTTCGGAGAGGACCCCACCCCCGGCCTGCGGCCGGACCCTCCCCTCGAGGGGGAGGGGAACGACGCCGCTGCCCGGCTCGTAGTAGCCAGCCTTCGGCACCGCCACCGGCTCAGCCGCCGCGACATCCGACCCGGCCAATCCAGCCAGCCGCTGCATCAGTGCCGTCATATTCTCTGGCCCGCCCTCGCGGAAATACCCCAGCAGCGCGTCCAGTTCCGCGCGCGGCAGGGTCGAGGCTTCGATCAGCCTGAGATCCTCGTCGTGGCTTTCGCCGGGCAGCAGCGCCAGCTTGATGCCCCGCGCGCGGGCAGTCGCGGCAAGCTGGTCGCAGCCGTAGCGCCACCAGTCATAGCCGCCGAGGATGCGCACCAAAATCACCTTGGCGTGGCGGGCGACGCTGTCGACCCAGAGGTCGACGGACATGGGATGGCGCAGGTCGCGCAGCGCCGCCAGCCGCATCGAGGGCAGGCGGCCGGCGTCGGCCTTCCACGCCGCCGCCAGGCCGGCGAGATCGCTGTCGGTGAAGGACAAGGCCACGATATCCGCCGGCGTCTGCCTGAGATCAACTGGCTCGGCGAGATCGTCGAGCGAGGCGGAGGTCGTGGTGAGTATATGCATTGCGGCCTAGCGCGTTTCACCGTTTCACGGAAACGGCGAACCGCTCTATCTCCTTGTTTTTACGCAATTCCTGTGGGAAAACCGTTCCACACTTTTCCTGGAATTGCTCCTGGGTCAGCCGGCGAGTATACGCTCGATCGCCGGACGGTTCAGCCCCTTCAGGCCAATGACGACGAGGCGCGAGCGGCGGTCGTCCTCGGCCGTCCAGGCGCGGTCATAGTAATGGTTGACGCGCGGGCCGACGGCCTGCAGCAGAAGCCGCATTGGCTTGCCGCCGACATCGACGAAGCCTTTTACGCGCAACACATTCTCTTCTTCGGCAATTGTGGCGACGCGTTTGGCCAGCTCGTCGGGATTGGCGATCGAGGGAATGTCGACGATGAAGGTGTCGAAGTCGTCATGCTCGTGGTCGAAAGCGCCGTCATGGTGCGACTTGCGGTTCTCGATGTCGTCCTCGACGGCGAGGCCGAGGCCGAGCAATACGGATGGATCGACCTTGCCGTGCGCCGTCGGCACGATCTTCACGGCGCGGGCGGAGTGTTCATTGATGATGGCGTTGGCGCGGGCCGAACCGGCTGAATCCATCAGATCGCTCTTCGACAGGATGATCAAGTCGGCGCAGGCGATCTGGTCCTCGAAGACTTCTTCGACCGGGTCGTCATGGTCGAGCGTCTCGTCCTGGACGCGCTGTGCCTGCAAGGCGTCCATGTCGTTGGCGACGCGGCCCTCGGCCAGTGCCGGGCCGTCTACCACGGCGATGACGCCATCGACCGTGACCCGGCTCTTCACGCTTGGCCACTGGAACGCCTGGACCAGCGGCTTGGGCAGAGCGAGGCCTGAGGTTTCGATCAGGATGTGGTCGACCTTCGGTGTCAGCGCCAGGATCTTGTCGAGGGCGGGCACGAAGTCGTCGGCGACGGTGCAGCAGATGCAGCCATTGGCCAGTTCGACGATGTTTTCCTCGGGGCAGGTGTCGATGCCGCAGCCTTTCAGGATTTCGCCGTCGATGCCGATGTCGCCGAACTCGTTGACGATGATGGCAATGCGCTTGCCGCCGGCGTTTTCCAGGAGATGGCGGACCAGCGTCGTCTTGCCGGCGCCGAGAAAGCCGGTGACGACGGTGCAGGGAACACGGGAGAGATTGCCGGCCGGATTTGGAGCGTTCATGGTCAGTCCTTCAGCATGTCGAGGGGTGGAAGGCGGGCAACGAGGCCGCGCTTGAGGCTATCGGGCCGTCCGCGCCAGGGGATGAGGCCGTCGGTCGAGGTGGCGAAGAGTTTTGCGCCGGTGACGAGATCGGCGCCGCTGGTCGGGGTCAAATCGCCGAAGACATAGCTCCAGCAGCCGTCGCGCAGGATCGCGGCGCTCAGCCTTCGCTTGCAATTGCCGAGGCATTCGACGGTGCGGACGCGGATGTTGTCTTCGGCTGCGACGCGACGCGTGTCGTCGGCCAGCAATTCGCCGGCGCGGGGGTGGGCGTCGGAGCCGCTCTCGTCGCGGCAGGAGGCGCAGACGATGACGGTCACGCCAGTCAATGCGTCGCTATCGGCGGACGAAACATCCGCTGTGCCAGCCGAAAAACTGCTGTTCTGGTCCAAAAACCGGGCTCCTTGCCCGGAAACCCGCCGGGCGATCGGATTCTATAGTCGCAGACGGCAGGTCTCCTGGCTCGCGAGTCGTCGCCTTGGTTAGCCGCCTTCCCGGTGTTATCCAGTGGCTTTCGGCCTTGGCTCTTCGCTTACAGTTGCGGGGACAGCCGCGGATTTGAGACCGAAGTCCCGCACCGCATTCCCTCTTGGCCCCAGCCGTTGCGGGCAGGGGACCGTCTGGACCGGATTTAGGCTTTTGCGGGCGGCGATGTCAACGCACGGCTACGACACCGCGATGTCGGCCAAAGGCTGTCCAAGGTCGCCGGCAGGCGTCACCTCGATCCGCTCAAGCCCAAGCCAGCCCTGCATCTGCTTCAATTCCTCGAAGAGTTGCGCGGCGGTCTCCGGCGGCGCGCCGGGCTCGGCATAGGCGGCATGGATGCGGAGCACACTGGCCGGGCGATCGGCCTTGAGGTCGACGCGCCCCACGATCCGGTCGCCGAGCAGGAAGGGCAGGACGTAGTAGCCATACTGGCGCTTGTCGGCAGGGGTGTAGATCTCGATACGGTAGTGGAAATCGAACAGACGCTCGCTGCGCGAGCGCTCGAAGACGACCGGGTCAAACGGCGCCAGCAGGGCGCGAGCCTCTATCCTGCGTGGCAGACGGGCATCCTTATAGAGGTAAGCCGGCTTGTCCCAGCCTTCGACGCGCACCGGCAGCAGCTCACCCATCTCGACCAGTTCCTCCAGCCGGCCCTTCATGTCGGCCGGCGACAGGCGGAAATAGTCGCGCAAATCGCCTGACGTCGCGATGCCATGGGCACGAGCGGAAATGCGTAGCAATTCGCGGTGCGCGTCCTCGGCCGCCGGCACCGGCAGATCGAGGATCGCCTGCGGCAGCACGCGCTCGGGCAGATCGTAGAAGCGCTCAAAGCCGCGGCGGTGCGCCGTGGTGATGCGTCCGGCCCAGAACAGCCATTCAAAGGCGTGCTTGGCGTGGCTCCAGCCCCACCAGCCGCCCGAACCCTTCTGGCCTTCCAGCGCGGAAGCCGCGATAGGACCGCGCTCGGCGACCGCTCGGTAGATCTCCTCGATATAGGCGGCGTGCTCGCGGCCCCATTTGGCGAGGCCCAGATACATTTCGTCGCCGCTCTCGGCGCGCTGCATGCGCCAGCGCATCAGCGGCCAGGTCTCGACGGGCAGGAAGGAGGCCTCATGCGCCCAGTATTCGAACACGGTGCGCTTGCGGGTGACGGCGGCATTGTCCAGCAGAGCGAGCGGGTAGGGACCAAGGCGGGAGTAGAGCGGCATATAGTGAGCGCGCACCACGGCGCTGACGGAATCGATCTGCAGCAGGCCGGTGCGCGAAAGCACCCGAGCAAAGTGGCGGCGGTCCGGTGTGCCGCCCGGCCGCGGGTCGATAAAACCCTGCGCGCCAAGCGCGATCCGCCTGGCCATGGCGAGCGATATTTTGTCCTTCATCAAGATGCCTTTGCCCTGGTCCTGTTGCCGTATTTTTAGCCGGTGATTCCGGCGATGCTAGCAGGCTTGTGGCGGGAGACATGTCAGGAGACAAAAGTGGAGTAAAAAGCGAAGGAAATCAAACAGGAGCGGATCGGACCAGTTTTTCCCGACCTGCCGTCCAGCACTGCGTTTTGAACAAGGTTTGACTTGCTTCGCCGAAAGCCCTGCGCTAACCCTCGCCGCGTTGCAGCATAGGCACCTAAAACGGTTCAGCGGTTAAACTGTCACGCTTCCGCATTAGGATTGGTTGCTGTAATCAAAGTGGATTGGCCGCCAACGGAAAGCCGCAGCATGAACGCATTGCTCAGTTCGTACCTGCCCATCGTCCTCTTCATCGCCGTGGCGGCGGTCGTCGGCCTGGCGCTTATCATCGCGCCGTTCCTGGTGGCCTACCGCAATCCCGACCCGGAAAAGCTTTCCGCCTATGAGTGCGGCTTTAACTCGTTCGACGATGCCCGCATGAAGTTCGACATCCGCTTCTACCTGGTGTCGATCCTGTTCATCATCTTCGATCTGGAAGTGGCCTTCTTGTTCCCGTGGGCGGTGTCGTTCTCGAAGATCGGCATGCTCGGTTTCTGGTCGATGATGGTGTTTTTGGCGGTGCTGACCATCGGCTTTGCCTATGAATGGAAAAAAGGAGCGCTGGAATGGGATTGAACGACAGTTCCGGTACGCTCGTCGCGCCCAAGCCCAAGGGCCTGATCGACCCCAATACCGGTCGCCCGGTCGGTTCTGACGATCCGTTCTTCCTCGAGATCAACAATGAACTCGCCGACAAGGGCTTTCTGGTCACCTCGACCGAGGCGCTGATCACTTGGGCACGCAGCGGCTCGCTGATGTTCATGACCTTCGGTCTCGCCTGCTGCGCCGTCGAAATGATCCACACCTCGATGCCGCGCTATGATTCGGAGCGGTTCGGTGTTGCGCCGCGCGCGTCTCCGCGCCAGTCCGACATCATGATCGTCGCCGGCACGCTGACCAACAAGATGGCGCCGGCGCTGCGCAAGGTCTACGACCAGATGCCGGAGCCGCGCTACGTCATCTCGATGGGCTCCTGCGCCAATGGCGGCGGCTATTATCACTATTCATACTCGGTGGTGCGCGGCTGCGACCGCGTCGTGCCGGTCGACATTTATGTGCCCGGCTGCCCGCCGAGCGCCGAAGCGCTCCTCTACGGCATTCTTCTCCTGCAGAAGAAAATCCGCCGCACCGGCACCATCGAACGGTAGACCCATGGCTGCATCCCTTAGCGAACTGTCGACCTATCTCGGCGAAAAGCTCCCAGGCCGCGTCCACGACGCGGTGCTGGCCTATGGCGAGCTCAGCATTTCCGTTGAAACCGGCGATCTGATCGACGTGGTGACCTTCCTGCGCGACGATCCGAGCTGTCAGTTCATCTCGATCATCGATGTCTGCGGCGCCGACTATCCGTCGCGGGCCAAGCGTTTCGACGTCGTCTATCATCTGCTGTCGCCGAAGCAGAATTTGCGCATCCGCATCAAGGTCCAGGCCGACGAAGAGACGCTGGTGCCGTCGCTGACATCAGTCTATCCCGGCGCCGACTGGTTTGAGCGCGAGACCTACGATCTCTATGGCGTCCTGTTCTCGGGCCATCCGGACCTGCGCCGCATCCTCACCGATTACGGCTTCGAGGGCCATCCGCTACGCAAGGATTTCCCGCTGACCGGTTTCGTCGAAGTGCGCTACGACGACGAAGCCAAGCGCGTCATCTACGAGCCGGTGGAATTGAAGCAGGAATTCAGGAACTTCGACTTTTTGAGCCCATGGGAAGGGACGGATTACGTTCTTCCCGGGGATGAAAAAGCCAAGACGAATTGAGGCGCCAGAATGGCCGAAACCTCCGTCCGCAATTTTAACATCAACTTTGGACCTCAACACCCTGCAGCGCATGGTGTTTTGAGGTTGGTGCTTGAGTTGGACGGCGAAGTGGTCGATCGCGTCGATCCGCATATCGGCTTGCTCCACCGCGGCACCGAAAAGTTGATCGAGCACAAGACCTATCTGCAGGCGATACCTTATCTCGACCGGCTCGACTATTGCGCGCCGATGAACCAGGAGCATGCCTTCGCGCTCGCTGCCGAGCGACTGCTCGGCATCGAAGTGCCGAAGCGCGGCCAGCTGATCCGCGTGCTCTATTGCGAGATCGGCCGCATCATGTCGCACATCCTCAATGTGACGACGCAGGCGCTCGACATCGGCGCGCTGACGCCGCCGCTGTGGGGCTTCGTCGAACGCGAAAAGCTGATGGTGTTTTATGAGCGGGCTTCCGGCTCGCGCATGCATGCCGCCTATTTCCGCCCCGGCGGCGTGCACCAGGACCTGCCGGCGAAGCTGGTCGAGGACATCGGCAAGTGGATCGACCCGTTCCTGAAGTCGCTCGACGATCTCGACAGACTGCTCACGGGAAACCGCATCTTCAAGCAGCGCAATGTCGATATCGGCACGGTGTCGCTGGCCGACGCCTGGGCTTGGGGGTTTTCCGGCGTCATGGTGCGTGGCTCGGGTGCGGCCTGGGATCTGCGCAAGTCGCAGCCCTATGAATGCTATTCCGAGATGGATTTCGACATCCCGATCGGCAAGAACGGCGACTGCTACGACCGTTATCTCGTACGCATGGAAGAGATGCGCCAGTCGGCCAAGATCATGCGCCAGTGCGTCGACCTTCTGCTCGGCAAGGAAAGCACCGGCCCGGTATCGAACCTCGACGGCAAGGTGGTGCCGCCGAAGCGCCAGGCGATGAAGCGCTCGATGGAAGCGCTGATCCATCACTTCAAGCTCTACACCGAAGGCTATCGCGTGCCGGCCGGCGAGGTCTATGCCGCCGTCGAGGCGCCGAAGGGCGAGTTCGGCGTCTATCTCGTCTCCGACGGCTCCAATAAGCCCTACCGCTGCAAGCTGCGCGCGCCCGGCTTCGCGCATCTGCAGGCCATGGACTTCCTCTGCCGCGGCCACATGCTGGCCGACGTCACCGCCGTGTTGGGTTCCCTCGATATCGTCTTCGGGGAGGTCGATCGGTAGCAATGAATGCTCTTGTCACCGCAGCGGTTCTGGCAATGGCGGCCCAGGTTCCCGCATGGGGTCCGGATGGTCGACTGCTGTCGAGAGACTTGGTCAAGATCGGGTTTGAGCTGGTCGCTGAAGGTGACTTGTTGATGGGGCGCACCTACGAGAGGCACGCGCCGATGGATCAGGATTTTGTTATTCATTCCCGTCCGGCGTGCCCGATCGAGACGTTCGTAGCCCAAGTGCCTGGTCGGCCGAGGCCTTACTGTGTCTCTTGGGTTGATGACCGGTATGATGAATATGTCCGCCTGAAACGCGGTAAAGAAGAGTTTGTGTGCGTGTTAGGGCAATCTGAGAACTGCTATCGCGTCTCCAGTTCGGTTCAATAAGAAAACATAAAAGCGAAAATCCATGTCAGTCCGCCGTCTCGCAGAAGCCAGCGTCCAGCCAGCCTCCTTCGCCTTCAACCGGGCGAATGCGGCGGTGGCCAAGCAATGGATCAAGAAATATCCGAAGGGCCGCGAGCAATCGGCGATCATTCCTCTGCTGATGATCGCGCAGGAGCAGGAAGGCTGGGTCACCAAGGCGGCGATCGAGACCATCTCGGACATGCTCGGCATGCCTCGCATTCGCGGGCTCGAAGTCGCGACCTTCTACACGCAGTACCAGCTCAATCCGGTCGGCACCCGTGCCCACATCCAGGTTTGCGGCACCACGCCCTGCATGCTGCGCGGCTCGGAAGCGCTGATGGATGTGTGCCGTTCCAAAATCCATCACGACCAGTTCCACACCAACGACAAGGGCACGCTGTCGTGGGAAGAGGTCGAATGCCTCGGCGCTTGCGTCAACGCGCCAATGGTCATGGTGTTCAAGGACACGTTCGAGGATCTGACACCGGAACGGCTGGCCGAAATCATCGATCTCTACGATGCGGGCAAGGGTGCCACGGTTCCGACGGGGCCGCAGAACGGTAGGACCGGCTCGGAGCCGGCCCCCGGCCTGACGACGCTGAAGAGCGAAAAGGCGATTCTGAAGTCGACCCGCGACAAGGAAGCCAAAGCGGCGACCAAGGCTGCCAAAGCGGCGCCAGCCGCAGTTGCGCCGGCCGCTACGGTTTCGCAGGCGCCGGCCGAAGCGCCGGTTGCGCCGTCCAAGGCCGGCAAGCCAAAGACCGATGCTCCAGAGACCAGTCCGGCTCTGAAGTCGCCATCGCCGGTCAAGGTCGCGCCCGAGGTGGAAAAAGCAGCGAGCGTTGCCGCACCGCTGCATTCGGCTGCCAATGCCAATCTGGCTGCGCCGGAAGTCGAGGAGGTCTCGAAACAGCGTAGCGGCCCCAGGAACAAAGCCGAGCCGGCGGCTGCCTTCAAGGCGCCGGAAGTCAAGATTCCAGCAGCCAAGCCGGCAAAGCCGTCGCTTGAGGACAAGAACCGTCCAGCCGGCATCGACAGGCCGGCTGCGGTCGACGATCTCAAGCTGATCTCCGGCGTCGGTCCGAAGATCGAGGGCATCCTGCATACGCTGGGCATCTTCACCTTCGCGCAGGTCGCTTCGTGGAAGAAGGCAGAGCGCGACTGGGTGGACGGCTATCTCGCCTTCCACGACCGCATCGACCGCGACGACTGGGTCGGCCAAGCCAAGGCGCTCGCCAAGGGCGGCGTCGCCGAATACATCCGCGTCTTCGGCAAGAAGCCGGTCTGAGGGTAAGAAAAATGCTTCAGGACAAAGACCGCATCTTCAACAACATCTACGGCCTCTTCGACAAGTCGCTGGCCGGCGCCATGGCGCGCGGCGCCTGGGACAACACGCCTGGCATCATCGCCAAGGGGCGCGAGTGGATCGTCAACGAGATGAAGGCCTCGGGCCTGCGCGGCCGCGGCGGCGCCGGCTTCCCGACCGGGCTGAAATGGTCGTTCATGCCCAAGCAGAGCGACGGCCGGCCGAGCTATCTCGTTGTCAACGCTGACGAATCCGAGCCCGGCACGTGCAAGGATCGCGACATATTGCGCAACGATCCGCACACGCTGGTCGAGGGCTCGTTCATCGCCGGCTTCGCCATGGGCGCGGTCGCCGCCTACATCTATGTGCGCGGCGAGTTCATCCGCGAGCGCGAAGCGCTGCAGCGCGCCATCGACGAGGCCTATGAGGCCAAGCTGATCGGCAAGAACAACACGTCCGGCTATGATTTCGACATCTACATGCATCACGGCGCCGGCGCCTATATTTGCGGCGAGGAGACGGCGCTTCTCGAAAGCCTCGAAGGCAAGAAGGGCCAGCCCAGGCTGAAGCCGCCATTCCCGGCCAATGTCGGCTTGTATGGTTGTCCGACAACGGTGAACAACGTCGAGTCGATCGCGGTGGCGCCGACCATCTTGCGCCGAGGTGCTGCCTGGTTCTCGTCCTTCGGCCGGCCCAACAATGTCGGCACCAAGCTGTTTTGCATCTCCGGCCACGTCAACAATCCGTGCACCGTCGAAGAGGCGATGTCGATCCCGTTCCGCGAGCTGATCGAGACGCATTGCGGCGGCATTCGCGGCGGCTGGGACAATCTGCTTGCGGTCATTCCGGGCGGCGCTTCGGTGCCATTGGTGCCGGCCGAGCAGATCATCGATGCGCCGATGGATTTCGACGCACTGCGCGATCTCAAATCCGGTCTCGGCACGGCGGCTGTCATCGTCATGGACAAGTCGACCGATATTGTGAAGGCGATTGCCAGGCTTTCCTACTTCTACAAGCACGAAAGCTGCGGCCAGTGCACGCCATGCCGCGAAGGCACCGGCTGGATGTGGCGGGTGATGGAGCGGCTGGTGCGCGGCGAGGCGCAGAAGCGCGAGATCGACATGCTGCTCGACGTCACCAAGCAGGTGGAAGGCCATACGATCTGCGCGCTGGGCGATGCCGCGGCGTGGCCGATCCAGGGGCTGATGCGGCATTTCCGCGGCGAGGTGGAGCGGCGCATCGACGAGTTTTCGCGCAACGCGCACCGGGCCGAGCCGGTGATGGTGGCGGCGGAATAGACGACGAGTTTTGAAATACGGGCGCAAGCCCGGGACTGACATATCGGGGCGGGGCAGACGAAGAAACGACCAGGAGATATCTATGGCGCCGTATTCGAACCCTTTGATGCCCAAATTGGATGAACTTGAGAAGATGAACCGGGACCTGACCAGGATGATGCCGAAGGAGATGGCCAGCGCCGTCAACCTTTTCGCGCATCCAGTCGCCGGTGCCGCCGCCATGTCAGCGCTTGGCCTCGGCCTTGCCAACCATGCCTTTGGCGTGTGGCTCGGCGCATGGTCCGGTGCTGCCGAGGCATCGCAGCGGATTTTCCAGCCGATCATCGACGATTTCGACCAGCGCACCTTGGGGTTCTCCGAGACAGCCCCCGCCACCAAGGCGCGCGCGGCGACCAAAACCCTGATCGCCGAGGCGCAGACCTTTGCGCAGGACGTGACCGATATTGCCGCCCGCACCGTCGATGCCGAGCCAGAGAAGGCGGATCCGGTCGCCGAAGACGCGACGACCGGGTTGATGCCGGAGGATTTCAGGCAGCCCAAGACCATTGCGCGTCCGTCCAAGCCGTCGGATCTCAAGGCGATAACGGGCATCGGGCCGAAGCTTGAAAAAGTGCTGAACGGCCTCGGCATCTGGACCTTTGCCCAGATCGCCGCATGGACGCCGGAGGAGATCGCCTGGGTCGAGGATTACCTGTCGCTCAAGGGCCGCATCGGCCGCGACGAGTGGACCCGCAAGGCGGCGGCGCTGACGCTGGCCGCCAAGGCGAAGAGGTAGGGGGCAGGCATGGATGTCCACGACAGGAGCGAAGTTCTCGATGTGCGCAATGCCATCGTCAGCAACTCCAGATTTGACGATGTGAACCTGTCGAACACGCAGTTTCACAACGTCAACCTGTCGGCGGCCCTGGTGGACGACGCGAACCTCTCGAACGCGTTTTTCAGCAATGTGAATATGAGCAATTTGAAGATAGAAAACGCTGAAGTCGCCGGCATGATGATCAATGGCATCAGGTTGAGCGATCTGTTTCAGGCATATGAGACGGCGAAGACCGCCGGGGGCAATTGATGGCAAAGCTCAAGGTCGACGGGAAAGAGATCACTGTACCCGACCACTACACGCTGCTGCAGGCGGCCGAGGACGCTGGCGCGGAAGTGCCGCGCTTCTGCTTCCATGAGCGGCTGTCGATCGCCGGCAATTGCCGCATGTGCCTGATCGAGGTGAAGGGCGGACCGCCCAAGCCGCAGGCCTCCTGCGCCATGGGTGTGCGCGACCTGCGCCCGGGGCCGAATGGCGAGACGCCGGAAATCTTCACCAACACACCGATGGTCAAGAAGGCCCGGGAAGGCGTGATGGAGTTCCTGCTGATCAACCATCCGCTGGATTGCCCGATCTGCGACCAGGGCGGCGAATGCGATCTGCAAGACCAGGCGATGGCCTTCGGCGTCGATTCCTCGCGCTATCACGAGAACAAGCGCGCCGTCGAAGACAAGTATATCGGCCCGCTGGTGAAGACGGTGATGAACCGCTGCATCCACTGCACGCGCTGCGTCCGCTTCACCACGGAAGTTGCCGGCATTTCCGAGCTCGGCCTGATCGGCCGTGGCGAGGATGCCGAGATCACCACATATCTCGAAAGCGCCATGACCTCGGAACTGCAGGGCAATGTCATTGACCTCTGCCCGGTCGGTGCGCTGACCTCGAAACCTTTCGCCTTCCAGGCGCGGCCGTGGGAACTGACCAAGACCGAATCCATCGACGTGATGGACGCCGTCGGCTCGGCGATCCGCGTCGACAGCCGTGGCCGCGAGGTGATGCGTATCCTGCCGCGCGTCAACGAGGCGGTGAACGAGGAGTGGATTTCCGACAAGACCCGCTTCATCTGGGACGGCCTGCGCACGCAGCGCCTTGACCGCCCCTATGTGCGCAAGGACGGCAAGCTGGCTCCGGCCAGCTGGGCCGAAGCGTTCGCGGCGATCAAGGATGCCGTGTCGAAAGCTTCGCCCGAGAAGATCGGCGCCATTGCCGGCGATCTTGCCGCCGTCGAGGAAATCTACGCGCTGAAGCAGTTGATGGCTGCGCTAGGCTCGAAGAACACCGATTGCCGCCAGGATGGCGCCGCACTCGATCCGGCGCTCGGCCGCGCCAGCTACATCTTCAACCCGACCATCGAAGGCATCGAACAGGCCGACGCGGTGCTGATTATCGGCGCCAATCCGCGCTTCGAGGCATCGGTGCTCAACGCCCGCATCCGCAAGCGCTGGCGCATCGGCAATCTGCCGGTCGGCGTTATCGGCGAGGTCGGCGACACGCGCTATGAATACGAGCAGCTCGGCGCCGGTCCGGAATCGCTGAAGGATCTGGCCGACGGCAACGGCAAGTTCTTCCAGGTGCTGAAGAAGGCGACGCATCCGCTGATCATCGTCGGCCAGGGCGCGCTGGCGCGCGCCGACGGCGCGGCGGTCCTCGGCCAGGCGGCGAAACTCGCCACGGCCGTCAACGCTGCCCGCATCGACTGGAACGGCTTTGCCGTGCTGCACAACGCGGCTGCCCGTGTCGGCGGTCTCGATGTGGGCTTCGTGCCGGGCGAGGGCGGCAAGAATGTCGCCGGCATGCTGGGCGAGAGCGACGTGCTGTTCCTGCTCGGCGCCGACGAGATCGACATGTCGAAGACCGGCGGCGCCTTCGTCGTCTATGTCGGCACCCATGGCGACGCCGGCGCGCACCGCGCCAATGTCATCCTGCCGGGTGCTGCCTACACCGAGAAGTCGGGCACCTATGTCAACACCGAGGGCCGCGTGCAGCAGACCAACCGCGCCGGTTTCGCGCCGGGCGATGCGCGCGAGGACTGGGCGATCCTGAGGGCGCTGTCGGATGTGCTCGGCAAGAAGCTGCCCTTCGATTCGCTGCAGCAGCTGCGCGCCAAACTCTATGGCGAATACCCGCATCTCGCCCGCATCGATCATGTCGAGGCCGGCAATGCCGACGACATCGCCAAGGTGGCGAAGCTCGGCGGGCGGCTGAACAAGGGCACCTTCACCTCGCCGGTCACGGATTTCTATCTGACCAACCCGATCGCGCGGGCGTCGGCCGTGATGGCTGAGTGCTCGGCGCTGGCGAAGAGCGGCTTCAAGCAGGCGGCGGAATAAGCATGGACACTTTCTTCTCCTTCTATGTGGTGCCGGCGCTCTGGATTGTGGCCGAGTCGCTGTTCCTCATCGTTGTCCTGCTGATCGGCGTCGCCTATCTGCTTTATGCCGACCGCAAGATCTGGGCGGCGGTGCAGCTGCGCCGCGGCCCGAACGTCGTCGGCCCCTGGGGCACGCTGCAGGCCTTCGCCGACCTGTTGAAGTTCGTCTTCAAGGAGCCGGTCATTCCGTCCGGCGCCAACAAAGGCGTTTTCCTGCTGGCGCCGCTGGTGTCGGCGGTGCTCGCGATCTCGGCCTGGGCGGTCATTCCGGTCAATGCCGGCTGGGCGATCGCCAACGTCAATGTCGGCATCCTCTACGTCTTCGCCATCTCCTCGCTCGAGGTCTATGGCGTGATCATGGGCGGCTGGGCGTCCAACTCGAAATACCCGTTCCTCGGCGCGCTGCGCTCGGCGGCTCAAATGGTGTCCTACGAAGTTTCCATCGGCTTTGTCATCGTCACCGTGCTGCTTTGCGTCGGCTCGCTCAACCTGTCGGACATCGTCATGTCGCAGCAGGACGGGCTGGGCACCAAGCTTGGCCTGCCCAACAGCTTCCTCGACTGGCACTGGCTGGCGCTGTTCCCGATGTTCGTCATCTTTTTCATCTCGGCGCTGGCCGAGACCAATCGCCCGCCCTTCGACCTGGTGGAAGCCGAGTCCGAACTCGTCGCCGGCCACATGGTCGAATATTCGTCGACGCCGTTCCTGCTGTTCTTCCTCGGCGAATATGTCGCCGTGGTGCTGATGTGCGCGCTGGCCACCATCCTGTTCCTCGGCGGATGGCTGCCGCCCTTCGACTTCGCGCCCTTCACCTGGGTGCCCGGCGTGATCTGGTTCGTGCTCAAGATCTGCCTGATGTTCTTCATGTTCTCCATGGTGAAGGCTTTCGTGCCGCGCTATCGCTACGACCAGCTGATGCGCCTTGGCTGGAAAGTCTTCCTGCCGATCTCGCTGGCGATGGTGGTAATCGTCGCTGCCTTCCTCAAGATCACGGGGTTTGCGTGATGTCCGCTCTCGGCCAAGCCGCCAAATCGCTGCTGCTGCAGGATTTCGTCAGCGCCTTCTTCCTGTCGATGCGCCAATTCTTCGCGCCGAAGGAGACGATCAACTATCCGCACGAGAAGGGGCCGGTGAGCCCGCGCTTCCGTGGCGAGCATGCGTTGCGCCGTTATCCCAATGGCGAGGAACGCTGCATTGCCTGCAAGCTGTGCGAAGCGATCTGCCCGGCGCAGGCGATCACCATCGAGGCCGGTCCGCGCCGCAATGACGGCACGCGCCGCACGGTGCGCTACGACATCGACATGGTGAAGTGCATCTATTGCGGCTTCTGCCAGGAAGCCTGCCCGGTCGACGCCATCGTCGAGGGGCCGAATTTCGAATTCGCGACGGAGACGCGCGAGGAACTTTACTACGACAAGGACAGGCTGCTGGCGAATGGCGACCGGTGGGAGCGCGAATTGGCGCGCAACATCTCGTTGGACTCGCCCTACCGCTGATATTGACGCATGGACGGGGCGAGGGGCCTCGTCTAAGGACAACGCGGCTTTGGCACCGGAGGCGGACCGAAGCAACACAAACGAACAGGACGAGCGTCCTGTTTCGGACAGGAACCCCGGGGGAACCCATGCTGAGTGGACTAGAGGCGGCCTTTTTCTACCTCTTCGCCTTTGTCGCGGTGGCGTCGGCGTTCATGGTCATTTCGGCGCGCAACCCCGTGCATTCGGTGCTGTTCCTGATCCTGACCTTCTTCAACGCCGCCGGCCTGTTCATGCTGACCGGCGCCGAGTTCCTGGCGATGATCCTGCTCGTCGTCTATGTCGGCGCGGTCATGGTGCTGTTCCTGTTTGTCGTCATGATGCTCGACGTCGACTTTGCCGAGATGAAGGAGGGCGCGCTGCAATACGCGCCGATCGGCGCGCTGGTCGGGCTGATCCTGGCGGCGGAGCTGATCATCGTGCTCGGCGGCTACACATTCGCGCCGCGGCTGGCTTCGACGGTCTCAAAGCCCATCCCGGATCTCGCCGCGCGGACCAACACCGCCGCACTCGGCGACATCCTCTATACCGACTACCTCTACTACTTCCAGATTTCGGGCCTCATCCTGCTGGTCGCCATGATCGGCGCCATCGTGCTGACGCTGCGCCACAAGGAAGGCGTCAAGCGGCAGTCGATCGCGGCCCAGGTTGGCCGCACGCCGGCTACGGGCATGGAAATCCGCAAGGTCAAGTCGGGCGAGGGGCTCTGAGATGGTCGTCGGCATCGCACATTACCTCACCGTATCGGCAATCCTGTTCACGCTTGGCGTGTTCGGCATCTTCCTGAACCGCCGCAACATCATCGTCATCCTGATGTCGATCGAGCTCATCCTTTTGGCGGTCAATATCAATTTCGTCGCCTTCTCGGCCGCGCTTGGCGATCTCGTCGGACAGGTGTTTGCCCTGTTCGTGCTTACCGTCGCTGCCGCCGAGGCGGCCATCGGTCTTGCCATTCTCGTCGTCTTCTTCCGCAACCGCGGCTCGATCGCGGTCGAAGACGTGAACCAGATGAAGGGTTGACGGGGCTAACATGTATCAAGCGATCGTCTTCCTTCCGCTGCTCGGCTTCCTGATTGTCGGCCTGTTCGGCAATGCACTCGGCGCCAAGGCCTCGGAATACATCACCTCCGGTTTCCTGGTGATTTCGGCCGTGCTGTCCTGGGTTGCCTTCTTCTCCGTCGGTTTCGGCGAAGGCGAAGTGTTCACTGTGCCGGTGCTGCGCTGGATCCAGTCAGGCGGGCTCGACGCCAATTGGGCGCTCAGGATCGATACGCTGACCGTGGTGATGCTGGTGGTTGTCAACACCGTGTCGGCGCTGGTTCACATCTATTCAATCGGCTACATGCACCACGACCCGAACCGGCCGCGCTTCTTTGCCTATCTGTCGCTGTTCACCTTCGCCATGCTGATGCTGGTGACGGCCGACAATCTGGTGCAGATGTTCTTCGGCTGGGAAGGGGTGGGTCTCGCCTCCTACCTGCTGATCGGCTTCTGGTACAAGAAGCCGTCGGCCAATGCCGCGGCCATCAAGGCCTTCGTCGTCAACCGCGTCGGCGATTTCGGCTTTGCGCTCGGCATCTTTGGCGTTTTCGTGCTGTTCGGCTCGGTCAATCTCGGCACCATCTTCGCCAATGCGGCGACGTTCATTCCGGCTGAAGGCGCCCCGCAAGGCGCTGCCGTGCTTACTTTCCTCGGCTACGCGCTGGACAAGCAGGCGGCCATGACCATCGTCTGCCTGCTGCTATTCATGGGCGCCATGGGCAAGTCGGCGCAGGTGCCGCTGCACACCTGGCTGCCGGACGCCATGGAAGGCCCGACGCCGGTTTCCGCGCTCATCCACGCCGCCACCATGGTGACCGCCGGCGTGTTCATGCTGGCGCGGCTGTCGCCGCTGTTCGAGCTGTCGCATTCGGCGCTGACGGTGGTCACCTTCATCGGCGCCTTCACCGCCTTCTTCGCGGCGACAGTCGGCCTGGTCCAGAACGACATCAAGCGCGTCATCGCCTATTCGACCTGTTCGCAGCTCGGCTACATGTTCGTTGCGCTCGGCCTTGGCGCGTACGGTGCGGCTATCTTCCACCTGTTCACGCATGCCTTCTTCAAGGCGCTGCTGTTCCTCGGCTCCGGCTCGGTCATCCATGCCGTCTCCGACGAACAGGACATGCGCAAGATGGGCGGCCTGCGGAAGCTCATTCCGAAGACCTACTGGATGATGGTGATCGGCACGCTGGCGCTGACCGGCGTCGGCATTCCGGTGACCGTCATCGGCACCGCCGGCTTCTTCTCCAAGGATGCCATCATCGAGGCTGCCTTTGCCGGGCACAATTCGGTCGCCGGCCTCGCTTTCATCCTGCTGGTCATCGCCGCCTGCTTCACCTCGTTCTACTCCTGGCGGCTGATCTTCATGACCTTCCACGGCGAGCCACGGGCAAGCCACGACGTCATGCACCATGTCCATGAATCGCCGCCGGTGATGCTGGTGCCGCTGTTCATCCTGGCGGCCGGTGCGCTGTTTGCCGGCATCATCTTCCACGGCGCCTTCATCGGCGAAGGCTATGCCGAGTTCTGGAAGGCGTCGCTGTTCACGCTGCCGGACAACCACATCCTGCACGAGATCCACGAACTGCCGTTGTGGGTCGAGCTGGCGCCGTTCATCGCCATGCTGATCGGTTTTGCGATCGCTTGGAAGTTCTACATCCGCTCGCCGGAATTGCCCCGGAGCGTCGCCGCCAACCATCGCTTGCTCTACGCCTTCCTGCTCAACAAATGGTACTTCGACGAGCTCTACGACGTCCTGTTCGTGCGGCCGGCAAAGGCTCTTGGTCACTTCCTGTGGAAGACCGGCGACGGCACCATCATCGATGGCCTTGGCCCCGATGGCGTTTCAGCGCGCGTCGTCGACGTCACCAACCGCGTCGTCAAGTTGCAGACCGGCTACCTCTATCACTATGCCTTCGCCATGCTGATCGGCGTGGCCGCACTCGTCACCTGGATGATGCTCTGATGACCGCCTGGCCAATCCTCTCGCTGGTCACCTTCCTGCCGCTGGTTGGTGTGTTGCTGATTCTGTTCATCAGGGACGACAGCGAAAACGCACGCCGCAATATCCGCGCCATCGCGTTCATCACCACCGCGGCCACCTTCATCATCTCGCTGTTCATCTGGACCGGCTTCGACAATTCGCAGGCCGGCTTCCAGTTCGTCGAGAAGTTTGCCTGGCTGGATTCCGGCATCTCCTACCATATGGGCGTCGACGGCATTTCGATGCTGTTCGTCATCCTGACGACGTTCCTGATGCCGCTCTGCATCCTGGCGTCGTGGGAAGCGATCGACAAGCGCGTCAAGGCCTACATGATCGCCTTCCTGCTGCTGGAAACGCTGATGATCGGCGTGTTCTGCGCGCTCGACATCGTGCTGTTCTACGTCTTCTTCGAAGCCGGCCTGATCCCGATGTTCATCATCATCGGCGTCTGGGGCGGCAAGCGCCGCGTCTATGCCTCGTTCAAGTTCTTCCTCTACACGCTGGCCGGCTCGGTGCTGATGCTCTTGGCCATCATGGCGATGTTCTACCAGTCCGGCACCACCGACATGCCGACGCTGTTGACGCACAATTTCCCGGCCAGCATGCAGACATGGCTATGGCTGGCCTTCTTCGCCTCCTTCGCGGTGAAGATGCCGATGTGGCCGGTGCACACCTGGCTGCCCGACGCGCACGTCGAAGCGCCAACGGCGGGCTCGGTGATCCTGGCCGCCATCCTTCTGAAGATGGGCGGATACGGCTTCCTGCGCTTCTCCTTGCCGATGTTCCCGCTGGCGTCGGAAATGTTCGCGCCGCTGGTGTTTACGCTCTCCGTCGTTGCCATCATCTACACCTCGCTGGTGGCGCTGATGCAGGAGGACATGAAGAAGCTGATCGCCTATTCCTCGGTCGCCCATATGGGCTTCGTCACCATGGGCATCTTCGCCATGAACCAGGAAGGCGTGCAGGGCGCGATCTTCCAGATGCTCAGCCACGGCCTGGTCTCGGGCGCGCTGTTCCTGTGCGTCGGCGTCATCTACGACCGCATGCACACGCGCGAGATCGACGCCTATGGCGGCCTGGTCAACAACATGCCGAAATACGCTACCGTGTTCATGGTCTTCACCATGGCCAATGTCGGCCTGCCCGGCACCAGCGGCTTCGTCGGCGAATTCCTGACCATGCTCGGCGTGTTCAAGGTCAACACCTGGGTGGCGTTCTTCGCCGCCACCGGCGTCATTCTGTCGGCCGCTTACGCGCTCTGGCTATACCGCCGGGTGATCTTCGGCGCGCTGACCAAGGAAAGCCTGAAGGGCCTGCTCGATCTCTCGACGCGCGAGAAGGCGATCATCTACCCGCTGGTCGTTCTGGTCATCTTCTTCGGCGTCTATCCCGCCCCCGTCTTCGAAGCCACGGCCCAGTCGGTCAAGGCGCTCGTCACCAATGTCACCGCATCCATCGGCGCCGCGCAGACCGCGGCGGCGAACTGACCAGAGGTTTTGCGAACCATGACGCCGGACCTTTACGCCAGCCTTTCGCTCTCGACGCCGGAACTGATCCTTGCCATCGGCGCGCTCGCGCTCTTGATGGTCGGCGCCTATTCGCGCGCCAACGCCGTCAACCTTGTGACCGGTCTTGCCGTCGCCGTGCTGGTGATCGCAGGCCTATGGCTGATCCTTTCCACGGGGCTGGGCAGCGCTTACGGCAACGCCTTCATCCAGGATCCGTTCTCCCGCTTCATGAAGGTGCTGTCGCTGGTCGGTTCGGCGGTGACGCTGGTCATGTCGATGCGCTTTGCCAAGCAGGAGCATTTCGACAAGTTCGAATACCCCGTGCTGATCCTTTTGTGCACGCTCGGCATGATGCTGATGATCTCGGCCAACGGCATGATCGGGCTTTATCTCGGCCTCGAACTGCAGTCGCTGGCGATCTATGTGCTGGCGGCGATCAACCGTGACAATCTGCGCTCGACCGAGGCCGGCCTGAAGTACTTCGTGCTGGGCGCGCTGTCGTCCGGCATGCTGCTCTATGGCATCAGCCTCGTCTACGGCTACACCGGCAATGTCGGCTTCCAGGAAATCGCCTCCGCTCTCGGCAGCGGCGAGCGCCAGCTTGGCCTCGTCGTCGGCCTCGTCTTCGTGCTGGCCGGCCTTGCCTTCAAGATTTCGGCGGTGCCGTTCCATATGTGGACGCCCGACGTTTACGAGGGTGCGCCGACACCGGTCACCGCTTTCCTGGCGGCGGCACCCAAGATGGCGGCGATGGCGCTGATCGTGCGCGTCACCATGGGCGCCTTCAAGCCGATCGCGTCCGACTGGCAGCAGATCATCGTCTTTATCTCGATCGCCTCGATGGCGCTCGGCGCCTTTGCCGCCATCGGCCAGACCAACATCAAGCGACTGATGGCGTACTCCTCGATCGGCCATATGGGCTACGCGTTGGTCGGCCTCGCCGCCAACAGCCAGGCCGGCGTACGCGGCGTCGCCATCTATATGCTGATATATCTGGTGATGACGCTCGGCACCTTCGCCTTCATCCTCGCCATGCGGCGCAAGGAAGGCAATGTCGAGCAGATCAGCGATCTGGCCGGTCTCTCCTCGACCAACCCGATCATGGCGACGATCCTCACCATCTTGATGTTCTCGCTGGCCGGCATCCCGCCGCTCGCCGGCTTCTGGGGGAAGTGGTACGTCTTCCTCGCCGCCATCAACGCCAACCTCTATGCGCTGGCGATCATCGGCGTGCTGGCCTCGGTCGTGGGCGCTTATTACTATCTGCGCATCATCAAGATCATGTGGTTCGACGAACCGGCCGGCGGCTTCGTGCCGATGGCGAGCGAGTTGCGCCTCGTTCTCGGCGTCTCCGGCGCCTTCGTGCTGTTCTATGTGCTGATCGGCGGTCCGATCGCGACCTACGCCGAAGCCGCCGCCAAGACATTTTTCTGACCGGATGGCATTTCGGCTGGCTCCAACCTCTGAGACGGAAGGGTTCCGGCTCGAGGCCCATGACAGTATCGGCTCCACCAACACGGTGGCGCTGGACCATGCAAGGGCAGGTGACCCCGGCAAATTGTGGGTCGTTTCCAAAAAGCAGGAAAGCGGGCGCGGCCGGCGTGGCCGTGCCTGGGTGTCGCCCGAAGGCAATCTGGCGGCGACCTTGCTCGTCATAACCGGCGGTGAGCTTCGCCTTGCCGCGACACTCGGTTTCGTCGCCGGCCTGTCGCTGGCCGACGCGCTCGATGCCGTGGTGCCGAAAGGCCGGATCGCCATCGGTCTCGACGGCGCCAGCCAGGGGCAGAACCGCTTCGAGCTGAAATGGCCGAACGATGTGCTGGCCTCCGGCGCCAAGCTTGCCGGCATCCTGCTGGAATCGGCTATTCTCGACGGCGGCCGTTTCGCGGTGGCGGTCGGCATCGGCGTCAATGTGGTGGCATATCCCACTGATATGCCGTATCCGGCGACATCGCTGCAGGCGCTTGGCGCGACATGTGATGCCGAAACGCTGTTCTTGGCGCTGTCCGATGCGTGGACCGACAATGCGCGGCTGTGGGATGAAGGACGCGGGCTCGACGCCATCAGGCGGCGCTGGCTGGCGCGCGCAGCGGGGCTCGGCGGCGAGGTTGCTGTCAGGATTGACGGGAATGTGGTGCGCGGTACCTTCGAGACCATTGACGCGGACTGCCGTTTCGTGATCCGCGATGATGAGGGGTCGGTCGTGACGGTCGCCGCCGGCGACGTGCATTTCGGCGCGGTCGCGTCGGCAAAAGTTTAGGGGCTGGCCGCAAAGGCCGGGAAGGGAAAATTGATGGCGAAAGCGCAAAACGCCGAACTCGTCTTCGTGCCGCTCGGCGGCGTCGGCGAGATCGGCATGAACTTCGCCCTTTACGGCTACGGGCCGCCCAGTGCGCGCGAATGGATCGTCGTCGATGTCGGCGTGACCTTTCCCGACGCGGCGCATCCGGGAGTCGACCTGATCCTGCCCGATACGCGCTTCATCGAGGAGAACCTTGCCGGTCTGCGCGGTATCATCATCACACATGCGCATGAAGACCATTACGGCGCGCTGCTCGACACCTGGCCGAAGCTGAAGGCGCCGGTGTGGATGACGCCGTTCAGCGCCGGCCTGCTGGACGCCAAGCGCCAGGGCGAGCAGGGCGCGCCGAAAATCCCGGTGACGATCTACCGGGCAGGCGAAAAGTTCACCGTCGGTCCGTTCGAGATCGAGGCCATTCCGGTGGCGCACTCGATCCCCGAGCCGATGTCGCTGGCGATTACCTCGCCGGCCGGCACCGTCATCCATACCGGCGACTGGAAGATCGATCCGGAACCGACGATCGGCCCGAAGACCGACGAGGCGCGTTTCCGCGCCTATGGCGACAAGGGCGTGCTGGCGCTGATCTGCGATTCGACCAATGCGCTGCGCGAAGGCGAATCGCCGTCGGAAGTGGCGGTTGGCGAGGGGCTGAGGGGTGTCATCCAAAGCGCCGTCGGCCGCGTCGCCGTCACCACCTTCTCGTCCAATGTCGGGCGCATCGTCTCGATCGCCAAGGCGGCGCGCGATGCCGGCCGCCAGTGCCTGGTGCTCGGCCGCTCACTGAAGCGCGTCATCGATGTGGCCGGTGAACTCGGCTACATGGACGGCCTGCCGGAGTTCATCGCCGAAGAAGAGTTCGGCTTCATCCCGCGCGAGAACCTGGTCATTATCTGCACGGGCAGCCAGGGCGAACCGCTGGCGGCACTGGCAAAACTGTCGCGCGAAGAGATGAAATCGGTGTCTCTGACGGCCGGCGACACGGTGGTGTTTTCCTCGCGCACCATTCCTGGTAACGAAAAGGCGATCCTCGAGATCAAGAACCGCCTCATCGATCTCGGCATCAAGATCATCGAGGATGGCGATGCGCTGGTGCATGTCTCCGGCCATCCCCGCCGCAGCGAATTGCGCAGGATGTATGAGTGGGTGCGTCCGCAAATCGGCGTTCCCGTGCATGGCGAGGCCGCGCATCTGGTGGCGCAGGGGTCGCTGATGTCGACCTCCGGCATCGGCCAGGTTGCGCAGGTGCGCGACGGTGACATGCTGCGGCTGGCGCCCGGTCCGGCCACCATCATCGACCAGGTGCCGTTCGGCCGCATCTACAAGGATGGCAGGCTGATCGGCACTGACCAGGCAATGGGCATACGCGACCGGCGCAAGCTGTCCTTTGCCGGCCATGTCGCGGTCAATGTCGTGCTCGACGACAAATATGAGCTCGCCGGCGATCCCGATCTGGTCGCCATCGGCGTCGCCGAGGCGGACGCCCGTGGCGAGAACATGGAAGACCTGATGCTCGACGCGGCCGTCGGTGCGGTGGACTCGATCCCCCGCCAGCGTCGCAAGGATCTCGATCTGGTGCAGGAAGCGGTTCGACGCGCGGTGCGCGGCGCCGCCAACGAAGCCTGGGGCAAGAAGCCTCTGGTGACGGTGTTCGTCACGAGATAGGGCGAAACCAAGCGCTGGAATTCAGCTGCTGACGGGAAGCCAGCGAAACGCCCCGTCCACCTGCTCGATGTGCCCGAGACCCGGAAACGGCATGTGATAGCCGGCGACAAGCAGCCGGTGTTCCGCGGCCATTTTCAGCAGGCGCTTGCGGGTCTCGACGGCCTGCTCCTTCTCGTCGTCGAGATCGGCATGCCATTCGGGGCGCTGGATCGACACGACAGAGTGCAGGAAGGCGTCCGACCAGATGAGCAATTGCTGCCCATCGCTTTCGATGTGGAACGCCAGCAGCCCTGGAGAATGGCCGGCGGCGTCGATGGCGGTGATGCCCGGCACGATTTCGTCGCCCGGCGCTACGAATGTCGCCCGGTCGGCAAGGCTGGCACAGACGCGCCGGAACAGGTCGCGGTTGCTCAGCCTGGCTTCGCGCACCGTATCCGCCTCGGTCCAGAAGACGAATTCTGCCGCACCGAACACATAGCGCGCCCGGCTGAAGACGGCTTCGCCGTTGTTCATGAGGCCACCGATGTGGTCGGGGTGGCCATGCGTGATGATCACCAAATCGATGTCGGCGGGTTCGAGCCCGAGGTCTTGCAGGCATTGCAAGAGTGCACTGTCCTCGTCGCCGAATCCGGTGTCGAACAGGATTTTTTCCGCGCCGGTGTCGATCAGCGTCGGGATGAAGCAATGCTCGTATCGATGGGGATCGATGACGTTCGAGACGGCGAGTTCGCGCACCGCGCCCGGCGATTGTCCAGGGGCGAAAGCCGCGGCGAGATTGTCGCGGAGATCGACGGCGTCGAGGAGGGCGGCGACCTTGAATGAGCCAAGATCGAAGCTGAAAACGCGTGGGCGGACATCGGACATTGCCGTTTGTACTTCGCTGATATCGATTGGAACAGGGCGGCGGTTCACCCAAGTGCGACCTTGCGCGCCTTGGCAAAGGCTATTGATGTCGGCCGATTTGACGTAAGACGCCAGACATCGAAGCTGGAGGTTTCATGCTGGGACGCCTGAACCATGTCGCGCTTGCCGTGCCGGATCTGGCCGCGGCGATCACCGCTTATCGCGATACGCTTGGCGCGAAGGTCACCGCGCCACAGGCGCTGCCGGAGCATGGCGTGACGGTTGTGTTCGTCGATGTCGGCAACACCAAGATCGAACTGCTGGAGCCGCTGGGCGAGGCTTCGCCGATCGCGGCTTTCCTCGAGAAGAACCCCTCGGGCGGCATGCATCATGTCTGCTATGAGGTCGACGACATTCTTGCCGCGCGCGATCATCTCAAGGCGAGCGGCGCCCGTGTGCTGGGCGACGGCAATCCCAAAACCGGCGCCCACGGCAAGCCGGTGCTGTTCCTGCACCCCAAGGATTTCTTCGGTACGCTGGTAGAACTGGAGCAGGCATGAGCTGGATTTCGTTTGCCGCGCTGTTCTTCATCACCTGGTGGCTGATGCTGTTTATGGTGCTGCCGTTCAGCGTGCGCACGCAGGATGACGATCACGACGTGACGCTGGGCACGGTTGCCAGCGCGCCGCGCGGGCCGCATATGCTGCGCGCCGTGATCCGCACCACCATCGTCACGGCTGTCGTCATGGGCATTTTCTACGGCCTGACGCACGGGCTGGGTTACAGCCTCGACGAAGTCCCGCACGTCATTCCCGAAGCCAGCCAGGCACCGGCTAATTAAAGCACTTTCCTGCCGAAAAAATCGGGCGGGCAGCATGCGGCTTTTTGTGCCTATTTTCGGAGCATCGGACTCCAGTTTCGGTGCCTCGGGCCAAGGTTAGCAACTCCGCGCGCAAGCATAGCCAATCCTGATAGAATCGCGACCAGATCACGCCGGCGCAAGCTCATGTGATTTGGGAACAGTTTGATCTAACCAGATGATTGGGCAAAAAAAATGCAAGGCACAAGGCCTTGCAATTTAAACGCGTTCCGATCTGTTTTCCGGTTTCCGGCGGCAGCGGGTAACCGCGCCTAGATCGCATCCTCCCAAGACTTTGACCGCGTAGGAGAGCAGATTTTTCTCTACCCTCTCGGTTATCGGGGCACACTAGCCTAACCCCGATGAAATTGTCACGCAGAATTTTGCCCGCAAACGGGCAATCCTGTGCTGCACTGCACAATAGTACGGCAGGCTTTGCTTGCGAAACGAACAACAGCGGGGCTGCCGCATTAATTTGGCCAGGTGTGCTGCGTCGCCCGGACGCGCAAAGCGTGTGTCAGCACTTTGCAGCGAGGCGGAGCACTTTGCGCCCAAGGATTATCGTTTTCGGTTCGAAGGTCTTTGGAAGAAGAATCGATTTTTGCGATTTCGGGCCGATGCGGCCGGTCGGGTTTCCATTCCGTCACGAAATAGCTATGAAGCCGGGGCAAGCAAGCCAGCCGCGCCGATTCCGGCGCAGCCTCCTCTCTCACGGACCTGTCCATGCGTTTGTCGCAGTTTTTCCTGCCCATCCTGAAAGAAAATCCGCGCGAGGCCGAGATCGTCTCGCACCGGCTGATGCTGCGTGCCGGCATGATCCGCCAGCAGGGGCAGGGCAGCTTTTCCTGGTTGCCGCTGGGCAAGCTGGTGCTGGACAAGGTTTGCCGGATTATCCGCGAGGAGCAGAACCGCGCCGGCGCGCTGGAAATCCTGATGCCGACCATCCAATCGGCCGATCTGTGGCGCGAAAGCGGCCGCTATGACGATTACGGTAAGGAGATGCTGCGCATCAAGGATCGGCAGGACCGCGACATGCTCTACGGACCGACCAATGAGGAAGTGGTCACCGAGATCGTGCGCGCCTACGTCAAGTCCTACAAGGACCTGCCGCTCAACCTCTACCACATCCAGTGGAAGTTCCGCGACGAGGTGCGGCCGCGCTTCGGCGTCATGCGCTCACGCGAATTCCTGATGAAGGACGCCTATTCCTTCGACCTCGATTTCGAGGGCGCCAAGGCGGCCTATAACCGGATGTTCGTCTCTTATCTCAGGACGTTCACGCGCATGGGCCTGCAGGCCATTCCGATGCGGGCCGACACCGGGCCGATCGGCGGCGATCTCAGCCACGAATTCATCATCCTGGCCGACACCGGCGAAAGCCAGGTCTATTGCGACCGCGAGTATCTGTCGCTTCAGGTGCCCGGTGAAAACACCGACTTTGCCAATGACGGCGAGATCGCCGACATCGTCAAGACGTGGACGACACCCTACGCCGCCACCGACGAGATGCATGACGAGGCAGCCTGGGACAAGCTCGGCGAAGCCGACCGGGTCTCGGCGCGCGGCATCGAGGTCGGCCACATCTTCCATTTCGGCGACAAGTATTCCAAGCCGATGGGCGCCAAGGTGACCGGGCCCGACGGCAAGGATCATTTCGTCTCCGGCGGCTCCTACGGCATCGGCCCGTCGCGGCTGGTGGCGGCGATCATCGAGGCCAGCCATGACGATAACGGCATCATCTGGCCGGAAGCGGTGGCGCCGTTCGACATCGGCCTGATCAACATGAAGGTGGGCGACGCCGACTGCGACCGCGTCTGCAACGAGTTCTATGCCGCCTTCGCCGGCGCCGGCAAGGATGTGCTTTACGACGACACCGACCAGCGGCCGGGCGGCAAGTTCGCCACCGCCGACCTGATCGGCCTGCCCTGGCAGGTGATCGTCGGTCCGCGCGGCGTGGCTGCCGGCGAGATCGAGATCAAGAACCGCCGGACCGGCGAGCGCGAGACACTGCCGGTGGCGGAGGCCAGGAAACGCTTCGGTGCAACCGCATGAGCCAAGCCGCGGCAGCGAAGCCTTCGGTCGCCAACTCGCCGGTGGGCAAGTCTCCGGTCGGCAAGTCTCCGGTTGCTGGGCCGTTTTCCATGTTCGAACGCATGGTCGCCTGGCGTTATCTGCGCTCGCGCCGCAAGGAGACGGTGATCTCGGTCATCGCCTCGATCTCCTTCCTCGGCATTATGCTGGGCGTCGCGACGCTGATCGTCGTCATGGCGGTTATGAACGGGTTCCGGGCTGAGCTGTTGACCCGCATTCTCGGCGTCAACGGTCATCTGATCGTGCAGCCGCTGGATTCGCCGCTTGAGGACTATGCTCAGGTTGCCGCCCGCATCAACGGCGTGGCCGGCGTCAAATACGCCATACCGCTGATCGACGGCCAGGTGCTGGCGCAAGGCAATGTCGGCGGCGGCATGGGCGCGCTGGTGCGCGGCATACGGGCCGAGGATCTCGGCAAGATCGACATCGTCGCCAAAAACGTCAAGCAGGGCACGCTTGACGGCTTCGACTCCGGCGAAGGCGTCGCCATCGGCAAGCGCATGGCCGAGAATCTGGGCCTCGTGCTCGGCGACACCATCACGCTGATCTCGCCGGATGGCGATGTGACGCCGATGGGCACGACGCCGCGGCTGAAGGGCTACAAGGTGGCGGCGATCTTCGAAGTCGGCATGTCGGAATATGACAGCTCCATCGTCTACATGCCGTTTTCGGAAGCGCAGCTCTATTTCAACATGGACGGCAGGGCGCAGACGATCGAGATCTATGTCGACAATCCCGATAATGTCGATGCGCTGAAACCACTGGTCGACGCGGCGGCGCAACGGCCGATCGACATGGTCGATTGGCGCCAGCGCAACGAGACGTTCTTTTCAGCACTGCAGGTCGAGCGCAACGTCATGTTCATGATCCTGACGCTGATCGTGCTGGTGGCGGCGCTCAACATCATCTCCGGCCTGATCATGCTGGTGAAGGACAAGGGCCACGATATCGCCATCCTGCGCACGATGGGCGCCTCGCGGGGCGCCATCCTGCGCATCTTCCTGATGACGGGGGCGGCGATCGGCGTCACCGGAACGCTCGCCGGCGTGCTGCTTGGGGTGCTTATCTGCACCAACATCGAATCCATCCGCCAGTTCTTCTCCTGGATGACCGGCAAGGTGCTGTTCAACCCGGAGCTCTACTTCCTCAGCCAGCTGCCGGCCAAGATGGACCCGCGCGAGACCACCTATGTCATCCTGATGGCGCTTGGCCTGTCCTTCCTGGCGACGGTGTTTCCGGCATGGCGGGCAGCACGGCTCGATCCGGTCGAGGCCTTGAGATACGAATGAAGTCCGAGATCATTATCGAGCTGAAGAGCGTCGAGCGGCACTATGTCCAGGGGCCGCGCAAGCTCACCATTCTGAACGGCGCGGATTTTTCACTGAAGCGCGGCGAGATGGTGGCGCTGGTGGCGCCATCGGGCACCGGCAAGTCGACGCTGCTGCACACGGCGGGCCTGCTCGAGCGTCCCGACGCCGGCGACGTCATTTTGGCCGGCCGGGCCTGCGGACGGCTCTCCGATGACGAGCGCACGGCGATCCGCCGCAACGATGTCGGCTTCGTCTATCAGTTCCATCATTTGCTGCCGGAGTTTTCGGCGCTCGAAAACATCATGATGCCGCAGCTGATCAAGGGGCTGTCGCGCAAGGAAGCGGCGGAGCGCGCCGCGCAGTTGCTCGACTACATGCAGATCGGCAAGCGCGCTTCGCACCGTCCGTCGGAGCTTTCCGGCGGCGAGCAGCAGCGCGTCGCCATTGCTCGTGCCGTCGCCAACGCGCCATTGCTGCTGCTCGCTGACGAGCCAACCGGCAATCTCGACCCCGTCACCGCGTCCTATGTCTTCGAGGCGCTCGGCGCGTTGGTCAAGCAGTCGGGCCTTGCCGCGCTGATCGCCACCCACAATCACGAACTGGCCTCGCGCATGGACCGGCGGGTGACGTTGCACGAGGGCAAGGTGGTGCCACTTTAGGGCATGGCGATACTCAGGTGAGGCCGGCCTGCGGATCTTAGCCCTTTTGGGGAGCAAAGATCGCTGAAGTCAGCTCCGCCCCTCATTGCCCTGCCGGGCATTTCTCCCCGTATAGTGACGGGGAGAAAGGGCAGGCCGCTGCCTCGGCGCTATTCCTGCAACGCTAGCGATTAGCGAAATCACCGATGACAGCGCCCCTCTCCCCGTCACTATACGGGGAGAGGATGCCGGCAGTCAGGTGAGGGGCAGCGCCGACGTTCGCGAGCAACTCGCCATCTGAAGCAGTGGATATCTTCTACCGCGCGATCCCGCCCCTTATCATATCAACGCTTTCTTAACCCTGCCCAAACCGGCTGTCAGGATTCGTCGGCATGCCCGCCTTCCGGTCGTTGACATTCGAACAAAATTAGAACAAAATACGAACATAGCAACAACAGGAGAGAGTTATGAGCGATCTTGTTCAGGACGTCGTTTCGTTGGTGTGCATGAGTGCGTTTCTGGTTTCCATGGCCGTCTGGATCGGCGCCATGTGATGAAACTGCGGTTCGCCGCAGTGTTTTAGGGCGGGCAGGAGGGCGTTGTGCCGTTAAGCCTTTCTTGCCGCCATGACGCTAGGGTGCCCTGCCAAGACAGGGAGCAAACACCCAAGTGTCGCCGATCGTGACGGTCCTTCTCGTGGCCGGTAATCTCGGACTGATTTTCCTTTTGATGACCGCGCCGCTCGGTTTGCGCACGGTGCGGCTCATCCGCGTGGTTGCCCTGGACCGGCAGCGCCTCTGGCAGGCGCTGTGGCCGCTCGGCAGCGATGCCGGCTGGTCAGGCGAGATACTCTCGGCCGAGGCATTGGACGGGCAGGGTACGGCACGCATCATGCTGTCGTGGGAAGGTCGCGATGGCCAGCCGATCGAGCGCAGGTCGCGGTTCGAAGACATCGTCGAAGGCAGTCGTTTTTCGATGCGCGTCATCGAGGATACCGCGCTCGATGCTTCGTTCTGGAAGGATTTTTACGAGACCACCGAACTTGTTTCGGAAGGCGCTGCGACGCGGGTCACGCTCAGCCAGACCGACCACTATCGCGGCGTCGCCTTCCTGGTGTTCCGCTACTTCGCCATGCGCCGCGAACTCGGCAAGCTACAGCACTGGGCGAGGACCGGAGAGTATCGCAAGGGCGGCTGGTTCGAGCATCCGCTGAGCCAGGTCGGCTTTGCCGTTTTGTCGGCCTTCATCCTGTGGCCGTTCTTCGGGCTCAATCTCGGTGGCTTTGCGCTGGCCGCGATCCTGACCTCGGTGGTGGCCCTGCATGAGCTCGGTCATATGGCGGCCTTCCGGCTGACCGGGCATCGCAAGGCGCGGATGATCTTCATTCCGTTGCTCGGCGGCATCGCCATTGGCGGGCGGCCCTATGACAGCCGCTTCGAGGTTGCTTTCGTGGCGCTGATGGGGGCGGGCTTCTCCGCCTTCCTGGTGCCGTTGCTGATCGCCGCCAGTGGGTTCGCCTCCAGCGACGGGCATCGGCTCGCTGCCGCGCTGCTGGCGACGCTTGCCGGCTTTGCCGCGCTGTTCAATATCGCCAATCTGGTGCCGGTGTGGAAGTTCGACGGCGGCCAGGTGTTGCGCCAGATCTGTCCGGGCCCGATCGCGCTGGCGCTGGCCTCGTTTTCTCTGCTGTCGGCCTTGCTGGCGATCGGCTGGCTGGCCGGTTTTTCCCAAAGCTTTCTGCTGGTGGCGGGCGCTGTCTTTGCCATCCTCAGCCTGCTGACCATGGGCAGCGGGGTAAAACCGCGCCATGAGCTGAAGCCGATCCGCACCTTCGACCGTTTCGCCATGGCCGGCGCGCTGCTGGCGGTCTTCGCCATACACGGCTACGGCTTGTTGTGGGCCTCGGCGCGGTTACTTTGAGCGTTTGATCGAGGCGAGACTTCAGCCGGCCTTGCGCGCCGGTTCGGCAGCTGTGCCGTCGGCTGCGCCAAACACATCCTCGAAGGCGGATTTCAGCGCCAGGTCGAAATCGGCCATGGTCACCGGCAGGCCGAGGTCGACGAGGCTGGTGACGCCGTGATCCGGCACGCCGCAGGGCACGATGCCGCTGAAATGGCTGAGATCCGGCTCGACATTGACGGCTATGCCGTGAAAGCTCACCCAGCGCCGCAGCCGGATGCCGATGGCCGCGATCTTGTCCTCGGCTGGCGAGCCGTCGGGCAGGGAAGGGCGATCGGGCCGCACCACCCAGACACCGACACGGTCCTCGCGGCGTTCGCCGCGCACGTTGAAGGCGGCGAGTGTTCCGATAATCCACTGCTCGAGCGCGGCGACGAAAGCGCGCACATCCTCGCGCCGGCGCTTCAGGTCAAGCATGACATAGGCGACGCGCTGGCCCGGCCCATGATAAGTGTATTCGCCGCCGCGTCCTGCGGCAAAGACCGGGAAACGGTCGGGATCGATCAGATCCTCGATGCGGGCGCTGGTACCGGCGGTGTAAAGCGGCGGATGCTCGACCAGCCAGACCATCTCGGCGGCCGCACCCGTGCGGATTGCCTCGGCGCGCGCTTCCATCACGGCCAGCGCATCGGTGTAGCCGGTCAGGCCGGGCTCGATGCGCCATTCGACCGGCGCTGAACCGGGCAAGGGCAGGAACGACGTGGCGATCTGGCTGCGTTCTGTCATGGCTTTTCGTTTTTAGCTTAATGCACGCCGGCTTTCAAAACCGCCTTGCGCCTTGGGGCGGAATGCATTTGCCCCTTCATATGGCGGCAATTGGCTGAAACGTCCAGTTCGCCACGCATTTCGGCCTTCCCGGCCGTTATGCCAATTCCCGGCGATTATTGCGCGCCGCGCCCTTGTTTCACCGGAAACGATTTGCTACACGCCGCGAGCCGGTTCGTTCCGGCTCCTACCACGGGCGGTCGTGGCGGAATTGGTAGACGCGCAGCGTTGAGGTCGCTGTGGGGCAACCCGTGGAAGTTCGAGTCTTCTCGACCGCACCAACATCTCTCCGATCTGATCTCGGCTTGCCTCGGCGACAGTGCGCGCCAGCGCAACGGAGAGATCGACCTTCAAATCCAAGATTCAACTGATCCATAACGCCGTCACCCGGGCGGGCGTACCAACCGCCATGTCGGCGTCGCAAATGGCGTGACCGACAGTGTCGCGCTTACCTATAGTGCCCAGGGCAATTTCATCCAGAGGCATTGCGTATGTTGGACAACGTTCGTGCGGTGGTCGTCGGTGGCGGCTGTGTCGGCGCAGGTATTCTTTACGGCTTGGCGAAGCGCGGCTGGAGCGATGTCGCGCTGCTCGAGCGGACGCAGCTCACCGCCGGCTCGACATGGCATGCGGCGGGGCTGATACCGTCCTACGCCCGCAGTCTCAACGTCGGCCGAATGATCGCCAAATCCATTGAGATCTATGAGGGCCTCGAAGCTGAAACCGGCCAGAAGGTGGGCTGGCACAAATGCGGCCAGCTGCGCATCGCCAACACGCGCGACAGGCTCGACGAATACCGCAGCTATATCGACGTCGCCGAGGTTCAGGGCATACGGGCGCGGATCGTATCGCCCGCCGAGGCGCGCGAAATCTGGCCGCTGCTCAACAACAGCGGCATGCTGGGCGCGCTCTATCATCCCGATGACGGTCACATCGCGCCCGCTGACGTGACCCAGGCCATGGCCAAGGGCGCCCGCGACCTCGGAGCAAGGATCCATCTTGGCACCGAAGTGACGGGGTTCGAGCGGATGCCGGGCGGCGAGTGGAAGGTCAGAACCTCCCGCGGCGACATGGTCTGCGAACACGTAATCCTCGCCACCGGCAATTATGCACGCCAGACCGGCGCCATGCTGGGCCTCGACATTCCGGCCATTCCGATCGTGCATCAGTACTGGATCACCGACGCGGTGCCCGAAGTCATGGAGCGCAAGCGGCAGGGCCTTTCGGAAATGCCGATCCTGAGGGACGAGGGTTACGAGGGCTATTTGCGTGAAGAAGGGGACGGGCTGCTGTTCGGCCCCTACGAGCGCACCGAACAGCTCAAGCTGTTCGCCGAAAACGGCGTGCCGGAATGGTTCGGCGCCGACCTGCTCGATGAGGATTTCGACGCCGTCTCCTGGAACTGGGAACGGGCTACGGAACTCGTGCCCGCGCTCGGGCGCGCCGGCATCAAGAGAAATGTGCGCGGACCGTTCCAGATGACCGCCGATGAGCTGCCGTTGATGGGGCCGGCCTGGGGGCTTCAGAATGTCTGGCTCGCGGAAGGCGTGCCGGGCGGCATCCTGTGGGGCGGAGCGATCGGCCATTATCTTTCGGAGCGGATTGTCGAAGGCGGCAACAGCATCGACACGGCGGAGCTGGATCCGCGGCGCTTCGGCGACCATGCCAACAAGAACTGGACGCGGGAGAAGGTGCGGGAAGCCTGGGGCACCCATGCGACGCAGCATTATCCGGGCCAGGACATGCCGGCGGCACGTCCGCAGAAAACAGCTCCGTCCTACGACCGCCTCAGTCAGCTCGGTGCTGTGTGGGATGTGCTGAACGGCTGGGAAATGCCAAGCTGGTTCGCACCTTCGGGCGTCGAGGCCCGCAATTCGTACAGCTGGCGCTGGACCGCCAAGGGCATCTATGTCGGCGAGGAGGTCCAGGCTGTCCGGCAAGCCGTCGGCTTGGTCGAAATGACGCCGATGACCAAGTTCGAGGTCAGCGGTCCGGGCGCCGAACGCTGGCTCGACGGGATTCTTGCCAATCGCTTGCCGCGCCTCGGTCGCATCGCGCTCGCCCATCATCTCGCGCCGGCCGGCGGTGTGCAGGCGGAGTATGTGGTGGCGCGGCTACGGAGCGACCTGTTCTACCTCGTCTCGACGCCGCGCGCCGAACGCTGGAACTATGACGACCTGAACAAGCTGCTGCCGCAGGACGGCAGTGTGCAACTGCGCAATGTCACCAATGATCGCGGCAGCTTCACCGTGGTCGGGCCCAAAGCGCGCGACGTTCTGCAGCTGTTGACCGAGATCGATCTGTCGAACGATGCTTTCCCCTGGTTCAGCGTGCAGTCGGCGACCGTCGCCCTCGCCAGCGACGTGCGGCTGATGCGCGTCAACTATTCGGGCGAGCTCGGCTGGGAGCTCTATCATCCGCTCTGCTATCAGCGGCATTTGCTGGATGCGCTTCTGGCATCAGGTGAGGCGCACGGGCTCAGGCTGGTCGGGCTGCAGGCGCTAGAATCGCTGCGTCTCGACAAGTCTTTCCGCGCCATGTACCGCGACATGAACCTCGAACTGTCGGCCTGGGAGAGCGGTCTCGACCGCTTCGTGAGGCTCGACAAGGGAGATTTCATCGGCAGAGCCTCCCTGACCGCGAAGCAAAAGCAGGGAACGGCGCGCCGGATCGTGACGCTGTCCATCGATACGGATGGAGCGAGCGCCTTTGCCTATGAGGGCGTCTATCGCGACGGCAGCCTTGTCGGCCGCGTCACGTCGGCGGGTTACTCCTACACGTTTGGCCATGACTTAGCGTTGGCGCTGCTGCCGCTGGAGCTTGGCACGCCCGGGACAGTGCTGGAGGTTTCAATTCTCGGCGAGCGGCGCCCGGCACGGGTGATCGCCGACTCTCCCTATGACCCGGAGGGCACGCGCGGGCGTCTGTGAGGGACCTGGAGCGTGAAGAAGCGCGGGGCTCACGCCGCCTTTTCATTCCCGCTAGGAGCCTGACTCTGTAATGGGACCCGCCGAGGCGATCTGGGTCGGCAGGGATTCTGGCGTGGATGACAGAGTGCGTCCGATCGAGCCGCGGTTGTGTCACAATGATCAGGCCGGTGTCATCGATCTTTGTGCTCCTGCCAGCTT